>DASVDE010000004.1:0-173520 GCA_036381235.1 Solirubrobacterales bacterium | reverse complement strand
GTTGGTGGCGCGGGCAAACGCCCAAGCGGTCGGCGGCGACCCCAGGGCGCTCAGGCGCCTCTCGGTGCAGTTCCGCGGGATGGGCGCGCCGGAGACCGAGATCGTGGTCACCGGCAGCGTCAAATCGGTCGAGGACGGCCGCGCCGTGATCGACACCGTCGCGGCGCAGGGCGACAACCAGACGATCCGCAACGCCGAGGCCGAGCTCGAGCTGTAGCCCCGGGCCGCGCTCGGCCCGCTCCTAGAATGGTGGGCCGATGCTTTCCGAGCGACAGGAGCTGATCCTCAAGCTGGTCATCGACGCCTACCTGGCGTCGGGCAGCCCGGTTGCCTCGAAGACGATCGCCGATCGCCCCGAGGTGGAGTGGGGGCCGTCCACCGTGCGCGCGGAGCTGGCGGCGCTGGAGGCCGTCGGCTACCTCACCCACCCGCACACCTCGGCGGGACGCGTGCCGACGGAGGCGGGCTACCGCTACCACGTCGACCGCCTGATGGAGCGCGGCGAGGTGCCGGACGCGGGGGTCGAGCTGCGCCTCTCACGGCTGCGGCGCGAGATCGACGAGGCGATGAGGGAGACCACGACGGCCCTCGCCCGCATCAACGACCTGATGGCGCTCGCCACCGCCCCGCCGCTGGCCGCCGCGACCATCCACCGGGTCGAGGTGCTGAGGCTGCAGCCGAGCCAGGTGATGGTGATCGCGATCACCTCGACGGGGGGGGTGACCAAGCGGGTCTTCGACTTCGAGGGACAGGTCGACCCTGGTCTGGTGGAGTGGGCCTCCAGCTACCTCAACGAGTCGCTGACCGGAATGGACGTCGGCGCCCGCATGATCGCCGGCCGCCTGGCCGACCCGAACCTGGGCGCGGTCGAGGCCGCCTTCCTCGAGCGGCTCGCGCCCGCCCTCACCGAGCTGGAGCCGGCGGCGGCGGAGACCCTGTACACCGACGGCGCCTCACGGCTGCTCTCCGAGCAGCACCTGGAGGAGCTGCCGCGCGCCGACCGCCTGATGACGGCCCTCGAGCGGCGCGCCGGGGTGCTCGGCATGCTGCGCTCGGCGCTCGACCGGCGCTCGGTCTTCCTCTGGATCGGAGCTGAGAACCCGCAGCCGGAGCTGCGCTCGGTCAGCGTGGTCGGAGCCAACTACGGGTTGGCGCACCGCAACCTGGGGGCCGTCGGCGTGGTCGGGCCGCTGCGCATGGACTACGCCACGGCGATCGCCTCGGTGCGCGTCGCCGCGCGCGAGCTCTCGCGCTATTGCGAGCTGGTCTACGGGGAGTAGGCAGATGCCGCGCGACTATTACGAGATCCTCGGCCTCGACCGGGACGCGAACAAGGGGGAGATAAAGAAGGCCTTCCGCCGGTTGGCGCGCGAGCTGCACCCCGACGTCAACGACCACGACCCGGAGGCCGAGGAGAAGTTCAAGGAAGCCGCCGAAGCCTACGAGGTCCTCTCGGACCCCGAGCGCCGGCGCGCCTACGACGCCTACGGCCACCAGGGCGTGGGCGCCGCCGGCATCCGCAACGACGCCTTCACCTCGGTCGACGACATCCTCCAGGCCTTCTTCGGCGGCGGCTTCGGCTTCGAGGTGCGCCGCGGCCCGATGCGGGGGCGCGACCTCCTCCACACCACCGAGATCTCGGCGATCGAGGCGATGCTGGGGGCGACGATCGAGGTCCCGACGCAGGAGGGGCCGCGGTCGATCGAGCTCCCCCCCGGGGTCCAGGACGGCACCAGGCTGGCGCTGCGCGGCCACGGCATGCCGGGGAGCAACGGGGGCCCGCCCGGCGACATCGTGGTCGCCGTGCACGTGATCGTCCCCACCGACCTCTCCGAGGAGCAGCGCGAGCTGGCCGAGCGGCTCAACGAGAGCCTCGGGCCGCGCAACCTGCGCTCGCGGCGGCGCTCGGGCGAGGAGGGCTTCTTCTCGCGCATGCGCCACTCCTTCTTCCATTGACTTGTAAGGCCACCTCCTCTGCTCCCGCTCGGCCCTGAAGAGACAGAAATGGACAGGGCCTCGCTCCCGCGTCCGGGGGTGGCCTCGCTCTTGCGTCCGGGGGTGGCCTCCTGATCCGTTTGGCGGTGAGGTGCCGGCCCGAGCAGGCGGAGCTGGTTCTCGCCGAGCTGACCGTCCTGGCGCCGAACGGCGTGGAGGAGGAGAGCGGCCCCGGCTACGTCGAGTACGCGATCTACGGGGGGGAGGGCGAGCTGCCCGAGGTCGGCGAGCTCGAGGCCGCGGCCGGCGACGGCCTGGTCGAGGTGGTGGCGGCGGAGGTCCCCGACGATTGGGCCGACCGCTGGCAGGACTTCCACAAGCCGCTCCTGGTCGGCGGGCGGCTCTGGCTGCGGCCCTCTTGGGAGGAGCCGCGTCCCGGCGCCGTGGACGTCGTGGTCGATCCCGGCCGCGCCTTCGGCACGGGCGCCCACCCGACGACGCGCCTCTGCCTGGAGCTGCTGCTGGAGCTGGCCGAGTCCGGCGGAGCCGAGGGCGGCCTCGTCGACCTGGGCTGCGGCTCGGGCGTGCTCGCGATCGCCGCCGCAAGGCTCGGCTGGTCGCCGGTGCGCGGCTACGACCGCGAGGCGCCCGCGGTGGAGGCCGCCGCCGCCAACGCAGCCGCGAACGGCGTCGAGGCGGAGTTCGAGCGCCGTGACCTGGGCCGGGAGCTCCCCGCGCTCGCGCCCACCGTCGTGGCCAACATGCGCCCCACTGCGCTGGAAGCCGTCGCCGCCGGGATGGACCCTGGCGCGCCGCCCCGCAGCCTGGTCTGCTCCGGCCTGCTGCCCGACGAGGTCGACCGGACGCTCTCGGCGTTCGCGGCCGCCGGCCTGGGCGAGGGGGAGCGGCGGCGCGACGGCGACTGGGTGGCGCTTCTGCTGGCGCCCGCCTGAGCGGCCGATATCGTTCCTGGCCATGCTCGCGACGATCACCGCTTACGGCGTCGGGCTATTCATCCACATCCTCGCCGTGGTGCTCGCCTTCGGCCCCACCTTCGGCTACGGCTTCTTCTTCTCGGTGGTGCCCGAGCACCCCCGCGCCACCCCGGCAATCCTCGCGGGGATCCAGAAGGTCGACCGCTATCTGAGCCTGCCGGGCGCCCTGGTCGTGCTCGTCGCCGGCATCTATGTCATGGCCAAGGGATCGTGGGACGGCGGCGAACTCTTCATCGTCGTAGGCTTCATCGCCATCCTGCTCCTGCTCGGGTTGCAGCACGCGTTCTTCGTGCCGCAGGTCCGGCGGGCGCGCGCCCTGGCCGAACGGGACCTGGCGGACGGCGGCACGCTCAGCGACGAGTTCACGGCGCTCGGCCAGCGGATCGGACGGGTCGGCAGCCTGGCCGGGCTGGCCGTGGTGGTGACGATCTTCTTCATGACCGTCAAGCCCTGACGGCTCTGTCCGCGCGCGCCTCAGAGCTTTCTCCCGCCCAGCCGGTCGCGATGTTCGACTCGGGCGTGGGCGGCCTCACCGTGCTGCACGAGTGCCTCGTCTCGCTGCCGCAGGAGGACTTCGTCTACCTCGGCGACACGGCGATGTTCCCCTACGGCTCGCGCGACCCGGAGCTGCTGCGCCGGCGCATCGCGGCGATCGCCCGGCTGCTGCTCGACCGCGGCGCCAAGCTGCTCGTGATCGCCTGTAACACGGCGACCTCGATCGGCGCCGACGTGACCCGCGAGGTGGCGGCCGAGCGCGGCGTCGAGGTGGTGCCCGTGGTGGAGCCGCAGGCGGAGATCGCCGCCGCCATCACCGACAGCGGGCGCATCGGCGTCCTCGCCACGCCCAACACGGTGGAGAGCGGCTCCTACAGGCGCGCCCTGGAAGCGCAGGGGAGGGCGCTGGACGTGATCGAGGTCGAGGCCCCCGATCTGGCCCCCTTCATCCAGGAGGGGACGCACTTCGACGAGAGCGTGGTCGAGATGGCCCGGGGCTACTGCGAGCCGCTCCGGCAGAAGGAAGTGGACACGCTGATCCTCGGCTGCACGCATTACCCCCTGGTGGCGCCGATGCTGCAGCGCATCCTCGGGCGCGACGTGCGCCTGGTGAGCGGCGGGCACGCGGTGGCCGCGGCGGTGCAGCGCACGCTCGCCGCAGGCGGGCTCGGCCGGGAGCGGCCCGAGGAAGGCGATTACCGCTTCCTGTGCAGCGGCGACGTCGATTCCTTCCGCGCGCTCGGGACCCGCTTCCTGCAGATGCCGCTGGGCACGGTCGAGCAGGTCGATCTGCGCGCCGACTACCCTTAGTGCGGTGAGTGTCGTAGAGCAGGTGCGGGCCGACGTGCGCACGGCGATGAAGGCCGGCGAGCGCGAGCGTGCCTCGGCGCTGCGCATGATCGTCGACTCCCTCCAGCAGGACGCGAAGCTCGGCAAGGGAGACGAGATCGCCGTCCTGCAGCGCGAGCGCAAGAAGCGGCTGGAGGCGGCGCAGGCCTACCGCGACGCCGGGCGCCGGGAGCAGGCGCAGGCCGAGAGCGACGAGGCCGAGATGATCGCCGCCTACCTGCCCGAGCAGCTCGGCGACGGGGAGCTGGGCGCGCTGGTGGACGCGGCGATCGACGAGACCGGCGCCACCGAGATGAAGCAGATGGGGCAGGTGATGTCCGCGCTGATGCCGCGCGTGGAGGGACGCGCCGACGGCAAGCGGGTCAGCGCCGCGGTGCGGGAGCGACTTGGCTCGTAGGCAGCTGACGCTCGACAACGCGGTCGCCGCCGAGCTGGCCGGCTCAGAGGACGCGGTGCTGCGCGCCCTCCGCGGCCACCTCGATTGCGACTTCCACCTGCGCGGGAACGTGCTGACCCTGGACGGGTCCAGCGACGACGTGCAGACTGCCGCCACCGTGGTCGACGAGCTGGTGGACCTGATCGAGCAGGGGCACGAGGTGGCGCCGGGGACGATCGAAGCGGTGACGGGCGCCCTCGACGCCCACGAGAGCCCGGCACGGGTGCTGGAGGACGTGGTCTGGCGGCACCGCAACACGAAGGTGGCACCGAAGACGCTGAACCAGAAGCGCTACGTCGACTCGATCCGGCGCAACACGATCACCTTCGGCGTCGGCCCGGCGGGCACCGGGAAGACATTCCTCGCCGTGGCCATGGCCGCCGCCGCGCTCGCCGAGCGCGAGGTGCAGCGGATCATCCTCACCCGGCCGGCGGTGGAGGCGGGGGAGAGGCTGGGCTTCCTGCCGGGCGACATCCAGGCCAAGGTGGATCCCTACCTGCGGCCGCTCTTCGACGCCCTCTACGACATGCTCGACCCCGATCGCGTCAACGGCTACTTCGAGCGTGGCGTGATCGAGGTGGCGCCGCTCGCCTTCATGCGCGGTCGCACCCTCAACGACTCCTTCGTGATCCTCGACGAGGCGCAGAACACCAGCCCCGAGCAGATGAAGATGTTCCTCACCAGGCTCGGCTTCAACTCGCGGATGGTGGTCACCGGGGACATCACCCAGGTAGACCTGCCTACGGACCAGCGCTCCGGCCTGGTCGTCGTGCGCGACATCCTCGACTCGGTCCAGGACATCTCCTTCGTTCACTTCGGCGGCGAGGACGTCGTTCGCCACAAGCTGGTGCAGCGGATCGTTGCCGCGTACGGCGAGCACGCAAAAAAGCAAAGCCCGCCAGCGGCGGATGACGACTGACCTCTCCGACGTTCCCGTCGAGTTGCGCGCTGCGGTTGAGGCGACCCTCGCGGCCGCCGGGGTCCTCGATGGCCATCTTGCGGTCGAGCTGGTCGGCGCGGAGCGCATCCGCGAGCTGAATCGCGAGCACCGGGGGCGGGACGCCCCGACCGATGTGCTCGCTTTCCCGATCGACGAGACCGCCCCGACACCAGGGCCGAGGGAGCTCGGCGACGTGGCGATCTGCCCCGAGCATTGCTCCGACGTCACCGAGGCCGCGGTCCACGGAGTCCTGCACCTCTGCGGCTACGACCACGAGACAGACCGGGGTCAGATGCTGGAGCTCCAGCACGAGATTCTCAGGGCACTGCCCCCGGACGCGGGAGCGAACGAGAGCCGATGAGGCAGCGCAGTGGCTTTGTTGGGCTTGCGGGTCGGCCGAACGTCGGCAAGTCGACGCTGGTCAACGCGATCGTCGGCGGGCACGTGGCGATCGTCTCGGTGCGGCCGCAGACCACGCGGCGGGCGATCCGCGGCGTCGCCACCGACAGCGAGGCCGGCAGGCAGCTTGTCCTCGTCGACCTACCCGGCGTGCAGCGCCCCCGCGATGTCCTGACCGAACGGATGCAGCACCGGGTCGAGCGTGAGCTGGCCGACTCCGACGTCGCCCTCTTCGTCGTCAACGGCGAGCAGGGGATCGGCCCCGGCGACCGCTTCATTGCCCGTGCCCTGCTCAGCGCGGGTGCCGATATGCCGGTGGTCTGCGCGGTCAACAAGTGCGACCGGGTCGGCCCCAACGAGTTGGTGCCGGTGTTGGCGGAGGCGGCGGAGCTGGATGGGGTCGACGAGGTCTTTCCGGTCAGCGCCCGCAGCGGCGAGGGTTTGAAAGCGCTCGTCGAGTGTCTCGGGGAGCTGGTTCCGGAGGGCCCGTACCTGTACCCGCCCGAGGACAGCAGCGACCAGTCGAGCGAGGTCCTGCTCGCCGAGCTGATCCGCGAGCAGGTCCTGAACCGCACCCGCGAGGAGATTCCGCACTCTGTTGAGGTCTCGGTCAAGGAGATCTCTCCCCGCGAGGACGGGCTGGTCACCGTGCGGGCTGAGATCTGGGTGGAGACCGAGTCGCAGAAGGGGATCCTGATCGGCAAGGGGGGTGCGAAGGTCGGCGAGATCGGTGCCGCGGCACGGCGTTCGCTGGAGCGGGAGCTGGGCGCTCAGGTCCACCTCGATCTCCAGGTCCGCGTCCGGCACCGTTGGCGCCGCGACAAGGACCTGCTGGATCGGCTGGGAATCGAGTAACTACGATGCGTTGATGTTCGAAGAGGTTCAGTTCGACGAGCGAGGCTTGGTGCCGTGCGTGGCGCAGGACTTCGCCACCGGTGAGGTGCTGACGCTCGCCTACGTCAGCGAGGAATCCCTGCGCCTGAGTGTGGAGACGGGAGACCTCCACTTCTACAGCCGCTCACGTGGGGAGATCTGGCACAAGGGTGAGACCTCGGGCAACTTCCTGCGTCTGCGCCAGTTGCGCTACGACTGCGACGGCGATGCGATCCTGGCCCTGGTCGAGCCGACCGGTCCGGCCTGCCACACGGGCGAGCGAAGCTGCTTCTACCGCGAGTTGGGCGACGGCGAGCATGCCCCGCTCGCCCACGAGGCGCTGCCGGAGCTGGAGCGCATCCTGCGCAGCCGCGCCGTCGAGCGGCCCGAGAGCAGCTACACGGTGAAACTGCTCGACGACCCGGGGTTGGTCGGCGAGAAGGTGGAAGAGGAAGCGGAGGAGGTCGTGCGCGCCGCCCGTGAGGAGAGCGACGAGCGGGTCGCCGAGGAAGCGGCCGACCTGCTCTACCACCTCAGCGTGCTGCTGGCCTCCCGCGAGGTGCCGCAGTCCGCGGTGATGGAAGTGCTGAATGGCCGTCGCCGCTGAATCGGAGCTGAGGCTCGAGCCGAGCCTCGAGGAGGCTCGCGAGCTGGCCAAGCAGGGCAACGTTGTCCCCGTTCGCGCCCGGCTCGTCGACGACTGCGAAACGCCGGTTTCCGCCTTCCTCAAGCTGCGCGCCGCCGAGCCGGCGGGGGCGCCCTGCTTCCTGCTCGAGTCCGCGGAGCAGGGACAGGTCGGGCGCTACTCCTTCGCCGGCTTCCGGCCGCGGGTGGTGCTGCGCTGGAGCGATGGGGTGCTGACCGGCGCTCAGGACGGCGCCCGGGACGCCCCCGATCCCTACGCCGCGGTCGCCGAATACATGGAGCGCTTCCGACTTGCCCCGGTCGACGGGTTGCCGCCGTTCGCCGGCGGCGCGGTGGGCTTCTTCGGCTACGACCTCGTGCGCACGGTGGAGCCGCTGGGGGAGCCAAACCCCGATCCGCTCGGCCTGCCCGACATGGCGCTGATGGTGACCGACGCGATGGTGATCTTCGACCACCTGCGGCACGAGCTGACGATCCTCGCCTGCGCTTTCACAGACGAAGAGGGCGGGATCGACGCCGCCTACGAGCGGGCGGCGGCGACAATCGCCGAGATGCGGGGCAGGCTGCGCGGCGCGGTGCCGGTCCCGGAGCACCCTTCGGTCTCCGAGGCGCCGGAGTTCGTCTCCAATATGGAGCGCGAGAAGTTCGAAGCCTCGGTCGAACGGATCATCGAGTACGTGCATGCCGGCGACGCCTTCCAGGTCGTTCCCTCGCAGCGCTTCTCGGCCCCGGCGCCGGTCGAGGCCTTCTCGGTCTACCGCGGCCTGCGGGCGGTCAACCCCTCGCCCTACATGTACTTCCTCGAGTTCGGCGACTTCCAGATCGCCGGCGCCTCGCCGGAGCCGCTGGTCAAGGTCAGCGGCAACCGGGTCGAGGCACGGCCGATCGCGGGCACCTCGCCCCGCGGTCGCAGCGAAGACGAGGACCGCCGCCTCGCCGAGAAGCTGATCAACGACCCTAAGGAGCGGGCTGAGCACGTGATGCTGGTCGACCTCGGCCGCAACGACCTTGGCCGCGTCTGCGAGTACGGCAGCGTCAAGGTCGACGAGCTGATGGTGGTCGAGACCTACTCCCACGTCCTTCACATCGTCAGCCAGGTCTCTGGCACCCTGCGCCAGGGTGTCAGTGCCCTCGACGTACTGCGCTCCGCTCTGCCCGCCGGGACGCTGTCCGGCGCGCCGAAGGTCCGGGCGATGCAGATCATCGACGAGTTGGAGCCGATCAAGCGCTGCTCATACGGAGGCGCGATCGGCTACCTCTCGTGGAGCGGTGACCTCGACACCGCGATCCACATCCGCACGGTCGTGGTCAAGGACGGCCAGATCCACGTGCAGGCCGGCGGTGGGACCGTTGCCGACGCCAAGCCGGCCTACGAGTACAACGAGTCGGTCAACAAGGCCAAGGCGGTCTTCCGTGCCGTCGAGCTGGCCTGCGAACAACCGGACTGGGCATGAAGGTCCTCGTAATCGACAACTACGACAGCTTCACCTACAACCTGGTCCAGTACCTGGGCGAGCTGGGGGCCGAGATCGAAGTCGTGCGCAACGACAAGGTCACGGTCGAGGAACTGCTGGCGCGCAAGCCGGACCGGCTCGTCGTTTCGCCGGGCCCCTGCACTCCCGCAGAGGCGGGGATCTCGGTCGAGGCGATTCGCGCCTTCGCCGAGGCAGGCACGCCGGTCCTTGGCGTCTGCCTCGGCCACCAGTCGCTGGTCGAGGCATTCGGCGGGCGCACGGTGCAGGGTGAGCCTGTGCATGGCAAGGACGCGGAGATCGAGCACGACGGCAGGACGATCTACGCGGGGCTACCGAGCCCGCTGGTCGCCGGCCGCTACCACTCGCTCGTCGCCGATCCCGACCTGCCCGACGTGCTCGAGGTCAGCGCCACCCTGGGCGACGTGGTGATGGGCGCCCGCCACCGCGAGCTGCCGGCCGAGGGGGTCCAGTTCCACCCCGAGTCGGTCCTGACCCCGCAGGGGATGCACCTACTGAAGAACTTCCTGGGAGGTGGCAATGCCAAATGATGTGGTGACCCGGGCGATCGACGCGGTCTGCCGCGGCGACCACCTGACCGCCGATCATGCCTCGGCGGTGCTGGCCGAGATCATGGAGGGGCGGACCGACCCGGTGCAGACCGGTGCCTTCCTGATCGCGCTGCGGGCGAAGGGGGAGACGGTTCCCGAGCTGGTCGGCCTGGCGCGGACGATGCGCAGGCTCGCCGCGCATGTGGAGACCTCGCGGGTGGAGCTGGTCGACACCGCCGGCACGGGGGGCGGGCCGTCGACCTTCAACGTCTCCACCACCGCGGCGCTGGTCGCCGCCGGCGCCGGCTGCGCGGTCGCCAAGCACGGCAACCGATCCAACACGAGCAAGTGCGGCTCCGCCGACCTGCTCGAGGCGCTGGGCATGGAGATCGACCTCGACCCCGACGCGGTCGCCCGCTGCATCGAGGAGATCGGCTTCGGCTTCATGTTCGCGCCCCGCCACCACGCGGCGATGGCACACGTGGTGCCGGTGCGAAAAGAGCTGGGGGTGCGGACCATCTTCAACTTCCTCGGCCCGTTGACCAACCCGGCCGGCGCCGACCGGCAGCTGCTCGGTGTCTCCGACCGCCACTACCAGGAGACGATCGCCGAGGCGCTGGTCGGCCTTGGCAGCGAGCGGGCGCTGGTGGTGGCCGCCGAGGACGGCCTCGACGAGCTGTCGATCTCGGCCCGCACCAGGGTGATCGAGGTCGCCGAGGGGGGAACGTCAGAGTGGTTCGTCGAGCCGGGCCAGTTCGGGCTCGCGGAGGCGCCGCTGGAGGAGGTTGCCGGCGCCACGCCGGAGGAGAATGCCGCCGCTTCACGCTCGGTATTGGATGGCGAGAGCGGCCCCCGTCGCGACCTGGTTCTGCTCAACGCGGGGGCGGCGATCTACGTCGGCGGTCAGGCCGAAAGCCTCGAGGAAGGCGTCGCCAAGGCCGCGACCGCGATCGACACAGGCGCCGCGGTCGAGATTCTCGACCGCTTGATTGCAGCGACCGCCCCGCGCTCCGACTAGGCTTTCTCCTCAAGTGGGAATGATCGAGCAGCTCATCTCCGCGGCACGGGAGGGAGTGGAGGAGCGCCGCCGGGCGGTCCCCCAGGCCGACCTGGAATCCCGCCTTCACGCTCGCGGCGAGGACCGGCCCTTCAGCGAGGCGCTGGTGCGCCCCGGCCTTTCGCTGATTGCCGAGTTCAAGCGCCGCTCGCCGAGCGCGGGTGAGATCTCTGCGTCGGCGGCAGTGGCGGACCAGGTGACCGCCTACGAGAGGGGCGGCGCAGCGGCGCTCTCAGTGCTCACCGACGAACATCACTTCGGTGGATCGCTTGAGGATCTTCGCGCCGCCCGGGCCGCCTGCGACCTGCCGATCCTGCGCAAGGACTTCATCGTCGATCCTTACCAGCTCTACGAGGCGGCTGTGAACGGGGCCGACGCAGTGCTGCTGATCGTCTGGGCGCTGGACGACCGCCGCCTGCGGGAGATGGGGGAGGAGGCCAAGGCACTCGACCTCGACTGCCTGGTTGAGGTCCATGACTCGGCCGAGCTGGAGCGCGCGCTTGAGCTGGACGCCGAGGTGATCGGGATCAACAACCGCAACCTGGATAACGGGGAGGTTGATATCGCCACCACCTACGAGCTGATGCCCGATGTCCCCGCCGGCAAGACGGTGGTCGCCGAGAGCGGCATCTCGACCCGTGCCGAGCTCGAGGAGCTGGAGCGGGTTGGGGTCGACGCGGTCCTGATCGGCTCGGCGCTGATGTCCGCCGAGGACCCCGAGGCCAAGGCCCGCGAGCTGACCGGCGCCGACGAGGGCACCCGCGAGCACCATTTGCCCTGACCTGGCGACTTATTCGCGATATGCGCGAAGAAGTCGCCAGGCGGCGAATTTAGAAAGCGTTTGAGGTTCGTTTAGGGGAGGCTCAGCGCACGGTTGCATCATCGCGCCATGCGCTTTACACCACGGTTTTTCCGCACCTCATTCGGCTCGGCGCTGCTCGGTGGCGCCGTTGTCGCCGCGTTCGGTTGGGTCGCGATCTCGGCAGGCTGGGTCGAGTCGCAGGGCGGCTCGACCACCACGATCGCCGCGCCGCTCGCAGCTCCCGCCGCCGACAAGAGCGAGGACTCCAACCTGGTCAACCAGATCTACCGTCGAGATGGGCAGGGGGTCGCCTTCATACAGGCCGAGCAGCCGGTTCAGGCGCCATCCCCGTTCGACCCCTTCGGCCAGCCGCAGGGGGGCGGGACGGCGACCGGCTCTGGATTCGTGATCGACACCGACGGTCACGTGCTGACCAACAGCCACGTGGTCGAGGGCGCAGATCGGATCCAGGTCAAGCTCGGCTCATCGGAGGCGACCCACTCCGCCGAGGTGGTCGGCACCGATCCCGCCACCGACGTCGCGCTCCTGAAGGTCGACGCACCGACCGATCAGCTCCACCCTCTGGCTCTCGGCGACTCCTCGAAGGTCCAGGTCGGCGACCCTGTGGTCGCGATCGGCAACCCCTTCGGCCTCGACCGCACCGTCACCAGCGGCATCGTCTCCGCTCTGCAGCGGCAGATCCAGGCCCCGAACGGTTTCGCGATCTCCAACGTGATCCAGACCGACGCCGCGATCAACCCCGGCAACTCGGGCGGCCCGCTGATCGACTCCTCCGGCAGCGTGATCGGCATCAACTCCCAGATCGAGACCGGTGGCGGTGGGCAGGGCAACGTCGGCATCGGCTTCGCGGTGCCGATCAACACGGCCCGCGACGTGGCCGAGCAGCTGAAGAGCGACGGCAGGGTCACCCATGCCTACCTCGGCATCAGCGGCGCCACCATCACCCCGGACCTGGCGCGGGCGATCAACCTGCCTGCCAACCAGGGTGTGTTGGTCCAGGAGGCGGTCAAGGGCGGGCCGGCTGCCAAGGCGGGCATTCGGGGCGGAGACACATCGGCGACGATCGATGGGGCAGGCGTCAGCCTTGGCGGCGACATCATCACCGAGGCGAACGGCAGGAAAATCGCCACGATGGACGAGATCGTGAATGTCGTCAACGCCGCCAAGCCCGGGGACCCCCTTGACCTGACCGTCCTGCGGGGCGGCGATACGAAGAGCTTCACGGTGACGCTGGGTGAGCGCCCGACCTCGGCGCAATAGGCCCTCCCGTACCCTGGAGGGGTGCGGGTCAAGATCTGTGGAATAACGAACCTCGATGACGCGGCGGAGGCTGTGCGCCTCGGCGCCTGGGCGATCGGGCTGATCCATTACGCGAAGAGCCCGCGGGCGTGCGAGCCGGCGGAGGCTGTGCGGATCGCGGCCGCCTTCAAACGCAAGTGCGAGGTGGTGGGGGTGTTCGTCAACCCCGAGCTGGACGAGGTCGACAAGGCGGTCGAGGACGCCGGCCTGACTATGGTCCAGCTCAACGGCCAGGAGGGGCAGTCTTTCTGCGCCGAGGTGGCGCGGCGCACCGGGGTCAAGGTGATCAAGGCGATCCACGTCGCCAGCGCCGCCGACATCCACAACGCCGAGGCCTTCCGCACCGACTTCCATCTCTTCGACCGCAAGGGCAAAGGGCTTTGGGGCGGGACGGGAGAGAGCTTCGACTGGAGCCTGCTGGGCGAGCATCGCTCCGAGATCCCGGCGATCGTCGCCGGCGGGCTGCGGCCCGAGAACGTCGCCGAGGCGATCGCCGTCGCCCATCCCTACGCGGTCGATGTCGCGAGCGGGGTCGAGGCCGAGCCCGGCCGCAAGGACCACGCTCTGATGGAAGCCTTCTTCGAGGCCGCGCATGAGGTGGCCAAAGCCTGAAAGGGTTCACCCGCCCGCGGCGGACGCGGGAGTGAGCGAGCAAGATGACCGGTGACTATGAGTGCGAGCGAACGAGAGCAGAGTACGCGGGCGGAAGTTGACGTTCGATTTGGCCCCTACGGGGGCCGCTACGTGCCCGAGACGCTGATCGCTGCGCTCGACGAGCTGACCGCGGCCTGGGCCGAGGCCCGCGAGGACGAGGCTTTCGGCGAGCGCCTGCGCCTCCTGCACCGCGATTTCATCGGCCGCCCAACGCCGCTCTACCTTGCCGAACGGCTTTCCGAGCGCGTGGGGCGCCGGGTGTACCTGAAGCGCGAGGACCTCGCCCACACGGGTGCCCACAAGATCAACAACGCGATCGGCCAGGCGCTTTTGGCGCAGCGAATGGGCAAGCCACGGGTGATCGCCGAGACCGGCGCCGGCCAGCACGGCGTGGCGACGGCAACCGCCTGCGCGCTGCTCGGCCTCGAGTGCGTCGTCTACATGGGAACAGAGGACATCCGCCGTCAGCGCCCAAACGTCGAGCGGATGGGTCTGCTCGGGGCCGAGGTCGTGCCGGTCGAGGCCGGCGCGAGGACGCTCAAGGAGGCGGTCAGCGCTGCGATCCGGGACTGGGTTGCCAACGTCGAGACGACCCACTATGTGATCGGCTCCGCGGTGGGGCCGGCGCCGTTCCCGGCATTGGTCCGGGACCTGCAACGGGTGATCGGCGACGAGGCGCGCGAACAGGCGTTGGCCGCCGAGGGCGCCCTGCCGGCACGGGCGATCGCCTGCGTCGGCGGCGGCTCCAACTCGATCGGCCTCTTCGTTCCGTTCCTCGAGGACGCCGTCGAGCTGATCGGCGTCGAGGCCGCGGGGGAGGGGCTCGACAGTGGTCGCCACGGCGCCTCGCTGCAGGCCGGCGCCACCGGGGTGCTGCACGGCTCGCTGTCTTCGGTGATCGCCGACGAGGAGGGGCAGATCCTCGAGGCCCACTCGGTCTCGGCCGGCCTCGACTATCCGGGCGTCGGCCCCGAGCACGCCCACCTGCGCGACACCGGCCGCGCCACATACGTCGCGGTCACCGACGAACAGGCTCTCGCCGCCTTCGCCGAGCTCTCGCGACTGGAGGGGATCATCCCGGCTCTGGAGTCCTCCCATGCAATCGCCTGGCTGCTGGAGAACGGCGGCGGCGAGGGCTATGACGTGCTCTGTCTTTCAGGGCGCGGCGACAAGGATCTGGCGGAAGTACTCGCGCAATGACGATCGAGGGGGCTTTTGAGGCGGCTCGATCGGAGGGCCGCGCCGCGCTGATGCCCTACATGATGGCCGGCTTCCCCGACCGCGAGTCCTCGCTTGCGGTCGCCGCCGCCTATGCCGATGCCGGCGCCGACATGATCGAGCTCGGTGTGCCGTTCTCCGATCCCCTCGCCGATGGTCCGACGATTCACGCTGCTGCCACCGAGGCGCTCGCCGGGGGGGCGACCCTCGACACCGCCTTGGAGGTCTGCGAGTCGGTTTCGGCGCGGGTCCCCGTGGTCTTGATGGCCTACGCGAACATGGTCCTGGCCCACGGCGGCGCCGACCGGTTCGCGCGCAGCGCCGCCGGCGCGGGGGCTGCCGGGGTAATCGTCCCCGACCTGCCGCTGGAGGAGGCCGGCGAGGTGCGCGGGGCGCTTTCTGCCGCCGGTCTGGCCCTCGTGCCCCTACTTGCCCCGACGACACCGGCTGAGCGCCGGGCGAGCATCTGCTCCGCTGCCCAGGGCTTCGTTTATGTCGTCTCCACGGTGGGCACGACGGGGGAGCGAGAACAGCTCCCCTCGGAGCTCGAGGATTTGGTCGCGGCGACGAAGGCGGATGCCGAGGTTCCGGTCGCCGTCGGCTTCGGCATCGGCACGCCCGAGCAGGTGGCTCAGGTCGGGAAGATCGCCGATGGGGTGATCGTCGGCAGCCGCCTGGTGCGCGCTGCCGCGGAGGCCGGCTCGGCCGAGACTGCCGCGGAAGCCGTCGCAACCTTTCTGCGCGAGGCGCGCGTCGCCCTCGCCAGTTAGGATCAGCGCCGCATGGGACTCGTAGTGACTCTTTTCCTGGCGCTCGCCGCGATGACGGTCTCCTACGCCTTCGGGCAGGGAGGTCCGGTTGCGGGCCTCGTCTTCTTCACGGTCCTCTTCATCGGCGCGGCGATCCGCGTCGTGCAGCCGAAGTCCTAAGAACCTAAGCGGCCTTCGTCGCGATTACCCGCAGATACTCGGCCTCGAGCACGAGGGCGCGATCGCCCGCTGTGTTGCTCGCCTCGAGAAAGGCGATGAGATCGGCTGCCAGCGCCTCCTCACCTTCGGATCCGACCCGTTCGAAGGCCATCTTCGTCGGGCCGAAGTAGGTGCGGAAGAAGTCCAGCCAATGCTCGGGTGAGCGAAACGGCTGGCGCGACACGGCGCGCTCGACCTGCAGGTCGGCGATCCCGTCCCCGAACAGCTCACGCAGCCGATCCTCGGTGCCCCACAACAGCGGCGAATCGACCCCGGGCGGCGGCGGCGCGTGTTTGGCGATCGTTTTGAACATGCTGCCGACAGCCCCATCCGGGACCCAGTTGGCCATTCCGATGCGACCGCCCGGTTTGCAGACGCGCAGCAACTCCTCCGCTGCCTTGTGCTGATCGGCGGCGAACATCGCGCCGAAGATCGACATCACCACGTCGAAGCCGTTGTCCTCGAACGGAAGGTCGACCGCGTCGCCCTCCACGAACTCGATGTCGAGGCGCTCGGCGGCGGCGCGCTCCCGTCCACGCTCCAGGAGGCTGGGGACGAAATCGACCCCGGTTGTGTTGCCCCAGGCGCGGCGAGCGGCGGCGATTGCTCCGTTGCCGCTGCCGCAGGCCACGTCGAGGACCTGCTCTCCGGGAACGATCTCGAGTGACTCGGCAAGCTCCTCCGCGACCATCACGATCAGGCCGGCGACCATTGCGAAGTCGCCCTCAGACCAGGTTTTCTGCTGAACTTTCCCGACCGCCTGGAGATCGACCGCGTCGCTCATCGCCACTCAGTCTCTCACGTGAAGAACCGCTTGGCTATGCCCAGGAGGCTGAGGTCGACCTCCTTGATCCCGCCCGCCTCGGCCAGGGGGACGGCGGTCATCTCGGCTCCTCTCAGCGCCACCATCTTGCCCAGCTCACCCGTTTTGGCCAGCTCGTAGGCGTGCGCCCCGTAGCGGGTGGCGAGGATGCGGTCGGTCGAGGTAGGCGTGCCGCCACGCTGCACGTGCCCCAGAACGGTGACCCGGGTCTCATATCCGGTTCGCGTCTCCAGCTCGGTCGCCAGCGCTGCGCCGATCCCGCCCAGCCTCGGGTAGCCGTACTCGTCGGTCTCCTTGATCGGCTGGATCAGGCGCTCCTCGCCACTTGCAAAGGCCAGCTTCGCGCCCTCGGCGACGACGATTATCGAGAAGTCCTTGCCGCGCTCGTGGCGGCGGAGGATTCCCGCTGAGATGTCCTCGACCGTGGTTGTGACCTCCGGGATGACGATTCCGTCGGCGCCGCCGGCCAACCCCGCATAGACGGCGATCCAGCCGGTGTTGCGCCCCATCACCTCGACGACCATCACCCGGTTGTGGGACTGGGCCGTCGTGTGGAGGCGGTCGATCGCATCGGTGGCGATTTGCACCGCGGTGTCGAAGCCGAAGGTGTAGTCGGTTCCGGCAACGTCGTTGTCGATCGTCTTCGGAACGCCGAGCAGGGGGAGCCCGTGCTCGGCATGCAGGTTGCTGGTGATCTCCATGGTGTGCTCGCCCCCGATCGCGATCACGGCGTCGAGCCGCTCATCGGCGAAGGCTCGTTGCACTCGCTCGACAGCCCCCTCGCGGATCGGTTCGAAGCTGGAGGTGCCGAGGATCGTCCCGCCCAGGTGGAGGATGCCCGAGACGGCGCGCATGTCGAGCGGCAGGTAGTCGCCTTCGGCGAGACCCCGATATCCGCGGCGGATTCCCACAGCCTCGTCGCCGTTCTCGATCGCCGAGCGGGCGACGGCTCGGATCACCGCGTTCAGGCCGGGACAGTCCCCGCCGGCTGTGAGGACTCCAATTCGCATTGGCGCCGAGTCTATGATCGCTGGCCGTGCGCCGCGCCCCAGTCCTCTTCCTCGCCTGTGTGCTGCTCGCCGGCTTCACCGGCTGTGGGGCGGCTGACGGCGTCTCCAGCGGGGCAACCGTCAGCGTCTATGTGGCCAAACCGCAGTGCGCGGGTGCTCTTCGAGAGCTTGCCCGGGCCAACGGCCGTGCCGGGGATGTCCGGGTGCGCGCTGTCTGCTTGCGGGGCGCGGCAAGCGAAAACGGCTGGAACCTGGCGACCATAGGCGCAAACGCCCGCCGCGCCAGCGAGGACTCGACCACTGTCGGCTACATAGCCGAGCCGAGCCCGACCCCGATCCGTTTCTCCGCCACGATCCTCGATGCCGCGGGAATCGCCCAAATCTCGGGCGCCTCCGGCTCGATCGCGATGTCGACTCTGCTGCGGGCGATTCGGCAGGCAGGCGATGCCTCCAGCCTGCGGGAGTCCGTGCGCGACGAGCTAGGTCAGGCTCGCTAGCGCTTCGTTCAGGTCCGGATGTCGAAACTCGTACCCGAGGTCCAGCGCCCGCCGCGGGATCACCCGCTGTCCTCCCTTCAACACCTCCGCGAACTCGCCGCCGAACATCAGGTTTAGCGCGAAGCCGGGAACCGGCACGACCGCGGGACGGTTCAGCGCGCGGCCGAGTGCCTTCGACAGCTCATGGTTGGTAACGGGGTGGGGGGCGGTCGCATTGATAACGCCGCTGACTGCGTCGTTGTCGAGCGCCCAGAGCAAGATCCCAACCTCGTCGTCGATGTGAATCCAGGACATGTACTGACCACCGCCGGCGATCGGACCGCCGACTCCGAGCTTGAAGGGGGTTGACATCCGCGCCAGCAGGCCGCCGTGGAGGTCGAGCACGTGGCCGGTGCGGATGAGGACCAGCCGCACGCCGCTGTTCTCAACCCCGCGCGCAGCCTTTTCCCACTCGCGAACCACCTCGGCGTCGAAGCCCTTGCCCGAGTCGGTTGACTCGTCGACGAGAGCCTCTCCTCGATTGCCGTAGACCCCGATCGCCGACTGGCTGACCAGAACCTTCGGCTTGCGCTCCAGCGAGGCGATCGTCCCGACCAGGTTGCGGGTTCCTGTGCGACGACTTTCCATGATTCGCTGCTTGGCCTCATCCGTCCAGCGCTGGTCGATCTTCTCGCCGAGCAGGTTGAACACCCCGTCGACCCCGTCGAAAGCCTCGGCCGGCGGTCGCTCGAGAGCCGGCTCCCAGGCATGCCAGGCGATCGTCGGGTTGACGCCCCTCCCCTTCGACGGGTCCCGCGTCAGTCCAACCACCTCGTCGCCTCTGGCCAATAGCGCGTCGCATAGCGCCGATCCGATGAAACCGCTGGCTCCGGTGACGAGGACTCTCACGACGGGGGAGCAACCTCCACGGTGGAGAAGGTCCCCGTCTCCTCGCTGAAGCGGGCGATGCCGGCGCGGCGCGCCTCCTCGACCACAGTCCTGGCGACGGCGGGAGCGACGTCGCGATTGAAGACGCTGGGGATGATGTAGTCCTCGGAGAGGTCATCGTCGGTGACCGTCTGGGCGATCCCGTGAGCTGCCGCCAGCTTCATCTCCTCGGTGATGCGGGGTGCGCCGGCATCCAGCGCGCCACGGAAGATCCCTGGGAAGCAGAGCACGTTGTTGATCTGGTTCGGATAGTCGGAGCGCCCCGTGGCCATGATCCGGACGTAAGGAGCGGCGTCCTCGGGCATCACCTCGGGGTTGGGATTCGCCATCGCGAAGACGATCGCATCGTTGTTCATCTTGCCCAGGGCCTCCGGGGGGATGATCCCTGGGCCGGAGAGGCCAATGAAGAGATCCATGCCCTCGATCACGTCGGCCGGCTGGCCGCTCAACTGATCGGGGTTGGAGTTCTCCGCATACCAGCGCTTGATCCCGCTCATCTCACCGGACTCGTAGTCCTCGCGGGTGGTCGAGAGGGCTCCGCGGCGGTCGCAGCCGACGATATGGGTGACGCCAGAGGCGAGCATCATCTTGGTCACCGCTACCCCGGCCGCGCCGAGGCCAACCACCAGCACCCGCAGATCCTCGATCGGCTTACCGGTGATCTTCAGCGCGTTGAACAACGCCGCCATGGTCACGACCGCGGTCCCATGCTGATCGTCGTGGAAGACGGGGATGTCGATCGACTCCTTCAGCCGGTCCTCGATCTCGAAGCAGCGCGGGGCGGAGATGTCCTCGAGGTTGATGCCGCCGAAGGTGGGGGCGATCAGCTCCACCGTCTTGATGATCTCCTCGGCGTCCTGGGTGTCGAGGCAGATCGGGAAGGCGTCGACGCCGGCGAACTCCTTGAACAACATCGCCTTGCCCTCCATAACCGGCATCGCCGCTTCGGGGCCGATGTTCCCCAGTCCCAGTACGGCGCTGCCGTCGGAGACGATGGCGACGGTGTTCTTCTTGATCGTGTACTCGAAGGCGCGGCTGCGGTCGGCGTGGATGTCCTGGCAGACGCGGGCAACGCCGGGCGTGTAGGCCATCGAGAGGTCGTCGCGGGTCTTCAGCGGGTACTTGTTCTCCACCGAGATCTTGCCACCGCGGTGCATCTGCATCGTGCGGTCGACGTAGTCGAGCACTTTCGCTCCGCGGGTCGAGCCGATTCCGCGCAGGATTTGTTCCCAGTGCTCGCGGTCCTGGGCGTCGATAGTGAACTCGCGCACGCGCTTGCCCTCGCCGCCGGCGCCGGGGACGAGGTCGACTCCCTGCAGCTGCCCGCCCGCCTCGGCGATCGCCGCGGTCAGTTTGCCCAAAGGCTCCTGCCGCGCATCCAGCTCGACGCGGATCGTGACGCTGTACTGAGCGCTTACAGCCAAGGGTCACACCCCGCTTGCTCGCGGAGAATCGGATATGGACGCTTCACTCGCGGGGGGTTCCCAGCCATAGACGGCTATCGAATCAGATTCAGCGCTTGTGCCTGCCCGCGCCTTATGATCGCCGTCGCATGGCGGCGGCGGCACTGGTCCTCTACGGCGTGTACCTGGCCCTCACCTTTGGGGTTCGGGTGGCGTTGCAGGTTCGCCGCACCGGCTCGACCGGGGTGCATGGCCTTCCCGCGAACGCCGGCCCTCTCGAGCGGCTTGCCGGCAGCCTCTTCGTCTTCTCTCTTCTGGCGGGGGTCGCAGCGCCGGCTCTGACCCTCGCCGGCGTGCTCGACCCGGTGCCGGCGCTCGACGGGATGGTCGGCAACACGATCGGCTTCCTTCTCACCGCGGCGGGGATCCTCCTCACTTTCGGCGCCCAGCTCGCGATGGGCGATGCCTGGCGGATCGGCGTCGACCCCGAGGAGCGCACCCGGCTCGTAACCGACGGCCCGTTTCGCCTCGTCCGCAACCCGATCTACAGCGCCTTGATTCCGACGGTCCTCGGCCTTCTCCTGATGGTCCCGAACGCCATGGCCCTCATCGGCTTCGCCTGCATCCTGATCTCGATCGAGCTGCAGGTCAGGCTCGTCGAGGAGCCCCACCTGCTGAAGACCTTCGGCAAGAGCTATGCGGACTACGCCGCGAGCGTCGGCCGCTTCGTGCCCGGAGTCGGGTTGCTGCATGGCGCTTGATGGGCTTCGCAGTCAGGCCGGCGGGGGAGAGGTCGGTCGACCTGGCGACTTACTCGCGATATGCGCGAAGAAGTCGCCAGACCCGACCTTGTCGCTGCCGGGATCGCTGCGCCGCAGTTCGGCGTGATCTCGATTCGCCAGCTGCGGGATGCGGGCCTCAGCGACGACGCGGTGTCGAGGCGCGTGCGAGCCGGTCGCCTGCACCGGATCCATCGTGGTGTTTACGCAGTGGGTCACTGGGGTCTTCCGGTGGAAGGGCGGTGGATGGCGGCCGTCTTCGCATGCGGGGATGAGGCTGTCGTCAGCCACCGTACGGCCGCTGCGCTTTGGAAGCTGCTGCCGTCCGCTGGCGGCACTGTCGACGTTTCGGTTCCCGGTGACAGCGGGAAGGCGAAGCGAAAAGGCATTCGCCTGCATCGCTCTGCGACACTCGAGCCGCGCCATGTCACCCGCCGGCGGGGCATCCCCACGACTAATCCGGCGCGTACGCTCGACGACCTTCGGCGTGCCGTGCCGGCAAACGTGCTCCGCCGCGCGGTTCGCGAAGCGGCTGTGCTGGGTCTGAAGTCGGGAAATGATGCTGTCGTCGACGGGACGCGCAGCGAGCTGGAGTATCTCTTTCTCCAGCTCTGCCGCCGCCATCGCCTGCCGACTCCGGCGGTGAACGTTCCGCTCGGACCCTTGCTTGCCGATTTCCTCTGGCGCGAGCAGCGGCTCGTCGTTGAGACGGACGGCTACCGATTCCACCGGGGCCGGGCGGCCTTCGAGGACGATCACGATCGGGCCCTGCTCATCCGCGCTCTCGGCTACGAGGTGATTCGCCTCTCCTGTCGGCAGGTCGTCGAGGCGCCCGAGTTCGTTGCAGGGGTCTTACGCGAGGCGTTGTCTCTTTGACCTGGCGACTTACTCGCGATATGCGCGAAGAAGTCGCCAGGGCGCCCCATAGAGTTGGCGGACGATGAGCGAAGACGCGCACGAGCTTTTCCTGCTCGACGGGAACTCGCTTGCCTACCGGGCGTTCTTTGCCCTGCCCGAGTCGATCGCCACTTCGGACGGTCGACCGACGAACGCGATCTATGGGCTGGCCTCGATGCTGGTCAAGATCATCGATGAGCACCGGCCGGCCGGGGTGGTCGTCGCCTGGGATGCGGGAATGTCGGGGCGGGAGGTCACCTACGAGGACTACAAGGCGCAGCGGCCCCCGCGCCCGGACCTGCTCCGCGAGCAGTGGCCCCACCTGATGCCCCTGGTCGAGGCCTTCGGCTACACGAACGTCAAGGTCGAGGGGTACGAGGCCGACGACGTGATCGCCTCCCTCGGGCGCCGTGCCCAGGAGCAGGGGATCCCGGTGATGGTCGTCTCCGGCGATCGCGACGTCTACCAGATGGTCGGCGACGGGATCCGGGTGATGAGCACCTCGCGGGGGATCACCGAGACCAAGGTCTACGACCGCGAGGCGGTGATCGAGCGCTACGGCGTGCCGCCGGAGCTGATCACCGACCTGATGGGCTTACGAGGGGACACCTCAGACAACATTCCCGGCGTTCCCGGGATCGGCGAGAAAACCGCGACGCAGCTCCTGCAGAAGTTCGGCTCGCTGGAGAAGGTGCTGGCGAGCGTCGACGAGATCTCCGGCGCCAAACGCAAGCAGAACCTGGTCGAGCACGCCGATGATGCCCGGGTCTCCAAGCAGCTGGCGACCCTTCAGTACGACATCGACACCGGAATCGACCTGGCCGAGGTGATGGTCGCCGAGCCCGACCGCGGCGCCCTGCGTGAGTTCATGCGCGAGTTCGAGCTGCGTGCAGTGCTCGAGCGGCTCGAGGACGCGCTCGGCGAAGAGGAGGCTCTGCCGGGCCGCCGCGTGGAGACCGAGGTGGAGGTCGAGGCGGTGGAGGGAACCCCGGCCGACCTCGACACGGGCCCCGCGGCGCTGGCGATCGCCGGCGATCGCTGGGCCGGCGCAATCGACAGCAAGGTGATCACCGGCTCATCTGGTCTCGACGAGCTCGCGACCGCCCTCGCCGGCCGGTCGCTTGTGGCCCACGACGCAAAGTCGCTCGGAGGCGGTCGCCACGGCCTGCTTGCCGCCGCTGCCCGCGAAGGCGTCGAGCTGGCGCTCGACCACGACACGATGGTCGCCGCCTACCTGCTGGAGCCGCAACGTCGTACCTATGAGCTGACCGAGCTTGCCGCCGACGCGGGCATCGGCCTCGCCGAGTCCGTTGCCAAGAAAGAGGATGACGGCGACGGCCAGCTCTCACTTGACGGAGAGGACGGCGAAGCGGGCCTGGAGCCGGCCGAGGAGGCGCAGCTGGTGGCGGCCTTGGCGGAGAAGCAGCGGCCGCGCCTCAAGGAGCTGGAGTTGGAGCCCCTCCTGCGCGACGTCGAGCTGCCGCTCGTCCATGTCCTTGCCGCGATGGAGCGCGAGGGGCTGAAGCTGGACGCCAAGCGCCTCGCCGAGGTCGGCGCCGGGTTCGGGGAGCGGATCGCCACCCTGGAGAAGGAGATCTTCGAGCTGGCGGGGCATGAGTTCACGATCGGCTCGCCGCAGCAGGTCGGTCAGGTCCTCTTCGAAGAGTTGGGGCTGACCCGCAAGCGCCGCGGCAAAACCGGCTTCTCGACCGATGCTCGGGTCCTCGCCCAGATCCGCGAGGAGCACCCGATCGTTGAGAAGATCGAGCACTGGCGCGAGCTGACCAAGCTGAAGAACACCTACCTCGATTCCCTCCCCGAGTTGATCGACCCCAAGACCGGCCGCGTCCACACCACCTTCAACCAGACGACTGCGGCGACCGGGCGCCTCTCCAGCACCAATCCGAACCTGCAGAACATCCCGATCCGGACCGAAGTTGGGCGCCCGGTTCGCGGCTGCTTCGTCGCCGAGCGCGGCGCTCGCCTGCTCTCCGCCGATTACAGCCAGGTCGAGCTGCGGGTGCTGGCCCATGTCGCCGACGAGGAGGTGCTGAAAGAGATCTTCCGCGCCGGCGACGACGTCCACGCGGCCACCGCGGCGGAGGTCTTCAACATCTCCCGCGAGGAGGTGGACGTCGGCCAGCGCTCGAAGGCGAAGATGGTCAACTTCGGCATCGTCTATGGCCTCACCGGGTTCGGCCTCGCCGACCGGCTCAACATCCCGCGCAAGGAGGGAGAGGAGTTCGTCGCCCGCTACTTGGAGCGCTTCCCCGCCGTGCGCGCCTTCCGCCAGCAGATCGTCGAGCAGGCCCAGGAGGAGGGCTTCGTGACGACGCTGATGGGTCGCCGCCGGGCGATCCCGGAGCTGCGCTCCGGCAACCCCAACACCCGCCGCCTCGGCGAGCGCCTGGCGGTGAACACCGTGATCCAGGGCACTGCCGCCGACATCATCAAGGTGGCGATGGTCCGCTGTCACCGGGCGCTGGGGGAGGCCGGGACGAAAACCCGACTCGTCCTGCAGATTCACGACGAGCTGTTGTTCGAGGGCCCGTCGGGGGAGATGGACGACGCGACCGAGCTGGTGCGGCGCGAGATGTGCGCCGCCTACCAGCTCGATCCGTCGCTCGAGGTGGACGTCGGCGTCGGCAGCGATTGGCTCGACGCCAAGTAGCCGTCCGGGGCTCAGTCGCCCAGCTCGATCTCCTCGAAGACGGCGCTGCCGTTCGCCAGTCTCAGCTCAGCCTCCTCGACAACGGCTCCCGCGACCAGGTCCGCGGTCGTGCAGCCGCCTCCCTCATCGCACGCGCCCGAGCTCAAGTCGGGCCCGGAGTGGTCGTCTCCTGCCTCTTCACCGTGGCCTTCGTGGCTCTCGCTTTCGCTCGAGTCGGAGCCGTCCTCGTCTTCATCGCCCTCGCTCGAGTCAGAGCCGGTCCCGTCTTCCCCATCGTGGGAGGCCGTCGCGGAATCCCCGCCCTCGCACTCGATCTCAGATATCTCAGTCTGATCGGTCACCAGGCCGCTCACCGAGTCGCCGCCGAAGAGGTCGATGACGAGACGTCCGGTTTCCGCGTCGAATGACTGAATCGTGCCGGCGTTCTCCTCGCCGTCCGCCACTCCGTCATCGTCGGAGTCGGCGTCATGGGGGTCGTTGTCGGCCAGGAACTCGGCCCGGTTGCGCAGATGGTCACGATCCTGATCGCGATGCGTCTGCTTCACATTCAACGAGAGATGGTGGCGTCTCTCCCAGCGATCGGGGATCCGGTCGTGGTTACGGTCCTTGACCTTGGCCCCGGCGGCAGCCGGCAACGCGAGCAGCGCCAGCGCGCCAAGCGCCGTGACGAGAAGGGTCCTGAGACTGTGTGGCCGGTTCATTGCTCCTCCTGGTGCTCCGGGTGGGATTGGTTCGTCTCAGGTGGGAACACGGAGCCCTCGTGATAATCACGCGACTCGCCGGAGTTCGACTCGGCCTCCCCACTCGATGGGGCCTCCTGGGAGGAGGAGTCGTCGGCGGCCTCGAGGTGATCATCCTCATGCGAGGTGACGCCCTCGGCGTTGGAATCGCGTTCGTCGTGCCCACTTTCGTGGCTTTCCAGGTCTTCACCGCGCTCGGGGTCGTGCCGGTCGACCTCTGACCCGGAGCGGTCGCCGTGGGCGTCGCGCCCGCGGTGGGAGTGGGAGGGGCTGAGGCCGGAGTCGTCGGATCCGGAGCCGTCACGTCGGTCGGTGGGCCCCTCGCCGGCGATGTCGCTGTTTTCGCGGCCGGCGCTCGACTGCTCCTCCGTAGCCGCGGAGATGTCGTGCGAACGCTGAACTTCGTCCAGTGTTCTGCCGTAGACCGCGGCGGACGCCGTGTCGGGGGAATGCCGGTCTGCGTTGTGGACGGCTACCCCCGTCGTTACCGCCGCTCCTGTCGCCACCACCGCGATTGCCGCCTTCACTCCCGCTGCGCCGCCCCCTCCCGCGGCGACGGCAACGGCCGCGCCGGCGCCGTCTCCGGTTTCCGCCAAATAGCGCAGCAGCGGCAGCGGCACCAGCATCCCGACACCGTCGCGAAGGGCCCGGCGCGCCCGGTAGATCGCCTGGCGCGCTGCACCTCCGCTCATGTCCAGGGCGGCGGCGATTTCCTCGTGGCTGAGGCCCTCCAGCTCCCGCATCACGATCGCCGCGCGCTGAGACTCCGGCAGCGCCCGCAGGCGCTTCATCAGGTCGGCCAGCTCCTCGCGCTGCTCGAATTCCTCGGCCGGGTTGCGCCCGCCGGCGATCGCCTCCGCCAGGGCCTCCGGCGGCGGTGGGTTGTCGCGGAGGTCGTTGAGCGCCGTGTTGCGGACGATCCGGTAGAGCCAGGGCCGCAGCTCGATCTCCGCGTCGTCGCGTCGCAGCGCCAGCAGCGCCTTGGAGAGGGCGTCCTGAGTGACGTCTTCGGACCGCGAGCCGACGATCGCCGCCGCATACCGGGTCAGCGGCTTGCCGTAGCGCCTCACGATCTCCTCGAAGGCGGTTTCGTACCCCTCGCGGACGAGTGTCACAAGCCGCTTGTCGGGCTGTGCCCGTAAGGTCGGGCCGAGGAAGAGTCGTGTGGCGAGTCCTTCTGCGGGCGGTGGCATTTGGTTTTGCAAGCTCGATGGCTCGACTGTTCATATGACAGCAGGCCGGCACGGCCGGCTGGCCACATTGCCCACAACCCGGCCGGCGTCCGAAGATCACGCCAGCCGACGAAACCGCCTCAGGAAGAGATGCCGAGCGTCTTCGCGGTCTCGGACTTCGGCACCGAGCTGTGGTCCGGGTTGGTGCCGAGGACACGGTCGGCGGCGTCGGAGCTGACGCCGAACCAGTAGTGCTCGTTCTTGAAGTGATGGAGGCGATGCGAGCGCCAGATCGAACGGTAATAGCGGCTCTTCGGCCGGTAGGGGGTGTGGATGATGAAGTGGCTCCACTCGTAGGTGCCGGTCAGCACCGCGCTGACCGCCATCAGGGTCAGCCACAGGGCCAGGTGGTTGCCGCCGAGGAGAACCCAGGGCCAGCTCAGCAGCCACATGGCCAGCATCACAGGGATGAGGAAGCCGGCGATCAGCGAGCCGGGGATCAGCACCGCTTCCAGCACCGTCGGGTTACGGTGGTGCCAGCGGTGCAGACGGGCGGTAGGCAGGTCGATCGTGAAGGGGCCCAGCCGGCGCGGCTTGGAGTGGAGCAGGCCGACGTGGATCAGCCACTCGGTGAAGGGCTGGGAGGCGATCAGCAGACCGGCAACCGCCAGGTCGAGCCAGCTCCAGTCGCCAATCGCGATCCGTCCGGCGAGGATCACAGCCAGGAAGGCGCCGAGCACCTTAGGCGAGCGGAAGCGGGCAAATGCCCGCGCGCAGTCGAGCAGGGTGAGCCGGCCGTCGGAGCGGCCGGAAATCGAGACTGCGGTTGCTGTCAGAGGGTCGCCCTCGAGCAACGGTTGCCCACCATGCATGGGTAGAGGCTATCCCGACCGACCCACAGCCGATGGCCCTGATATCACCAGTCCATGGATCGGGGCCTGGCTGTGATCTTGACCGCGATTGCGGGTGGGCTGATCGCCCTCCAGGCGCCGATCAACTCCGGCCTGGGCAGGGCGACGGGCAGCCTGCCGGCGGCGCTGGTCTCCTTCGGAATGGGGACGATCGCGCTGGCGGCGATAGTCGTGCTCAGCGGCAAGGCGGGCGGGCTTGGTTCGACCTTCGACGTCAGCTGGTACTACCTGCTGGGGGGTTTGCTCGGAGCCATCTACGTGACCAACGCGCTGATCGCGGTGACGGCGATCGGCGCGGGCGGAGTTGCCGCGGCGACGATCACCGGGCAGCTCACCGCCTCTGTGGCGATCGACCGGCTAGGCCTGTTTGGCCTGGATCAGGTCGCGCTCACTCCCGGGCGCATCCTCGGCGTTGCGCTGCTGCTGGCCGGGACGATCCTTCTCGTCCGCTGAGACCACGAACTCGGGCGGCGCGATACGCAGATAGTGCCCAAAGGACCAGTCGACGAAGCGCTTGGAGCCCATCAGGCGGATCAGCGGTGCGAGCAGCCGCGGAGGCACCCGCGGGACGAGGCGCTGGACACGCAGCATCCAGCGGAATTTCCACTCGTGAGAGTCGTTGAACTCGGCGTAGCGGGCAGCCGCCTCCTCGCGGCTCTGCCGCCCCTCGACGACGCCGCGCAGCTCCCGCCCCAGCGCGATCCCGAAGTAGAGGGCGGTCCTGATCCCCTCGGCGCTGAGCGGCAGGCAGTGGCCAGCCGAGTCGCCGGCGAAGAAGACGCCGCCCTCGGTGGCGCGCCGCAGCTTGTGCGGGATCCAGTTGCCCTGGTAGCGGACCCGGTCCTGGCCGAGGTCCTCGGCCAGCAGCTCGGTCGTCTCACGGACATGGAAGCGGGGGTCGAAGGAGCCGACGCCGATTCGCAGCTCGTCGCGCGCCGGGAAGGACCAGCCGTAGCCGGCGGGCACGTAGCGGCGGTCGATCCAAACCTCGAGATCCTCGCCCGAGCCGTGCGGGTGTACCTCCAGCCCGCGCGAGAGCGGCGCGTCGGGCGGCTGGTAGCCGTCGCCGCTGGCCAGCATCCGGCGCCAGCCGAGCGCGTCGACGACGAGTGGGGAGGAGAGGACGCCGCGGTCGGTCTCTATCCGCAGCATGCCGTCGCCGTTCTCCGCCGCCGCTCGGCCGTTCACCTTCGCGGTTTCGAAGGTGGCGTCGCAATCCCGCCACAGCAGCCGGCACATCTCGCGATAGTCGAAGGTCGAGAAGGTCCACGGGAGGCGAAAGCGGCTGGTGCCGTGGGGAGTGTGCATGACGAGGGTGTCGAAGCGTTGGCGCTCGGCCTCCATCAGCCCCAGCTGTCGCATCCACTCGGTCGGGATGCCACAGGCGGAGGTTTGCCTCTCGCCGATCTCATAACGATCGACGACCATGACGTCGGCGCCCGAGCCGGCCAGCTCGCGGGCCACCGCCAGCCCTGCGAAGCTCGCTCCGCAGATCAGCACGTCATGGGTCCCGTCGAGTGGCGTTCGTTCTTCGCCGCGCTTGGTCGCTCGGACCGGCATCGCGCACGATTCTGCCATTATCTGCCGCCGTGTCCGCCGCAGACACATTGACCGCCCCTGCGAACGCTGCGCCCGAGGGAACTCCCGTCGAGGGCTCCGGCGGCCTGCTGCTGCAGGTCAACGGGCACATCGTGCCCAACTACGCGGCGACGATGGTCTCCTTCGAAGAGGGGGATGTGGTCAACGGCAAGGTCGTTCGGATCGACAAAGACGAGGTCCTGGTCGACATCGGCTACAAGTCGGAGGGGGTCATCCCCTCGAACGAGCTTTCGATCCGCAAGTCGGTCGATCCCGCCGAGGAGGTTGAGCTGGGGGAGGAGATCGACGCCCTCGTCCTCACCAAGGAGGACCAGGAGGGACGCCTGATCCTCTCCAAGAAGCGGGCCCGCTTCGAGAAGGCGTGGCGTCGCATCGAGGCAGCCGCCGAGTCGGGCGAGCCGGTCGAGGGCAGCGTGATCGAGGTCGTCAAGGGCGGCTTGATCCTCGACCTCGGGGTGCGCGGCTTCCGGCCCGCCTCGCTGGTCGACATCCGCCGCGTACACAACCTCGAGGAGTTCACCGGCCAGACGCTCGAGTGCAAAGTGATAGAGCTGAACCGCAGCCGCAACAACGTGGTCCTCTCGCGACGCGCCGTGCTGGAGGAGGAGCGCAAGGAAGTCCGCGAGCAGATCCTCGGCCGCCTCGCGCCCGGCCAGGTCGTCGAGGGCAAGATCTCCAACATCGTCGACTTCGGCGCCTTCGTCGACCTCGACGGGATCGACGGCCTGATCCACATCTCAGAGCTTTCCTGGAGTCACGTCAACCATCCCTCCGAGGTCGTCGCGATCGGCGACACGGTGCGGATCAAAGTGCTGGACATCGACCGCGACCGCCAGCGCATCTCACTCGGCCTCAAGCAGACGCAGGAGGATCCGTGGCAGCGCGTGGTCAGCACCCACCGGCCAGGCAACGTGCTGGAGGGAACGGTGACCAAGGTCGTCGCCTTCGGCGCCTTCGTCGAGATCCTGCCCGGGGTCGAGGGCCTGGTCCACATCTCCGAGCTTGCCGACCACCACGTCGAGAATCCGAGCGAGGTGGTCGAGCCGGGCACCAAGCTGAACGTGAAGATCCTCGAGATCGACGAGGAGCGCCGCCGCCTCTCGCTCAGCATCAAGCAGGTCGAGGACCAGAACATGCCGATGAGCGATCTTGGCGCCCAGCTTGCTGCGGCCAGCGGTGAGGGTTCGGAAGTTTCTTCAGGCGAATCAGCCGCGGGTCCTGACGCGGCTGATGAGGGGGAGCCTGCGGGCGAAGTCTCGTCCTCGGCCCCCTCACCATCCGCGCCACCCGCGGAAGATGCGGATGAGGAATCCATCGAAGACCCCACCGCTGAGGCCGAAGCAGATGAAGCCGAGGGCGCGGTGGTTGAAGCTGAGGTCTCTGAGGCCGACGATGAGTCCGAGGCCGAGCAAGCCGAGCCCGAGGCGGAGCAGGCCGAGCCCGAGGCCGACGAGGAGACTCCGGCCTCTGAAGAGCTTCCAGAGTCCTGAGGGCCTATCCCGATAGGGGTGGAGCGTCTTGTACTTTTTCGCGGTTTCCCATTGTCGACAGCTGAGACGCGGCTCGAAAAAGTTAAGCGGAGCCCCTGTCGGGATAGGCCCTAAACGACCATGCCGCTGACGATCGGCCTCACCGGCGGCATCGCGGCGGGGAAGTCCGAGGCCTTGGCGGCCTTCGAGCGGCTGGGCGCGGCGACGATCTCCAGCGACGCGGTCGTCCATGAGCTGCTTGATGCCGAACCGCTGCAGGGTCGGCTGACGGAGCGCTGGGGGTCTGAGGTCGCGCCCGGGGGACGGGTCGACCGGGCCAAGATCGGAGAGGTCGTCTTCGCCGATCCGGCCGAGCTGGCCTGGCTCGAGGCACAGATCCACCCCCTGGTCGGCGAGCGGCTCGGCGCCTGGCTCACTTCTCTGCCCGCGGATGTCGAGGTGGCCGTGGTCGAGGTGCCGCTGCTGTTCGAGACCGAGATGGAGCAAGTCTTCGACACCACGGTCGCCGTCGTCACCTCCGACCAGATTCGCCGCGCCCGCGCCGAGGCGCGTGGCCATGCGCTCGTCGGTGAGCGCGAGGCGCGTCAACTGGCGCAGGAGGAGAAGGCTGCCCGCGCCGAGCACGTGGTCGAGAACAACGGCTCCGTCGAGGATCTCGAAGCTGCACTGTCCGTTCTGATCGAGACCCTGCTTGGATGAAGCGGGGGCAGCGACGGCGACGGCGGGTGGCGATCGGGGCCTCGGTTGTCGCGGCCGGTGTCGCAATCGGTGTGCTGCTTGGCGTATTCAGCAGGCTCGACGACGTGATCCAGGAGCTGACGCTGCCGCTCCGCCACGAGGACATAATCCGCCAGCAATCGCGCGACAAGCAGGTCGACGCGGCGCTGATCGCCGCGGTCATCTACGCCGAGTCTCGTTTCAGCGACCAGACCTCACACGCAGGCGCTCGTGGCTTAATGCAGATAACACCCCTCACCGCCCATGAGATCGAGAAGCTGAGCGGCGGCACCACCTTCAAGATCAGCGACCTCTCCGATCCCGATCTCAACATTCGCTACGGAACGTTCTATCTGCGTGAGCTGCTCGATCGCTACGACGGCAACGAGGTCGCGGCGCTGGCCGCCTACAACGCCGGGCCCGGCAACGCCGAGCAGTGGGGAGGGGCGGCGTTGACCCTGGACGAGATTCCGTTGGATGAGACGCGAGGCTACGTTGTCGAGGTCCTCGACAAGCAGCGCGCCTACCGCGAGGAGTACGCGAAGGAGCTTGGCTATTAACGGGGACGCTCCCAGGCCGCGCGTCGCCGCCCTGGCGCTTGCCGTCGGATTGGTTTTGGCCGACTCCTCGGTCGTCGTTCTGGCGCTGCCGCAGATCTACCGCGAGTTGGACACCAGCGTCGCCGGAGTGACCTGGGTGCTCGTGTCCTTCAACCTGGTGATGGCGCTGACCGCCGTTCCCGCCGCCCAGCTCGCGCGCCGGGTGGGTCCCGGGCGGGCGGCGGCGGTGGGGCTCGCGATCTTCGCCGGCGCGAGCCTCGCCTGCGGTGCCTCCGCGCATCTCTCGACATTGATCGCCGCTCGCTGCGTGCAGGCGCTGGGAGGGGCTGTGGCGGTCACCGCCGTGCTGGAGCTGTTGCCGGCCACGGTCGGCTCGGAGCAGCGCGCCACCGTCGTCTGGGCGAGCGCCGGCGCGACGGGTGCCGCGCTTGGCCCGGCCATCGGGGGCCTGCTCACCGAGCTGGTCTCCTGGCAGTCGATCTTCCTCCTGCAGGTGCCGGTCGCAATCGTGGCCGCGGTGCCGATCCTGGCCGTTGCCAGGCATGAGGCCGCGACCGGGATCGTCTCGACCGAGCTGCGACCAACCGGTCGCCCGCATCTGCTCGCCAATCTGTCGCTGGCGATGGTCTCCGCGGCGATCGCCGCCGCCCTCTTCCTGCTGGTCCTGCTGCTGATCGAGGGTTGGCGGCTGAGCCCGATCGGCGCTGCGATCGTGGTCAGCGCGATGCCGCTCTCAGCGCTGGCCGGCAGCCGCCTTGGCTCGCGGGGCGCCAGCGCCAAGGCGCGGGCCGCGGCGGGGGCGATCCTCGTCTCCGGTGGGCTTGGTGGGTTGGCGTTGCTGCCCCATGCCGAGGTGGCGCTGACCCTGCCGCCGCAGGTGCTGGTTGGGGTGGGTCTGGCCCTGGTCCTCTCGGCCCTGACCGAGACCGCCTTGCATGGCCGCTCTCCACAGGCGATCCACGGTGGCTGGACGATCTCGGCCCGTCACGCCGGGGTCGTCATCGGGCTGCTGGCGCTTACCCCGATCTTCACCGCTGACATCGCCGAGCAGCGCCGCGACGCGATCGCCGCCGGCACGGCGGTCGTTCTCGACTCCAGGGTCTCGCCGCTGTTGAAGCTGGAGTTGGCGCAGCGAATCAACCTGCGGCTGGAGGGTGAGCGGGGGAGGGTGCCGACGATCGGCCCGGCCTTCGAGCCGCTGCCCGAGGATCCTGGAGACAGGGCCGACGTGCTTCAACTCAAGTCCGACCTTCAGGATCAGCTCGACCGTGGCGCGACCCACGCCTTCAGCCCCTCGTTCGGCCTTGGCGCCCTGCTGGGCCTGCTGGCCCTGATCCCGATCGGCCTGACGAGGAGAATCGAACTATGAGCGCGGAGCGAGCAAGCATGCATCTCTGGTTCTCTGCGCAGCGAGCGAAGCGGGAATCGTTGCTATGAGCGCGGAGCGAGCAAGCATGCATCTCTGGTTCTCTGCGCAGCGAGCGAAGCGGGAGTCGTTGCTATGAGCAAGCTCGGTCGCGGCGGATGGTTGGTGGTCGGCTCGATCGTGGTCTCGGTCGCGCTCTCTGGGGTCTACCTCGCGGCCGGCGGTACCTCCTATGCACCGGCGAAGACGCAGGACCCGTGCAAGGACCGGCCCTGGCGCGATCCGGGGGATCTGCAAGAGATCGCCGAGCAGTTCTCCCTCTCCGCCTTAGACGGGGCCGCCTGTCAGCTCGGGGTCTCGCGAGAGGCCCTCGCTCAGGCTCTGGCAACCCCTGAGGCGCGCGAGCAATTCACCGAGCGCTACGACATCGACGACCCGGAGCTGGCGAGGGCGATCCGCTCCGGCCTAATCCGCGCGATCGACGACGCCGAGCAAGCCGGCGCCCTCAGTCCCTTCCTGGCCGAGCCGCTGAAGAGCACGGTCCGCCAGATCCCGCTCGACCAGGCGATCGAGCTGATCCAGAACGCCCGCTCCCTGCTCGACGGCGCCCAGAGCTTCTTCGGCCCCGCCCAGGGCCTGCTCGATCAATTTTTGCCCTAGCGCGTAGCGCGCCAGACCCAGAGCATGCAGAGGGGCTGAAGGGGGAGGCGGGCCCAGAGCGCCCAGCGCGGGATTTTGTTCAGGTCGAGTCCCCGGACCTGCTCGGGGTTGATCGCCATGTGGACGTTTGCGGGGAAAACGGCGAGCAGCAGGGCCAGCAGCCACCAGCGGCTGAAGCGACGGGTGCGGGGACTGAGGACCGCTGCGCCGCCGGCAATCTCGGCGATGCCGCTGACCACGACCGCCTCTCTGTGAAGAGGGAGGCTTGGGGGCATCATCGCCTCGTAGCTGCGCGGGATCACGAAGTGCATCGTGCCGGCGAAGCCGAAGAAGGCAGCCAGCGCTTTTTGGGACCGACTCATTCGGTCGCGCAGTCTTCCAGGTTTGAGGGACGTCGCGCATCGCTGTAATCCGGCGTCCGAAAAGCGGTCGCCTGGTTGATCGAGGAATTTAATCTGTTCAAAAATCTGCGGAAAAAGGGAACTTTTGAACCCTCCTTCCTGACATAGGTGTCGCAAAGCTGCTAGAGGTAGCGGGTCTTCTGATCGGGCAGGGAGACAAGCTTCGTTCAGGCGCGGGGATTCTTAGGCTCGTTGCCTTTGCTGCGCTCATTGCCGTGGGTCTTTTTCTGAGTCCCGAGGCGAGCGCCGCGGAATTGCCCTGCGCCAAGTTCGCGGCCCCGACCGGCTCCGACGCCAATCCCGGCACGGCCGCCGCCCCCTTTGGGACCGCGCAGAAGCTGGTGGACTCGCTCTCGGCCGGCGAGGCCGGTTGCCTGCGGGAAGGCGCCTACGCGCAGAACGTCAAAATCTCCGTGGGCGGCACCGGCGAGGGCTCCCGGGTGACGCTTCGCAACTACCCGGGCGAGGAAGCCACGCTCACCGGCCGCCTCTGGATCGCCGCCGGGGCCGACTACGTCACCGTCGAGGGGCTCTTCCTCAACGGCACCAACGCATACAACCTTCCGAGTCCCACCGTCAATGCCGACCACGCGGTGTTTCGCCGCAACGATGTGACGAACGACCACACCGCGATCTGCTTCAACCTCGGGCATCGCACCTATGGCTACGCCGATGACACGCTGATCGAAGCCAACCGCATCCACCACTGCGGCGTGCTGCCGGCGGCAAACCACGATCACGGCATCTACGTCGCTCGCGCCGACGGCACCGTGATCAGGGGCAACTGGATCTATGAGAACGCCGACCGCGGGATCCAGCTCTACCCGAATGCCCAGAACACGACGATCGCAGGCAACGTGATCGACGCCAACGGCGAGGGCATCATCTTCGGAGGTCTCGGGGCCGATTCCTCAGACCACACTCGGGTCTCGGGCAACGTCATCACCAACTCCAAGATCCGCTACAACGTCGAGTCCTACTACGACGCCGGCACCCCTCCCGGCGAAGACAATTTCGTCACTCGCAACTGCATATCCGGCGGCGTGCGCGACAGCGGCAACGGCGGCATCGCCCCGTCGGCCATCGGCTTCACCGCGACGAGCAACCTCACCACGCCGCCCCTCTTCTTCAGCCGCGCACAGGCCGACTACCGCTTGGCGGCGGGAAGCGCTTGCGCGGCGCTGGTGGGGAGCTGGTCCTCGCTGACGCCGGGGCCCATCGCGTAAACCCGCCGATCGTTTCGTGAGCGGGCTCCCCGCTATGGTCACCCGGTGCCCGAGTTCAAGCTGAATCCGGCCTACACGCCGACGGCGGACCAGCCGAAGGCGATCGCCGGGCTGGCCGAAGGACTGGCGGCGGGGGAGCGCTTCCAGACGCTGCTTGGGGCGACGGGAACCGGCAAGACCTTCACCATGGCCGGCGTGATCGAGGCGGTCCAGCGCCCCTCGCTGGTGATCGCCCACAACAAGACGCTCGCCGCGCAGCTCTGCAACGAGTTTCGCGAGTTCTTCCCCGACAACGCGGTCGAGTACTTCGTCTCTTACTACGACTACTACCAGCCTGAGGCCTACGTCCCCGCCCAGGATCTCTACATCGAGAAGGACTCCTCGATCAACGATGAGATCGACCGGCTGCGCCACGCGGCGACGGCGGCGCTGTTCGCCCGCCGCGACGTGATCATCGTCGCCTCGGTCTCTTGCATCTACGGGATCGGCTCGCCCCAGGTCTACAACGAGAAAATGCAGCTGTTCAAGGTCGGCGAGGAGATCGACCGCGACGAGGTGCTGCGCAAGCTGGTGAAGATGCAGTACCAGCGCAACGACTCGGTGCTCGGCCGCGGCTCCTTCCGGGTGCGGGGGGAGGTGCTGGAGATCATGCCGTCCTACGCGGAGTCGGCCTACCGGATCGCCCTGTTCGACGATGAGATCGAGGGGATCCAGCACTTCGACCCGCTGACCGGCGAGGTGCTCGACACGATCGACCACGTCTCGGTCTGGCCTGCCTCCCACTACGTGACCAAAGACGAGACGCTGGAGCGCTCCGTCGAGGAGATCCGTGCCGAGCTGAACGCGCGCACCGCCGAGCTGGAGGCGGAAGGCAAACAGCTTGAGGCGCACCGCCTGCGCCAGCGCACCGCTTATGACATCGAGATGCTGAAAGAACTTGGCTTCACCTCGGGGATCGAGAACTACTCGCGCATCCTCGACGGCCGCCCGCCGGGCAGTCCACCCCACACGCTGATCGACTATTTCCCCGACGACTTCGTCGTCTTCGTCGACGAGTCCCATCAGACGATCCCCCAGATCGGGGGAATGTACGAGGGGGACAGATCGCGCAAGCAGACGCTGGTCGACTACGGCTTCCGCCTCCCCTCGGCGATCGACAACCGGCCGCTCAAGTTCGACGAGTTCCTCGAGCGGGTCGACCAGTTGGTGATGGTCTCGGCGACACCGGGGCCGTTCGAGCGGGCCGAGTCGACGCGGATCGTCGAGCAGATCGTCCGCCCAACCGGAATCATCGACCCGGCGATCGAGGTGCGGGAGACGAAGAACCAGATCGACGATCTGATGAACGAGATCAGGGCCCGAGCCGAGGCCGGCGACCGAGTGCTGGTCACGACCCTGACCAAGAAGATGGCCGAGGACCTGACCGCCTACCTGCTCGAGTACGGGATCAAGGTTCGCTACCTGCACTCCGAGGTCGACACCCTGGAGCGGATCCAGATCATCCGCGACCTGCGCCTGGGCGAGTACGACGTGCTGGTCGGGGTCAACCTGCTGCGCGAGGGCCTCGACCTGCCCGAGGTCTCGCTGGTCGCGATCCTCGACGCCGACAAGGAGGGCTTCCTGCGCGGCGAGACCAGCCTGGTGCAGACGATCGGGCGCGCCGCCCGCAACGTCGACGGCACGGTGCTGATGTATGCCGACAAGGAGACCGACGCGATGCGCGCCGCGATGCGCGAGACCGACCGCCGCCGCGCGATCCAGCTCGCCTACAACGCCGAGCACGGGATCACCCCGGCGACGGTGCGCAAGGGGATCTCCGAGATGGCCGAGTTCCTGGCGATGGAGGACCGGGCGCCTAAGCGTCGCCGCCGAGGTCGCTCCGAGGAGTTCGCCGATCCAGCCGAGCTGGAGCGCACGATCGTCGCCCTCGAGGAGGAGATGCTCGCCGCCGCCGACGACCTGCGCTTCGAGGAGGCGGGGCGGATCCGCGATGAGCTGAAAGAGCTGCGCCGCGACCTCGACGGGATGACCGCCGGCGCTTGAACTCGTGCGCTGACACGTAGGAATTATTGATCATTCGAATACACTTGCGCCGTGAGTACCGGACGGGTGCGTTCAGTCGTGCTGGCTTTCCTGAGCGGTGCTGTGTTGCTCGCCGCGGTTGTCCCATCCGTGCTTGCTGTGGATGCCGTTCCGACCGCTTTACCTGCCGCGCCAGGGTTTGAACAGGAACCAAACGAGAGCACCGTAAGGGCCAATCAGATCTTGAATGGGCAGCGGGTCCGCAGCAGCGTCTTTCCGGCTACCGATGTCGACTATTTCCGATTCGAAGGACATGGCGGTGATCGGGTCTTCGCAACGACGATGACTCGTACTCTCGGCAATATCGACGGTGAAACGGAACTCACATTGCTTGGTTCAGACGGCACGACGGTGATCGAATCCGACACGGAAAACGGCACATTCGGACCGAGTTCGTCGAGCATCGCTGGTTCCACGATCCCAGGTGACGGTACCTATTACCTGAAGGTCAATCACCCTTCAGCAAGTAGACCGGTGGAACTATACGACCTTTACTTGCAGTTGCGCACAGGTAGACCAACCCCCGAAACCGAGCCTAATAACGTCCTCTCTTCGGCCGACTCGCTTTCCAGCGGCTATGTCTCAGGCGTCCACAATCCATCGGAAGAAAAGGATTATTACGCCATGCAGTTGAATGCGGGCGATACCGTTTTTCTTTCGCTTGACCTCGATCCCGAGCGCGACGAAACATTTTTTGACGCCTATCTCGGTTTTGGATTGCTCGGAGACAGCAGATACATCGCCGCCATTAGCGATCCTGCGAACCCTGAATCTCCGACAACCATTCCCTCCGAGGCTTATGAGATCACTGTTTTGAAAGGCGGAACCTATTATGTATCGGTCACCACGTTTTTTACCGACGAAGGCAGCTCTGAGGCTACCTACCGGCTCTCAGCAACTATTTTGCCGGCGGTTAAACCGACATGCCGCACATACACGACCACTCCGTCTGCCGGGGCAATACCAGACGATGGAGAAATTGCCTTCCCGATCCTAGTAGCTACCCCAGGTTCCATTAGCCGCGCTGCGGTTGGGTTTGACCTCACCCACACACGCATGAGCGATCTCGACGTATCTCTGCGGGCGCCCAGCGGCTCGGAGGGTCTGCTTTTTAGCGACACCGGTGCTACCTCTCCAGGCCCCGCGGATCATATGCTTGCTCAGTTTGATCCCTACGCGGCGTTTTCACCACCTAGCTTTATGCTCCACTCGGTGTTCTTGCAGCCAGAGTTTGGCAGTCAACTCGATTGGTTCAGTGGTCAGCCAGCGGCTGGAATTTGGAATGTGCTCATCCGCGACGACACTGCCGGCGAAACGGGTTCAATCTCTCGCATCGATCTCATCTTCTGCACATCGCCCGATCCGCTGCCGCCCGACCCACTGTCCCCAAGCCAAATCGACACCGCTCCGCTCCTTTCCTCTCTGAGGATCGCGCCACAGCGATTCCGCGCAGCGAATTCGGAGGCCACGATCAGTCGCAAAAGCAAAGGTAAGAATGCGCCGGTCGGCACCACCGTGTCCTACAAGAACTCGCAGGCCGCACTCACCTTCTTTACCGTGCTCAAAGGCGTGTCGGGACATAAGGTTCAGGGCAAATGCGTGCTGACAAAAGAAGTGAACAGCGGCAAGCCGCGCTGCAGGCGAAATCAACGGACGGGCCGTTTCACTCATCGCGATGTTGACGGCAGGAACACCCTGCGTTTCAGCGGGCGAGTCAATGGTAAGAAGCTCGCTCCGGGTAAATACACCCTCCTGGTTACGGGGGCATCGCCCGGCGGCAAGGCAAGTAACAGGCTGACCAGACCGTTCACGATCGTCCCCTGACGACGGCCCTTTCCACCTACGAGCGGGCAGACATGCGAGCATCGGTGTCGTGACGATTTGCGAGGAGATCGCGGAGTGGGCAGTGGGCCTGAAGGCGGGTGACCTGCCGGCGAGCGTTCGCGAGCGGGCCGAGCTGCAGGCGCAGAGCATCGCTGCCGGGCGGGTCGCCGGAGAGAAGGCCTCTGCGCCGTTCGCTGGCGTCGCCCCCGACGGTCAGGTTGGTGAGGTCTACCGTTCAGCCGCGGCCTCGATCGCTCACGATTGGGACGACTACCTCTTCATGGGTCATACCGGTCACTCGGCGGTGCCGGCCGCCGCTGCGTTCGCGGCCGATCCGGAGCGCAGGCTCCTTGCGCAGGTCGCTGCCAACGAGGTTGCGGGGAGGATCGGTGCGGCGCTCTTCCTCGGCCCTCACAACGGCCAGTTCTGGGCCTCGATCCACTGCGCGTCGGCGGCCATTGCCGCATCGGTTGGGTTGGGGCTGGACGCCGAGCGGGCCGCGCACGCCTTGGCTATCGCCCTCTACCAGCCGCCCTACGGGATGTGGCCGGGATTCATGGGGCCGCAGAGCAAGCTGCTCACCGCCGCCGAGCCCGCGGCAGTCGGAGCCCGGGCTGCGCTGCTGGCGGCTGACGGGGTCACCGGCGCGCTCGACGTTATCGAGCACCCGCGCGGTGTCCTCGCCGGCCTCTCCTTTGCGCCTCGGCCTGTGATGTTCGGTGGTCTCGGCACCACCTGGTTGACGGACACCCTGGCTTTCAAGCGCCTGCCCGGTTGTGCCTACCTCCAGCCGGTTGCCGAGGCCGCTCTCGCCTCGGGCGTCGAGGCCGATCGCGTCGAGAGTGTCGAGATCGAGGCGGGTTGGCTCACCTGTGAAATGGAGGAGCTGGGGCGCGGCCCGGACCTCTCGCCGATACGGGTCAACTTCTCGGCGACTCTGACCACGGCCATAGCCCTGCTTGCCGGCCGTCTGACCCCGGCCGAGTTGGAGCCGGCCTGGCTTTCAGAGCATGAGACCGAGATCCGCGCCCTCGCGGCGCGGGTGAGCATCAGCCACGATCCGGCGCTCACCGCCGCGACGCTGCTGGGAACGCTGGAGGCGGGTGCCTCGCCGGATCTCGGCGTGCGCGACCTTCTGCGTATCCGCCGCCGCCTCGGCGACGCCAACATGGACGAGGCCAATCCCGCGCCAGCCGTGCTCGGCGCTCTGCGCGCCGACCGGCGCCTGCGTCGCTTTCTGAGCCGCTCGCTGCGCGGACGGTTGGCGGCCGGCTCGGGCGATCGCGGCATCGACAGCCTCGACACGGCGGCGCTGCGGATGACCTTCCCCGCCCGCCTGCGCATCCGCCTGCGGGACGGCTCCGCCCGCATCGTCGAAGGAACCGAGCCCGGCTCCTGCGGGCGCCCGCTTGCCGAGCAGCGCGCCGTCGTCGAGGAGCGGCTCACGATCGCGGGGGTTGAGCCTGCGCTCGAGCCTCAGGCCGGCTGATCGGGGAAGCGCAGGACCGCGAAATTCGCGAAACGGGCGCCGCGGCTTTTCCGCGGCGCCCGTTCGTATGCCGGGGCCCCGCGCTAAGCGAGAAGCTTCGCCGCCTTGGCGCTGTCGGCGTGGAACTCGCCGCGCACCACCTTGCCGTTCTCGAACTTCATCACGTGGGCGAACCGCGACTCGAAGCTGCCGTTGTCGTTACCGGCGCGTTGCGTTCCCAGGACGATCACGCAGTCGCCGGCGTCGATGAACTCCTCCGGCTCGACGCTGAACGAGGACCAGTAGTTGGGGATCTGGGCGAAGTTCCCCATGATTTCGTCACGGCCTCGAGTCTCTCCGCCAAGTGGCAGTTCGTCCGACGTCACCCAGACGGCGTCCTCGGCGAAATCTTCCTGCAGGGTGGCCAGGTCGCCGCGGCCGAAGGCCTCATAGGCGGACCGGGCAGTGTCGACGTTCGACATATCTCTCTCCTTGGGTCTGGTGGACCCTGCCCGCATCCAAGCTACTCCCGGCTGATGCCGTACGCAAGACCGCCCCCCACCGATGCTGACTTCACATTTCATCGCGGTATCCGCGAAAAAACACGAAGTCACCATTACTTGCTGCGCTGGAGATCACGGCGGCGCTGGGCGAGTAGGCGGCTGAGGCGGTCTGTTACGGCTTTTGGCTCGCGATCCATGCGTGCGCCGGTGATCCGGATCATCTCGATCCCAGCGAGCTTCAGGTCTTCCTGTCGGAGCCTGTCGGTCTCGAAGGCGGCGTGGCCTCCGTGGTAGTCATAGGTGTCGAGCTCGACGGCGAAGCGCTCAAGTGGCCAGTAGGCATCCAACTCGTAGCCCGCGACGAAACAGTTAGTTGATGGCCTGGGTAGTCCGGCATCGCGCACTAGTTTGAGGAATCGACGTTCCAATCCGGAGCGGGTGAATCCGGGCATGCGGTAGATGTCGAGAGCTGTCCGCAGTCGGGCGACTCCTCGGAATCCGCGACTGCGCGACAGCATGGCTTCGATTGCTGTGAGGTCGAGCAATCCAAGCAGTTCCGTCCGATCCAATGTCCAGCCGAGGAATCGAGGGTTCACCGCTGCGAAATCCAGAAGTGTTCGCGGTACTGCGGTTACGGGAATGTCCTCCGACGAATCCCTGTCCTCGATAGAGAGTGCCTGTGCGCTATGCACGTGTATCGCTGAGCGAGTCTGTCGCCGGCTCGCTGCCGTGACTTCGATGGGCAAGTGCCAGTGTTTCGTCAAGCCCCAGAGCCAGGCGGCTGATCGATGACTCAAAAGCGCGCCGTTCCCGCAACTGAGAACTGCCGCGAGACATTGGCCCTGTCGCGATAAGGCCGTGTGTCCAATCGCGTAGACGCCGCGGTGAACCTTGTGAAGCCGTCCCGTGGTTGTCGCTCTTGAGATCGCGTCCTTCGAGTAGCCGAGGGCGATGAGTTGCTGAGTCGAAGCGACGCCGTGCTGTCTACTGGCCAACTCCGATATCGGGTGGTGAGTCCGCCCTTTGTCGCGCATACCGCGATCAAAGGCGAGCTCACCTTGGATTCTCCCCGGGAACATCTGTTCGGGTGCGTAGAATCGGCGCAATGGCGGCTTCTGAGCGAATCGTCATCATCGGCGCGCGTGAGCACAACCTCAAGGGCGTCGACGTCGAGCTGCCCCGCGACGCGCTGATAGTTATCACCGGGCTCTCGGGCTCGGGAAAGTCGAGCCTCGCTTTCGACACGATCTACGCCGAGGGGCAGCGGCGCTACGTCGAGTCCCTCTCTGCCTACGCGCGGCAGTTCCTGGGGCTGATGGAGAAGCCGGATGTCGACTCGATCGAAGGGCTCTCGCCGGCGATCTCGATCGACCAGAAGACGACTTCGCGCAACCCGCGCTCGACGGTGGGCACCGTCACCGAGATCTACGACTACCTGCGATTGCTGTGGGCGCGGATCGGGGTGCCGCACTGTCCCGAGTGCGGCGAGCCGATCGCCGGCCAGTCCCAGGAGCAGATAGTCGATCGGCTGATGACCCTCGAGGAGGGGGTCAAATTCATGGTGATGGCGCCGGTCGTCCGCGGCCGCAAAGGCGAGTACGGCAAGTTGCTAGAGCAGATGCGGCTAGAGGGCTACTCCCGGGTGAAGGTCAACGGGGAGCTGCGCCGTCTCGATGAGGAGATCTCCCTCGACAAGAAGTACAAACACGACATCTCAGTGGTCGTCGACCGGCTGGTGATGAAGACCGATCTGCGTCGCCGCCTTTCCGAGTCGGTCGAAGCGGCCGCGGCTCTCGCCGGGGGACTGGTGGAGGTCGAGATCGTCGACGGCGAGACCATGCTCTTCTCGGAGCAGTTCGCTTGTCTGAACTGCGGCACCTCGATCCCGGAGCTGGAGCCACGGATCTTCTCCTTCAATTCCCCCCACGGCGCCTGCGAGCGCTGTCACGGGCTTGGCTTCCAGCGGGTGATCGACCCCGAGCTTGTTGTCCCCGACCCGACCCTGTCGCTGGCCGAGGGTGCGCTACAGCCCTGGAACCGGGGAATCACCGCCTACTGGAAGCGGCTGATCGCCGCCGTCGCCGAGGAGTACGGCGTCGACGCCGAGGTGCCCTGGTCGAAGCTGAAGAAATCGGAGCGGGAGCTGTTCCTCTACGGCACCGGCGACGAGCGCCACCAGGTGACCTACACCAACCGCTTCGGTCGCCGCCGCTCATACAAGGTGCGCTTCGAGGGAATCGTCAACAACCTCCAGCGCCGCTACGAGGAGACCGACTCGGAGACCAACCGCGAGCGGATCGAGGGCTACATGGCCGAGCAGCCCTGCCCCCAGTGCGACGGGGCGCGGCTGCGGCCGGAGAGCCTCGCGGTCAAGGTCGGTGGGATCAGCATCGCCGAGTACAGCGAGAAGTCCGCGCAGGCGGCAGCCGAGTGGATCGCTGCGCTGGAGATGACCGAGACCGAGCGAGCGATCGCGCGGCTGATCGTGCGCGAGATCCGCGAGCGGCTCGCCTTCCTCGAGAACGTCGGCATCGGCTACCTCTCGCTGGGCCGCTCGGCCCGCTCGCTCTCGGGTGGCGAGGCGCAGCGAATCCGCCTCGCGACACAGATCGGCTCGCACCTGGTTGGCGTCATGTACGTGCTCGACGAGCCCTCGATCGGCTTGCACCAGCGCGACAACGAGAAGCTGATCGCGACGCTCGATCGGCTGCGCGACCTCGGCAACACGGTGATCGTCGTCGAGCACGACGAGGGAACGATGCTGGCCGCCGATCACATCGTCGACCTCGGTCCCGGCGCCGGCGAGCATGGCGGCCACGTGATCGCCGAGGGGACGCCGGCCAAGGTCGCCGCAAACCCCGCCTCGCTGACCGGCCAGTACCTGGCGGGTCAGCGCAGGATCGAGGTTCCGGCCAAGCGGCGCGAACCGCGCGGGGAGCTGATCGTGCGCGGCGCCCGTCAGCACAATCTCAAGGAGGTCGATGCCGCCTTCCCGCTCGGCGTCTTCTGCTGTGTGACAGGCGTCTCAGGCTCGGGCAAGTCGACGCTCGTCAATGAGACCCTTCACCACGCGGTCGCCAACCGCCTGCACCAGGCAAAGCTGCGCCCCGGCGCCCACGATGGCATCGACGGCCTCGGGGCGATCGACAAGATCATCAACATCGACCAGTCGCCGATTGGCCGCACGCCGCGCTCCAACCCGGCCACCTACACCAAGATCTTCGACCACATCCGCCAGCTCTTCGCCCAGACCCAGGAGGCCCGGGCGCGCGGCTACAAGCCGGGCCGCTTCAGCTTCAACGTCAAGGGCGGCCGCTGCGAGGTCTGCACGGGCGACGGCCAGATCAAGATCGAGATGCACTTCCTGCCCGACGTCTACGTGCCCTGCGAGCAGTGCCACGGCAAGCGCTACAACCGCGAGACGCTCGAGGTCCGCTTCAAGGGCAAGAGCATCGCCGACGTGCTGGAGATGTCGGTCGAGGAGGCGGTCGGATTCTTCGAGAACGTGCCGAAGATCGCCCGTCGCCTGCGCACCCTGCACGATGTCGGCCTCGACTACATCCGCCTCGGGCAGCCGGCGACGACGCTCTCCGGTGGCGAGGCGCAGCGGGTGAAGCTGGCGACAGAACTCTCCAAGGTGGCTACCGGCGACACCCTCTACATCCTCGACGAGCCGACAACGGGCCTGCATTTCGCCGACGTGCAGCGGCTGCTGGACGTGTTGGGGCGGCTGGTAGATGCCGGCAACACCGTGGTCGTGATCGAGCACAATCTCGATGTGATCAAGACCGCCGACCGCCTGATCGACCTCGGCCCCGAGGGCGGGGAGGAGGGAGGGCGAATCGTCGCCACCGGCACCCCGGAGGAGGTGGCCGCGGTGGACTTCTCATACACGGGGCGCTTCCTCGCCGATCTGGTCACTCCGGCCGGCAAGCGCAAGCGGGCGCCGCGCAAGCGCCGCGAAGCGGTCGCGGCCTAGCTCGTGGAATCAACCATCTAGCGCGCGAACAGCAGCGAGGCGCCGATCGCGCCGCCGAGGTCGCCCAGCGAGACCACCCGCACCGCGGGTGGCCGCTTGTCGACGAAGAGGTGCTTGTCCATCTCCTTGGTGAGCGCGTCCATGTAGCGGTCGCCGAAGCGCACGCCGAGGCCGCCGCCGATCACCACCGCCTCGGGGTCGAGCAGGTTGACCGCCGAGGCGATCCCGGTTCCCAGCATCTCGACCGCCCGATCGATCAGCTTTTCGGCGAGGCGGTCGCCGTGGTCGATAGCCCGCTCCCAGATGCCACTGGTCAACCGGTCACGGTCGTGTTTTCGCATCAGTTTGAAGAGGTCGGTCTTGTGGCCCTCTTCGTGCAGGCGACGCGCCTCGGCCTCCATCGCTGCCCTTCCCGCGTAGGCCTCGAGGCAGCCCTTGCGCCCACACGGGCACTTGGCGCCACCGCGCTTGACGACCGTGTGCCCGATCTCTCCGGCGGCGCCGCGACCGAGCCAGGGCTTGCCGTCGAGGATCAGGCCTCCGCCGACGCCGGTCCCCCAGAAGACGCCGATCAGGCTGGAGAACTCGCGCCCGGCGCCGAGATGGAACTCGGCCTCGGTCGCGACCTGGACGTCGTTGCCGACCCGGATCTCGGTCCCGAGGGCCTTCTTCAGGGCCTTGGCCAGGGCGAAGCTGCCCTCCCAGTCGGGCAGGTTGCGGGCACCGCTGACAACTCCCGTCTTCTCGTCGACTTCACCCGGGGACCCGACGCCGACCCCTTGCAGGGCGCTAGGCTCGACCTTGGCCTCCGCGGCGGCTTCGCGCAGCGCTCCCGCCATCGCGTCGGCCACGTCCTGGGGGCCGCCGCTGGTCGGGGTCGGACATCGCGACTCGCCCCGCACCTTTCCGTTCGTGTCGATGATCGCGGTCTGGATCTTCGTTCCGCCCAGATCGATGCCACCGCGCAGTGTCGCCACGGGCATCAGTCTATGCGCGCTCGTCTGGAAAGCTTGGGGGCGTGGCCGAGCAGACGGGCTGGAGGGTGTGGTGGGCGAAGCGCCGCTGGTATGAGCGGAATCGCCGCCCCCTGCGGCGTTGGCGCCTCAACCGCCATGCCGCGCGCGGTGGCTTCTACGTTCGCTATCCGGTCGAGGGCGAGATCCTCGAGGCGCTCGATGAGGGGCGGCTGGCGATCGGGGAGGGAACCCTCCTGGAGCCCGGTTGTTGGCTGACGCTGGGACCCGAAGCGCGGATCGAGATCGGCGAGGGCTGCTTCCTCAATCGCGGCACGATGCTCGCCGCATACGAGCTGATCGAGATCGGCGATCACACTATGTTCGCCAACGGCTGTTTCGTCGGCGACGCCGATCACCGCTTCGACGATCCGGACACGCCGGTGCCCTGGCAGGGGTTCACCGGTAGGGGGCCGGTGCGGATCGGCTCCAACTGCTGGTTCGGGGTCAACTGCGTGGTCACCGGCGGCGTGACGATCGGCGAGCGCTGCGTGATCGGCGCCAACTCGGTGGTTACCCAGGACATTCCCTCAGGCACGATCGCAGCCGGCGCCCCCGCCAGTGTGATCAAGAGCATTGAGTTCCATCGCCGCTGAATGCCTATAATCGGACCTCGGCCGTGACCCCCAGGGCATGGACCAATGGACTCAGCACTCGCGAATCCTGTGCATTCGACAGACGGCGGCGTGACGGTCTTCCGCGCGAAGGAAGGGCTGCGCTCGGCGCTGTCCGCGCCGCGCCGCGCCGGCGCCACGATTGGCCTGGTGCCGACGATGGGCTTCCTGCACAAGGGTCACCTCTCGCTGCTGCGCGCCGCTCGGGCCGAGTGCGATCTCGTCGTCATGACCCTCTTCGTCAACCCGACCCAGTTCGGCCCCGGCGAGGACCTCGACCGCTACCCGCGCGATGAGGAGCGCGACCTGCGGCTCGCCTCGGAGGAGGGCGTGGACCTCGTTTACGCGCCGGCGGTCGAGGAGGTCTACCCGGACGGGTTCTCCGCCACCGTTGAGGTTGGGGGGCTGACCGAGGTCCTCTGCGGCGACCCGGCCCGGCGCGGCCCCGAGCACTTCCGCGGCGTCACCACGGTCGTTGCCAAGCTCTTCAACACCGTGCGGCCGGACGTCGCTTACTTCGGCCAGAAGGACGCGCAGCAGGTGGCGGTCATCCGCCGCATGGCTCGCGACCTCGACTTCGGCGTGCGGATCGAGGCGCTGCCGATCGTCCGCGAGCCCGACGGCCTTGCGATGAGCTCTCGCAACGCCTACCTGGGCCCGGAGGATCGCGAGCGGGCGACGGCGCTGCACCGGGCGCTGCGTGCCGCCCAGCGGGAGGCCCGGCGCGACTCGCTGAACGCCGGCCTCGCGGCGGCTCGCGATGAGTTGAAGGCGGCGGGGATCGAACCGGAGTACCTGGAGGCTCGCGATGCGCGGGAGCTGACGCCGGCGACCGAGCTGGACGACCGCCCGGTACTGGTGGCGGTTGCGGCCCGAGTTGGCGGCGCGCGGCTGATCGACAACGTCGTGATCGAATCTTGAACACCTGAAAAACGGCAGGAAGGGAGCGCAATGCAGAGGCAGATGCTGAAGTCGAAGATCCACCGGGCGACGGTGAGCGACTGCGATGTCGACTACGTCGGCAGCATCACGGTCGACACCGAGCTGATGGCCAGCGCCGACCTGATCACCAATGAGCAGGTCCACGTCTGGGACATCGACAACGGCGCCCGCTTCGTCACCTATGTGATCGACGGGGAGCCCGGCTCGGGCACGATGCAGGTCAACGGCGCTGCCGCCCACCTGACACGGCCCGGTCACAAGATCATCGTCGCTTCCTTCGGCTCCTATGACGAGAGCGATCTGGAGACCTACTCTCCGGTCGTCGTCCACGTCGACGACGAAAACCGCGCGGTCGCCGTCGACAGCCATCCCGAGGTTCTCCTCAGCGAGACGGTCCTGTGAGCTCCGGTGGCCGCTCCCATACGGCGCCCGCCGTCTCTGACCGCAAACCGGTCAGCCTGCCCCGCCTCGCGCAGATGAAGGCCGCGGGCGAGCCGATCGTGATGGTCACCGCCTACGACTACCCCTCGGCGATGGTCGCCGAGGAGGCGGGTGTGGACATCGTCCTGGTCGGCGATTCGGCGGCGATGGTCGTCCTCGGCTACCCGGGCACCGAACCGGTTTCGATGGATGAGATGGTGATGCTCGGAAAGGCTGTCCGCCGCGGCCTGAATACGCCGCTCATGGTCGGCGACATGCCGATGGGCAGCTACGAGGCAAGCAACGAGCTTGCGATCCGCAACGCTCAGCGGCTGGTCAAGGAAACCGGCTGCAGCGTGGTCAAGCTGGAGGCGGGGGGGACCTCGGTGGAGCGGGCGCGGGCGATCATTCGCTCCGGCATCCCGGTGATGGGGCACGTCGGCCTCACCCCGCAGACCGCCACCGCGCTCGGTGGCTACAAAGCCCAGGGAAAGACCGCCCAGGACGCGGTCAAGCTCTGCGAGGACGCGCTGGCGCTGCAGTCGGTCGGCTGTTTCGCGATCGTCTTCGAGGCGGTGCCGGCGGCGATCACCGAGGCGATCGTCGAGAGGCTCGAGGTGCCGACGATCGGGATCGGAGCCGGTCCTGCGACATCGGGGCAGGTCCTCGTCTTCCACGACCTGCTCGGTATCACCACCGGCCGGATGGCGAAATTCGTCAAGCGCTACGCCGATGTTCACGAGACGATGGTCGCGGCGACGCGGCACTACGCCGAGGACGTTCGCTCGCACGGCTTCCCCGAGCCCGACCACGTCTACGGCGTCGAGCCTTCCGAGCTTCAGGAGTTTCGCCGCTACCTCGACCAGGAGAGCCTGACCTCCCAGAAGGCGTGGGACTGGGAGCCGTTGCCTTAGACCCCGGGCGACTTAACATGGGCGCCAGAGTGCCCATCTATGAGTTCGAGTGCGAGGAGTGCGGCAACCGCTTCGAGGAGCTGGTCGCTCCGGGAGCCGACAGTGCCGCCTGTCCCGTGTGCAGCTCGCGCCAGAGTCGTCGCCTGCTCTCGGCGGTCTCGCCTCCCGGGCGCCAGCCACGCGGGGCGAAGGTCCGCTCCAACGAGGGGATGCGGCGGGAGCGCGAGGCGGCGCGCGGCGAGCGGATCGCCGAAACGAAGCGCAAGCGGGCGAAGGGAGAGCTGTGACGGAGCTCTCCGCCGAGCAGCGCCGTGCCGAGCTCGTCGCGCTCTATGAACAGGTTCAGAGCTGTACCAGGTGCCCCCTGCACGAAACCCGCACCAAGGCTGTCTTCGGCGCCGGCAACGCCGATGCCGACCTTATGTTCGTCGGCGAGGCTCCGGGCGCGGAGGAGGATCGCCAGGGCCTGCCCTTCGTCGGCCGCGCCGGCCAGCTGCTGAACGAGCTGCTTCAGGAAATCGGCATGTCGCGCGAGGACGCCTTCATCGCCAACGTCTTGAAGTCGAGGCCCCCCGGCAATCGCGACCCCCAGCCGTTGGAGATAGAAGCCTGCCGCCCCTACCTCTTCGAGCAGGTGCGGCTGATCGAGCCCCGGGTCGTCTGCACTCTGGGCAACTTCGCCACCAAGCTGCTGAGCGGCAATCCGGCCGGGATCACCAAGGTCCGAGGTACCCCGCAGGTGCACGAGCTGGGTGGACGGACGGTGTTCCTACTACCGCTCTTCCACCCGGCGGCTGCGCTGCGCACGCCCGCGGTCAAGGAGACGTTGCGCCGTGACTTCGCGCGCCTGCCGGAGCTGCTCTCGATGCCGCTCCCCGAGACGGAGGAGTACGACGAGCCGGTCGAGGAGGCGCCGCCCCCGGATCAGATGGGCCTGTTCGGGTAGGCAAGCCGCCCCGGACGCGGAAGCGAGCGAACAAGGTCTGGTGATTATGAGTGCGAGCGAGCGAGAGCAGAGGAGGCGGCGCTTTTCTTCGCAGTCCGCGGCCGAGACGGAGGCGGTGGGGGCGCGGCTGACAGAACGCCTCGAGCCCGGTGACGTGGTCGTCGTCAGCGGTGAGATCGGCGCCGGCAAGACGACCTTGATCAGGGGCGCCTGCCGGGCGCTCGGAGTCGAGGGGCCGATCACTTCGCCGACCTTCACGATCGGACAGCGTTACGAGGGAGGGAGGCTGCCGATCTCCCACCTCGACCTATACCGGCTCGAAAACCTCGAGGATGAGGATCCTGCCCTGCTGGACGACTACCTCGACCCGGCCGGGGTCGCCTTTATCGAGTGGCCGGCGGTGGCGGACTCGCATCTCGCGCGGCGGGCGCTGGAGGTGCGAATCCACCACACCGGCGGCGACACTCGGATCGTCGAGCTGACCGACCCCGCCTAGTAGCCCGAGTTGTCCAACTGCTCCTTGGCCTGATCCGCCGCGTCATTGACCTTGTCCTTGGCCTGATCCAGCTTGCGGTTGGCCTTGTCGACCTTGTTCTGGGCCTCTTCGGGAATGTCCGCGTCGTTCAGCTTCTTCTTCGCCGTGTCGATCGCCTCGTTTGCTTGCTGCTGGGCGTTGTCGACGGCCTCGCTCGCCTGCTGGTTGATGTCCTTGGCTTGGTCGCTGACGCTGTTGAGCTGGTCGCTGACGCTGTCGGTGCTGTCGCTGCCGCCGCAGCCGGCCCCTACGGCTGCGACCGCCAGCACGGCAACTATCGCCGCTACGCGGTGTTTGAAGCGGTTCACTAGATCTCCTTTCAAGGGATGTAGCATCACAGTAACTTCGATCGAGGGAAAGGGTCCCGAATGCAGGGCATGAAGACGCTCGCGGCGGTGTTGGCTTCGGTCGTGCTGCTGGCGGTGGCCGTGCCCGCCTCGGCCGGCGCGGCGGCGTTCAAGCATTACGTCGCCTGTGGCGTCTCCCAAAACGCTAAGCCCTCACACATCTGCTCGAAGAAGCGCAAGAAGGGCGCCTTCTTCCGCTCCAACAAGGGGCAGCCGTGTCGCGACCCCGAGGGGAAATCCGTTCTTTGCGTCTACTACAAGGTCTGCATCCACTTCCCCAACGGGAAAAACCTCTGCGCCAATCACCAGCAGGCCATCAAGGGAACTCTCTACGTCAACAAGATCACCTCGAACATCCCGGGAAAACACCGGGTCACCTGGTTCGTGCAGGGCAAGCGAGTCGGCCTTTTCATCTTCAAAGTCAACGGGTAGCGGCGGGCGCGATCTGGTCGTAGTCGGCTTCGACACCGCAACCGACGACACCACGGTTTGCGCGGCGCGCGACGGCGAGATCGCCCATGAGGTTCAGCGCGGGCCCGATGCCGGTGGGCGCCCCAGGCATGCCACCTCCCTTCTGGAGGAGGTCGAACGCTCTGCCTCGGCGGCCGGCGGCTGGGACGCCGTCGACCTGATCGCGGTCGGCGTTGGCCCCGGCTCCTTCACCGGGCTGCGGATTGGGATCGCCACGGCGCAGGGGCTTTGCGCCGGCCTCGGCCTGCCGATCTCCGGCGTTTGCACGCTCGACGCCCTGGGGAGGGGAATTCGCGAGACGGGAGAGGGCCTAGCCCTGGCCGTACTGGACGCCCGCCGCGGCGAGGTGTTCGTCGCCCTCTACGCAGTGGACGGGTCGCGGCTCTGGGAGCCGTCGGCAATGGCGCCGGCTGAGCTGGCGGTGCGCATCGCCGAGCTGTCGCACCCCATCCTGGCGGCTGGATCGGGGGCGGTACGATTTCGCGATGAGTTGGTTGGCGGCGGCATCGAGATTCCAGGCGATGCCGACCCCGTGCATCGGGTCGCCGCGCGGCACGTCTGCGCTCTCGCGGCGGACGCCCGAGACGGGGAGGCCGCCGGCCCGGTCGCACCGATCTACCTGAGGCCCCCCGACGCGGAGCGCTGGCGTGAGCGAGACACTTTCCAAAGAACCGAGTGAGGTAGCCCGGGAGGTCCGCGTAAGGCGGCTGTCCTACAGCGACCTGCCCGCCGTGATCGCAATCGAGCGGCGCTCCTTCCCCACACCATGGTCGCTGGCGATGTTCGTGTTGGAGCTCTCCAAGCCTTCGGGGATCTGCTTGGCGGCGTCCGCCGGCGACGAGCTTCTCGGCTATCTGGTCTGTTCGCGCTATGACCAGGTCTGGCATCTGATGAATGTCGCGGTGGCGCCAGAGCGTCGTCGCAGCGGGGTGGCCGGTCGCCTGATCTCCCAGCTCTTCGAAGAAGGGCACGGTGAGCTTCCCTTCACGCTCGAGGTTCGCGTTTCCAACCACCAGGCGATCGCCATGTATGAGCGCTTCGGCTTCCGCTCCGCCGGCATCCGTCCTCGCTACTACCACGACAACGGCGAGGACGCGCTGATCATGTGGCTGGACTGACGCGTTGATCCTCGCGATCGAGACTTCCTGCGACGACACATGCGCGGCCGTCCTCGACGGGTCGCGGATTCTCGCCAACGTGATCTCCTCTCAGGCGGCCGCTCACCAGCGCTTCGGCGGGGTGGTGCCGGAGGTCGCCTCGCGCCATCACCTCGAGCTTGCGATTCCCGCCGTCGACGCCGCGCTGGAGGAGGCGAACGTCTCTCTCGAAGAGGTCGAGGCGGTCGCCGTGACTGCCGGGCCGGGCTTGATCGGGGCGCTCTTGGTGGGGGTCAGCACCGCGAAGGCACTGGCCGCCCCGCGGCGATTGCCGCTGATTCCCGTCGACCACCTCCAGGGCCACGTTGCCGCCAACTTCCTCGAGCCCGATCCGTTGGAGCCGCCATTCATCTGCCTGGTGGCCAGCGGCGGGCATACGCTGCTGGCCGCGGTCCGCGACCACGAGGGCCACGAGGTGCTCGGGCAGACGCTCGACGACGCCGCCGGGGAGGCGTTCGACAAGGTGGCGCGGATGCTGGGGCTCGGCTATCCGGGGGGGCCGGCGTTGCAGAAGCTCGCCGAAGAGGGTGACCCCGACGCATTCGAGACGCCGGTGGCGATGACGCGCGAGCCGGGCCTCGATTTCAGCTTCAGCGGCCTGAAGACGGCGCTCGCCTATCGCTGTCGCGAGCTGGGCGAGGCGGGGGTCCAGGAGCGCCGTGCCGATCTTGCGGCCTCCTTTCAGGCGGCCGCGGTGGCACAACTGATCGCGAAGCTCGAGCGAGCGCTCGATGTCGATGAGTGGGATGCGGTTGCGCTGGGCGGAGGAGTCGCCGCAAACGGCCCGCTGCGCGAGGCGGTGGAGGCACTCTGTGCGCGACGGGGAATCGCGCTGAAGCTGGTGCCGCTCGAGCTGTGCACCGACAACGCCGCGATGATCGGCTCCGCCGCGCGCTTTGCTCCCCGGATTCCCTACCCCGACTATCTCTCCTATGACGCTTTTGCCACCGGTGAGACGGTGGCGGCTTGACGTGGCGGAGGTCGTCGTCTACTCGCGCCCCGGCTGCCACCTGTGCGAAGAGGCGATCGCGCGGATCGTCTCCCTGCACGGCGAGGGCTACCGCTTCGGGCTTCGCGAGGTCGACATCGAGAGCGACGAGCTGTTGCTGAGACGACACCTGGAGCGGATACCGGTGGTCGAGGTGGACGGCGTAGTCGTCTCCGAGCTGGTCCTCGACGAAACCGTTTTGCGGGCGAGGCTCGATACTGTGGGGGCCCATGAGCGCGGAGCGAGCAAGCATCCATGAGTGGTTCTCTGCGCAGCGAGCGAAGAGCGAAAGTGATGATGGGGATAGTCGAGGAGCGTGAAGTGCCGAGCGGGTTGGTCGTCGACGGTGAGCGACTGTCGCTCGGCGTTGCGGCACGCTTGTCCCGCTACCTCCAGGTTCTAACCCAGGCGCGCAAGATGGGGCGGGAGACGATCTCCTCTCAGGAGCTCTCCGAGTACACCCACATCAACCCAACCCAGATTCGCCGCGACCTCTCCGGCTTCGGCAAGTTCGGCAAGCGTGGGGTCGGCTACAACGTCGATTCCCTGGTTGCCGAGGTTCGCAAGATCCTGCGTACGTCGGGACAGCACAACATCGCCCTGTTCGGCGCCGGCAATCTGGGTCAGGCGATCGCCAGCTCCGACATCTTCGCCGACCATGGCTTCCAGATCGTCGCCATGTTCGACGTCGACCCGAGCGTCGTCGGCACCCAGGTCGGCGACCTGCGAGTGCGCGATTTCAGCGAGCTGGGGGATGTGGTCGCCCAGGAGGAGATAGTGGTCGGCGTGCTGGCCGTTCCGGCCGGTTCGGCCCAGGATGTCGCCGACCGCCTCGTCGAAGCCGGCGTCAAGATCATCTTCAACTACTCCGAACAACTGCTCCAAGTTCCGCCGGAGGTGACGGTGCACGCGTCCAGCCCAGCCGTCGACCTCCTCTACGCGCTCTACTTCTACCTGGCCTGATCTCTTGTCCCTGGACCTCGACCTCGTTCGAGAGAGATTCGAGTCTTCCACCGATTTCACGATCGGGCTGGAGGAGGAGTTCGCGATCCTCGACCCGGCGACGCTGGAATTGGAGCATCGCTTCGAGGACGTCTACGCGGCCTGTCAGGCCGATGAGGTGCTGGCCGAGTCGGCCGCCGGCGAGCTGATCGCCTCGGAGATCGAGATCCGCTCCGGCCGCGCCGAGACCTTCGCCGAGGCGGTCGCAAAGCAGCGCGAGCGCCGCGCGAGGCTGTTCGAGCTGACCGAGAGAATGGGCCTGGCGCTGGGCGCGATGGGCACCCATCCCTGGGCCGACTACCTCGACCAGCGGATCATCGACACGCCGCATTACCGCCGCCTCAGCCACGACCTCGGCTGGGTCGCGCAGCGCAACAACACCTGGAGCATGCACGTCCACATGGGCGTTCGCGGCGCCGATCGAGCGATCGCCGTCTGCGACTGGATGCGGGAGCTGCTGCCCCTGTTGCTCGCCGTCTCCGCCAACTCTCCGTTCCTCGACCGCCGCGACACCGGTCTGCACACGGTGCGCACGGAGATCTTCACCCGCACCTTTCCCCGCTGCGGAGTTCCCAGCCCGTTCGTCGACTGGGACAGCTACGCCGATTTCATTGAGACGTTGGAGCGGACCGGGACGATCGTCGAATCGACTCAGCTGTGGTGGAGCGTGCGGCCTCATCATCACTTCGGCACGGTTGAGGTCCGCATCTGCGACGCGCAGACCAGGGGGGACGAGTCGTTTGCGCTGGCGGGGTTGATCGCGGCCTGCATCGCGCAGGCCGCCCTTGCATATGACGAGAACGGCTACGAGGGTGCCGGCCGGCCGCTCGCCGACCGCGAGATTGAGGAGAACCTGTGGCGGGCTATCCGCTATGGGATGAGCGGCAAGATGATCGACTTCCGGCGCGGGACCGAGGTTGAGGCCCGAGCGGTACTGGAGGAGGTGCTGGGCTGGACCGAGCCGGCACGCTCGCAGCTGGGCATAGAGGTGGACCTTCCGAGTCGCAACGGCGCCCAGCGAGCGCGCGAGGCACTTGACTCCGGCGTCGCCGTGGAGGACGTATATCGCGATGCGGTGCGGGAGACGAAGCGCACCTACACAGCCGCCAAACAGGCGGCGTAAACGGCATAGCGCCGCGGCCGTCTATAGACTCCCGCGCCGCAAAACCAGCCGGAGGAACCTAACTTGACCAGTTTCTTGACCGATTACGGAGTCGTTGTTGCGCTTGTCTGCGCCGGAGCGGCAGTGGTGTACGGATTGATCATCACCCAGCGCCTGCTCTCGAAGTCGCCGGGCAACGATCGCATGCAGGAGATCTCTGGAGCGGTGCAGGAGGGCGCCAGCGCCTATCTGCGCCGCCAGTACCTGATCATCGCCGCGGTTGCCGTGCCACTGGCGATCGGTCTCTGGGTCCTCCAGGACTACAAGACCGCGATCGGCTTCGTGATCGGCGGCGTCCTCTCCGGCGCGACCGGGTTCATCGGGATGAACCTCTCGGTGCGCGCCAACGCCCGCGTCGCCGAGGCGGCACGCGGCGGCGTGCCACCGGCGCTCGACGTCGCCTTCAAGGGCGGTTCTGTCACCGGGATGCTGGTCGTCGGCCTGGCCCTGCTTGGCGTCGCCGGCTACTTCGGCATCCTCATCCTCACCGACAGCACCGACAAGGAGGCTGTCGACGCGCTGATCGGCCTCGGCTTCGGCGGCTCGCTGATCTCGGTTTTCGCCCGCCTCGGCGGCGGCATTTTCACCAAGGCCGCCGACGTCGGCGCCGACCTGGTCGGCAAGGTCGAGGCGGGGATCCCCGAGGACGATCCCCGCAACCCGGCGGTGATCGCCGACAACGTCGGCGACAACGTCGGCGACTGCGCCGGTATGGCGGCTGACCTCTTCGAGACCTACGCGGTCACCTCGGTCGCGGTGATGCTGCTCGGCGTGCTCACCTTCACCGGCGCCGGCGGCGACTACCTCCGCGAGGTCGCGATCTTCCCGTTGGTGATCGGCGGTGTCGCGATCATCGCCTCGATCATCGGGGCACTTTCGGTGCGGACCAAATCCGACCGAGTCGAGGGCGCCCTCTACCAGGGCCTGATCGTCTCCGGGATCCTCTCGATCGCGGCCTTCTACCCGGTTACCGACTGGCTGATGGGCGACGCGGTGCAGTTCGGCCTCGGCACTGCCGCCGACGCCCTCAGCGTCACCGACCTCTGGCTTTGCGCCGTGATCGGCGTCGCCGTCACCGCGCTCCTCTTCATCATCACCGACTACTACACCTCTACCCGCTTCCGCCCGGTGAAGACGATCGCCAAGGCGTCGGAAACCGGCCACGCGACCAACATCATCCAGGGCCTTGCCCAGGGCTTCCAGTCCACCGCCGCTCCGGCGCTGGTGCTGGCGCTGGCGATTCTCGGCGCCAACGAGCTGGCGGGGATCTACGGAATCGGCGTCGCGGTGATGGCGCAGCTCTCTCTCTGCGGTCTGATCGTCGCGCTCGACGCCTTCGGGCCGATCACCGACAACGCCGGCGGCATCGCCGAGATGGCGGAGCTGCCCGAGGACGTCCGCAACGTGACCGACCCGCTCGACGCGGTCGGCAACACGACCAAGGCGGTCACCAAGGGTTACGCGATCGGCTCCGCCGCGCTCGCGGCGCTGGTGCTGTTCGCCGCCTTTAAGAGTGAGCTGGGCGCCGAGGCGCCGGCAGGCTTCGATCTGCAGGGTCTATTCAACCTCTCCAGTCCCGACGTGCTGATCGGGTTGATCATCGGCGGCATGATGGTCTACCTGTTCGCGGCTCTGGCGATCGAGGCGGTCGGCCGCGCCGGCGGCCAGGTGGTCGAAGAGGTGCGCAAACAGTTCCGCGAGCACCCGGGGATCATGGAAGGCACCGAGAAGCCCGAGTACGGAAAGACCGTCAGCATCGTCACCCTGGCGGCTCAGAAGGAGATGATCCTTCCCTCGCTGATCCCGATCGTCGTGCCGGTGATCGTCGGCCTGCTCAGCGTCGACGCGCTTGGCGGCCTGCTGATCGGCGTGATCGTCGTCGGTCTCTTCGCCGCAATCTCGATGACCGCCGGCGGCGGTGCCTGGGACAACGCGAAGAAGCTGATCGAGGACGGCGCCTTCGGTGGCAAGGGCTCTGAGGCCCACGCCGCCTCGGTCACCGGCGACACGGTCGGGGACCCCTACAAGGACACCGCCGGCCCGGCGATCAACCCGATGATCAAGGTGGCGAACATCGTCGCGATTCTGATCATCCCGATAGTCCACTTCTAGAGGCGCGGGGAGGGCCTCGCGCATCTGTGGCACCGCCGCGACGGCTGCAAAGCAGCGTCCGGCGGTGTCCTCAACCCCCTGAATAGCGCTGCTATTCAGGGGGTCTGCGTCCTAGCCGGACTCGCTTTTCGCTCGTCGGGGCGGCACCACAGCCACCCGAGTGATCTCCCCACGCCTCGTACCTACGCATGTGGGGAGGGGCGTCAACCGCCCCTCCACTCAGGCGTATCGTTGGATTCCCCGATGTTGCGTGATGGCGTTCGACGTCAGCGATGTCGAACGATGAAGTCGGGATTCCGGTTCGCCGCTTCTTGCCGCCAGTTCCCGGCGCCGAGATGCGTACTACGCCTGGCTCGGGTGCAAGCAAGCCCCAAGGGGCAGCTGCGCTCTGGTGGCTGAGAGCGGCGCCTTTGCCGCATGCAAGTACAGCAGCCATCCATCGTCGGCTAGGGTCGCGCGCTGTGATCGATGAGCTGGTCAATATCGCCGACTTCGAGCGGGTTGCCGGCGAGAAGCTCGACGCCGGGACGGCGGGATATTTCTTTGGCGGGGCCGGAGATGAGCTGACGCTGCGGGAGAACGTCTCTGCCTGGGGGCGGTGGCGGTTGCGCCCGCGGGCGCTGGCCGGGCTCGAAGAGTGGGAGACCGGGGTGGAGGTGCTCGGAAGCGAGGCGTCGATGCCGATCTTGGTCGCGCCCGTTGCCTACCAGGGGCTGGTCGACCCCGAGGGCGAGCTGGCGATGGCTCGGGCGGCTGCGGCGGCGGGGACGGTGATGTGCCTCTCGACGTTGGCGACGCGCCGGCCCGGAGAGGTAGCCGCCGCGGCACCGGGGGGCCGACGCTGGTTCCAGCTCTACTGCTTCAAGGACATGGGGGTCACCGACGCGCTGGTGGCGGAGGCGGTCGAGTCCGGCTTCGAGGCGATTGTCGTCACCGTTGACGCTCCCCGCAGCGGCAATCGCGAGCGCGATCTGCGGACCGGCTTCGAGATCCCCGAGGAGGTCGGCGTTCCCAGCGTCTCAGCGGCACTCGGCTCCGATCGCGCGGTGACGATCGAGGAGACCTTCGGCTTGATGAACCCGGCTCTGAGCTGGTCCGACTTCGAGGGGCTGGCATCCGAGTGCCGCGTGCCGGTGCTGGTCAAGGGCATCGTGACCGGGGAGGACGCGGCGCTTGCCGTCGAGCACGGAGCCGCCGGCGTGGTCGTCTCCAACCACGGCGGGCGCCAGCTCGATCGCTGTCTGGCCACCGCCGATGCGCTGCCGGAGGTCATCGACGCCATCGGCGGACGCGCGCCCGTCTTGGTCGACGGCGGCATACGCCGTGGCGTAGACGTTGCCATCGCCCTTGCCCTCGGCGCCGACGCGGTTTTGGTCGGCAGGCCGGCTCTTTGGGGGCTGGCGGTGGCCGGCGAGCAGGGGACCGCGCGGGTGTTGGAGCTGCTTCGCGAGGAGTTGGAGCTGACCCTTGCCCTCTGCGGCTGCGCCTCGCCGGGCCAGCTCGACCGCACGCACGTGCAGCGGGCACCGGCGGCGTCCGTATATTCGCCCTAGATGCCCGCCCCCTTCCGCCTCTAGATGGCCCAGCGCATCCCCAGAGACGAGTCGCTGAGCCGCGTCCACGGCGTCGGCGCGCTGTTCTCGGCCGCCTACGGCAACGTCGGCTCCTCGATCTACTACGCGCTGGGCGTAACCGCCGCCTTCGCACTCGGCCTCACCCCGGTCGCCTTCGCGATAACCGGCGTGATCTTCGTCTTCACCGCCGCCACATACGCCGAAGCGACGGTGATGTACCCCGAGGCCGGCGGCTCGTCCAGCTTCGCCCGCCACGCCTTCAACGAGCTGGTCAGCTTCGTCGCGGCCTGGGGCCAGATGCTCAACTACGTGATTACGGTCGCGATCTCGGCCTACTTCGTTCCCCACTACCTGGCGGTCTTCTGGGAGCCGCTGGGCCACGGCCCGGGGGACATCATCGCCGGGGCGGTGCTGATCTCGGCGCTGGCGCTGCTCAACATCCGCGGCTCGCAGGAGTCGGCGAAGCTCAATCTGGTCCTGGCGATCGCCGATCTCGCCACGCAGGTGGTCCTGGTCGCGATCGGGGTCGTCCTCGTCCTCAGCCCGCAGGTGCTGATCGACAACATCCACCTCGGCGTCGCGCCGACCTGGAGCGATTTTGCCCTGGGAATCGCAGTCGGGATGATCGCCTACACCGGGATCGAGACGATCTCCAATATGGCCGAGGAGGCGAGGGACGCGGCGCGGGCGATTCCCCGCTCGGTCGGACTCACGGTCCTTGCCGTACTCGGCCTGTATCTGTTGATCCCGGTCGTCGCCCTCTCGGCGATGCCGGTGACCCAGGACGCAGCCGGCAACTTCAGCACCGCTCTCGGCACCGAGTTCGCCAACGACCCGATCCTCGGCATCGTCGAGAACCTCGGCCTCGGCGCCGGGCTTACTGACGTCCTGCGCGCCTACGTTGGCGTGCTCGCCGCCGTGATCCTGCTGATCGCCACCAACGCCGGCATGATCGGCGTCTCCCGCCTCACCTACTCGATGGGCCAGCACCGCCAGCTGCCCGAAGGCCTGCGGCAGGTCCACCCGCGCTACCGGACGCCGTACATCGCGATCCTCGTCTTCGCTGGGGTGGCGATGCTTACGCTGCTCCCGGGCAAGGTCGACTTCCTGGCCACGATGTACTCGTTTGGCGCGATGCTCTCGTTCACGATCGCCCACGTGTCGGTGATCTGGCTTCGCCGTCGCAAGGCCGAAGAGGAAAGGCTCTGGAAGCCGCCCCTCAACTTCCGCGCCTTTGGATTCGAGGTCCCTATGACGGCGGTGCTCGGCGGCCTCGGCACCTTTGCTGCCTGGATCGTCGTGATGGCCCTCAACCCGCGCACCCTCGCCGTGGGGATCGGTTGGATGGCGCTCGGCGTCCTCGTCTACGTCCTCTATCGCCGCAATCAGCGGCTGCCCCTGACCGAGACGGTCAAGGTCTTGCTGCCGGAGCCGCTGGGTGTGGAGGAGATCGAGTACCGCAGCGTCCTGGTCGCCTTCGACGACGGCCAGCCGTTCTCTGAAGAGGTGGTCTCCACGGCGGTCAAACTTGCGTCCAAACGGCGTCGCGGCATCCACGTCCACTCGATGCTGATGGTCCCAACCAATCTCCCGCTCGATGCCGACCTGTCTGAGAGGGAGGCCGAAGCGCAGAGCAAGATCGAGCAGGCGAAGCTGATTGGGGGACAGCGGGTGACCGGGCACGTCGAGCGCGTGCGCCCCGGCCAGGCCGGCTACTCCATCTCCGAAGAGGCGGAGATGATCAACGCCGCCGCGATCGTCGTCGGCTTGCCCCATCGCAATGGCGAGCCGCTCTACGGCAAGACGCTGCAGACCGTGCTTGGCGAGCGGCCCTGCCGGGTGATCGTCGTGTCCGATCGCAGCCTAGAATCGCAACCGTGGCCTCGCCCGAACGGATCTACCAAGGCTCCGTCCGCGCCCTCTCGGTCGTCTTCGTAGTTGTCGGCGTGGCGGCCCTCGTCACCACCTTCGCCAACGGTGGCGGCCCACTTTCACAGGGAACCATCCTCGGCATCGCTTTCTTGACCGTCGGCGTCGCGCGTCTCTGGCTCAGCGGCGTCTTCCGCGGGTGGCGCGAGGGGAGGGGGGGTCGAGGACGGCCCCGCCCGCAGCGCCCCCCCTCCCCTCGTGACAGGACCCGCGGTCGAGAGCCTTCGTGAACCAGGAGGAGAGACCCGACCGTCCGGAGCCGCTGATCCAGCGCAGCCTCGGCGTTCCCTGGCTGTTTGCGGCGGTCTACTCGGCGGTCGGGTTCTCGATCTACTTCGCGCTCGGCGTGGTCGCCGATCGCGGGCTCGGCCTGACGCCGCTGATCTTCCTCGCGGCCGGGTTGCTCTTCGTGTTGACCACGCTCAGCTACGTCGAGGGCGGGGCGATGTTTCGCGAGCGGGGGGGATCCTCGACCTTCGCCCGTCACGCATTCAACGAGCTGATCGCCTTCATCGCCGGCTGGGCGATCCTGATCGACTACCTGATCGTGATCGCTCTGGCGGCGATCTCGGTTCCCCACTACCTGGAGCCGGTTTCCGCCGACTTCGCCAAGCCGGGCTGGGAGATCGGCATCGCCGCGCTTGTCGTGGCCGCCTCCTGCCTGCTCAATATCCGGGGCGTCACCGGGCGCGGCCAGGGGCGTTCGCTGGCGGTGCTCGCCCTGGCCGACGTTGCGCTACAGATCGCTGTGATCGTCGTCGGCGCGCTCGCGATCTGGCACCCGGATCGCCTCACGGCGCAGCTCGACCTCTTCACCGACCCCAGCTTTCCGGATGTCGTCTACGCCGCCGTCGTCGCGATGCTCGCCTATGCGGGGATCGAAGCCGCCTCGGACCTGGCGCCCGACATCGACGTCCATCCGCGCGACCTCAAGCGCGTCGTCTCGCTGGGGGCCGTCGCGGTGCCGCTCGTCTACGCCGGGATGGCGGCGATAGCCCTGATGGCGGTGCCGGTCGTCGCCGGCCCGCAGGGGCCTGAGACGGCGCTCGGCAATCGATTCGTCGAGGAGCCGGTGCTGGGGGTGGTCTCCGCGTACCACCCTGCCTGGGTGGCCGACACGATGCGCTGGATGGTGGCGCTGATTGCCGCGCCGGTCCTCTTCTGGGCGGCGAACACGTCGATGCTCGGCGTCTCCCGCCACATCTACACGCTGGCGATCAATCGACAGATTCCCAGCTGGCTGGGCAAGCTGGGCAGACGCCACACGACCCCTTACGTGGCGATCGTCATCTCCGGCGTGATCGCGATCGGGCTGGTGGCGCCGACCGACGTGAAGCTCCTGGCCGGCATCTACGCCTTCGGCGCGACGCTGGCGATCACCATCGCCCACCTCTCGATCGTGCGGCTGCGGGTGCGCGACCCCGATCGGCCGCGACCATTCCGGGTTCCCTGGGAGGTGCCCTGGCGGGGAGCGATGCTGCCTTTGCCGGCGCTGATCGCCGCCGTGGTAAGCGGCCTCGCCTTCCTCAGCGTGCTCGGCTATCACGACACGGCTCGCTGGGTGGGCGGCGGTTGGATGGCGTTCGGGCTCCTCTTCTACGTCGTCTATCGCAAGGTCTTCGAGGGGACGACGCTGACCAAGCGTGTCTCGGTGACCGAGAAGGCGTTGACCAAGCAGGTTCCCGAGGTCGCCTTCAGGAAGATCCTCGTGCCGGTGTTCGGGACGAAGCTCGACGACGACATCGTCGCCACCGCGGGGCGGTTGGCGGCGGCGGAGCAGGAGGCGGCTGACGGCACGGCCGAGGACTCCTCCGTCGCGCTGGTCTATGTGCTGGCGGTCCCGCTTGCCTTGCCGCTCGATGCTGAGCTGCCGGCAGAGGTGGAGGAGGAGGCGCAGCGCGCGCTGCGCCGCGCCACGGATGTGGGCGAGGAGTACGAGGACGTCGAGGTCGGCGCCGAGGTCGTTCGCTCACGCGAAGTCGGCGCCGGGATCGTCGAGGCAGCGCGACGCCATCGATCGGAGGCGATCGTGATGGGCGCCGAGCCACCGAGCAAGATCCGAGGCGGCGCCATGCTGGGCGGGATCGGCGCCGCGAAGCCGGCGGAGGTCGGCGCGGCGACGGAGTACGTGCTGAAAAAGGCACCCTGTCGCGTCCTCCTGACGGCCCCTCCGGAAGCTTCCGAGGAGGCGCCCGCCGAGGCGCCTGCCGGCCACTAGTATCAGGGCTATGTTCATCCTGATCGTCGGCTGTGGCCGAGTCGGATCCTCTGTCGCGCGAACCATGCTGCGGGAAGGCCACGAGGTCTCCTGCCTCGACGAGGACCCGGAATCCCATGCCCGGCTCGAGGTCGGGCTCGAGAAGAGCTGGGAGGACCTCGGCGGTCATTTCACCGTTGGCGCCGGTCTGGAGACCGATGCCCTTGTCGCCGCCGGGATCGAGCAGGCCGACGCCTTCATCGCCTCCACCGACGGCGACAACACGAACATCGTGATCGCACAGATAGCTCAGCGCCGCTACAAGGTGCCGACCGTCATCGCCCGCATCCTCGATCCGCTGCGAGCGGAGTGGTACGAGCGCCAGGGCCTGCATACCGTCTGCCCGACCAGGATCGCGATCGACATGCTCGAGGGAGCCGTTCGCGAGGGAGTCGGGCGCGGCGGAGGCCCTGACAACTCGGCGGAAGCCGCTTAGGCCGGGGAGCAGGGAGCCGCATGTACATCATCGTCGTCGGGGCAGGCAAGGTGGGTTGGAACCTCGCTCGCGAGCTGCTCGAGAAGAACCACGAGGTGACGACGATCGAGAGCAATCGCCGGCGCTACCTGACGGTTGAGCAGGAGCTGGAGCACAACGTCCAGTACGGCGACGCCTCCGAGCTATGGGTCCTGGAGCGAGCTGGAATCCAGCGCGCCGACATGGTGATCGCGGTGACCGGCGACGACGAGGACAACATGCTCATCTGCCAGGTGGCGCGGGAGAAGTACCAGATCGACCAGGTGATCGCCCGGGTCAATAATCCCCGCAACAAGGAGCACTTCGAGCTGCTCGGGGTGAGACCTACCGTTTCGGCCACCGACCTGATCCTGCGCCTGATCGAGCACGAGGTGCCCGAGTATGGGCTGGTCCACCTGCTCGATCTGCAGGAGGAGCAGCTGGAGATCATCGAGATGTTGCTCGGCCAGGATTGCCGTGTGACCGGGCGCCGGGTCGGCGACCTGAGCATGCCCGAGGGGAGCCTTTTGATCTCGGTGCTGCGCGAGGGCAAGGGCTTCGTGCCCGGCCCGGACACTGTGCTCCAGGCGGGCGACGAGGTGTTGGCGGTGCTCGATCCGGGTAAGGAGGAGGACCTGAAGGAATTGTTCGGATCGGAGACCAACGGCGCCACGGGCGATGGCTGATCGCGAGGTCGATTTCCTGCTGATCGGAGGCGGCATGGCTTCCGCCCACTGCGCCACGGAGTTGCGCAAGCGCGGTGCCGCCGGCTCGATTCTGCTGGTGGGACGGGAGCCCGAGCCCCCCTACGAGCGCCCGCCGCTCTCCAAGGAGTATCTGCGCGGGGAGGCGGAGCGCGCCGACGCATACGTCCAGCCGCAGTCCTGGTATGAGGAGAACGGGGTCGAGCTGCTGAGCAGCTGCAATGTGATGTCGCTCGACCCCGAGGAGCGGACGGCGAAGCTCCAGGGCGGCGAGGAGGTGGCCTTCGGCAAGGCGCTGCTCGGAACCGGGGCGATGGTCAACATCCTGCGGGTCGAGGGCGCCGAGAACGAGGGGGTCCACTACTTGCGCGCCTACGGCAACTCCGATGCGATTCGGGCTGACGCGGAGGCGGCCGAGCACGTGGTGCTGATCGGCGGCAGCTACATCGGCAGCGAGGTTGCCGCCTCGCTGACCGCGCGGGGGACGAAGTGCACGATCGTGATGATGGAGGACGTGGCCTTGTCGCGGACCTTCGGCGCCGATGCCGGGCGCTGGTTTCAGGAGCGGCTCGAATCGCACGGGATCGAGGTGCTGGGCGGCGAGGAGCTGGAGGCCTTCGAGGGCGACGGTCGGGTGAAGGCGGTGCTGACCAAGAGCGGCCGCGCGATCGAGTGCGACGCGGTCGTGGTCGGCGCCGGGGTGCGAGCCGATGCGATGCTGGCCCAGCGGGCGGGGCTGGAGGTCGACGACGGCATCGTCTGCGACTCGAAGCTGCAGACCTCCGCCGAGGGCATCTACGCCGCCGGCGACTGCTGCTCCTATGACAGCGTCGTCCACGGCCGGCGGTTGCGGGTCGAGCACTGGGACGTGGCGATGCAGCAGGGAATGCACGCGGCGGGCAACATGCTCGGCGACGATCGCGACTATGACGTCGTTCCCTATTTCTTCAGCGACCTCGCCGACTGGGCGAGCCTGGAGTACGTCGGCCCGGCCTTCGATTGGGACGAAGAGATCTGGCGCGGCGACCGCGACGGTGGCGAGTTCTCCGTCTGGTACCTGAAGGACGACCGCGTAGCCGGCTGCCTCAGCGTTGAGCGTTCCGAGGACCTGGCCGAAGCCCGCCGCCTGCTGGCCGACGGCACAGACGTCTCCGCCCTCAAAGAGGAGATTGCCGACCCCGACAGCGACCTGGCGTCGATATCCTGAGCATCTCCTTGCGGCCTGGTGTAATGGCAGCACGCCTCGCTCTGGACGAGGTAGTCGGGGTTCGAGTCCCTGGGCCGCAGCTGCAGATCTGGCACTGAGCCGTCTAAGCGCTTTGCTAGGTTCGCGACTTGATGAACCTGCGGACGCTCCTGATCGTTGCTGCAGCAGCTGCTCTGGCGCTTGCGGGCTGTGGTGGTGGGGGCGACAGCGATACGACCGCGTCTGCTCCGGTCGCGACGGCCACGACGACGCCGTCGCTGAGCAAGGACGAGCTGATCGCCCAGGGGGACGCGATCTGCGCCGAGGTGAATGCCGCCGTCGGCGCGGTGGGCAGCTCCACCGACACCAGTGGCCAGGTCGGCCAGGTCGCCGACCTCTACATGGGGATGGTCAGCAGCCTGAGGGGGCTCGGCACGTCGGAGGACGACTCCGGCTACAGCGAGGTGACCAGTGCCGGCGACGCTCTCTCCCAGGCGGAGAGCGATGTCAAGCTCGCCGACGAGCGCGGCGACAGCGCCGCGCTCAGTACGGCCCAGGCCGAAGCCGACTCCGCCCTGAGCGACTTTCAGCTGGCTGCGCAGTCATACGGCTTCCAGGAGTGCGGCCAGGAGCCCAGCGCCCCCTCGGCGACGTCGACGACCACAACTCCGTCCTCCTCGGCGACGACCACCACCACTACGCCGGTTGCGCCGACGACACCCGCCCCGACACCCACCCCCGCGCCCAGCACAGGTGGGGCTGCGGGTGGCACCGCGGGCAGCACGGGCGGCGGCTCCGCCGGCGGAGGATCGACCGCGGGCGGGGGTACGAGCGGTGGCTCCTCCGGCGGCATCGGCCCCGGCTGAGCGGGTCGAGAACCGGCGCATCTCGGAGTCCTCGGTCGCTCGCGTGCAGAGCACGCCACGTTCCCTGCGTCCGCCGAGCCGCTTGGTTCTCGACCCGCTCAGGCAGCTGAGGAAGACTTCGCCCAGGCTCCGTAGAGCCTGGAGTAGGGACCGCCAGCGTCGATCAGCTCCTCGTGGGTGCCCATCTCGGCGATCCGACCTCCATCCAGCACGACGATCTTGCCGGCGCGGCGGATCGTCGAGAGGCGGTGGGCGATGACGATCGCGGTACGCCCGGCCAGCAACCGCTCGAGTCCCTTCTCGATCGTCTTCTCGGTGCGCACGTCGACGTTCGAGGTCGCCTCGTCGAGGATCAGGATTCGCGGCTCGGCCAACAATGCCCGCGCGAAGGCGACCAGCTGGCGCTGGCCGGCAGATAGCTGCACCCCTCGCTCGCCGACCTCGGTCTCGATCCCAGCGGGTAGCGCCGCCACGAAATCGGTCGCCCCGACTGCGGACACAGCCGCCTCGATCTCCTCCAGCGTCGCCTCGGGTCGGCCGAAGGCGATGTTCTCGCGCACGCTGCCGGAGAAGAGGAATCCCTCCTGCGGCACGATTCCGAGCTGGCGCCGCAGCGCCCGCTGCTGCACCCCGCGCAGGTCGTGCCCGTCGATGGAGACCGTCCCCCTCTGCGGGTCATAGAAACGGGCGACGAGCTTGGCGAAGGTCGACTTGCCCGCCCCTGTCGAGCCGACCAGCGCGAGCGTCTGCCCCGGCGGCACGTGCAGGTCGACATCGCGCAGCGCCCAAGAATCAACCGGCAGCTGCTCTGCTCCCGCTCGCTCGCGCTCATCATCACCGGCGATCTCGCTCGCTCGCTCCCGCGTCCGCGCTACCGGGTGGTATCCGAACCAAACATGGTCCATGCGTATTTCGCCGCACAGCGTTCCGGGGTCGATCGCTTCCGGTGCGTCGACCATGTCGGGCTCGGTGTCGAGCAGGTCGAAGATCTTGTCCAGCGCCGCCATCCCCTGCTGGTAGGTCGTGTAGAGCTGGGAGAGCTGCTGAATCGGGTCGAAGAAGGTGGCCAGGTAGCCGATGAAGGCGACGATCACGCCGATCTGGATGGCGTCGTCGATCGCCAGGGCGCCACCGTAGAGAATGATCGCCGCGGTGCCGACGGCGGAGAGCAGCTCGACAGCCGGGAAGTAGGAGGCATTGAGGTAGACAGTCTTCATGTTTGCCTCACGGTTGGCCTCGTTCAGCTCGGTCATCGCCGTCGCGTGGCGCGGCTCCTGACCGAAGCTGCGCACCACCCGCACTCCGCTCAGCGTCTCCTGCAGGTAGGCGGTGACTGCTGCGATTCGCTCCCGGGTCGCCTTGTAGGCACCGTGGGAGGCGATCCGGAAGATCACGCTGGCGGCCGCCAGCAGCGGGAAGGTGACGAAGGTGACCAGCGCCAGCTTCACGTCCAGCGCCAGCAGGATGACGACGACGCCGACGAGGGTCAGGGTGCTGGAGAACATCGTCACCACGCCGCCGGTGACGAGCTGGTTGAGCGCCTCGATGTCGTTCGTCATGCGGCTGATCAGCACACCCGGGCTGCGCCGGGTAAAGAAGCCGATCGACATCCTCTGCAGGTGGGCGAAGACGCGCTCGCGCAGGTCCTGTAGGGCGCGCGTCCCGACCCAGCCGACCAGGTATGTCTGCAGGTAGGTGGCGGCCGCGTAGACGATGGCGACGCCGACGAAGGCGACGACGATCCGGTCCAGCGCGCCGACATCCTTGGCGACGATCCCCTCGTCGACGGCGAGGCCGGCGAGGTAGGGAGGGGCGAGGCCGGCGGCGGTGGCGAACAGCAGGGCGACGAACATCAGCGCCACCTTGCCTCGATAGGGCCGCAGCAGGCCGATCATCCAGCGCACCTTGCGGCCGCGCTGGTCCTCGCCGCGGAGCAGCCGCCACACGGACGCGAAGAGGCGGAAAGCGTCCCTCATAGCTTCGCCATCTCCTCACGCTCCTCGAGGTCGCGCTGAAGGAAGACGGTGTCGGCGAGCCCGTGCTCGGCGATCTCGCGGTAGAAGCCGCAGCCCTCGAGCAACTCCTCGTGAGTGCCGCGATCGACGATCGTCCCGCCGTCCATCACCACGACCTCGTCGGCCAGCGAGACCGTCGAGAGGCGGTGGGCGATGATGAAGGTGGTGCGTCCGGCCATTGCCTCGCGCAGGCCCTCCTTGATCGCCGCCTCGGTCGTCGCATCGACCGATGAGGTCGCGTCGTCAAGGATCAGGATGCGGGGGTCGGCGAGTAGGGCACGGGCGATCGCGATGCGCTGGCGCTGGCCGCCGGAGAGGGTGAGGCCGCGCTCGCCGACCATCGTCTCGTAGCCGCCGGGCAGGTCGCGGATGAACTCGTCGGCCTGGGCCCGTCGCGCCGCCACCTCGATCTCCTCGCGGCTGGCACCTGGCTGCGCGTAGGCGATGTTGTCGGCGACGGTGGCGCTGAAGAGAAAGCTGTCGTCGGCGACGAAGGCGACTTCGGAGCGCAATGAGCCGACGTCGACCGAGCGCACGTCGGCGCCGTCGACCAGCACCCGTCCCTCGCTGGGGTCATACAGCCGCGCAATCAGCGCGACGAGACTGGTCTTGCCCGATCCCGACGGGCCGACCAGGGCGATCGTGCGCCCCGCTTCGACCTCCAGGTCCACGCCGTTTAGCGCGGGCGCCGCCCCGTCGTAGCGAAGCGCCACGCCCTCCATTCGCACATGGCCACCCCCGGCGGGCAGCCCCGGTGCACCGGGAGGGCTCTCGATCCGCGGCTCGCGGTCGAGGATCTCGAAGAGCCGGTTGCCCGAGGCGATCGCCCGCTGCGCCATTCCCATCGCGATTCCCAGCATCCGCATCGGGGCGGCCAGCATCACCATGTAGGTGTAGAAGGCGGTGAAGCTGCCGAGGCTGAGGTTGCCGGCGATCACCTGACGCCCGCCGATCAGCAGCACGAGCGCGATGCCGAGCTGCGGCAGCAGCCCGATCAGGGGGGAGAAGAAGGCCTGCAGCTTTGTCGAGTAGATGCTCTGGTCGAAGACGCGGGAGACGGCGCGGCGGAAGCGGTGCAGTTGGTGCTCCTCGCGGGCGAAGGCCTTGACGATGCGGATGCCGGAGACGTTCTCCTCGGCCTCGGCGGTCAGCTCTGCCAGCCGCTGCTGCACCTCCTGCAGTGCGGGGCGGGAGACGCGGTTGTAGCGGGAGGCGGTGTAGACGACGAATGGCGCCGGCGCCAGGGCGAGCAGCGCTAGCCACGGCTCGATCGCGATCATCACCGCGGTGGCGAGGACGATCGTCAGCAGATTCTGGGTGATGAAGATCAGCCCGTAACCGAGGAAGAAGCGGATCGACTGCAGATCCACCGTCGCCCGCGACATCAGCTGCCCCGTCTGCTGGGAGTCGAAGAAGCCCAGCTCGAGGCGCTGCAGATGGGCGTAGAAGGTCTGGCGCAGGTCGAACTCGACCGCGAGCGACACCTTGCCGGCCACCACCCGGCGAACCATGGTCAATCCGAGGCGAAGGATCCCCGCGCCGACGATCGCCAGCGCCAGGGGCAGGAGGTCGGGCTGCTCACCGCTCTGGATTGCGTTGACGGCGCGGCCGATCAGCCAAGGGATAAGCACCGTCATCCCCATTGCCGCCCAGGCGAAGACAAGCGAGCCCCAGAGTTGGCGACGGTACGGGCGCAGAAAGCCCATCAGGCGGCGGTAAGTCCGCATCACCTGACTATACAAAGTGAAGTATTGGCTAGTTGATGGCCGCGGCGGCCTTGGCGCTGGGGACCTTGCCGCCCTTGCACGGCCCCGGTCCATGTCCGGGGCGGGGGAGGATCTCGAAGTTGGTGACCGCGTGGAATGGCGTCGTGGCGCCGTTGTTATGGGCCAGGTTGATCACCAGCCGGTAGAAGCCGGGGGGGAGGTCGTGGTAGTAGATCTCCGGTCTGGTCCCCGGCGAGTAGCTGCCGGCGGTGCCGATCCGCTCCGCCAGCACCCCGTTGGGGCCGGAGTACTCGGCGAAATCGAAAGAACGGCCGACCAGGCGGCCATTGCCGATCGGGCTGTTCAGCGCCCGCTGCAGTTTCGCCGGGTCGACGCAGTTGGGAACCCGGTTGAGGCCGAAGCGGATATGGCCCTCGCCGAGCTGCGGCTCCTTTCCGAAGTGGCGCGGCGCAAGTTCGAAGTTGTCGATCCTGGTCTTGACGACGACCGCGTGACTGATCTGGCGGGCGCCGTTGCGGGGGGAGACGATGTGGACGCTGGGCCACCCCAGATCCGCCGCGGCTTGTGGCGTCGACGCGCCGTCATCGCTGCCTGTCGACGCGAGCACGACGACGAGCGCGGCGATGGCCACGGCGACGACAACGAGAACTGTGGCTCTGCCCCCCATCGGGGCGGGACTTTACGCCTACCAGGGCATAGTCTTAGCGCGGTGAGCCCCTCTTCTGAGCTTGCCTACCGTCTGCGCGTTGGTGTTCGACAGCCCGCGAACTGGCTGCAGCTGCTGAAATTCGGCGTCGTCGGCGGCTCGGGCTATCTGATCAACCTCGCTGTCTTCGCCCTGCTGGCGGGCAATCTGGAGGTCCACCACACGGCGGCGGCGGTTGGCGCCTTCTGCGTCGCCGTAACCAACAACTTCCTCTGGAATCGCCACTGGACGTTCGCCGCCGCCGACGGGGCCGCCGGCTTCCAGGCGGTGCGCTTCTTTGCGGTCAGCGTAGCCTCGCTGCTGCTCAACATCGCGGTGCTGGAAGCCCTGGTTACGGGAACCTCCATGGGCGAACTGCCTGCCCAGGCGATAGCCGTAGCCCTCGCGATGCCGTTCAACTTCGTCGGCAACAGGCTCTGGACATTCGCTACCTGAGGGGGAGCAGTGGAGAATGAGAACGCCAGGCAGTCATGGACCCTGATCGCCATCGCAGCGCTGGGCCTCGCGCTCGGCGTGATCGCTCTGGTCATCGCCTTCGACGCCAAGAGCGCCGGCGACGACGCGGCCAGCCAGCAGTCGGTGGATCGGGTCCAGGCCGAGCTCTCCAACCTGGTCGACAAGCTGGGCATCGCGGAGACGACCCTCACCGGTGAACAGAAGAGCCTCGAGAGCAAGGCGAACAAGGCCGCGCAGCAGTCCAAGGGCGCCGTCGCCAACCTCTCCAAGCAGGTAGCCGGCCTGACCCGGCAGGTAGGAGCCCTCGATAACCGCGTCATCTCCACCAACGACCGGGTGACTTCGCTGACCAAGCGGGTCAACAGGCTGAGCAATGAGGTGAACTCGGCAAACGGCGCGACAAACCGCGCGGCAAACGGCGCCAAGTCGGTGCCGTAGTCCCCCGGCTACTGCTCGTCGAGCGCTTCGCGCAGCGCTGCGACCTGGCGGCGCAGGTCGGCAACCTCTGCCTCGAGCCGGCTGAGCCGGTCGTCTTGAGGCTGCGATTCGGCTGAGGGCGGGGAGGGGCTCTCCTCTGCCGCTTCGACGTGAGCAGCCGAGTCGCCACCGCCATTTCCTCCCAGGAGATGTCGGTAGCGCTCCTCCTTCTGCCCAGGGCGACGCGTGAGCCGCTCGACCGCTCCACGTGCGATCAGCTTTTCCAACGACTCGTTTACCGCGGCAAGATCGGCGAATCCCTCCATACGCTCGGTCCGCTGCTTCAGCTCCCCGGGCGTCTGGACCCCGCGCAGCATCAATACAGCCAGCAGCGCCGTCTCGTCGGGCGTGTGCGTATCGTCGAACAGGTGTCGGTACTTGCGCGCCCGGCTGCCGGAGCCGCTGGCCAGTCGCGTCCAGCCGCGCAGGGCCAGGCGTCTCAGGGCCTCGCGCACGGTCTCTTCGTCGTAGTCGACGACGGGGTCGCGGTTCGTCGACTGGTTGCAGGCGATGCGAAGCGCGTTCAACGAGAGCGGGTAGACGTCGGGAGTGGTTCGCTGCTTCTCGATCAGGCAGCCGAGAACGCGAATCTCTGTGGCATCGGGCTCTTCCACGGCGCGGCAGTCTAGTCAGCCGCCGCCGGGTCCTGGTTGCGCAGGGCCTGCTAGGCCGAATACGGTGTGCGGGTGACCGACCCCCCTCACGTGGACGGCGTCAGCCATCACTGGGTCGAGGCACGGGGGCTTCGCTTTCACGTCGCCGAGGCGGGCGCGGGAGAGGACGTGGTGCTCTGTCTGCACGGCTGGCCACAGCACTGGTACGAGTGGCGACACCTGATGCCGGCGCTCGCCGACCGTCATCGGGTGCTGGCGATGGACCTGCGTGGCTTCGGTTGGTCGGACGCGCCGCGCAGCGGCTATGAGAAGGAGAACCTCGTCGACGACGTGCTGGCGGTGCTGGATGCGCTGGATCTGAAACGGGTGAAGCTCGTAGGCCACGACTGGGGCGGGTGGATCGGCTTTCTGCTCTGCCTGCGCGCGCCGCAGCGCATCGATCGCTTCCTCGCGATGAATATCACTCACCCGTGGCCGCGGCCGGGGGCGATGCTTCGCCACATTTGGCGCTTCTGGTACCAGCAGGTGATCATGACACCGGGCCTCGGCTACGTGATGCATCGTCGCGGATGCTTCGTCCGCCACATTCTCCGCAGCTGGGTCACCGACCCCACCGCCTGGGATGAGGCGACGCTGAGCGCCTTCGCCGACAATCTTGCCGAGCCCGAGCGGGCGCACGCCTGCGTTCAGATGTACCGAACCTTCCACCTGCATGAGGCGTGGCGGGGGCCCGGGCGCTATGGCGCACAGCGCCTCACGGTTCCCACGCGCCTGCTCTTCGGTGTCGAAGACCGTGCGATTCACCCTGCGCTGGTGGGCGGATATGAGTCGCACACTGACGATATGGAGGTCGAGTTGGTCCCCGGATGTGGGCATTTCATCGTCGACGAGAAGCCGGATCTTGTTGCCGATAGGGCTCTCTCTTTTTTCGCATAAAGCTAGGTGGAGAGCCAAATTTGGCTGTTGATTGACCAGTCAGTCAATTACTGGATATAGTCCGCTGCGCGAATGAGCTCCGCCAACGGAAAGGTCATTCCCGCGGACTTCCCGCCTCCGGTCGAGCCTTGCGAAGAGTTCGTCAAGCGCTCTCTCGACGGCGAGGACGAGCGGATCGAGATCGGCGTCGCCATCGTCGGCGGCGGTACGGCGGGGCTGGCTTGCGCCAACCGTCTGCTCCAGCTCCTCGGCGACGATCCGGAGACGCTGGAAAAGCTGGGCGAGGTGCCTGTCGCGGTGATCGAGAAGGCCAAGACCTGCGGTGGCCACAACCTCTCCGGGGCGGTGATGCGTCCCGGTCCGCTTCAGGAGCTGTTCCCGGAGATGACGCGCGAGGACTGGCGCAAGCAGGGCTTCGCCTTTGGCGAGGTGAAGAAGGAGGCGATCTACGTCCTGCCCAGCGGCAAGACCAAGATCCGCATCCCTCCGCCTCCGCCGCAAAAGAACCACGGCAACGAGGTGATCTCCGTCTCCGCCCTCTGTCGCTACATGCAGCAGCAGGCCGAGGACGCGGGCGCCTATCTGCTGACTGAGACGTCCGCGACCCAGCTGATCGTCGAGGACGGTGCGGTCAAGGGTGTGCGCTCCGGCGACAAAGGGCGCGGCAAAGACGGCGAGCCGCTCGGCAACTTCGAGCCCGGCACCGACATCGCCGCCCAGGCGACCGTGCTGGCCGAGGGCTGCTGGGGTCACCTGACCGATGCGGTGGTGCGCGAGTTCGATCTGGGCGAGGATCGCGAGCCGCAGGTTTGGGAGCTGGGCGTAAAAGAGGTCTGGAAGGTGCCGAAGCCGCTCGACCGGGTGATCCACACGTTGGCGGGTTGGCCACTGAAGATCTCGGCGCGCTATCACCAGATCGGCGGTTCCTGGATCTACCCGATGAAGGACGAGAAGACGGGCGAGGACCTCGTCTCTATCGGATTCGTCCTTGATCTCGACTACGCCGACGCGACGACCTCCGCTCACGATCTGCTTCAGAAGTTCAAGACGCACCCGATGGTCCGCAAGATCCTCGACGGCGGCGAGCGGGTCAGCTGGGGCGCAAAGGCAATCCCCGCCGGCGGCTACTGGGCGATGCCAAAACTGACCGCTCCCGGCGCGCTGCTCGTCGGAGACGCCGCCGGCATGCTCAACCTGGCGGCGCTGAAGGGGGTCAACTATGCGATCAAGTCGGGGATGCTCGCCGCGGAGCAGATCTACGCCTCGCTGAAGGGAGGGAGCGACGACTTCTCCCCCTATGAAAAAGCAGTCGAGGACTCGGAGATCGGCAAGGACCTCTATGAGCAGCGCAACACGCGCCAGCCGTTCCAGATGGGTCTGCTCAAAGGCGGGCCGCTGGTCAACCTGATGATCGCCACCAAGGGCCGCTTCCCCGGTGGGCGTTGGAAGCTGCACCGCAACGACGCCCAGCCGATGTTCGTCGGCAAGACCAAGGACAGCTACCCCCAGCCCGACGGCAAGTACACCTTCGACAAGCTCTCCAGCGTCTTCATCAGCGGCAACGCGACGCGCGACGACGCGCCCAACCACATCCGGGTGCAGCAGAAGGTGCCGCGCGAGATCGCCGAGACCTGGGCCTGGATGTGCCCCGCGGGTGTCTATGAGATCCCCGAGGACGCTCCCGAGAAGGGCGACGTCGACGTGATCGTCAACTACACCAACTGCGTCCAGTGCGGCGCGATCACCGCCAAGGGCGGCCGCCTCACCACCCCCGAGGGCGGCGACGGCCCCCTCTACCAGAACACCTGAGCCCGCCCGGGCCGTAGCGGGCTATTCGCCGATCAGCTCGATTCTGTATCCGTCGGGGTCGCGGACGAAACAGATTCGGTGGCCTTCGGTACGGCCGCCGGGGCGGTAGGGCGGCTTCTCCGGCTCGATGCCTTGGGCGGCAAGGTTCTCCAGCGTGTCGTCCAGATCGTCGACGGCGAGGGCGATGTGGTTGTAGCCGGTGCCGAGGTCGTAGGAGTCGACGCCGTGGTTGTAGGTCAACTCAAGGAGAGGGTCCTCGCCCGGCAGCCCCATGAAGATGTTGATCGCCTCGTCGCGGATCGGCATCCGGGCGCGCTCCTCGAAGCCGAGCTTCGCGTAGAAGGCGACCGAGCGGTCGATGTCGCCGATCCGGTAGCAGGTGTGAAGGAAACTGGCGATGGTTTGCAGGCTAGCCGAGGCCCTGCGGCTCGACGGTTACGGGGAAGTTGACGCTGTTGGAGATGAAGCAGCGCTCGTGGGCGCGGTGGTGGAGGTCGCGAATCGTCTCCTCATCTGGGCCGTCGTCGAAGGTGACCCGCGGGCGCAGGGTGACGCCCGTGAAGCGGGTCCCGTCCAGCGTTCCCTCGGCGTCGTCCTCGTAGGAGACGATGCCGAGCCGCTTGGCCTTGGCGAGGGCGACGAACCACAGCATGTGGCAGCTCGAAAGCGAGCCGACCAGCATCTCCTCCGGGTCCGCCTTGTCGGGGTCTCCCTTGTACTCGGGCGCGCTGGAGGCGGCGAGGGCCTGGCTGCCCAGCTCGATCGTGTGGGCCCTGCTGTCCCCCTCGTCGGGTTGCCAGGTCAGTCGTGCACGGTGGATGCTCTCCATCGCATCGATTCAATCACTCTCGCCGCGACCACTGGGAAGCTATTGAGATGGCAGGCCAACCGATGCGCGACGGCGAGCTGAGCCTGCGCGGCTATCAGCCGGCGGACGCCGAGGGGCTCCGCGCGCTCTTCGTCGAGCCCGAGGTGAAGCGCTGGTGGCCCGATGAGGACTACGACCGCGAGAACGGCTGGGTCGTAGAGGTGGACGGGGGGCTGGCCGGCTGGGTCCAGTACGAGGAGGAGCCCTACGAGTGGTATCCGAGCGTGGCCCTGGACATCGCGCTGAGGGCCGCCATGCACGGGCGCGGCTACGGCCGGCGTGCACTGCGACTGGCGATCGAGCACTTCGTGGAGCGCGGGCACCACCGCTTCACGATCGATCCGAACGTCGACAACGAACGCGCGATTCGCAGCTATGCAGCGGTCGGCTTTAAACCGGTGGGGATCCTGCGTGCCCATGAGCGCCGCCCGGAGGGCGGTTGGGGCGACTCGCTGCTGATGGACCTGATCGTCCTCGACGGCGAGTGGGGTTGATCGGTTGGAAAACGCTATTCGTCGCGCGGCGTGATCCGGAAGATCGAGACGACCTCGGCCTGATGGGCTTCGGGGTGCGCGACGTAGGCGCTGGGTCCGCCGCCGAACCAACCCGAGCTCTCGTTGTCGCCGACGAAGACACCGGGGTGCCGTTTGCCATCGGCATCCTCGACCCAGACCGGCTGGCCTTCCTTGAACCCATGCTCGACCTCGCCGCTCATTCGCAGGCAAGCCTAGTAGCTTGCCTTGCGCTTGGAACTGGGCAGCGACACGAAAGCCGTGCTGCTGGCGGCCGCCGCCATGTTCCTCTGGGCGTTGCTGCTCGGCGTCTGGAAGTACCGCCAGATGGCTGCCGCCGAGGACGGCCTCGCCCATCCGTACGTGGACACCGCGCACCGAGCGGCGCTCCTCTACAGCTTCGCGCTGCTGCTGGTGGCGACGTTCGTCGAGCTGAGCGGTTGGAGCACCCTCGTCAATCTGCTGGCTGCCGGCGCGATGGCCTTCTACTTCTACGCCGCGGTCGTCGGCTATGCCATCCACGGTTGGCGACGCGACACGGACAACCAGTTCCGAGATCCCGTCCAAGGGATGCACGCCTTTATGGTCGCCCTGATCGCCGCCGAGATCGGCGGCTGGCTGGTCCTGATCGCCGGCTTCCTCGATGCGCAGGTGTTCAGCTGATCGCAGCCATCGGCAAATGAGCCATTGGGAGACGACGAGCAGCTTGGACGCCGAGGTGGCGCCGTCGGCGGTTTGGCGGCGAGCCTACGCAGACGCCGACGCATGGCCCAGGTGGAACCCGGCGCTGAAGCGCGCCGACCTCGACGGTCCGCTGGTGCTCGGGGCAGAGGCCAAGCTCATCTTCACCACCGGACTACGCCTGCGCTTCCAAGTGGTCGAGTTCGAAGAAGGGGGCCTGTTCACCGACGAGGCGCGCTTGCCCGGGGCGCGCATGGGCCATCGTCATCTGGTCGAGCCGCGCGACGGCGGCAGCCGCCTCACCAACACGATCTACATCGAAGGGCCGTTGGCTCCCCTGTGGCGGCGGATCATGGGCCCCGGCGCCGCCCGTGCGCTCCCCCCATCCCAGCGCCAGATCGTCGCGTTGGCGGGCGAGGGATCGGCGGCGGCCCCGTCGAGGGACGGTTGAAAAGCCGCCGGGGCGAATGAGATGCTTGCCAGAGTGAGCGGCAGACGTGGAGTGCTCATCGGGCTGTCGGCGATCGGGTGCGGGTTCGCCTTCCTGGCTGCGCTCGGGGTCCCCGGCGCCGCCGGCGAACGGCAGGCTAGTAGGGCGGCCGGCCATGCGCGAATCGTCCACTTGACCACGCGCCGCGATGCGGGAATCTTCTCGATGAGCCCGACCGGCGGGCGGCGGCAACGCCTGCGGCGGGGGCTCGTCGATGGTGTGTCGCTTGCGGCGAGCGGACGCCGGATGGTCTTCGCCAACTCGCAGCCGACGCCTTGCGGCCCTTGTCCGGCGGACTTCCACGTCGACGTCTTCGTCGCCAACGGAAACGGTCGCCACGCGCACCGGGTGAGGCAATTTCGCCACGCCAACCTCTTCTCGTTGGCGATGTCGTTCGATGGCCGCCAGGTGGTTCTCTCCATCTATAGGGGCGGAGACGCCGATCTGTATCTGATGCGCGCCAACGGCGAAGGGGTCAGGCAGCTCACCGACGATCGACGTGACCAGACCGGACCGTCGTTCTCGCCCGACGGGAGGGAGGTCGTCTTCTCACAGGACGACCCCGCCGGCGCGCGGATCTACGCCATGCCGGTTCGCGGCGGGGGCAAACGCCGACTCACCGACGACGGCGGCTCAGCCCGGGACCCCGTCTTCTCGCCCAACGGCAGGTGGATCGCCTACGACGGCACCAAAGGCGCCGACAGCGGCATCTTCCTCATGCACAGCGACGGGCGCGATGGCCGTCGCCTGACGAACGTGGGGGACGACGCCATCGACTTCGCGCCCGACTTCTCGCCAAACGGCCGCAGCATCGTCTTCGCGCGCGGCGCGGGGATCGATTTCGACCTCGTCACCATGCGGGTCGACGGAAGCAACCTGCGCCGGATTCGCCATTCGAGCAACGGCTTCATCGATCCCGATTGGACGCGCTGAGGCAGTAGCGGCGAGGTTCGATGACCACTGTTAGGGTCGCGCAATGGCGCCCAGTGTCGACTACGAGAAGCACGGACGCACCTACGCGCGGCACCGGCGGGCCGACCCGCGGATAGCGGCGCGCATCCACGCCGCGCTTGGCGATGCGCGCACCGTGGTCAACGTGGGGGCGGGCAGCGGCTCATACGAGCCGCTCGATCGTTGGCTGCTCGCGGTCGAGCCGAGCGCGACGATGCGGGCGCAGCGATCGCCCGGGGCTGCTCCGGCGATCGATGCGCGAGCTGAAGCGCTTCCCTTCGATGACGATGCGGTCGACGCGGCGATGGCCTGCGTCACCATCCACCACTGGGAGCCCCCGGAAGCAGGCCTGGCCGAGATGCGCCGGGTTGCCCGCGGTCCCGTGGTTGTCTTCACCTTCGACCTTGACTTCCTCCCTGCCTGGCAGAAGGAGTTCCTGCGCGAAGGGCTGGAGATCGAGCGGCCGCGTTTCCCGGCGATCGAGGATGTGGTGGCAGCGCTTGGCGGTCGAACCCGCGTCGAGCGGATCCCGACGCCCGCCGATTGCGAGGACGGGTTCTTCGAGGCATTCTGGTCACGGCCCGAGGCTCTGCTCGATCCGGCGGTACGCGCCTCGCAGTCGATGTGGGCGTTGCTCGAGCCGGGTGTGGAGGAGCGGATGGTCGCGCGCCTCGCGAGCGCTCTCGAGTCCGGCGCCTGGGACGCCGAACACGGGCATTTGCGAGATCGACAATCCGTTGACGGCTCGCTGCGGCTGGTCATCTCCGAGCCATAGGGACATAGCATCGGCAGGGAGAATGAGAAGACTCATGGCAATCGCGATCGTTGCGCTGGGCCTCGTCGGGTGCGGCGGTTCAGATGACCAGACCTCCACGGTTACGTCGACGGTCACCGTTTCCTCCGACACGGGAGCATCCGGGGTTCGCACCTACGTTGGAACCACAGACCAGGGTCTGCCGATCACGTTCACCGCGACCCCGAGGGCGATCCTCGACCTTAGCTTCGACTGGCGCGCCCGCTGCGAGGACGGCCAGGTCCACGAGAACACGATCAACCTCGGCGGCACCCAGATCTACGACGGCGCCTTCGCGATGGGTGGCGTGTTGGAGACGGGCGGCATCGCCCATGTCGACGGTGAGCTGCACGGCTCCGAGGCATCGGGCAACCTCTCACGCCGCCGCGGCAGCGCCTTTGGCACGAACTGCGTGACCACCGGCGTCACCTGGAGCGCTCACGCCGATTAGCCGAGTATCCGCTCCACCACGAGGACGTCGCGCCACTCACCGTCGAGCTGCCCATGCCGGCGGTGCGTGCCAACCGGCGAGAACCCACAACGCTCGACCAACCGGATGCTGGCGATGTTGTCGGTGAACAGCTTGCCGATCAGCTTGTGGAAACCGCGGCGGGCAGCTTCAGTGGCGAGCGCTTCTGTCAGCGCCGTGCCGATTCCCCTCCCTCGCTGCTCGACCGCCACATAGATGCTGCACTCGCCGATCCCCGCGTAACAGGGGCGGTCGCTGTACCGGCCGAGCCCCGCCCAGCCGACGACCTCTTCATCCTCCCTGGCAACGAGAAACGGAAACCGCTCGGAGGCGATGCGGCTGGAAAAATCTTCGACCGATCGCGGCTCTGTTTCGAAGGTCGATCCCCGCTCCACCATCGCCGCGTTATAGATCGCACACGACCGCTCCGCATCTGAGGGCGCTGCGGTGGAGATCATGAGGTCTTCGACTCGGGCCATGACTCAGTCTCGCCGTCCAGTCTCAAGCTGCCTATGGCCGACCGGCCAAGGCCATTTGGCCCCTTGTCACAAGTTCCGGTGCACGACGCAAGCGGAAGAAGCCAGTCAGCGCTGCGCCGACTTGGCCGTTATCAGGCTTCGAGACGCTTCATCGCGAGCTCCAGGACTTCCGCGCGGCTGAGCGCGCCGTGCTCGGCGGCAATGAAGTTGCTACCGATGAACAGCGAAAAGGCAAGCATGCAGCGGGCCTCGACATCTTTCTCATCGGCGCAAAAGCCGGCAAAGAGCAGGCGCATGTAATCCATCCGCCGGTTGTCTACACGTCGAAGGCGCGACGCGACACCTTTGTCGTGCCGGGCCCAGTCGCGGACTGCGAGCTCGATCTTCATCAAGCTGCGGGTCTCGCTGGTGGAGGCGAGCGCAAACAACTGCCATAGCTTGACCCTTGCGTCGCCGCCCTCGCGCTCGACGCGCTCGATCACGTCGTCGACCATCTTCCGCTCCCAGGCGTCGAGAAGCTCCCCCAAGAGAGCTCCTCGATCGTCGAAATGCCAGTAGAACCCGCCCTTGCTGACGCCCAACGCGCGCGCGAGCGACTCGATGCGTACGGCTTCCGGCCCGCCCTCACCGAGAGCGCGCAAGCCCTCCTCGATCCAGCTGCTGCGCGGTGTTCGTGTGAGTGCCATCGCCGATGAACCCAAGCGATGAACCCTAGGGGGAAGCGCCCGGGTGCTCTCCCATACGCTACCGTATAGGAATGAGTTCAGGTGCCGCCCAGACATGGTTCAACGCCGGCGCGATCACGCTGATGCTTGCCGCCGGCGGGCACGCGGTGGTGGCGGTAATGGACGCGGTGCGCCCCACGTTTCTCACGCCGATCAAAGATTCGACGATGTTGGCGATGAAAGACAGCGGCATGAAATTCAGGGCTCTCTTTCCCGGCGACGCCGCGACGCCATCGATCTGGAGGCTCTGGCTTGGCTTCAACGTCAGCCACGGCCTCGGTGGCTTCGCCTTCGGATTGATCTGCCTGCTGATCGGGACCCATGATTTCGATCTGGTGGGGCAAATCGGCGGCCTGCGCGCGCTCACGATCGCAATTCCCGCCGCATACTTGGCGATCTCACTCGTCTTCTGGTTTTACGCGATCAATCTGCTCGTCGCTGCCGCGACCGCGTGCTTCATCGTGTCCGCGCTGGCGGCGTAAGGCTGCAGATGCCCCTTCCCCACGCCGCCCACCTCTCCCGGCCCTGGCGGATCCACGAAATCGTCCCCGACTTCCAGCTCGAGGATGTCTGGGCCCTGCCGACGCCCGGTCGAGCCGACGAGTTCCCGCTCCTCGTCGAGGGATTCGCCTCATCTGATCCGGCGGAGACCCCGTCCCGCGCGGCGCGGGCGCTGTTTTCGCTGCGGTGGAAGCTCGGCGATTGGCTTGGTCTGGACGACCCGGGCTCGGGGCTCGGGTCGAGGGTGCCGACGCTCCGCGAACGGTTGCCCCAGGACCTGTACGCCGCACCCGGGCCGGAGTTCGCGGCGCTCCCGTTCACCTCGCTCTACCTGACCGACGATGAGTTCGCCGCCGAGATCGCAAACCAAACGGTGCATGGCGTCCTTCACCTCGGCTGGATCTCTGATGGGACCGGCGGCTACCGGGGCCAGATGGCGGTCTACGTGAAGCCGAACGGACTCCTGGGGAACGCCTACATGGCCGCGATCAACCCGTTCCGGCACCTGATCATCTACCCACAGATGTTTCGGATGATGGAACGACGCTGGCGCGAACGAGAGAACCGTGAATCGCCCTGAGGTCGAACCTGCCGATTTCCAGGGAGAACGCCATGCCGGAGGAGGGACTCGAACCCCCGACACGCGGATTATGATTCCGGTTAAGCGGTTTCGGCTGTTTGCGGCTGTTCGCCGTATTCCGCTTTGCGCTTGGGGTCGTCAGGCATCCCGGCAGCCTAGCCTGCGCGGGCTGCTACCCACCTGTTCTCCGACCATGGCAATTGCAGGCCGGATCGTCGGATCGAGGCCTACGGAGGGTCGATCGGTTCCGGGGGGTCCCAGCCAACGTCTTCGGCGGCGCGGACGAGGGACTCAAAGGCGGATTTGCGATCTGGGCCATCCCCCTTGGCGTCTCCGCTGTTTTCGGTCTCTATCGAGACGTGGCACTCGCCCGTCTCGGGATCTTCATAGAAGTCGATCCGGCCATCCACGGCCTGAGCGATTTCCTCGGCGACAATTTCCGGGTCGTTCGGCATTCGGTCGTACGATACCGCCAGCGGCTTACGAGTTTTCGACCACAGGGACATTTAGTCTGCCTGACCTATGACCGATCCTGTCCTGTGGCCGCGCGACGACCACACCCGCGCGAAGCATCAGGTTCTCCGCGCCTATCTCGATGCGTGGTTGCCCGTCATGGGGCAGCAAGCGGTCAAGGTTGCCCGAGGCCGCCCCAATCCGCCCCGCCTCCTCTTGGTGGATGGATTCGCGGGGCCGGGTCGCTATGAGACAGGTGAGGACGGTTCGCCGCTCATCATGCTCAAAGCCCTCCTAGAGCATCCCGTGCTGGAGAAGCTGCAAGGAGTTGAGTTCATCTACCTATTCATCGAGCACGACAAGAGACGGATCGAATACCTGGAAAACGAGGTGAAGGCGCTCGAACTGCCTGCCAATATCAAGCCCGATATCCAGCACGGCGAGTTCGAGACGACGTTCGGCGAGATCGTGGAGGAGATCCACAGGGAAGAAGGCCAAACGCTAATCCCCACCTTTGCCTTCATTGATCCATTCGGCTACGCCGCAACGTCAATGTCCCTGGCAGGTCGCTTCCTCGAGTTCAGCCGCTGCGAGGCATTGATCTTCATCCCGCTCACCTATCTGGTCCGATTCGTTGGGCGTGAGGGCCAGGAGAATGCGATGAATTCCCTCTTCGGAAGCGAGCGCTGGCGCGAGGCAATCAAGATGGAGGGCGAGGAACGCGGAGCGTTCCTACTGGGACTCTTTGAGGAGCAGCTAGGCAGCCAGGGCAAAGTGGAGCATGTCCGCTCGTTCCAGCTGCGTACCGCCGATGGCAACGATTACCGCCTAGTCTTCGCTTCCCAGCACGATAAAGGGCTAGAACTCATGAAGGACGCGATGTGGTCCGTTGACCCCATCGAGGGCACGCGGTACATCGCCACCAGGACGGACGAGGGACAAGAGGTTCTGTTTCAAAGCGAGGTGGACACTCGACCTCTTCTTGAACATCTGCGGGGGAAATTCCAGGGCAACTGGTTCACCATCGAGGAAGCGGCAAAGGCAACGCTGCTGGAGACCCCGTACCGGGTGTCCGGTCACCTCAAAGGAAAAACGCTTGCCCCGGCTGAGAAGGACGGGAAAATCGAAGTTGACCGCAGCGGAGGCCAAAAGCAACTCGCTGCCGGCGTTCGGATTCGGTTCTGCGACTAGGCCGAGAGCAACAGTCGAGGTGGAGGCATCTCGTCATGCTCGATCCCATCGAGCATTCTTCCTCCAGCCTTTGACGTGCGGCCACCCCACTGCTTGAAAAAAAACGCGACGCCCTCCTCGCTGCAGCGATCCCGCAGCTCCCGGACCCATTCCACGTTCATGGGTCGCGCTCGCGGCCCAGACTCACCCCCAGCAATGAGCCAGTCGATTTGATCGAGCTCTAGCCCTTCGAGAGGACCAAGAAGCGGCTCAGCCGAGATGAAGCGAACAGCAGCAGGAACTTCACGCAGGGCGTCTGCCCTGTGGACGAACCTGCGGTTCTCGATGCTGACCCCCATCCAGACGTTTTCGGGCCAGGACAGATCGTCGGCAACCTCGATAAGGCGCTCCTGCCGCTTCGTGAGAATCTGGAAGGTGTGCCAATGCGCCTCCTCCATCGAGTCGAAGACTTGGCGGATGAAGTCGAGCGGGACGCGCTCATGGAAGAGGTCGCTCATTGAGTTAACGAAGATCATCCGAGGTCGCTTCCAACGCTGAGGCTGATCGAGGCGCTGCGGCCATAGACGTAAATCAAATCCTTGCTCATAGGGATGGCCAGCCACACCGCGCCACCGCTCCGCAAACGCCTCGGCGTAGCAATGAGCGCATCCGGGCGACACCTTGTCGCAGCCGGTTACGGGATTCCAAGTCGCCTCGGTCCACTCAATTGCGCTTCTGTCTGCCATGGCTCCAGCCTAATCGGGAGGAATACGAACAAATGTTCGCATCCGGGGAGGTCGCACTTTCCTGATGTTCCACCTCGGATCTTTCGCCCCTGCAATCAAGACCCGCCCGAACATGAACCGTCATGGGGCCCGACACAGCAACCTGGAGGGCTACGAACAGGGCTGCGATTGCAGCGTGTGCAGCCGCCTCGCTTCCCTGGGCCAAAGAGGGCGCTTTTTGCATCTGAGCCCACCCGCTCACTATGTGATCGACCGGGGTCAGATGCAAGGAGCGCGGGGAGGCCCAGGGAAGCGAGGCGGCTTCGGGCTGTGAAGAACCCATAGCTCTCTATTTGTGTCAAGGGATGGGGCCTCGGAGAGAACGAGGGAGAACTTCCCCCCCCACCCGAGGAGCCTCGGTTTGCTTGATAGCTGAATAAAGAAGGGTTAGGCAGATTCGGGGAATCTGCCTAAAGCGGCCTATTTCGGCTCTGCGTCGTTGATTAGGATCGGTCAAACCGGCGATCCAAGGGCTGCCGCAATTGTCTTAGGCTCGATCCTGCGTTGCGGGGGCAGGGCAGCGATGACCTTCCGCAGACGACCGGTTGCGAGAGAGGACAACCCGATCAGCAGTAGGAAGGTCGAACATGGGCTACGACGCGGAGGTTCTCCAGCCACTCGCTCGGAATGAATGGGAGCAGCGCGAGATCTACGCCAAATTCGGCCTTGCCGTTTTCTTCTGCCAGGTGGTCGAGACGGGGCTCGTCATCTATCTGATGCTCTTACGGGGGGCGACCGAGGGAGGCGTAGCGACCACGAGCCAGGTCGATGACCTCTTCGCTGAGTTCTTCGGCAACACGCTCGGCAGAAACATCAGCAACGTGAAGCGCGTGCTCGGCGAGCAGGGTGAGTGGGTTCTAGCTGACCAGATGGCCGATGTTCTCAAACTGCGCAATGAGCTGATCCATTCTTGGATGAGGACGCGGGTGTTGAGACAGGGGACGAGTGAGAATCGCCTCGCGATGATCGAGGAACTGGAGAAGGCCATATCCGTGCTCCAGGACGCTGATGGTGTCCTCACGGAGCGTACCCAGACGATTTTTGCCAAGGCTGGGATACCAGAGGAGTTCGTGCAGAGCGAACTCCAGCGCCTGACGCGACTCGCGGCACGTGGCGAGGAGGAGCCTGACGCTCCCGGGTACTTCTCGATGCGGCCAGATCGATAGGTATTGCCATCGCGGCATGATCCGCGCCTTCGCCCGAGCGTTAATCCGAGTCTGGAATCGGGATCGGGCCAAACAAATGCCGGTAGACAAAAGCTCTGCATCTCGCCTGCATTCCTTGACCCAGACCTTGACCCGAAAGCAAAAACGCCGCCTTTCGGACGGCGCTTTTGGCTCTAGAAAGCGATGCCGGAGGAGGGACTCGAACCCCCGACACGCGGATTATGATTCCGCTGCTCTAACCAGCTGAGCTACTCCGGCGGGGGACGGGATGGTAGCGGTGGCGGGGTGGGGGTCGGCGGCTGCGATCCTTGGTCGATGGGGCGTGGGTCGATTGGTTCCCAGGGGTCCGGTTGGGCCGCGATGCGGCCGGTGCTGGTGGGCTTTCTGCTGGCCGCGGATGCCTCCGTCGTTGCGGCGCTTGCGATCGCCCGGCCGGGGGGTTGGTTCCCGCCCTTTCTGGCGTTCGGGTCGATTCTCGTCGGGCTCGTCTGGTTTCAGGTCTGGGTCGTTCGGCACCGCCATGACGACGACTGAAGCCGCCAAACGGCAGGTCACCCGCACGGGCTGGGCGTTAGGTTCACGTCATGAGCGATAAGGATCTCTCCGTCATCGTCTTCGGCGCTACCGGCGTCACAGGGCGCCAGGTTGCCGCATACCTGGCCGAGCGCGCCGAGGAGGTGGGAGCGAGATGGGCGGTCGCCGGTCGCGATCCCGCGAAGCTGGAGCGGGTGCTCGGCGAGGTCGGCGTCAGCGCTCCGGAGACGATCATCGCCGACGTGGGCGACCCGGCTTCTTTGACCGCGATGGCGGAGAGGACGCGGGTGGTCCTCGACCTCGTCGGCCCCTACACGCTGTACGGCGAGCCGGTGATCGAGGCCTGCATCGCCGCCGGCTCTCACTACGTCGACCTGACCGGTGAGATCCCCTTCGCCCGGCGGATGATCGACGCCCATCACGAGCGGGCCGCGGAGGCGGGGGTGAAGATCGTCGAGGTCAGCGGCTTCGAGGCTTTGCCGCCCGACCTGGCCGTACTGCTTGCCGCGGAGACTGCGCGGGATCGTTGGGGGGAGGATCTGGCGTCGGCTGACGTCGACGTCGATACCCTGGTGCCGGACGGCAGGACGAAGCTCTCCAGCATCGTTTCCGGTGGGACCCTGCAGAGCGGAGCGGAGACCGTGGCGGACGCACAGGCGGCCCTCAGCGCGGATTCCGCCGCGCTGATTCCCGACCCGGAGACGGCCGAACGGGTTCGCCGGGTCAGCCCGATTGCGGTGGCGCCGCGCTTCAACGCAAGTGGCGCCGTGATCGGCCCGATGGTTCCCGGGGCCTTCATCAACCCCGCGGTCATCCACCGCACCGCGATGCTCGCCGCGGAGGGGGAGGATCGCCCGTTCGAGCCGTTCCGCTACCGCGAGGGAGTGACGATTCCAGGCCCCCCGGCCGCGTTGCCGCTTCGCTACGCGGCGGCCGCCGCCTCGGCCGGATTCCAGGTCGGGTTCGGCGCACTGCTGCGCGCGAAACCCCAGGTCCGCCGGCGGGCTGCCGCGTGGATGCGGAAGCTGCTGCCGTCTTCGGGCTTTGGGCCCCAGGGTGAGGCCCTGGAGGGTTGGAGCTGGCAGGTGGCGGTCAATGCCGAGACGACGGGTGGGCACTTCGTCCGGGTCAGCGTCGACGCCGATGGGCATCCCGGTTACCTCTCGACCGCGCGGATGCTCGGCGAGGCGGGGCTGCTGCTGGCCGAGGAGGGCGCGACGCCGGAGCGGGGCGGCTGTCTGACCCCGGCGACCGCGCTCGGCACCGGCTGCCTCGATCGCTTCGGGCGGGCGGACGTCCGCTTCTCGGTCTCCTCCTGAGCGAGAGCACCGGCGCGCCCCCAGCACGTAGCCTTCACCTCGTGAGCGACGATCTCGAAAGAGCGGTGCGGGCGGTCGTCAGGGACTGCCTCGGCGTCGCCGAGGGCGAGGAGGTGCTGGTCGTCTGCAACCCCGCCACGCGGGAGCTGGGGGAGCGGATGCAGGCCGAGGCGCAGGACATCGGGGCTGAGGCAACCCTTGTGACGATCGCCGAGCGCGACTCCCACGCCGCCGAGCCCCCTCGTCCGGTCGGCGCCGCGATGGCCGCCGCGGACGTCGTCCTCGCCCCTACTGTCCAGTCCCTCTCCCATACCGCCGCCCGCAAGGCGGCCAGCGAGGCGGGGGTGCGCGTCGCCACCCTGCCCGGGGTTACCGGGGAGATGCTCGCGCGGGTGATGGGCGCCGACATGGCGGAGCTGCGTCGTCGGGGGGCGGCGATCGCCGCCGCGCTCGACGCCGGCCGGGAGGCGCGTGTCACCAGCGCCCACGGCAGCGATCTGCGGTTCGGGCTGGAGGGGCGTACCGCGATCCCCGACGCGGGCGAGCTGACGGCCCCCGGCGCCTTCGGCAACCTGCCCTGCGGCGAGGGCTTCATCGCCCCGCTCGAGGGGACGGGACAGGGGACGCTGGTCGTCGATGGCTCGATTGCCGGGGTGGGCAGGGTTTCCGAGCGGGTTACGCTCACCGTCCGCGATGGCCACCTCACCGAGGCCACCGGCGCCGAGGGCGTCGCCCTGCTGGAGCTGTTGACCGCGCACGGCCGCGACGGCACCAACGTCGCCGAGCTGGGGATAGGCACCAACGAGAAGGCGATCCTCACCGGCAACATCCTCGAGGACGAGAAGATCCTCGGCACCGCTCACGTCGCCTTCGGCTCCTCGGCCGCGATCGGCGGAACCGTGCAGGTGCCGATCCACCTGGACTGCGTGGTGCTGGAGCCGACTGTGGAGATCGACGGCGAGCAGCTCGTCCGGGCCGGCGAGCTGTTGGTCTGAGCGCGTGGCGCTGCTCGCCGTCCCCAACGTCTCCGAGGGGAGGGAGGAGAACCGCATCGTCCAGCTGGAGCGGGCCTTCTCCCGCGGGGCCAACCTGCTTGACAGTCACTCCGATCCCGAGCACAACCGAACCGTGTTCACCCTGGCCGGCGCGCCCGGCGCGCTGTTGGAGGCGCTCACATGCGGAGCCGAGGAGGCGGTCGAGGCGATCGACATGTCCGCCTATGCCGGCCTGCATCCGGCGGTAGGCGCGCTCGACGTCTGCCCGATCGTCTGGCTCGACCCCGCGGATCGCGCCGCCGCCCGCACCGAGGCGGTCGAGGTCGCCGAGCAGATTGGCGGGCTTGGCGTTCCAGTCTTCCTCTACGGCGAGCTGGCGAGTAGGCCGGAGCACGCCGAGCGAGCCTATTTCCGCAACGGCGGGCTGGCGGAGCTGTGGCTGCGGATGGAGGGAGGGGAGCTGCGTCCCGATCGCGGGCCCGGCCTTCCGCATCGCACCGCGGGCGTGACCTTGGTCACCGCCCGCCCCCCGTTGGCCGCCTTCAACGTCGAGCTGGAGGGCGGCGACCTCGACGTCGCCCGAGCGGTCGCCGCGGGCTTGCGCGAGTCGGGCGGGGGGCTGACAGGGGTGAGGGCGATCGGCCTGCCGCTAGCCGGCGGCCGCACCCAGGTCTCGACCAATGTCCACGACCCGTTCTCCGTGCCGCTGTCTCGCGTCGTGGAGCGCGTGCGTGAGCTTGCCGCGCCGCTCGGCGCTCGCCCGGTCGAGGCCGAGCTGATCGGACTGATTCCCGAGGCGGCCTGCGTCGATTACCCGGCCGACGTGCCAATGCGCGGCTTCGACCCCGCCAGGCACACGATCGAACGACGGCTGCCGGCGGCCTCGCGCTAGATTGCGAGCCGATGGCCCAGACAAGGAAGAAGCGCAGCCGCAAGCGCCGCGGCACCCAGGGGGGCCGAATCGACACCAACCGCCGCGCTGCCCGCCCGCGCAGCCGCGAGGAGGCCAAGGCTCGCGCCCGCGCCGGCCGTAAGTCCGCCCCCCGCGTCGACGCGCCGCCGACCTGGCGCAACGCCGCCACCCGCGGCTTGGTCGCCGCCGTCATCTTCTTCGCGCTGCTGCTGTTGCTCTTCCGCCGCCCGCTCGGCGCGGCGCTTGCGCTCGGCGCCTTCATGCTCGTCTTCTACATTCCGGCCGGCTACTACATCGACACGGCGATGTGGCGTCGGCGGGAGCGAGCCAGACTGCGCTCCAGGGGTAAGTAGCCATGGCGCTCGAGGTCGAGATGCTCACCGTCGGGCCGATCGCGGAAAACTGCTTCCTGTTTCGCAGGGAGGGAGCCGACAAGGGGCTGATAGTCGACCCGGGAGAGGAGCCCAGGAAGATCCTCGGCCTGGTCAAGCAGATGAGGATGGACGTCGAGGCAATCCTCGTCACACACTGTCACTTCGACCATGTCGGTGCCGTCGCCCCGGTGGCCGAGGCGACCGGGGCCCCCGTCTACTGCCCGGAGCTGGAGACGCCCGTTCTCGCCAACATCATGACCTTCGTCCCGGTGCCGGGCATCGGCCCGTATGAGAGCTACGAAGCCGACCACAAGGTGAAGGGCGGCGAGACCCTGGAGCTGGCTGGGATGCAGGTGGATGTGATCTTCACCCCCGGCCACAGCCCGGGTCATGTCACTTACTCGGTGCGCGGCGAGGACGCGATCTTCTCCGGCGACGTGCTCTTCCCCGGTTCGATCGGCCGGGTCGATCTGCCCGGAGGCGACGGACCGACGCTGCTGCGCTCGATCGCCTCTCTTCTCGAATCCCATTCAGATGAGACCAAGGTCTATCCGGGTCACATGGGAATGACGACGCTCGGCGCCGAGCGCGCCTCCAATCCCTTCCTGTTGGACCTGGCGCGATAAGCGGCCCGCCGCGTCGATAAGGTCGCGCCACTGTGAGCGCCAAGTATCAGGCACCGCGCGGGACCTCCGACGTCCTTCCCGATGGCGCGCGCGCCCGTGCCCGGGTGGAGCGAGCCGCCGCGGAGATCTTCGCGCGGGCCGGCTATGAGGCAATCGCGACCCCCGTCTTCGAGGACACCGAGTTGTTCGAGCGCGGCGTCGGCCGCTCCACGGACATCGTTCGCAAGGAGATGTTCACCTTCGAGGACAAGGGGGGGCGCAGCATCACCTTGCGACCGGAGGGGACGGCGCCGATCTGCCGGGCCTATCTGGAGCACGGCATGCACAAGCTCGCTCAGCCGGTGAAGCTCTCTTACGTTGGGCCGTTCTTCCGCCACGAGCGCCCGCAGGCCGGCCGATACCGCCAGTTCCACCAGGTCGGCGTCGAGTGCATCGGCACCGACTCGCCGCTTGCCGACGCCGAGGCGATCGTCCTGCTCTCCGATCTGCTGGCCGAGCTGGGAGTGCCCGGGGTTGAGCTGCGCCTCGGCAGCCTCGGCTCTCTGGATGCTCGTCGCGACTATCTGGAGGAGCTGAAGGCGCATCTACGGGAGCACGAGGCGGAGCTGTCAAAGGACGTGCGGGAGCGCATCGACGTGAATCCGCTGCGGGCCTTCGATTCCGACGACGAGGGCACGCGCGGCGTGATGGCGAGCGCGCCGACGATCATCGAGTCGCTCTCCGGTGAAGACGCCGAGCACTTCGGAGAGGTGCGCGCCCAGCTCGAGGCGGCGGGCATCGAGTACACGATCGATCCGACCCTGGTTCGCGGCCTCGATTACTACACGCGGACGATCTTCTCCTTCGTCTGCGATGGATTGGGCGCGCAGTCGGAGGTTGGCGGCGGCGGCCGCTACGACGGCCTGATCGAGCAGCTCGGCGGGCCGGCGACACCGGCCGTGGGCTGGGCGGCGGGAATCGAGCGGATTCTGCTGGCGCTTGGCGAGGAGGCCGAAGCTCCCGGGCGGGACGCCTTCGTAGCCGTCGCCGAAGACGGCCTCCGCGATCGCGCGATGGCAATTGCCAACGAGCTGCGCCACGCCGGCCTCTCCGCCGAGATCGACCTGGCCGGTCGGGGGATGAAGGGTCAGCTGAAGCACGCCGATCGGATCGGCGCTCGTCATGTGCTGATCCTCGAGGCCGACGGATCCGCGCAGCTGCGCAACATGGAGTCCGGCGAGCAGCGACAGATCGACACCGCGAGGTTGATCGACGAGTTGACCGGGGGAGAGGCATGAGCGAGTTCCCGGCGCTGAGCCCCAACCGCTTCCGCGACGCTTGGTGTGGGCAGATCCTGGGCGACCGCGTCGACTCCGAGGCCCGGATCGCGGGCTGGGTGCATCGCCGCCGCGACCACGGCGGGCTGATCTTCATCGACCTCCGCGACCGCACCGGATTGGTCCAGCTCGTCTTCAATCCCGACACCGCCGGGGACGCCTTCGAGCTGGCCCACAAGCTGCGGGCCGAGGATGTGCTCAGCGCCTCCGGCACGGTGGTGCGCCGCTCGGAGGAGACGATCAACCCGGACCTGCCGACCGGTGAGTTCGAGCTGCGCGTCACCGCGGCAGAGTTGCTCGCCGACGCCGAGACCCCGCCCTTCCAGATCGAGGGCTTCTCGGGGGAGGTCGGCGAGGACGCGCGGCTGCGCCACCGCTACCTCGACCTCCGTCGCGAGCAGATGCGCGACGCGATGATCCTCCGCCACCGGGTCACCGCGGCGATGCGGGAGTTCCTGGACGGGGAGGGGTTCCTCGACGTCGAAACTCCGGTGCTGACCCGCTCCACTCCTGAGGGCGCTCGCGACTTCCTCGTTCCCAGCCGCCTCCAGCGCGGCTCCTTCTACGCCCTGCCGCAGTCGCCACAGCTCTTCAAGCAGTTGCTGATGGTGGCCGGGTTCGAGCGCTACTACCAGATAGCCCGCTGCTTTCGCGACGAGGACCTCCGCGCTGACCGCCAGCCCGACTTCACCCAGCTCGACATCGAGATGTCATTCGTCGACGGCGAGGATGTGATCGACCTCAACGAGCGGCTGCTGACGCACGTCTTCGACCGGGTCGGCGGGCCGGAGGTCGAGCTGCCGATGCAGCGCATGTGTTACTCCGAGGCGATGGGCCGCTTCGGCACCGACCGACCGGACCTGCGTTTCGGGCTGGAGCTGGTCGACCTCGGCGATGCGCTGGGGGAGACGGAGTTCAAGGTCTTCCGCTCGGTGCTGGAGGGCGGCGGCGCGGTGCGGGGATTGAACGCCGGCCGACGCGAGCTGCCACGCTCGGAGCTGGATGGGCTGATCTCCCGTGCGCAGGAGCTGGGAGCCAAGGGCCTGGTTTGGGCCTTCCGCGAGGGCGAGGGTTGGCGCTCGCCGACGGCGAAGTTCCTCAGCGAGGCGGAGTTGAGGAGCCTCAACGAGAGGCTCGACGCCGAGGAGGGCGACCTGCTCCTGCTGGTCGCCGACGAGCGCCGCGTCACCGACGCCGTGTTGGGGCAGTTGCGGTTGGATCTGGCCGAGCGGTTCGATCTGATCGACGAGAGCGAGCACCGTCTTGTCTGGATCGTTGATTGGCCCCTGTTCGAGTGGAACGAGAGGGAGGGGCGCTGGGACCCGCTGCACCATCCTTTCACCGCGCCGGCGGGGGACTTCGACCCCGAGAACCCCGGCGCGGCCCGCGCCCAGGCCTACGACATCGTCTGGAACGGCCAGGAGATGGGTGGGGGCTCGGTCCGCATCAGCGACGCCGCTACGCAGAGCGCGGTCTTTGCCACCCTCGGCATAGACGCCGAAGAAGCGGAAGCGCGTTTCGGCTTCCTGCTCGAAGCGCTGCGCTACGGAGCGCCGCCACACGGCGGCATCGCCTACGGTCTCGACCGCATCGTCCAGCGCCTCGCGGGCGCCGATTCGATTCGCGACGTGATCGCCTTTCCAAAGACGGCGTCGGGCGCGGACGCACTTACCGGCGCACCTGCCCCAGTGGAGGAGATGCAGCTGAAAGACCTCGGGATCTCACTGCACAAGCGAGGCCTCGCCGGGCACTGAGATGGGCCTACGCGATTGGCTACCTCGCTCGTGGCGCCCCGCCCGAGGCCCCGGGCAGACGCCGGTCCACGTCGACGACCCGGCTTTCGACAGCTGGGAGGTGGTGCGCGACTTCGCCGACGTGAAGACGGCGCGCGCTTGGCACCAGGCCCTGTCGGATGCCGGGATCGAAGCGGTCCTGACCGCCGACTGGCCACTCGATCGATTCGGTCGGGGCGACATCGCCCTCAGAGTCCGTCCGGAGGACTGGAGCGAGGCCGAGTTGCTCCTCTCAAATCTCGATTAAGAGATGTGGCCGCGCCGCCTTCGCAGTGGTACGGTGGAATCGAGGCTCGAGCCCGTGCGAGAGCCGTCTCACCGTTTGACCCAACACAAACGGCGCGGGAGCTGAAAGTCTTCCCACCCTGTGGGATGGGGAGCAGGCACCCACCTTCATTGAAGGGATCAAAGCCAGAGGCGGCAACGGCGGGTTGGAGCCTCGTTTCGCTGCGGCCTCGCTTTACCCTTGAGCCATGGAGCGAGAGCTGTTCGAGCATTACCTCGGCGATCGAAGCCGGCACGGCCCGGTTCTCGATGGCGCCTTCACCGGGGCAGCCGGGGGCGCGGCATGTGGCGATCTCTCTCGGGTTTCCCTAGTCCTCGACGATGGCCGGATCCTCGACGCAAGCTTCGATGCCGAAGGTTGCGGGGCTACTCGGGCGGCTACGGCGGCCGCGGTGGACCTCGTCTGCGGAGAGGCTGCTATCGATGCCGCGCGGGTTGGGGTCGATGAGGTCGACGCTGCGATTGGGGGCTTGACCCCCGCCAAGCGACACGCGGCGCAGCTGGCTGCCGATGCCTTGCACCGCGCGCTGGCCGCCGCGGCGGCTTCGGAGACGCGACTAGCGTCCGCTGGGGGTTCCGATTCAGCGCCGGATCGCGTCCTGGTCGCGATGTCCGGCGGTGTCGACAGCGCCGTCGCAGCGCTTTTGGAGATGGAACGGGGAGCGGAGGTGATCGCGGTGACCCTGAAGCTCTGGGCCGATCCCGCGACCGATGGGGCGAAGGCCTGCTGCTCTCCCGAGGCTGTTGTCGGGGCCCGGGCGCTCGCCCACTCGCTCGGCATTCCCCACTTCACGCTCGACCTGGAGGAAGAGTTCCGCCGCCGGGTCGTCGGCGAGTTCATCTCGGGCTACGCCGCCGGCAGCACCCCCAATCCCTGCATCCTCTGTAACGGCGAGGTGAGAATCGCGGCGATGATCGACCTCGCCGAGCGACTTGGTGCCGGCCGCCTCGTCACCGGCCACTACGCTCGGATCGTGGACGACGGCGCCGGGCCGTTGCTCGCCGCCGCCGACGATGCGGCCAAGGACCAGAGCTACATGCTCGCCGCCCTGCCACCGGCCCTACTCGACCGCCTGCGCTTCCCCCTTGCCGCGCTGACCAAGCCCCAGGTCCGGGAGATCGCCGTCCGCCACGGTCTGGACGTCGCCCGCAAGCCGGAGAGTCAGGACCTCTGCTTCCTAGCCGGCCAGGGCAAGCGCGAGTTCCTGCGCCGCCACGGCGGCCTGCGCGACCGCGACGGCGCGATCGTCGATCGCGCCGGGCGCACGCTTGGCCGCCATCGCGGCCATCACCATTTCACCGTCGGCCAGCGTCGCGGCCTCGGTCTCGGCTCTCCCCAGCCGCTCTACGTGCTTGGCACCGATGCGAAGGCGAACACGGTGACCGTCGGTTCCCGCGAGGAGCTGGAGACCGCAGTCGTCCGCCTCCGCGATGCGGTCCTACATCGCGACGGCAAGCGGGTCGACGCGGTACGGCTGCGCTACCACTCAGTGGCCGTCCCCGCCGCCGTGGGTGCGGCGGGGACGGGCCGTCACTCGGAGTTGGAGGTCTTGCTCGGCGAAGCCTTCGTCGGCGCATCGCCGGGGCAGGCCGCCGTGCTGCTGGCCGGTGAGACGATCGTCGGGCACGGCACGATCGTCGACGCCTTGCCTACTCCTCGTCCTGTTGTAGGTCGTGCCTCAGATGGGCAGCGTCTTTCACGCAGCGACTGAAGGGAGTCCCCTTCTCGCCTTTGACGTGTTTGCGGCTCAAGCCCTTGCATGCCTGGCCTGGGCTGGCGTTCTCGTTGTTGGCGGCCTTGGCCATCGCGGTCACGCAGCGACTGAAGGGAGTCCCCTTCTCGCCTTTGACGTGTTTGCGGCTCTCCTCTTTGCAATAGCGGCCGTAGGCTTTGGCTTGGGCCGGCAGACCCGCTTTGGGCCCGGGGGTGGGATCGCCGGGGTTGCCGGGATCGCTGGGCGTGTAGACGGGGCCGTTGCCCTGACCGTTGCCGTGCGGCGGGGTGTCGGTGGGTTTGCCGATCGCGAGCGCAGTGGCGGTGCCGAGCGCCAGGGTCAACGCCATGGTCAAAAGGGCGATCTTCAGATGTGGCCTCATTGTGCCTCCTTCAATGGACGGGCGCCGGTCTCGGGCGCGCCTTTGCTCTCCGGTTGCGGAGACTGAAACGAAGGTGTCGTGGATTTGTCAGGCGTAACCGTGGGCGGTTTCGCGGGAGTGGACGGATGGTTGGGAGCAGGCGCGTGAGCTTTTGCCTTGGGCGGCGAGGGTGATGCCTTGGCATGACCCTTTGATTTCCCTTGGCTATGGGATCGGCCGCCGCCAGGCGATTTGTGGGCTGCGGCCGTCTGTTGGCCATGGCTGGATGCCGCGGGTAGGCCCGCCGCGGGGCCATGACTGTGACCTGCCCCCGAGGAAGCTGGCGGTTCCGAGCCCCCCTGTTTCGAAGCCGCTTCGCTGCTCCCGCTGTCCCCCCCGCTGCGGTCGTTTGCGTGCTGCGTCTTTACATCATTCGCTGCGGCGCCGGTCTTGCCGGCCGAGCCCTGCGCAGCCGGCGCCCCGGTCGCTGAGCCCACGCCAGGCTCTTGCCGTGCGCCTTGCTCCGATCCGCCTCCGGAGGACAGGGGCAGATCGATCAGCCCGCCCCGGTCGGCGGCTCCCGCGCCGATGACGGCCACAGCCGCCACCGTCGCTGCCGACTTCGCGATCACCGAGGTGGCTACCGCTTTGCCCGCCGCCCCGGCGCCGAGCGCTCCGGCGGCGCTGCCCCCGCCGGTGCTGCCCAACACACCCTGCAGCACACCGGCCGCGGCCAGCGCGGGCAATGGCGCCAGCGCCGCCAGCTCTTCCCGCCGCTCTGAAATTCCCCGCCGGAAATCGCGACAGCTCTGACATCCCCGCAGATGGGCGCGGATGTCGCGCCGGCGTACGATCCGGCCGTCGGCATCGGAGAGCGCGCGCATCACCTGTTCGCAGCTCATCTCACGCCCCTCTTCCATCTGCCGCAGGCTCTGCCTCGCCTCGTAGACGGTCTGTCGAGCGACCGCGGGCGAAGTGGAGAAGGCCTCGCCGATCTGCTTGAAGCTGAGCCCCGACAACTCGCGCATGACCAGCGCTCCGCGCTGGCGCTCTGGAAGCTCCTCGAGGTCGGCGATCAGGCGCTGCAGGCGCTCGTGGAGCAGTGCCGTGTCGGCCGGCCCCAACCCTGTCTCCGCGATCTCCACGTCCGGCTCGGTCGGTCGTTGGCCGCGCAGCAGATCGACGGATTCGTTGTGGGCGATTCGGTACAGCCAGGGCTTCAGCTTGATCTCGCGCTGCTCGTCCCGCAGGGCGCGCATCGCTTTGATCATCGTGTTCTGAAGCGCGTCCTGTGCGTCGTCGGGGTTGCCGACGATCGCCAGGCAATAGCGGTAGAGCTCCTGGTGGTAGCGCCTGTAGATCCCCGCAAACGACATCCAGACAAGAGTAGACCGAGGTGATCACTCTTCTTCAACGGTTTTACGGCCCGGATGTCAGTGCTTTCAGGATGGTTTTGAGCGCCGAGTCGAGCAGCGCCGGAGCCGCTCGCCGCTTAGGCTCTGCCTTGAATGAAGGCCAACGAGATTCGCCAGACCTACCTCGCGTTCTTCGAGGAGCGCCGTCACACGATCGTGCCCTCGGCCTCGCTGGTGCCCTCGGTCCACGATCCCTCCGTGCTGCTCACCACCGCGGGTATGCAGCCCTTCAAGCCTTATTTCCTCGGGAGGGAAGAGCCGCCCGCCCGCCGCCTCGCCGACGTTCAGAAGTGCTTTCGCACAACTGACATCGATGAGGTCGGCAACACCGCACGCCACCTCACCTTCTTCGAGATGCTCGGCAACTGGAGCTTTGGCGACTACTTCAAGGAGGAGTCGATCCCCTGGGGATGGGAACTCTCGACGCAGGGCTTCGGCATGGACCCCGAGCGGATCTGGGTGACCGTCTTCGGCGGCGACGAGGAACTGGGGCTCGGGCCCGACGAAGAGGCGATCGCGATCTGGCAGCGGGTGGGCGTGCCCGACGAGCGAATCGTTCGCCTCGGGCGCGCGGACAACTTCTGGCAGGCCGGTCCGGCCGGGCCCTGCGGGCCGTGCTCGGAGCTGTACCTGGACCGGGGCGAGGATTTCGGCGCCGCCGATGAGCGCCCGGGCGACGACACCGATCGCTTCCTCGAGTTCTGGAACCACGTCTTCATGACCTACGACCTGGCGGAGGAGGGCACGCTGACCGAGCTGCCGATGCGCAACATCGACACCGGCATGGGCCTCGACCGGATGGCGGCGATCCTCCAGGGCGTTCCCTCCGTCTTCGAGACCGACCTGATCAGGCCCCTGATCGACCTCGCCGAGGAGCTGTCGGGGCGCGCATATGAGGAAGGTGGCGCCGTCACACGCGCGATGCGGATCGTCGCCGATCACTCTCGCGGCGCCGCTTTCCTGATCGCCGACGGCGTCGTGCCGTCCAACGAGGACCGTGGCTACATCCTGCGCCGCATCATGCGACGCGCCATCCAGCAGGGGAGGACGCTGGGTTTGGAGGCGCCCTGGCTGGGACGCTTTGCCGAGCGCACGATCGAGGTCATGGGCGAGGCCTACCCGGAGCTGGCCGCCGAGCGCGAGACGATCGCGCGCTGGGTCGGCGACGAGGAGGAGAGCTTTGGCCGCACGCTGGAGCGCGGCACCGAGCTGTTGGAACAGCTGGTCGCCGAGGCGAAGGAGTCCGAGACCTCCTGGATCGACGCCGCCGACGCTTTCAAGCTGCACGACACCTTCGGCTTTCCCTACGACCTGACCAAGGAGCTGGTCGCCGAGCAGGGCCTTGCGGTCGACGACGGCGGCTTCGAGGAGCTGATGGAGGAACAGCGCCAGCGGGCGCGGGTCGGCGCGGCAACCGCGCACGGCTCCGAGGACCGCCACGCGAAGGTGCTCGCCTTCGCCGGCGAGGCGCCACCGACCCACTTCGTCGGCTATGAGACCTTGCGGGCGACGACAGGGTTGGCTGCGATCGAGAGCGAGAACGGGAGGGCGCTGGTCAAGCTCGAGGAAAGCCCCTTCTACGCCGAGGGCGGCGGCCAGGTTGCCGATTCCGGTCTGCTGCGCTGGGAGGGCGGCGAGGCGCGCGTCGTCGATGTTTACCGCATAGGCGATGACCAAGCGCTGGAGGTCCGCGCTGACGATGGTTTGCCCAGCGAGAGCACGGCGGTAGAGGCAAGGGTCGACCACGAGGCGCGTCACGCGACGATGCGCAATCACACGGCGACCCACCTCCTGCACGCGGCGTTGCGCGAGCGGCTGGGAACCCACGTGCGCCAGGCGGGCTCGGCTGTCCGCCCCGACAAGCTGCGCTTCGACTTCACCCACGGCGCCGCGCTCGGGCCCGAGGAGCTGCGCGAGGTCGAGGATCGCGTCAACGAGTGGATCAAGGCGAGCCGGCCGGTGCGCTGGCTCAACATGGAGCGCGCCGAGGCGGAGCGGCTGGGGGCGATGGCGCTGTTCGGCGAGAAATACGGCGAGTGGGTGCGGGTCGTCGAGGTCGACGGGGTCTCACGTGAGCTGTGCGGCGGGACGCATGTCGCCAACACGGCCGAGATCGGGATCTTCAAGATCTCCTCCGAGGGGTCGAGTGCCGCCAACGTGCGTCGCATCGAGGCGCTCACCGGACCTGCCGCGATCGATTGGTTCCGTGCGCAGGAGGCACAGCTGCGCGAGGCCGGCGAGCTGCTCGGCTCTCCGCAGGACCCGCTGGCCGGCGCCCGCCGCGCCGCCGAGCGCCTGCGCGAGGCCGGCAAGGGGGAGCAGCAGGCCGCGAAGCAGCTGCTGGGCGAGGAGGCGGAGCGCCTCGTCGGCGAGGCGACCGAACTCGATGGCATCAAGGTCCTCGCCTCCGTCGCCCAATTTGCCGAGCAGAAGCAGCTGCTCGAGTTGGCCAACCGCGTCCAGTCGAAGCTGGGCGGCGACTCCGCCATCGCTCTCGGCGGCGCCGAAGGCGACAAGGTCGGCCTGGTCGTCCTGCTCTCCAAGGGGGCGATGCAGAGAGGTCTCTCGGCGGCGGCCATCGTCCGCGAGTCCGCGCCTCTGATCGGCGGCGGCGGTGGTGGCCGCGACGACATGGCGCAGGCGGGCGGCAAGGATGCGTCGAAGCTCGAGGAGGCGCTGACCGCGGCGCGGCGAGCGATCGAGGCTGGGGGGGGATAAGACATGCGCGTCCTCGCCCTTGACTACGGCAGCGCCAGGATCGGCTGCGCGATCTCCGACCCCAGCGGAACGCTGGCGACACCGTTGCCGGTGATCGAGCCTCCCGCGCCCAGCGCGGTCGCCGAGCTGGTCACCCAGCGCGAGGTCGACCTGGTCCTGGTCGGCCTGCCGCTGCACCTCAGCGGCGAGGAGGGAAGCCAGGCGGCTCTTACCCGCACCTTCTGCGCAGAGCTGGAAGCGATCCTCGACGTCCCGGTCGAGACCTACGACGAGCGCCTGACGACGCGCATGGCGGAGGCGAGCAAGCGGGAGGGAGCGACCGCGCCTCCCGACTCGCTCGCCGCTGCCCACCTGCTCCAGGCTTACCTCGCCGGTCGCGCCGCGGTCGAGGACGTAGACGACGATGAGTGATGAGCGGTTGGAGCGCAGGCGAGAGGCACGGCGGCGAACGGTCAGGCGCCGCCGCATCGCCGCCGTCGCGATCGCGGCGGTCGCCCTCGGTGCCCTCGCCGCAGCCGCGCTTGCCTATCGCCACTTCCACCGAGAGGCACCGCCGCCGGTTGTCCTGCGGACGACGACGGTGACGATCCCGGAGGGCTACGACCGCGCCCAGACCGCCAAGCTGGCCAGGCAGGAGGGCCTGCGCGGCGACTACATGGAGGCGAGCAAGGGTCACGAGGGCTTCCTCTTTCCCGACACATTCGAGCTCAACCGCCACGCCCCGGTTTCCGATCTGATCGCGCTGCAGTTGCAGGATTTCAAGCGGCGGGTCAGGGGCGTAGATCTGAGCTATGCGAAGTCGAAGAACCTGACTCTCTACGACGTGGTGACGATCGCCTCGATGGTCGAGCGCGAGGCTCAGCTCGACAGCGAGCGCAAGCTGATCGCAGCCGTCATCTACAACCGCCTTAGGCAGGGGATCCCGCTGGGGATCGACGCGACGATCCGCTTCGCGGTCGGCAACTACGACCAGCCGCTGAGCGTTTCGGAGCTGGCGACGGACTCCCCCTACAACACGCGCACCAACGCCGGGCTGCCGCCCGGGCCGATCGGCAGCCCCGGGCTGGCCTCGATCGAGGCGGCGGCCCATCCGGCCAACGTCGACTACCTCTATTACGTCGTCAAGCCTGAAGCCTGCGGTGAGCACTCCTTCTCCTCCACCGACGCCGAGTTCCAGGTGGACGTCGCCCGCTACAACGCAGCTCGCGCCGCGGCCGGCGGCCAGTCGCCGGACTCCTGCGGGGACTGAGCGATGCCTCGGCTCGCCGTCCTCGGACACCCGGTCGCGCACTCCCGCTCCCCCGCGATGCAGAACGCGGCGCTGGCAGCACTGGGCCTGGGAGAGGAGTGGAGCTATGAGGCGATCGAGGTTGCTCCCGATGCCTTCGAGAAGCGTGTGCGAGCGATGGCGGGCGAAGGGTTCGCTGGCGCCAACGTCACCGTTCCCCACAAGGGCGCCGCGCTCGCCGTCGCCGATGACCTGTCCGCCGTGGCGCGAGAGATCGGTGCCGCCAACACGCTCACTTTCTCCGGAGAGGAGGTCCGCGCCGACAACACGGACGCGGACGGTCTGCTGCAGGCGTTGCCGGACTCCCCTCGCGGCAGGCGCGCTCTGGTCCTGGGGGCAGGGGGCGCCGCGCGCGCCGTCGTCTGGGCGCTCGTCCGCGAGGGCGCTGAGGTTGACGTCTGGAACCGGACCGAGCTGCGCTCCCGCCATCTCTGCGAGGAGCTCGGCGGTGCGCCGGTTGGCGATCCGGCGCAGGCCGACTACGAGCTGATCGTCAACTCGACCACCGTTGGGCTGACGGGCGAGGATCCTTTCGAGCAGCTGCCCCTCGCCGCGTCAGGCTTCGTCCCCGGCCAGGTTGTCGTCGACATGGTCTACGGCGAGGAGCGCACCGCCCTGCTTGCGGCCGCTGTGGCCGGCGGCGCCGCGGTCGTCGACGGGATCGAGGTCCTCGTCAGGCAGGGCGCCCTCTCGCTTCGCATCTGGACGGGACTCGAGCCGCCGCTGGACGCGATGCGCGCCGCTGCCCGCGCCTGAGCACGAGTGGTCACTTAACCACACCAGGGTGTGGATAACTGACCACTCGTTTCGCCTATAGCCTTGCGAGTCCATGGGTGGCTTCCGCTTCACCACTGCCGGTGAGTCCCACGGCCCCGGCCTCGTCGCGATCGTCGAGGGGATGCCGGCTGGATTGACCCTCGAGCGTGAGGCGCTGGATCGCGACATGGCGCGGCGCCAGCTCGGCCACGGCCGAGGCGGGAGGATGAAGATCGAGACCGACACGGCCGAGATCCGCTCCGGCGTTCGCCACGGGCGCACGCTCGGCAGCCCGATCGCCGTCCTCGTCGCCAACCGCGACTACACCAACTGGGAAGAGCGGATGAACCCCTGGCCGGTGGAGGGATTCGAGCCCGACGAGGTCCATTTGCCGCGCCCCGGCCACGCCGATCTGGTCGGTGCCCAGAAATACGGGCACTCCGACATCCGCAATGTGTTGGAGCGGGCGAGTGCCCGCGAGACCGCGGCCCGCGTCGCCGCCGGCTCACTGGCGCGCGGATTCCTGACTGCGCTCGGGGTGAGCGTGCACAGCCACGTGACCCAGATCGCCTCAGTGAAGGCGTCTGAGCGCGCCGATCTCACACCTGCGGACTTCGACGGAGTCGACGATGATCCGGTTCGCTGTCTCGACGCCGAGGCCAGCGCCGCGATGGTCGAGGAGATCAACCGCCTGCGCAAGGCCAACGAGAGCCTCGGCGGCAGCTTCGAGGTGCGCGCCTTCGGCCTCGTCCCCGGGCTCGGCTCCCATATCTCCTGGGAGGACCGCCTCGACGGGCGACTGGCCGGCGCCGTCGCCTCGATCCAGTCGGTGAAGGGAGTCGCGATCGGCGAGGCCTGGGATGTCGCCGGGCGGCCGGGATCGGATGCGCACGACGAGATCTTCTGGTCGCAGGAGCGCGGCTACTTCCGCGAGACCAACCACGCCGGCGGCGTCGAGGGCGGGATGACCAACGGACAGCCGCTCTCGGTGCGGGCGGCGATCAAGCCGATCTCGACCCTGACCAAGCCGCTGCGCTCGGTCGACACCGAGACCAAGGAGCCCGCCCAGGCCCTGCGCGAGCGGACTGACTCGACGGTGGTGCCGGCGGCCGCGGTCGTGGCGGAGGCGATGGTCTGCCTGACCCTGGCGCGCTGCTACCGCGAGAAGTTCGGCGGCGATCACATCGACGACGTGCTGGCCGCGGTCGACGCGTACAAGGCTCGAATTGAATGGCGTTCCTGATCGACACCGGGCCGCCCCCGGACGCGGGAGCGCGGGCGCGAGATCTCCGGTTGTGATGAGCGCGCCCGCGCGGGAGCAGAGGAGGCGGCCCGCTGTTGTCTTCATGGGCTTCATGGGCGCAGGCAAGTCGACGGCGCTTGCCGCCGCTCGCGACGCCGGGTGGGAGACGACCGAGGTCGATGCGCTGATGGAGCGTGAGCTGGGGATGCCGATCGCCGAGGCGTTCGAGCGCGACGGTGAGGAGGCTTTTCGCGCTCGCGAGGCCCAGCTGGTCGGCGCGCTGCTGGAAGAGGCGGATGGCGGCGCGATCGCATTGGGCGGCGGCAGCGTCCTCTCCGAGCGGGTTCGTGCCGCGCTCGCTCCCCATGTCGTTGTCTGGCTTCAGGTCGAGGCCGGGGATGCCTGGCGGCGGATCGCCCGCAGCAATCGTCCGCTCGCCCGCAGTGAGGAAGACGTCGCGCGCCTGCTCGCCGAGCGGCTGCCGCTCTACGAAAGCCTGGCCGACGCGATCGTCCCCTCGCGCGATCGTGCCGTCGTCGCCCGCGCCTGGCCGGCGATCGAGGCGTTGTCCGAGCTGCCGAACGGAACCCGGATGCTGTGGGCGGCGAGCGCCTCCGGCGAGTACCCGGTCTATGTCGGTCGCGGCCTCCTCGATGCCGGCTGGTGGCCGCTCGAGGGGCAGCGCTTCTGCGTCAGCGACTCCGCGGTCGCGGCGCGCTACGGAGACCGCCTCGCCCCGCTCGCGGCCCGGATCGAGGTCGAGCCGGGGGAAGGGGCGAAGACGATGGCCGAGGCCGAGCGCGTCCTGCGCGAGCTGGCCAAGGCGGGAATGACCCGCGAGGATCACGTCGTAGCCCTCGGCGGCGGCGTCGTCGGCGACCTCGCCGGCTTCTGCGCCCACACATATCAGCGCGGCGTTCCCGTCGTCCAGGTTCCGACCACGCTGGTCGCCCAGGTCGATTCCGCCTACGGCGGCAAGACCGGCGTCGACCTGCCAGAGGGAAAGAACTACGCCGGCGCCTACCATCTGCCCGCGGCGGTGCTCGCCGACACTGCGACGCTGGCGACGCTGCCTTGCGAGGAGCTTGCGGCCGGCTTCGTCGAGGTGGTGAAGACCGGGTTGCTGGCCGGTGGCGAGCTGTGGGAGCGGGTGCGGGGAATCGAGGAGCTCCACCCGGCCGATCTCGACGACATCGTTTTTGCCTGTGCCCGCTACAAGTGCGCGGTGGTCGCCGCCGACGAGCAGGACACCGGCCTGCGCGCCGCGCTCAACCTCGGCCACACGGTCGGTCATGCGATCGAGGCGGCGAGCGGCTACACGCGCTACCGCCATGGTGAGGCGGTCGGGCTCGGCCTGCTGGCGGCGCTGCGCCTCTCCGAGGCGCCGGAGCTGCGCGACGAGGTGGAGGCGATCCTCGCTCGTCACGGGCTGCCGGTCGAGCTTGACGCCGGGGTTGAGGTCGATGAGATCCTCGCGGCGCTGCAGCGAGACAAGAAGCGGACCGCCGCCGGGGTCGGCTTCGTCCTCCTCTCCGAGCCCGGCACGCCCCGCGTCGGACAGCTCCTCGATCCGGATAGGGTCCGCGCGGCCGTGGAGGAGCTGCGCAAATGACGACGTCCCACAACCGCGTCGCCGTCCTGCACGGGGTCAACTTCGATGTGCTCGACCGCCGCGACCCCGACGTCTATGGCGGCCTCTCCCTGAACGAGCTGGAGATGAAGATCAGGTCATGGGCGCGGGAACTGGGGCTGGAGACGATCTTCTTCCAGACCAACTCCGAGGGCGAGTTCGTCGAGTACCTGCACCGGGTGCCGGAGTTGGCCGATGCCGCCCTGGTCAACGCCGGCGCCTGGACCCACTACAGCCGGGCGATCGCCGACGCACTCGACGTCGCCGGTCTGCCGGCGGTCGAGGTGCACCTCTCCGACGTCGAGTCCCGTGAGAACTGGCGGCGCGATTCGGTCTTCGACGGGCTGGTGCTGGCCAAGGTCTCGGGCAAGGGGCCCGACGGCTACCGGGAGGCACTGCGGGTGCTCGCCGGCGAGCTGGGCACCTCGAGCGACTGATGCGCCGCCGAGGGGATCGCCTGGCCGGCCTGCTGGCCGAGCGCGAGCTGGACCTGATGCTGGTCACCGGCCTGGTCAACGTTCGCTACCTGACCGGCTTCACCGGAACCAACGGGGCCTGCGTCTGCGGTGAGGACAGCCGCCTGCTTCTGACCGACTTCCGCTACACCGAGCGGGCGGCCGAGGAGACCGAGGATTGGGAGGTCGTCACGGTGCAGGACGACTGGCTGGGTGGGATCGCGGCCCGGCTGACCGGGCGAGTCGGCTTCGAGGACGATTTGATGCCGGTGCGCACCCGCGAGCGCCTGGGAGGGAAACTCGGCGAGGGCGTCGAGCTTGTCGCGGCCGGCGGCACGGTCGAGAGGCTGCGACGGGTCAAGGACGCCAATGAGCTGGCCTCGATCGCCGCTGCGGCCGAGCTTGCAGACGATGTGTGGCGCTGGAGCCTGGAGCGGGGGCTTGCGGGCCGCAGCGAGCGCGAGGTCGCCCGCGCCGCCGAGGCGCGGATCCGCGAGTTGGGCGCCGACCCCTCCTTTCCGGCGATCGTCGCCACCGGCCCCAACGGCGCTCTTCCACACGCCGAGCCCGGCGATCGCCAGATCGAAACCGGCGAGCTGGTCGTTTTCGACATGGGAGCCCAGCTGGACGGGTACTGCTCCGACGGGACCAGGACCTTTGCCGTCGGCGAGCCCGGGGAGGAGGCGCGCGGTGTGTATGAGACGGTTCGTGAGGCTCAGGCTGCCGCCCTCGATGCGGTGATGGCCGGCGCGGGCGGCGAGGCGGTCGATGCCGTCGCCCGCGGTGTGATCGAGAAGGCCGGCCACGGCGATCGCTTCGGCCATGGCCTGGGGCACGGAGTGGGCCTGGAGGTCCATGAGGCGCCCCGCGTCTCCCATCGCTCCGAGGACGTGCTCGAGGCCGGCGAGGTGGTGACCGTCGAGCCGGGCATATATCTGCCCGGAAAGCTGGGCGTGAGGATCGAGGATCTCGTCGTCGTCACCGAGGACGGCCACCGCAACCTCAGCGGTCTGCCCAAGGAGATGCAGATAGTCGAATAGACGGCTGGCCGCACGTATTCAGATTTAAGTCCTCCTGGACGAAAAGCCGATGGGGCGCGCATGGCAACGAGTGCTACTGCAATGCGAGCCGCGTCTGAGGGCGTCAAGCCAGGCACCGACTCCGTGGAGTCACTCGCGGCGATCCACAAGGTTGCACGCCGCGAGCGCCTGCTGGACATGGAGCTGCGGGTTCGTCGCTACCGGGCCGCCTGCTTTGCGATTCTCGCCCTCACGCTGGCCGCGGTCGGCCCACAGGTCGGCTGGTGGTGGATCGCGCCTCTCTCGGCCGGCTTTCTCGGCTTTGCTGTCGCCGACCGCTTCATGCGCAACAGCGACCGTCCGCAGCTCTGGATCGCGGGCGCCTGGGGTGCTTTACCGCTGCTGTTGGCCGCCGCGGTGGTTGCCACCGGCGGGTCGACGAGCCCGGTGCTGGTTTGGTTCGCGCTTCCCGCCGTGACGCTGGGCGTTCGCTTCGAGCCCTGGGGCATGATCGTCGGCACGATCTACATCATCGCCCTGCTCTTGCTCAGCACGGTGGCGCTCGATCCGCACTCCCTCATCGAGCACAATCAGACGATTCTCGCCGCCGTGGCGCTGGTTCTCAGCACAGTGATCCTCTCGGGGGCGCTGGTCGAGTCCGATCGCGCCCATCGCCGGCGCTCGACACTCGATCCGCTCACCGGGCTCTTCAATCGAAATGCACTGGAGCAGCGCCTGGCCGAGCTCGAAGGCCAACCCTCCAACGAGGAGGAGGGCCTTTCCCACGCCCTGCTGCTCTGCGATCTGGACCACTTCAAGCGGGTCAACGACGAGATGGGCCACGCGGCCGGAGACGTGGTCCTCCAGGACGTTGCCTACGTGATGCGCGCCGCGCTGCGCGCCGGAGACTCGATCTATCGGGTCGGCGGGGAGGAGATCCTGGTGATCCTGCCCGGCGCCGACCGCGAAGGCGCGCTCGAGATCGCCGAGCGGCTGCGCAAGGTGGTGCGCGAGCGGCGCCCAATCGGAATCGCGGTGACGGTCAGCATCGGCGTCGCCATCTCCCAGTCGAATGCGGTCAACACCGATGACCTCATCACCCGCGCGGATGCCGCGCTCTACGCGGCCAAGGCCGGCGGCCGCGACGCCGTTCAGCTCAGCGCCTGAGTTCGGTCAGCGGCTGAGGTCGACGCCGGCCTGAAGTCGGGCGCCGAAGGCGGCGAGCAGCTCGACCACAGCCTCGACATCCCCCAGGTCGACCATCTCCACTGGGGAGTGCATGTAGCGGAGCGGGATCGAGACCAGGCCGGTTGGAATCCCCGAGCGGGAGATCTGGATCGCGTCGGCGTCGGTGCTGGTGCCGCGCCCGCTGGCCGCGATCGTGTGCTCGATCTCCAGTTCCTCGGCTGTCTGCACCAGCAGCTCGAAGACCTTCGGCGAGAGGGTCGAGCCCCGCCCGATGACCGGCCCCGAGCCGAGCGGGTGGCTGCCGATCTCCTTCTCGTCGACGCCGGGCGCGTCGGTTGCATGGGTGACGTCGACCGCGATCGCGATGTCGGGCCGCAGCTCGAATGCCGAGGTGCGGGCGCCGAACAGGCCGATCTCCTCCTGGACCGCGGCGATTGCCGCGAAGCTGCCACCGGGCCCGCCGTTCTCGTGGCAGCGGCGCAAGGACTCGAGGGCGACATAGGCGCCCAGCCTGTTGTCCATAGCGCGGGAGATGAGCCGATCGCCGAGCAGGCGGACCGGCTCGGCGGCGATCGTGACGGGATCGCCGATCCGAATTCGCTCCGCCGCCTCGTCGCGGTCGGCGGCGCCGATGTCGATGTGGAGGCCTTTCAGCTCGACGACCTTTTTGCGCTGGTCGGGCTCGATGAGATGAATCGGTTTGCGGCCGACCGCACCCGGCACGAGGTCGTCCTTGCCGCGGATCGCCACCCGCTGGCCGACCAGGATCTGTGGGTCCCAGCCGCCGATCGGCTTGAAGTAGAGGAACCCCTTCTCGTCGATGTGTGTGACGAGGAGGCCGATCTCGTCGATGTGGCCGACGACGGCCAGAAGGGGGCTTGCCTCCCCGACCCTGGCGATCGAGGACCCGAGGCCGTCGGTCGAGAGCTCCGCGAAAGATGCCGCTTTCCGCCAGACCGCCGCCGCCGGACCCTCATAGCCGGAGGGTGCGGCGCTGCGCAGCAGGTCGTTGAGAAGCGTGGGGGCCTCGGTCACGAAGCGCAGTATGTCGGGAAGCTCAGGCGGACGTCTGTTCGACCGTCTCGGGATGCCGCACCCGGTGGCGGCCCTCGCCGTAGCTGCGCGTTTCGTAGGCGATCAGCGCCCAGATCAGGATGTTGGCGATCGTCAGCGGCGCGAGCGCCGGAAGCTCGACCGCGACGGGGACCAGCAAAACCAGCACTATCGCCAGCAGCAGGCGCCGGCGGTTGATTGTGCGCACGTGGCGCCAGCGGAATGCCACGTGCCCGAGCAGGTAGATCGCCAGCCCGCCCAGCAGGGCGAAGGAGATCTCCGCGCTGAGGTGGTCGTCGGCGTGCCCGATCGTCTTCTTCATGCCGAGGGCGACGAGGACGATCCCGGCGACCATCGGCAGATGCAGGTAGGAGTAGGAGTCGCGCGCCATCGCGTTCAGCACGCGGCCCTCCTCGGCGTCGATGAGGCGGCGGCCGGCGACGAGCGCGACGACGTCGAAGTAGACCCACCACATCGCGGCGGTCAGGGCGACGCCGAGCACGGCGGCAGCGACGATCTCGGCGTCGAGAACACCCGCGGCGCCGGCCCCGATCGCCACTATCGACTCGCCGAGGGCGATAATCACCACCAGGCCGTGGCGTTCGGCGAAATGGCCTGGGACCAGCTTCCACCCCTCCGTCCCGAAGAAGTATGGCCCGGCCATGTCGAGCAGGAGCGCAAGCGCCCACAGGGCCCCTTGCGCGAGGCCGTCGAACAGGGAGGCGGCCGCCAGTAGCCCGACGGCGACCGCGGTGCTGACCGCGAGGCTGAGAACCGAGTGGCGCAGGGCGTCGTCCTCGGGGCTGGCCAGCATGAAGAGGGCGATGTGGGCGGCGCGGACGAAGCCGTAGGCGAGCGCGAAGGCGAGCGCCAGATTCTCGAACGCCTGCGGGATGCAGAGGCCGACGACCAGCAGCCCGGCCATCGCCGCGAAGATCACCAGCCGAACGGCGCCCTCCTCGGGGTCGATCACACTGGTGAGCCAGGCGTAGCCAACCCACGACCACCAGACGACCCCCAGCACCAGCAGGCCCTGTGCGAGGCCCGACCAGGTCGGGTGGTGGGACATCAGCGCTGTGCACTGGGTAATCGCCAGGACGAAGACGAGGTCGAAGAACAGCTCAAGGGGCGTAACCCGTTCGCCCTCGCGCATGACGGCGGTCAAACGCGATGCCGGTGTAACTGTTGCCATGCCGCATCCTTGCAAGTCGCGGTGGCGCGCCGGTCGAATAGCTTTCGTGCCGTGGGCACGACCGTACTCATCACCGGCGCCTCGAGTGGAATCGGGGAGGCGACCGCGAAACGTCTCGCCCGCGAGCCGGGTGCGCGGCTGATCCTCGTCGCTCGCCGCGAGGACCGCCTTCGCGCCCTGGCCGACGCGCTGCCATGTCCAGCGACCTACGTGGCTGCCGACCTCACCGACGACGACGCGCCGGAGATCGTCCGTGCCCATGTGGCCGAGCACTACGACCGCCTGACATTGCTGGTCAACAACGCCGGCGGTGCCTGGCGTGGGACCTTCGGCGAAGGCGGCTACGCCAACGTTCAACTCCACATGGAGCTCAACTTCGATGCCGTGCTGCGCCTCACCGAGGCGCTGCTGCCGGCGCTGCGTGCGGCAGCGCCGAGCTCGATCGTCAATATCGCCAGCACCGCCGGACGCATCTCCCGCGCCCGCACCGGCGCCTACTCGGCCAGCAAGTTCGCCCTCATAGGCTGGTCGGACTCCCTATATGCGGAGGAGAAGCCACACGGCGTCCATGTCGGCCTCGTCCTGCCCGGCTTCATCAAGACCGAGGGGTTCCCGGCCACCGAGTTGCGTGAGAAAGCACTGACCCGCTGGATCGTCTCGGAGCCGGAGAAGGTGGCCGAGGCGATCGTCGAGACCGGGCTCGCGGCAAGGCCGAGCGCTACGTCCCGCGGCCGTATGCGCTTGCCGCGATCCTTCGCATCCTCGCGCCCGGCCTGGTGCGCCGTGTTCTCTCCGGCGGAGCCGCCTCGACTCTCACCACCAGCACGGCCGCTGAGAGCAGGCCGCCGGCTGTCTGAGCCGACTGGCTCACCTGAAGCGCGACGAGGTGATCTTGCAGTAGTGGAAGTCGAAGTCGTAGACAACGTTGTTGGCGGCATTGCCGCTGCTTCTCAACTTCAGCTCGGCGGTCACGATCCGTTGCTGGACGCCCTGCTTCAGCGCCTTGCCGAACTTCCGCAGGTTGGCCTCGATAATCCGCAGGTGTTGGACCCACTTCGCCAGCTTGATCTCATAGCCGGGCGGGGGAGGGACCACCGCTATCTGGCTGGTCGCTTGGCCGAACGCGTTCGCTGCGCGGATGAATCGTCGCCCGGCGACCTCTCGTCGGTGGGCCGTCCCGCGGCGCAGGCCGGCGAAGATGTGGCTGTTGGCCTCGGTGTTCTCTTTGCAGATCGGTTCGACCTGAGCCTCGTATCCCTCGCGGGTCAGCGGATCCTCCGCTCGGGCAATGCCCGAGAGGGCAAGCGCTGCGACGCCGGCTGCGACGATTGCCCAAATTCTCGTTCCCATGGCTCGCGAACAAGCGTACGGCACGCCTGATTCGGGCAAGCCTCTCTAGGATTCGCCGCCGTGATCTCCACAGCGCAATTCAAGAACGGCTCGCATATCGAGGTCGACGGGACGATCTTTCGGATCATCGACTTTCAGCACGTCAAGCCGGGCAAGGGCGGGGCTTTCGTGCGCACGAAGCTGCGCAAGATCGAGGACGGCACCGTCCAAGACAAGACCTTCAGGGCCGGGGAGAAGTTCCGCCCGGTGCGGACCGAGTCACGCAAGATGCAGTACCTCTACGACAGCGGCGATGCCGCGGTCTTCATGGACAGCCGCGACTACGAGCAGATCGAGATCCCTCGCGACGTCGCCGGGGACGCGATGCGCTGGGTGCTGCCCAACGACGAGGTCGACGTGCTGTTCGTCGACGAGCGCCCCAGCGACGTGCAGGTCGCCAGCGCGATCGACATGAAGGTCACCAAAACGGAGCCGGGCGTGAAGGGCGACACCGCCTCGGGTGGCGGCAGTAAGCCGGCGACGCTGGAGTCCGGCGTGACCGTGCAGGTGCCGCTGTTCATCGAGGAAGGCGAGAGCGTCCGGGTCGACACCCGCAGCGGCGAGTACGTCTCCCGCGCGTAGGTCGCCGCATAGGCGACCTGAGTGATAATGGCGCCTGCCCATGCGACGATCCGATCAGCGCCGCGACGCCGTCTTCGCCTGCTACCAGCGTGACGTCACCGGGCGTCCACTCGAAGAGCTGGTCGCGGATTCCCGCCCCTTCACCAAGGCGTTGGCCGCCGGGGTCGAAGCGCACCGCGACGAGCTGGACGCGATCATCGCCCGCCATGCAAGGGGCTGGGAGCTGGAGCGAATCGCGCCGCTGGACCGCAACGTGATGAGGGTTGCTCTCTTCGAAATGGAGTACGGCGAAGAGGTGCCGACCGAGGTGGCGATCGACGAGGCGATCGAGATCGCAAAGGAGTACTGCGGCGCCGGCGCGCCGGGCTTCATCAACGGCGTGCTGGGGGCGGCGGCGCGAGAGGAGGAGGGCACGCGAACATGAGCGAACGAGCGTCACAGCCTGATTCTTCGCGAGTGAGCGAACGTGAAGCAAGGTGTTGGAGGTGAGCCGCTTGCGCGAGATCTCCGAACGCCTCCAGGCGATCGCCGTGGAGCTGGAGTCCGAAGACGTCGACGATGCCCGTGCGGGTGAGTTGGCGCGCGAGGCCGCCGAGCTCTCCAGCGAGGCGGTGGAAGAGGCCAACCGCCGGGCTCGTGAGGGGGAGCCAACGTGAGCTGCGTCCGCCGCCGTTGATGTACCCGGACGATCTGCGCTCGATGGTCGACTCGGCCCTCGAACAGCTGCGGTTCTCGACGGCGCAGTCGACGGCGCCGCTCGAAGAGGCGATGCGCTATTCGCTGCTCGCCGGCGGCAAGCGCATTCGACCTGTGCTGACCCTGGCGACGGCGCGTGCCCTGGGCGCCGACCCGGAGCGCCTCCTGCCGGCGGCCTGCGCGATCGAGTTGATCCACACCTACTCCCTGATCCACGACGACCTGCCGGCGATGGATGACGACGAGTTGCGCCGTGGCCAGCCAACCTCTCACGTTCGCTACGGCGAGGACGTCGCGATCCTCGCCGGCGACGGCTTGTTCGCCGAGGCCGTTCGGCTCTTCTGCGAGCAGCCCGGCGACCCCGCGGCGGTGCTCGCCGCGCTGCGCGAGCTGTGCGCCGCGACCGGTGTCGACGGCATGGTCGGCGGCCAGTACGTCGACGTCATCGGCAAAGAGCTGGACGCCGAGGATCTGCGCGCCCTGCACGCGCTGAAGACCGGCCGGCTGATCGCCGCCAGTGTCGGCGTCGCATTGACCCTGGAGGATCTGGGCGAGCCTGAGACAATTCCCTACCGCCGGTTCGCCGGTGAGCTGGGAGTCCTCTTTCAGATCGTCGACGACATCCTCGACGTCACCGAGAGCGACGAACAGCTCGGCAAGCCCCGTGGAAGCGACGAGCGACATGGCAAACTCACCTATGTCAGCCTCTTCGGTCTGGGGCGAGCGCGCGAGCTCGCTGCCGAGTCCCACGCGAAGGCGGTCGCGGCACTGGCCGAGGCTGACGGCGCTACCGAGGACCTGAACCGGGTGGCCGACTACATCTTCACCAGGAACGAATGACCGACAACGCACCCAGCCCCGGCGAAGCACCGCCGCCCCTGCTGGAGGGGATCGATTCCCCTGCGGACCTGCACGGGCTGAGCGATGAGCAGCTGCAGCAGGTCGCGGCGGAGATGCGCACCTACATCATCGACACGATCGGGGAGATCGGCGGCCACTTCGGCGCCAACCTGGGGACCTGTGAGCTGGCGGTGGCTCTGCACAGCCTGCTCGACTCTCCGCGCGACAAGGTCCTCTGGGACGTTGGCCATCAGTCCTATCCGCACAAGGTCCTCACCGGTCGCCGCGAGGAGCTGCCGACGATTCGCCAGTATCAGGGGCTGGCCCCGTTCTGCTCGATCTTCGAGTCCGAGCACGACATCATGGGCGCCGGCCACGCCTCCACCTCGATCGGCTATGCGGTCGGCCTGAAGGAGGCGATGCGCAAGGGCATCGGCGAGGACGGGAAGGTCGCTGCGGTGATCGGCGACGGAGCGCTGACCGGTGGCGTCGCCTACGAAGCGCTGCACGCCGCGGGCGGTCTTCAAACCCCGATCGTGATCGTCCTCAACGACAACGGGATGTCGATCTCCCCCAACGTCGGCGCGCTCTCCCGCTATTTCAACCGGGTGCGGCTGAACCCACGCCTCTACCACGCCCGCGAGGGGATGGAGGACCGGCTTACGAAGCTGCCGCTGGGCCTGGGCGAGCGGATCGAGCGCCTCGGCCCGGAGATCAAGGCGGCGATCAAGGCCTACTGGGCACCGGGCCTGCTGTTCGAGGAGCTCGACCTCGCCTACATGGGGGTGATCGACGGCCACGACGTCCACGCCCTGCGCGAGGCTCTGCGCGAGGCCTTCGCGGCCGATCGCCCCGTCGTCGTCCACGTGCACACCGTCAAGGGCAAGGGATTCGCCCCGGCGGAGGAGGGCGGCCTCGAGGGGATGGAGAAATGGCACGCGGCGAAGCCGAAGAGCATCGTCAACGGCGCACCCGCCCCGAAGCCTGTCCCGGTCAAGGAGTCGGACTCCCCCGACTCGATTGCACCCGAGCGCTTGGAGGCGCCCCCGCCGCCCAGTGCGCCGCCGCAGTACACGCAGGTATTCGCCGAGGCGATGGTCGCCGAAGCCCAGCGCGACCGCCGTGTGATCGGGATCACCGCGGCGATGGCGGGGGGGACCGGCCTGCAGAAGCTCGCGGACGAGGTTCCCGAGCAGTACTACGACGTCGGCATCGCCGAGCAGAACGCGGTGCTGCTCGCCTCCGGCCTTGCGATTCAGGGGGCGAAGCCGGTCTGCGCGATCTACTCGACCTTCCTGCAGCGCGCCTACGACCAGATCATCCACGACGTCTGTCTGCAGGAGCTGGACGTCACCTTCGCGATGGATCGTGCCGGCCTGGTCGGCGACGACGGGCCGACCCACCACGGCGCGTTCGACGTCTCTTACTTCCGCCCGATTCCCAACGTCGTGTTGATGGCGCCGCGCGACGAGGCGATGCTCGTCCATATGCTGCGCACCGCGATCGCCCACGACGGGCCCGCGGCGTTGCGCTATCCGCGCGGGGCGGCGGAGGGGGCCGAGATACCGGCCGAGGGCAAGGAGATCCCGATCGGCACGGGGGAGTTGCTGGAAGGCGGCGAGCGCGTGGCGCTGCTCGGCTACGGCTACGGCGTCGCAGTGGCGCTGCAGGCGGCAGAGATCCTCGCCGGCCACGACCTCAACCCGACGGTTGCCGACGCCCGCTTCGCCAAGCCGCTCGACGAGGAGTTGCTGGAGCGCCTCGCCCTCAGTCACGACCTGGTCGTGACGATCGAGGAGAACGTGCTGCCGGGCGGCTTCGGCGCGGCCGTCCTCGAGCACCTCGAGGACTCCTTCGCCGACCGCCCTGCCGAGCGCGCCCGGGTCTTCCGCGTCGGGCTTCCCGACCGCTACGTCACCCACGGCAAGCCGGCGCTGCTGCGCAAGGAGGCCGGGCTCACCGGCAAGTCGGTCGCCGATCGCGTCCTCGCCGCTCTCGGCGCCCGCGAGCCGATCGCCGGTTGAGCTTGCACCAAACCGCTCAATCGGCTAGCCTGCCGAGCGTCTCTTCTGGGGTTACTTGAGGGAGGAGAGATATCTCTGAGAATGTGGGTCGCGTGGTAAGGGAGCCATCGCGGACTACACCGTGAGTCACGCGCTTGGTCACAGGCGTGACATGCGGTGCCTTTGAGGAGTTGGGGGCTACGAAGCGCGCGCGGCCAGAGTGCGGCTGCGCAGCCGCATCGCCAGGCCGGCGAGCAGGTAGACGATCGCGGCTGCGAGGAGGATGAACTTGCAGCCGGCGAAGATCGTCGCCAGCAGGGGGAAGGCGGCACCGGCGCCGCCTAGGGTCAGCAGCAGGCAGATGTTCTCGAGCGCGTCGAACGCGGCTCCGAGGGCGCCGAACGAGACAATGACCGCGCCGATCGCGGCGAGGCGGCGCCAGTTTCGCTCCCTGGCGAGATCGCGCACCGCGGTGAGGGCAAGGGTGAGGAAGGTTCCATAGGCGAGCAGGAAGCCGAAGTCGATCCACAGCGACTCGCGAGCGGCATCTTGGCCGTCTTCACCCCACTCGGAGAGGATCTCGTCGGCCCGGCTCTGACCGCCCGTCAGCTCGAAGGGGATCATCCCCGGGCCGCCGGTGTCCGTCATTCGCCCTTCGGCGGGGGACATCGCCAACAACAGGACCAGGGACGCAATCCCCGATGCGATCAGTCCCCGCCGACGCGTCACGCGGGAAGTGTCTCGCACCGCACAACAGAAAACGCCCCGCCGGGAAGCGGGGCGTTTCTGGGGTTACTACAGGGAGGAGAGATATGTATCTCTATATATGTGGATCCGTGGGAGGTAGGTGGGCTCTCATGTGCCGCGGGCCTTCGTCGTGGGAAACGATGAAGGCCATTGAGGCGGCTCCGAACCCAGCCAGGAAGACTGGTGTTTCGACGCTCATCGTCAATCTCCCGCGCATCCTTTAGAGAGCATACGAACGTATGTGCGATTTTAGTGTGACTGGGATCACAGTGCCCCCCAAGAACAGCAGGCAAACCGAAAAATCTGGTTAAAAAGTCGGTTTTGACCGGACGAACGGCTGCCAGGGGAGCGGACAAACGACCCACTCGGCGGGCAGCTGTACCGTTCCAGCGGTGAAGAAGGCCCGGATAGACGCGGTTTTGGCGGAGCGGGGGCTGTTCGCCTCGCGCTCGGCGGCGGCCGGCGCAGTGCGGGCCGGGGAGGTGCGGATCGGCATCGACGGGCCGGTGGCGCTGCGCCCCAGCCAGCTGGTCGAGCCGCAGGCACCGCTGATCGTCGACACGGGCCCGCGCTTTGTCTCCCGTGGCGGGATGAAGCTCGACAACGCTCTCGACGCGCTTGAGATCGAGGTCGACGGTCTCGACTGCCTCGATGTCGGCGCCTCGACTGGAGGGTTCACCGACTGCCTGTTGCAGCGCGGCGCCGCCCGCGTCATCGCTCTCGATGTCGCCTACGGGCAGATCGCGCAGACCCTGCGCGAGGACTCGCGGGTGACCGTGATCGAGCGGTACAACGCCCGCGAGCTGGTGCCCTCCGACCTGCCCTTCGCGCCGGCGCTGGCGACGATCGACGTCTCCTTCATCTCGTTGACGAAGGTGCTGCCGGCCGTGCAGCGCTGCCTTGCCCCGGGTGGCGAGATCCTGGCGATGGTCAAGCCGCAGTTCGAGCTGGGCCGCGCGCGGGTCGGAAAGGGCGTTGTGCGGGATGCCGCCGACCGCCGTGAGGCGATCCTCGCCGTGGCGAGCGCCGCCGGCGACCTCGGCATGGCGGTGACCGGATTCGCCTCCTCCGGGCTGCCGGGCCCGAAGGGCAATCGCGAGACCTTCGTCCGCTGCGGGGGCGCCGGTGAGCCGATCGACGACCTCGAAGCGGCGCTGGGTGAGGTCGACGTCTGATGGGCTGTGTCGCGTTGTCGTAGCTATGTGGCGGAAAGGCGACACAAGCGGGGTTGGTCATGGCTGAGCGTGTAGGGGTGCTCATCACCCATTCCCACCCACCCGCGGCGACGGAGGCCGTTGCGATCGCGGTCGCTGCGGCGCGGGACGCCGGCTGGCGGCTGGCGGCTTCGCCCGAGGAGATCGCCAAGCATGGCGACGCCGCGGCGGGGGTGGAGGTCGCCGACCCGCTGCCCCGCCAGCCCGACCTCTGCCTGGTGCTGGGCGGCGACGGCTCGATCCTCTACGCGCTGCGACGCTTCGCTCGGACCGGCGTCCCGGTCTTTGGCGTCAACTTCGGCACCGTCGGTTTTCTCGCCGCCGTGGAGCGAGACGAAGTCGCCGAGGGGGTCCGCCGCGCTCTCGCCGGTGAGACAGAGGCGGTCGACCTGCCTGGGCTCGAGGTCGAGGTCGACGGCCGCAGCCGCGTCGCGCTCAACGACGTCAGCTTCGCCCGTCGCCCTCACGATCGCGTCGCCGAGCTGAGCTACAAGATCGCCGGCGAGGAGGTTGGACACGTCCGCTGCGACGGTCTGGTTGCCGCCACCCCGGCGGGTTCCACCGGCTACAACCTCGCCAACCAGGGACCGATCCTCGCCTGGGGGGTGAAGGGCTACGTGGTCTCCTACATCGCGCCGCACTCGCTGACCGCGCGCCCCCTCGTCGTCGCCCCCGATGACGTGCTTCACATCGGCAACGCGGCCGGCCGCGAGCCGGTCGATGTCGCGATCGACGGCGAGCACGTGGGCGAGTTGGCGCCGGGTGCCGAGCTGGAGGTGTGCTTCGCCGATGCCGTCAGCCGCCTCGCCCAGCTGCCGGGAACCAGCTTCTACCAGCGGATCCGCGAGAAGTTCGGCCATTTGGCCGTGTAGCGCGTCACGGCCGGACTGACGGAGGCCGTTCGCTAGGTTGGCTCGAATGGAGCGGAAGTGGTGGACCCTGGTCCTGATCTCGATCGCGACGTTCATGCTGCTGCTGGACATCACGGTCGTAAACGTCGCCCTGCCGGACATTCAGCGTGACCTCGACGCCAGCCTGGCCAGCCTGCAGTGGGTGGTCGACGCCTACTCGCTGACCCTTGCCGCGTTCCTGCTGACGGCGGGCTCCCTCGGCGACCGGCTCGGCCGCCGACGCGTCTTCTCGATCGGCTTTGGAATCTTCACCTTCGCCTCGTTCCTCTGCGGCATCGCCGGTGAGCCCACGCTGCTCAACCTGGCTCGCGGCCTGCAGGGCGTCGGCGGCGCGGCGATGTTCGCGACCTCGCTGGCGCTGATCGGGCAGGAGTTCCACGGCAAAGACCGCGCCACCGCGTTCGGGGTATGGGGAGCGACGATAGGCGGGGCGGTGGCGATCGGCCCGCTGGTCGGCGGCCTGATCACCGAGCACCTTGGCTGGGAGTGGATCTTCTTCGTCAACGTCCCAATCGGCTTGCTGGCGATCGCCCTCACCGAGCTGCGCCTGGCTAACGTCGCCGCGCAGGATCCGGCCCGGATTGATCTGCCGGGCCTGGCCGCCTTCTCCTTCGGACTATTCCTCTTGATCTTCGGCCTGATCCGCGGCAACCCGGAGGGCTGGGGCAGTCCGCTGATCGCCGGCTCGCTCGGCGGTGCCGCCGCACTGCTCGCCGCCTTCGTCGCGATCGAGGCGCGCAGCTCTCACCCGATGCTCGATCTGAGGCTCTTCCGCAAGCCGGCCTTCAACGGCGTCTCGGCCGTCGCCTTCGGTCTCTCGGCCGGGATGTTCGCGATGTTCCTCTACCTGACGATCTACCTGCAGGGGGTGCTCGATTACTCGCCGCTGGAGGCCGGGCTGCGCTTCCTGCCGCTCACGTTCCTCTCCTTCGTCGCTTCGCCGATCGCCGGCTCGCTCTCGCACCGCATCCCGATTCGCATACTGCTCGGGTCGGGACTGACCGCCGTCGGCGTCGGTCTGATGCTGATGCACGGGCTCGAGCCGGATTCGGCCGTCAGCGATCTCCTGCCCGGCTTCCTTATCGCCGGCATCGGCATCGGCACCGCCAACCCAGGCATCGGACAGGCGGCGATCGCCGTCGTGCCGGTCGAAAAAGCGGGCATGGGCTCGGGAATCAACACAACCTTCCGTCAGGTCGGGATCGCGACCGGAGTCGCCTCGCTGGGTGCGGTCTTCCAGTCGCGGGTCGATGCCAGGTTGGCTGAGTTGCTGCCGGGGGCGCCGGCCGGTCTCGGCGAGATGGTCTCCTCGGGTGGCTCGCGCGCGGCGGCGGGGGTCGCGCCGCCCGGACAACGGGCGGAATACGTCCACGCCGCCAAAGTCGCCTTCGTCAGCGGCTTCAATGAGATCCTCCTGATCGGCGCGATCGTTGCCTTCGTCGCTGCGGCGCTCGGCTTCCTCCTCGTCCGCTCCTCGGATTTCGTTCAGCCCTCACCCCAGGCCGAGGAGGCGGAGCCGATCCCTGCGTAGCCGCTCTTCGCGGCGGGTGGCACCGTAGGGGGAATCAGCCCCGAGGAAGCTTTAGCTACCGCAGGGGCTGGTGGGTCCCCTGCGGTGACAGGACCCGCCGCGCTGAGTGGTACACAGGGGGCCATGCTCCGCGAGCTTCGGATAGAGAACCTGCTGCTGATCGAGCGGGCTGAGCTGCGGCTGGGGGAGGGGCTGAACGCGATCACCGGGGAGACGGGCGCCGGGAAGACCGTGCTGGCGCACTCCCTGGACCTCCTGATGGGTGGCAAGGCGAGGCCGCAGATCGTCCGGCCAGGTGCCGATGAGGCCTGGGTCGAGGGGGTCTTCGACCTGCCGGCGGGGCTGCTCAAGGAGCCGGAGATGGCCGAGCTGGCGGAGCGGCTTCCGGAGGGCGCCGAGGAGGTCGTGCTGGGGCGGCGGGTCTCGGCGAGTGGGCGAACCAGCGCCTTCGTGGCGGGGCGAGCTGCGTCGGCCGCGGATCTGAAGGAGCTCGGCGGGCGGCTGCTCGCCTTCTACGGACAGCACGAGCATCGCAAGCTGACCATCTCTTCGGCGCAGATGGAGGTGCTCGACGGGTTCGCCGGCGACGATCACCTGGAGGCGCGGCGGCTTTATCGGGAGGCGCACCGGGAGTGTGGTCGTCTTGCCGCTGAGCTGGCGGAGCTGCGCGAGCGAGACGGCTCCCGCGAGCGCGATCTGGACCTCTACCGCTACGAGCTGTCGGAGATCGAGGAGGTTGCGCCGGACCCCGCCGAGAAAGCGGAGCTGGCCGGCGAGCGCGAGCGCCTTCGGCACGCCGAGGGGCTGCGGGAGGCGGCGGCCAGGGCGTACGCCGGGATCGCCGGTGCGGAGGAGGACGGCGGCGGCGCCTCCTCGGCGCTGGCGCAGGCCAAGGCGCTTCTGCACGGCGCCGAAGGCGTCGACTCCACCCTCGACTCGCTGTCCGAGCGGCTCGGAGCTGTCGCGGTCGAGCTGGGGGACGTCGCCTCGGCCCTGCGCGACTACGTCGAGGGTTTGGAGGCCGACCCCGCCAGGCTGGCCACGGTCGAGGAGCGACTCGACGCACTGGATCGGCTCGAGCGCAAGCACGGCGGCAGCATCGAGTCGGTGCTCGCCCACGCCGAGCGCTGCCGAGAGGAGATCGCACGGCTGGAGAGCGCCGAGGAGCGCGGTGCCGAGGCCGAGGCGGCGCTGGCCGAGGCCGAGCGCCGTCGCGAGGAGCTGGGGAAGCGCCTCTCCAAGAGTCGTGCCAAGGCGGCGCGGCCGCTGGAGAAAGAGATCGCCGCCGAGCTCGAGGGTCTGGCGATGCCGGGGGCGACGCTGCAGGTGGTGTTGGAGCCCATCCCCGGTGGTTTCGGCGGCGCCGGGTGCGAGACCGTCGAGCTGCGGGTGGCGCCGAACCCCGGCATCGAGCCGGCGCCTCTGCGCGACGCGGCATCGGGTGGCGAGCTGTCGCGGGTGATGCTGGCGCTGACCGGGGTCGGTGGGGGCGCGGGCGCCCCGACGCTCGTCTTCGACGAGATCGACGCCGGGATAGGCGGCAACACGGCCCGGGTCGTTGGTGAGCGGCTGCGGGCGCTGGGCGATGGCCGCCAGGTGCTCTGCATCACCCACCTTCCCCAGGTCGCCTCCTTGGCCGAGACCCATTTCCGGCTCGAAAAGGACATCGACGGCGAGCGGGCGATCGCCACCGTGCAGCGCCTGGAAGGCGAGGGTGTGGTGGAGGAGATCCGCCGCATGCTCGGCGGCGAGCGCTCAGACGAGGCGGCAACCCGCCACGCGCGTGAGCTGCTGGCCGCCGCCTGAAGCGCCCCGCACCGCTTGCCAGAGCGGTTAGTCTCATGAGCGTGGAGCGAGCGAGCATCCATCTCTGGCTCTTTGCGATGCGAGCGAAACGCGAAAGTTAGGTCTGTGGCCACCGCCAGTCGACGCCGTCTCCCTGTCTTCTCGCGTCGCAACGGGGCGTCGGCGAACGGGGCGATCGTCGGCACGGCGAGGCTCGGGCGCCGCACCAAGCACTTGGTCAAGCGGCTGTCCCCCGGCGACGTCGCCGTCATCGACCACGTCAACATCGACCGGATCGCGGCGGAGGAGCTGATCGCCACCGGGACGCGAGCGGTCATCAATGCCTCGCCGTCCAGCGACGGCCGCTACCCGAACGCCGGGCCGTTGCTGCTGGTCAGGGCCGGGATCGCGCTGATCGACGTTCCCGGCGACGGAGTCTTCGAGCTGTTGCGCGACGGCGACTTCGTGAAGATCGAGGGCGCCGCGGTCAGCGTCAGGGGGGAGGAGGTGCTGCGCGGGCAGCTGCTCGGGGTCGAGGAGCTGGAGCGTCGGCTCGACGAGCAGCGCGAGCGCATCGATGAGGCGCTCGCCGATTTCGCCGAGAACACCGTCGCGCATGTGCGCCAGGAGACGGACCTGCTGACCGGCGGCATCGAGTTCCCTCCCACGCGGGTCTCCTTCCGCGACCGCCATGTGCTGATCGTCGTCCGGGGCGATCGCCACCGGCGCGACCTGAAGACCCTGCGCGCCTACATCCGCGACGTGAACCCGATCGTGGTCGCCGTCGACGGCGGCGCCGACGGGGTGCTGGAGGCCGGGATGAAGCCGGATGTGATCCTCGGCGACATGGATTCCGCCGGCGACGCCGCCCTGCGTTGCGGCGCCGAGCTGATCGTCCACGCCTACCCCGACGGCCGGGCGCCGGGAAGAGAGCGACTGCTGGAGCTGGAGCTCGAGCACACCCTGGTTCCCGCTGCCGGGACCAGTGAGGACGTGGCGATGCTGATGGCCTACGAGAAGGGGGCGGCGCTGATCGTCAGCGTCGGTGCTCATTTCAACCTGATCGAGTTCCTCGATCGCAAGCGCGGTGGGATGTCCTCGACCTTCCTCACCCGGTTGCGGATCGGCGAGAAGCTGGTTGATGCGAAGGGGGTGAGCCGCCTCTACTCGCCCAGCTCCCCGTTCGGCCCCGCAATTCTCTTCCTGGCGGTCTTCGCGATCCTGCTGGCGATCGTCATTGTCACTTCGCCTGCGCTGAATGACCTCGTCCAGCTCGTCTGGCTGAAGATCAAGATTTGGCTGGGGTTGTAGCGCCGCTCTAGGCTCTCCCGTCGATGGGTTACAGCGCGCGCTACCACGCGACATCGCTAATCGCGGTTTTTCTCGCCCTGGCGATCGGCATCCTGATCGGCGCCGAGTTCGGCGGCGACGCGCTGACGAACACGCGCAAGGACCTCGAGCACAGCCTGACCGGCAATCTCCAGGACGCGCGCGACCGCGCCGACCAGCTCAGCGGCGAGCTGGCCCGGGCCAACGAGTTCGCCACCCAGGTCTATCCCGTCCTGGTTCGCGACCAACTGGATGGCCGACGGATCGGCATCGTTGCGCTGGGGGGGCTGCCGGGAGATGTCTCGGACTCGATCGAGGACGCGCTGGGCCCGACCGGGGCTCGGCTGGTCGGCGTCGGCGTGGTGCGCGAGCCGGTCGACCTGAACGCGTTGGCGGGCGACCTTGCCAAGACCCGCTTCGCAGACATCCGCCGCAACACGGACACCCAGACCGCTTTCGGCACCGGGGTGGGCCGTCAGGTCGTGGTCGGCGGCACCCTGCTGGACCGCGTGCGCAGTCATCTCTTCTCGCGGGCAAGCGGCAACTTCGGTGCTCTGGACGGGGTGATCGTGGTGCGCGAGCCACCCCAGAGCATGGGCCCGGTGCAGCGCGCCACGGCGGGACGGCTGGAGTCGGCGCTGTTGGGCGGGATCGCGGCGACTCGCAGGCCGGCGGTCGGGGTCGAGACCTCCGGCGACGAGACCTCTTCGGTCTCCTTCTTCAGCGGCAACGACCTCTCCAGCGTCGACGACGTCGACCTCACGGCGGGGAGGCTGGCGACCATCTTCGCGCTGCTGGGGGCGGAGGGCAGCTTCGGAGTCAAGGGCAGCGCCGATCGGCTGCTGCCGGACCTGCTGGCGCCGAACCGGTAGATGACCTGGATCGGCTTCCCGGTCGCGATCGCCGTGGCGCTGCTTGTGGTGCCGGCAGGGGTGCGCGGCCTGCTCGATGCCGGGCTGACACGGGAGAACTACCGCGGCGCGGTGCTGGCCTTTCCGCTTGGCGCGGTACTGGCGACCGCGGGGCTGGTCGCGTTGGCGCCGCTCGCCTTCCTCGACGATCGTGCCGACCTCGACCTGCTGGACCCCGACCTGCGCCGCTGGATCCCGTACCTGCTCGGCGTCGCCTTCCTCGGCTTCCTCGACGACTCGCTGGGGCGGGGGGAGGTGGCCGCTGCGCCGCGCGGTTGGCGCGGCCATGCGCGGGCGTTGCGCGAGGGGCGGCTCTCGACCGGGGCGATCAAGGCGATCGGGGCGCTGGCGCTGGCCGCCTACGTGGTTTCCGGGCGGGGGCTGGAGTCATGGCGTTACCTCGCCGACGTGGCGCTGCTGATCCTCGCCACCAACGCCTTCAACCTGCTGGACCTGCGGCCCGGTCGGGCGGAGAAGGGGCTGGCCCTGCTCGGGGTGGGGCTATGCCTCGGCGCCTGGACCTTCGCCCCGATCGATCTGCTGGGGGTATTCGTCGGGCCGGTCCTGGTCGGCGCCTGGTTCACCCTGCGTGAGCGGGCGATGCTCGGCGACACCGGGTCCAACCTGGTCGGCGCGATCGCCGGCGTTTGGTTGCTGACGACGCTGGGGGGCGATGGCCGGCTGATCGCGCTTACGCTGGTCGCCGGACTGACCATTTACGGAGAGTTGCGTTCGATCTCCGTCGCGGTCGAGGCTGTTCCGCCACTGCGCTGGCTAGACTCGCTCGGCAGAGAATGAGTAGGCCCCCTCAAGGAGACACCCGCTTCATCTTCGTCACCGGCGGAGTGGTCTCGGCTCTCGGCAAGGGGATTGCCGCGGCCTCCATCGGCCGCCTTCTCGTCTCCCGCGGCTACCGGGTGCAGCTGCAGAAGTTCGATCCCTACATCAACGTCGATCCCGGGACGATGAGCCCCTTCCAGCACGGCGAGGTCTTCGTCACCGAGGACGGGGCGGAGACGGATCTCGACCTCGGCCACTACGAGCGCTTCACCGACGAGAACACCTCGCGGGCGTCGAACGTCACCGCGGGCGCCGTCTACAACTCGGTGATCAAGCGCGAGCGGCGCGGCGACTACCTCGGCGCCACCGTGCAGGTGATTCCCCACATCACCGATGAGATCAAGAACCGGATCAGGATCGTCGCCGAGTCGCAGTCGGTCGACTTCGTGCTGACCGAGATCGGCGGAACGGTCGGCGACATCGAGTCGCTGCCCTTCCTCGAGTCGATCCGCCAGCTCTATACCGACCTTGGGCCGAAACGGTCGATGTTCGTCCATCTGACGCTGGTTCCCTACGTCGGCCACGCCGGCGAGCTGAAGACGAAGCCGACCCAGCACTCGGTCAACGAGCTGCGCCGGATCGGGATTCAGCCGCACGCGCTCGTCTGCCGCTCCGAGGGGCGGTTGGACCGGGAGATCCGCGAGAAGATCGCGCTCTTTGCCAGCCTTCCGGTCGACGCGGTGATCTCCGCCAACGATGTCGACAACATCTACAAGGTGCCGCTCGTATTCCGCGCCGAGGGCGTCGACGACCTGGTCCTCGATCACTTCGGGATGGAGGCGCCGGCGTCTGACCTCGCCGAATGGGAGGCAATGATCAAGCGCGCCGATGCCGCCGAGGGCAAGGTGCGGATCGCCCTGGTCGGCAAGTACATCCAGCTCGCCGATGCCTACAAGTCGGTGATCGAGGCGCTCGAGCACGGCGGCTTCCACCACGGGGTGGAGGTCGAGGTGGAGCTGGTCGACTCTGAGGACTTCAACCCGGAGCGGCTCGAGGGGGCCGACGGCATCCTCATTCCCGGCGGCTTCGGCGAGCGTGGGATCGAGGGCAAGGTGGCCGCGGCGAAGATCGCGCGCGAGCGCTCCATCCCCTATCTGGGGATCTGCCTCGGCATGCAGATCGCCGTCGTCGAGTTCGCCCGCTCGGTGGCCGGGATGGAGGGTGCCAACTCGGCCGAGTTCGACCCCGAGACGCCGTTCCCGGTGGTCGATCTGCTGCCCGAGCAGAAGGAGGTCTCCGAGATGGGCGGGACGATGCGGCTCGGCGCCGACCCGGTGAAGCTGCACGAGGGGACGCGGGCGCGGGAGATCTTCGGCGAAGCCGTCATCTACAAGCGCCACCGCCACCGCTATGAGGTCAACAACCAGCTGCGCCGCCGGCTCGAGGACGAGGGCCTGGTCTGCGGCGGCACCTCCCCCGACGAGCGCCTGGTCGAGATGGTCGAGCTGCCCGACCACCCGTTCTTTGTCGCCTCCCAGTTCCACCCGGAGTTCAACTCCCGCCCCAACCGGCCCGAGCCGCTGTTCCGCGAGTTCGTCGGCGCCGCCGCGCGGCACGCGGGCGAGCGCCCGGCGGACGGGGCGGAGCTGCCGGAAGGCGAAGCCGTGCGAGGACTGTCCCGGTAAGGGTTCCGCTTAACTTTTTCGAGGGGCGGGGATAGCTGGGCGCGGGACGGCGGCGGCGAAAAGTACAAGACGCTCCACCCCTACCGGGACAGCCTCGGTTACGCCGTATCCCGGCTAGCCTGTCCCCTCGTGGAGAGGCTTCAGGAGACTTTTGTCAGGCTCTGCGAGATCCGCAGCCCGACCGGGGAAGAGCGCGAGGTCGCCGATTCGGTTGCCGCCGAGCTGCGGGCGCTCGGGCTGGAGGTGAGCGAGGACGACGCGGCCGGTCCGGCGCAGGCGGGGGCCGGCAACCTGCTCGCGCGGCTGCCCGGTCGCGGCGACCGCTGGGTGATGTTCTGCGCTCACCTCGACACGGTTCCCCATAAGGGGCAGATTGAGGTGGTGTACGGCGAGGACGGGGTGTTTCGCAGCCGTGGCGAGACGATCCTCGGCGCCGACAACAAGGCGGCCGTTGCGGTCTTCATGGAGCTAGTCGCTCGTCACGCAGGCGAGGAGCCGCCCCCCGTCGGGATCGAGGTGCTGCTGACCGTCGCGGAGGAGCAGGGTCTGCGCGGAGCGAAGGCGTTCGACGTCTCGGCGCTGCGCTCGGAGTGTGGCTTCGTCCTCGACCATGCCAGCGCCGCGGGCGAGGTGATCGTCACCTCCCCGACCCAACAGCGGATCGTCGCCGACTTCTCCGGCGTCGAGGCGCACGCCGGGATTCGGCCGGAGGACGGCAGCAACGCGATCGCCGCCGCCGCCGCCGCGATCTCCCGCATGGAGCTTGGGCGGCTCGACGAGCACACGACAGCCAACGTCGGTCTGATCGAGGGCGGCACCTCCGGCAACGTCGTCCCCCGCCACTGCCGGGTGACGGCGGAGGCTCGCAGCCTCGACGCCGAGCGGACCGCCGCCGTGGCCGGGGAGATTGCCGACGCCTGTGCCTGGGGCGCGACCGAGCACGGTTGCGATGTGGACGTGCGCATCGAGGAGCTGTTCCGCGGCTACGAGGTGCCTTCGTCATCTCCCGCCCTGGCGCTGGCCGAGGCGGGGCTGCGCAGCGCCGGCCTCGAGCCCCGACGGACCTCGACGGGTGGCGGCAGCGACGCCAACGCACTGCGGGTCGCCGGCTATGACTGCGTTCTGCTCGCCAATGCCACCGAGGCAAACCACACTGCCGACGAGAGCGTTTCCGCCCGCGGCCTCGATGTGATGCTCGAGGTCTGCGAGGGGATCGTCGCCGCCGCAGAGCAAGCGTGAGCGGGCGGCTGAAGCTGCGGCGCGGGATCGTCGTCGACGAGATGCCGCTGACGGTTGAGGTTGAGGGCGAGCGCCGCGAGGCCTGGGCAGACACGGCGCTGCTGGGCGAGATGCGAGTCGGCGACGAGGTCGTCGTCAACACGGCGGCGCTCGACCTCGGGCTCGGCTCGGGCGGCTTCGATGTCGTCCACGTCAACCTCACCCGCGGCCTGGAGGGGAAGGCCGAGGGCGGCGAGCACGTGATGAAGCTCAATTACACCTCGCTCCAGCACCCGATCTCTCCGATCGAACAGTCGGGGTGTAACGCGTTTGACAGCTATGACATGTCAAACGCGTTACACCCGACATTTCCCGTGCTCGTTTTGTCCTTACACGGGCACCTGGCGCCGGCGGCTTGGGCAGCGGCGCAGGCGGCCGAGGCTGGAGGAGGGAAGCCGAAAATCGGCTACGTGCAGACCGGGGGAGGGGCGCTGCCGGGCTCGTTCTCCCGCGATGTCGCCGAGTTGCGCGAGCGCGACCTGCTCTGCGGTCACATCACCGCCGCGCCCGCCTACGGTGGCGAGCGCGAGGCGCTCAGCGTCGCCGGAGCCCTCGATGCCGCGGTCGCCGAGCTCGACTGGGACGCGGCTCTCGTCGGCCCAGGACCCGGGATCATCGGCTCCGATACGCGCCTGGGTCACGGCGGCATGGCGGCGCTCGACAACGCCCACGCGGCGCTCTCCCTCGGCTTCCCGACCTTGCTCTCACCCCGTCTCTCCAGGGCCGACCCTCGCGAGCGCCACCGTGGCGTAAGCCACCACACGCTCACGGTTCTCGAGCTGTTGCTCGCCCCGGTCGAGGTGGCTGTTCCCGCTGGCGAGGAGGAGATCGTCGCTTCGCTGGAGGTTGCGAGTGCGGGGCGTCACCGGTTGCAGGTGGGTGGCGCAGACTTCGATGGCTACGCGGCGACCGGGCTCCCGGTCTGGACGATGGGTCGCAGCCTCGACGAGGACCCGCTGTTCTTCGCGGCTCCCCTGGCCGCCGGAGGGGTGCTGGCGGGCGCCGCCTTGCGTCGAGAGGGATGAGGGCCGGGCGGGAGAACCTCCCGCCATGGCGATCGCAGTCAAGCCGCCGCCCCCGCCGGCGGCCCCGAGCTCCAGTGCCGGTTCCGGCTTCGAGGGGCTCGTACTCGATTTCCTCGCTTACCTGGAGCTGGAGCGCGGGCTTTCGCGCAACACGCTGAACGCATACCGCACCGATCTGCTCCAGTACGGCGAGTACCTGGCCGAGCACGACCTCGACGCCCTGCGGGCGCGGCCGGCTGAGATCGCCGACTTCCTCGCCGACCTGGCGACCGGCAACGGCCGCCCTGCCTGCTCGGCGGCAACGGTCCACCGCAAGGCCGCCTGCCTGCGCTCCTTCTACAAGCACCTGCGCCGCGACGAACTGATCGGCGACGATCCGACGGCGGCGCTCAACGCACCGCGGCGGGCAAAGAAGCTGCCCCAGGTCCTCAACTACTCCGAGGTGCAGAAGCTGCTGGCGGCGCCGCGCGGCGACGGGCCGACGGTGCTGCGCGACCGGGCGCTGCTGGAGACGATGTACGCATGCGGGCTGCGGGCGTCGGAGACGATCGGCCTCGAGGTCAGTGACGTGGATTTGCATGAGGGGGTTCTGCGAGCCCGCGGGAAGGGGTCGAAGGAACGGCTGGTGCCGCTCGGCAGCCAGGCGATCGCGGCGATCGCCGTCTACCAGCGAAGCGCCCGTCCGAAGCTGATCGGGGATGGCCAGGAGCCGAAGCTGTTCGTCAACTTCCGCGGCGGTCCGCTCACCCGTCAGGGCCTCTACAAGATCGTCAAGCGCCATGCCCGGGCGGCGGGCCTGGCGGGGCAGATGAGCCCCCACACCTTGCGCCACAGCTTCGCCACCCACCTGCTCTCCGGCGGCTGCGACCTGCGCGCCGTGCAGGAGATGCTCGGCCACGCCGACATCGCCACCACCCAGATGTACACGCACCTCTCGGGCGACCGCCTCAAGGAGGTCTATTTCGAGGCGCATCCGCGCGCGACCGCCGCCTAATGACTCTGCGCATCGTGGCCTGACTCCTTCCGTTCGCAGTTCTTCCCGGTATGCGGCAAGAACTGCGAACGGAATCGGGTAGAACACGGCGATGCCCGAGCTGCCCGAGGTCGAGACCGTTTGCCGGCAGCTCGAGCCTGAGATCGAGGGACGGCGAATCGAGCAGTTGGAGGTCTATGACCCCCGCTGGTGTCGGCCGATAGCGCCGGCTGAGCTCGAGGCTGCGGTTTCGGGACGCACGATCGAGGGGCTTGGGCGGCGCGGCAAGTATCTGCTGCTGGCGCTCGACGGGTCCCAAACGCTGGTGATGCACCTGCGGATGACCGGCAACCTCGTCTTGGTCGAGGGCGAGATGGCGATCGATCCCTCCGAGGGACGGCGGCTATACGAGGGGGAGCGCTCGACCTCCGAGCGCCACCTGCGTGCCCGCTTCACCCTCGACGACGGCCGTGAGCTGTGGTTCACCGACCCTCGCCGTTTCGGCGAGTCCTTCCTGATCGACGACGAGCGGCTGGGGGAGCGCTTCGAGGGGCTGGGGGTCGAGCCGCTGTCGGAGGAGTTCACTCCGCAGCTGTTGGGGGACCAAGCGGCGGGCCGCACGGCGCCGCTCAAGTCCTTCCTGCTCGACCAGTCCAGGGTCGCCGGGATCGGCAACATCTACGCCGACGAAGCCCTCTTTCGGGCGCGGTTGCACCCTCTCTCGCCCGCCGGCTCGATGAAGCCCGAGCACCACGCGGCGCTGCGCGACGCGATCGTCGCCGCGCTGGAGGCCGGCATCGACGGCGGTGGGGCGTCGATCGACGACTACCTCGACGGCCGTGGGCAGAAGGGGACGATGCAGAACGAGTTCCTCGTCCACACTCGCGAGGGGGAGCCGTGCCCCTCCTGCGGAGGCCCTATCTCCCGCATCGTCGTCGGTGGGCGCTCCACCTACTACTGCCCCAGCTGCCAGGTTCGCCTGCGCCGCCGTCGCCGTCCGGCCCGCCGTTCAACGTAGCCGGCGATGGCCGGCAAGACGGTGAAGACGGAGGCGGTGGTTCTGCGCAGCATCCGCTACGGGGAGGCCGACCGCATCCTGCACCTCTACTCGACCACGCGCGGTCGGGTCAACGCGATCGCCAAGGGGACACGGCGGCCGAAGTCCCGCTTCGGCGGTCGCCTCGAGCCCTTCTTCCGGCTCGACCTGCTCCTCCACGAGGGGCGCAGCGAGCTGCTCACGGTGACCAACGTCTCCACGGTCGACGGCTATCCGCGGCTGCGCTCATCCGGTCCGGCCCTGGGTGCCGCCGCTCGCGCCTGTGACGCGATTCTGCGCCTGTTCGACTCGGCTGAGCCCAACATGCCCGCCTACAACCTGCTCTGCCGCTACCTCTCGTTGCTCGACGATCCGGCTGCCGAGCGGGCGGCCGCGCTTGAGACAGCGCTTTCCTTTCGCCTCAAGCTGGCCCTCGCTGCCGGTTTCTCGCCGGAGCTGGCGTCCTGCGCACGTTGCGGGGAGGCCGATCACCTCGTCGGCTTCTCCGGTGCCGCCGGCGGGGTCGTCTGCGCCAGCTGCGAGGCGGGTTCCTTCGAGCTGTTCGAGGAGGCGCACCGCTTCATGGTCGATGCGGTCGCCCAGCCGCTGGCCGAGGCGCCCCGGGCGGAGGAGCGGGCGCTGCGCCAGGTCGAGCGCGCGGTCGGCGAGACTCTGGAGCACCACGCGCACGTGCGACTGCGCGCGGCAGCTTGAGTGCGCCTCGCGGCAGGCCCTAGGATCGAGCGCATGGAGGCCATCGCCACCTTCGAGGACAGGGTCCGCGCTTGGGAGGCCGAGTTCCTCTCCGATCTCGGGACGCCGTCCTACCCGGCGCGGCGGCGGCGCGAGGAGCCCGACAGCCTGCTGCGCACGCCATTCCAGCGCGACCGCGATCGGATCGTGCACTCGAAGGCCTTCCGCCGCCTCAAGCACAAGACGCAGGTTTTCGTCGCGCCGGAGGGCGATCATTACCGCACCCGCCTCACCCACACGCTGGAGGCCTGTGGGATCGCTCGCACCGTCGCTCGCGCGCTCGCGCTGAACGAGGACCTGACCGAGGCGATCGGGCTCGGCCACGACCTCGGCCACCCGCCCTTCGGCCACATCGGCGAGGAGGTGCTCGACGAGGCGCTGCGCGAGCGCTGCGGCGCCGGCTTCAAGCACAACGAGCATTCGCTGCGGGTCGTCGACGCGCTGGAGCGCGACGGCGAGGGACTGAACCTGACCGAGCAGGTGCGCGACGGGATCCTCAACCACACCGGCTCGCAGAAGCCGGCGACGCTGGAGGGGCGGATAGTGAAGCTGGTCGATCGCGTCGCCTACATCAACCACGACATCGACGACGCGCTGCGGGCGGGGATTCTCGACCCTTCCGACCTGCCGGTGGCGGAGATCGAGCTGCTCGGGACTACCGGCTCGGTGCGGATCGACACCCTGGTCCGCGACATCGTCGAGCGCTCCACTGCCGAGGGCGACATCGCCCAGAGCGAGGAGATCGGTGGCGCGATGCTGCGGCTGCGCAAGTTCATGTTCGACCGCGTCTACCTGGGGCCAACCGCCCGCCACGAGCACGAGCGGGTGCGGCGCACGGTACGCGGCCTCTTCGACCACTACATGGAGCACCCGGAGGAGACGCCGCAGTCCGAGCCGGGGGCGAGCGACTGTCAGCGGGTTGCCGACTACGTCGCCGGAATGACCGATCGCTACTGCATAGCGAAGTTCACGGAACTGTCAATTCCGGAGACGGCTCGATTTTGAGCCGGCGCGCGGCGCTACGGTGAACCGATGGCGCTGATCTCCACAGAGAGTCTGGAGCGGGTCAAGCAGACGGTTGACATCGTCGAGGTCATCTCGGCCCATACGGACCTGCGCCGCCAGGGCGCACGCTGGGTCGGGCTCTGTCCCTTCCACGAGGAGCGCACGCCGTCGTTCTCGGTCGACGCGGGGGAGAAGCTCTACCACTGCTTCGGCTGTGGGGTGGGCGGCGACGCGATCAAGTTCATCGAGGAGAAGGAGGGACTGGGCTTCGCCGACGCCGTGGAGCTGCTCGCCGACCGCTACGGGGTCGAGCTGGAGCGTGAGAAGGAGGACCCGCGGGCCGAGGCGCGCCGGCAGCAGCGCCGCCGCCTGGAGGAGCTGCTCGACCGCACCGCCGCCTTCTACGCCGGCTATCTCTGGGAATCGCAGGAGGCGGGCAAGGCGCGTGAGTACCTGGCCGAGCGGGGGCTGGGGGAGGAGGTGCTGCGCGCCTTCGGCGTCGGCTACGCGCCAAGCGCCTGGGACAAGGTGCTGGTCCGCGGCCAGCGCGCCGGGTTCGGCGTCGATGAGCTGCGCGGTGTCGGCCTCGTGCAGCGGGGGCGTGGGGGAGGGGAGTACGACCGCTTCCGCTCCCGCATCATGTTTCCGATCCGCGACCGGCGCGGGCGGACGCTGGGCTTCGGCGGGCGGGCGATGCGCTCCGACCAGGGCGCCAAGTACGTCAACACCGCCGAGACCGATTTCTTCCACAAGAGCAAGATGCTCTACGGGATCGACCGCGCCAAAGCGGCGATCGCCAAGGCGGGGCGGGTGGTGGTCGTCGAGGGCTACACCGACGTCCTGGCCCTGCACCAGGCCGGGATCGAGGAGGCGGTTGGGGTGATGGGGACGGCGATCACTGAGGACCAGGTGGCGGCGCTCTCGGGGATGGTCGAGGAGGTGGTGCTGGCGCTCGACGCCGACTCGGCTGGACAGGAGGCGATGCTTCGAGCGCAGCGGGTCGCGGCGGGGCGCAAGATGCGGATTCGGGTGGCGGCGATGCCGGCCGGCGAGGACCCGGCGGAGATGATGGCCGCCGAGGGCGGCGCCGAGCGCTTCCGCGCCCTGGTTGACGACGCGGTCGAGCTGGCCGCCTTCCAGGTTGGGTTGGTGCTGGATCGCACCGATGTCGGCTCCCCCGCCGAGCGCGACCGGGCGCTGGGCGAGGTGGCGCCGATCCTGGCGGGAATGGGGGAGACGGCGAGCCGCGACGACCTCGTGCGGCAGGTGGCCGAGCGCCTGGACCTTGAGCCGGCGATGGTGATGGGCCGGCTGGTGGCCGCGCGGGCGCCGAGCGGCGGAGCGGCGGAGCCGGCGGGGCGCGGCAACGGCGCGCCGTCCGCGCCTGCGGTCCGCAGGACGGCCGAGCTGACCTCCCGCGAGCGCCGCGAGCGCGCCCTGCTGGCGATGTGCATCGCCCTGCCCAAGGAGGGCGCGGACTACCTCACCCGCCTCACCGACGAGCACCTCTCGCCGACCGGGGCCCGCGCCGCTGACTGGCTGCGCAAGCACCCCGAGGACCCGGCCTCCAACCTTCCCCACGACGACGACGAGCTGGCCGGCCTGATCGCCGAGCTGGTCATCCTCGCCCACGACGAGCCCGCCTCCGCCGAGGCGATGGAGCTCAACTTCCTCCTTCTCGAGCAGCGCCGCCTGGAAGCCGAGATCGCCGCGGCGGGCGAAAGGGACGACTACGAACGCCGCGCCGCCCTAAGCCGAGAACGCGCCGCCCTCGTAGAGCGCATAGCCCGCACCGAGCGCGTCGTCGGCTGATCGGTAAATTCCGTTCCCGCCCTTTCCGGGGTAGCTCAATCGGTAGAGCACTCGGCTGTTAACCGAGTTGTTGTGGGTTCGAGTCCCACCCCCGGAGCTTTAACTCGCGACCGTTTCGGCTTTCGCTGCCAGCTGCTCGACCAGCTCGGCGCCGCGCTCGGCGCCGTTGTTGTTGCGGCTCCAGGTGGCGAGGCGTCCCGCGCACTCGGCGAAGGACGGGTCAGCGAGCAGGCGCCGCGCCGCCCAGCGCAGGGGGCGCGGCTCGCAGAGGCGCCAGGGGACCGAGAGGCCGACCTTCGCCCAGGAGACGCGCATCGCCGTCTCACTCATGTCGCCCGTGAACGGGCAGACCAGGACCGGCGTGCCAGCACCCAGCGCCCGCGCCACGGTCCCATGCCCGCCGTGGGAGATGACCAGCGAGGCGGCAGGCATCAGCTGGCTGTAGCTGAGCCAGTCGACCAGGACCGCATTGGGGGGAACCTCGATTGGCCACTGGGGTTTCACCCGGTTGGTGGTCGCCACCACCCGCACCGGCTCCTCGGCCAACGCCTTCAGCGCGGTGCGCACCAGGCGGTTGTCGGAGTCGTGGGCGGTGCTGGGTGCGACCAGGACCAACGGCTCCTCTCCGGGCGGCAGGTCGATCTCCGGGTGGGGGACCTCAAAGGTCATCGGCCCGGTGATCTCCACCCCCGCCGGCCAGCGCCGCGGGTACTCCAGCTGCGGGAACGTCGCCACCAGCGCCAGGGCGGGGCTGATCCCGCCGTGGAAACGCTGCACCGGGGCAAGGCCGAGGCGCGCGCGCTGCTTGTTCAGGTCGCGCCGCCCGTGCTCGAGGCCGATGTTCAGCCCGTGCTGTCCGAGGCGCCAGATACCGCGCCCCAGAGGGGTGCGCGGCGGTTGCAGTCCCATCGAGAAGAAGGGAAGCCCTGGCTCGATCGATGGGTAGAGATGGGGGATGAGCGTCGCCAGCGGCACCCCCGCCTTCTCGGCTGCCAGTGCCGGCGCCAAGGTGAGGATGTCGCTGATCGCGACATGGGGCCGCATCTCCTCCAGCAGCGGCAGCAGCGCTCGCGCGGCCTCCGCCGCATGGCGCCCGTCGGCCGAGTCGGGCTCGGGCGGCGGGAACATCCGGTATTCCTCAGCCGCGGTGAAGCCGAGGCCGGCTCCCTCGACGGCCTCGCGCCGCTCCTCCCACGTTTCGACCACGACCTCATGGCCGCGCCCTGCCAGCGCCCGCCCCAGCGAGATCGCGGGGAAGACGTGTCCGGGATCGCCAAAGGCGGCAACCAGCACTCGCAGGCGCGCGCCGGCGGCTGCGGCCGGCGCGTCCTCGGGGGTATCAGGGAGTGTCGTGCCCTTCACTTGGCCTCGTGAAGACGATCTCGGGCACGTGGCAGTTGGGCGAGGTGCTGAGCAGGAAGCGCACCGCCTCGCCGATGTCCTCGGGGCGGATCATCTGCTCGCCGGGGACCTGCTCCTTGGCGAACTCGGTCATCGGCGTGTCGACGAAGCCGGGCGCGAAAGCGGTGCACTGGATCCCGCCGCCGCCAACCTCGCGATGGGTCGACTGGGTGAAGTTGATCACCGCGGCCTTGGTCGCGGCGTAGATCGAGAGCCATGCCTGTCCGCCTTTGCCGGCGATCGAGGCCATGTTCACGATCAATGCCTTGCCGTGCTCGGCGCCCGCCTCACGGAGCATGGGCAGCCCCTCGCGAGTGCCGACGATCAACGCCCGCAGGTTGACCGCCAGCTGCATGTCGAGGTGCTTTGTCTGGATCTCCTCCATCGGCGCACCGATTCCGACCCCCGCGTTGTTGACCAGGACATCGAGCCGGCCATATGCCTCGCGGTGCTTGGCGAAGACGCCGACCAGCTCGCTCTCCTCGGTCATGTTGGCGGCGACGCTCTGCACCTCGATCCCGTCAGCCCGAAGGCCCTCGGCTGCCTCCTCGAGCTTTTCCGGACGGCGGGCGGCGACGGTGAGCGCATAGCCCTCTCCGCCGAGGACGCGGGCGATCGCCAGCCCAATGCCGCTCGAGGCCCCCGTTATCAGCGCAGCTCTCTCCGCCAACTCTCTCTCCCTTCGCTCTTACGCAGGTCGGGCGGGACCCTATACCGCGCGTCGTGGGGTGGGGATGTCGCAACCCTGCCCGTCAATAACATGGCCGGATGCGCCTATTTCGCCTTCCTCTGGCCCTGGTGGGCCTACTGGCCGCCGCAACTTTCGCGGTCGGCTGTGGCAGCGGCTCTGATTCCTCGACTTCGACCGGCTCGGCCGGCGTGGAGAGCCGGCCGGCGCCGCCGAAGAGCGACTTCCCCAGCGCCAAGGGCAAAACCCTTTCCGAGGTTTTGAAATCCGCCGACGGCCCGGCGGAGGTGGTCGTCTCTCCAGCGGCGATGGTCTTCTACAAAGGGGAGAACCGCTACTCGTTCGGGGTCTTCACACGCGACCACACCCAGATCTCCGACGCTGAGGTCGCCCTCTACTTCGCGCGAGTGCCACCGCCGAAGAAGGGCAAGGGAAAGGGAAACGCCACCACGCAGCGTGAGGCCGCCGTGGCGGCCCGCGACAAGCCCGCCGTCGGTCCCTTCCCGGCGTCGATCGAGAGCCTCCAGACACAGCCCGCGTTCCGCGCCCAGACGACCACCAACGACCCCGACGCCGCCTCGGTCGTCTACGTGACGAATGTCGATTTCCCCAGCGACGGCGAGTGGCGAATCGCGGCGATCGTCAAGCAGGGCGATGAGACGACGGCGACGCTGCTGCCCAGCGCCGTGGTGGGCGAGTACAGCAGCATCCCGCGGGTCGGTCAGAAGGCGCCGAAGATCCACACACCCACTCCCGCGGACGTCGGCGGCGACCTCTCGAAGATCACCACGCGCATCCCGCCCGACACCCAGAACCGGGTCGACTACGCCGATGCGCTCGGCAAGGAACCGATCATCCTCTTGTTTGCGACCCCCCAGTTCTGCCAGAGTCGGGTCTGCGGCCCCGTCGTCGACGAGGCTGAGCAGGTGAAACAGCTCTACGGGGACAAGGCGGAATTCATCCACATGGAGATCTACAACGACAACGATCCCGGCAAGCGCACTCGCCCACAGGTGCGCGCTTTCCACCTGCCGACTGAGCCGTGGCTGTTCGCGATCGACCGTCAGGGGACGGTCCGCACGGCGCTGGAGGGTGCTTTCGGCGTCGACGAGCTGACCCAGGCGGTGAAAGGGGTGACGGGGGGATGAGCGAGAAGACGACGCCGGACCCCGAGCTGCTGGAGTCCTTCGCCCAGGAGGCCCGGCGGCGCTGCGACGTGATCTCCGCCGGCCTGGCGACCGAGAGCAAGGACTTCGAGACCCTGCGTTCCGAGGCTCACGCCCTGAAGGGAACGGCCTCCGTCGTCGGCCTGCGCCGGCTCGCCGAGCTGGCCGGCCTGATGGAGTCCGACCTGGCCGAGGCGAAGAAGACCGGCGTCATCCGCGGCGGCCGCGCCCACCAGGTCGCCGACGCCGCCAAGGCCCTCGCCGAGGGGGCGGCCGCGGCGGCCAAAGGTGAGGAGGAGCCACCCGACGTGGGTCGCTCCCTAGCTCAGCTGTTCAGCGTCTGAGCCCTTCCCGCCGCGTTTCGCTTTCAGCTCGCGACTGCGCTCTTTCGCCTCGACGTAGGAGGACTCGACCAGCGCCTTGCCGCCGCTCCAGCCGAAGACCCAGGAGACGAGGATGACGGCGAAGATGACGTCCCAGGCGGAGATCACCAGCTGCTGGCCGATCGAGTAGGCGGTCGCGTCCTTCGCCGTCGCCTCGCCGGAGAGCGCGGTCGCGTTCAGCGCCTGCGTTACGCCGACCCCGCCCGGCGTCGCCGAGACGCTGTTGGAGATCGAGTTCGACGCGGTGACCGTGGCCACGTTGTGGAAGCTGACGGGGATGTTGTAGGCGCCGAGGAAGACGGCGACGATCGCCAGCCGGGCGATGTAGCTGCCCAGCACGGGCAGGCCGAGCTGGGTCAGGGAACCGCGCGCCGAGCGCAGGATCGCGCCGCCGGCGAGCAGCTGTGCTCGCAGCCCCTCCAGTCGCTCCCAGAAGATCCGCGCCAGCATGACCAATAGCACCACGGCCCCGATCGCGATGAAGACAACCAGCGCTGTGTGGTCGGCGAGGAAACCGAGCTTGACCGAGAACGACCCGCCCACCGTGAGGAAGAGGTAGAGGTAGAGCGCGACGTTCAGGACCGTGAAGGGGATCTTCTCGACCAGCAGCCCGGAGAAGACCATCGCGAACGTCGCCCCCGCGATCAGGGTCGAGAACATCACCAGCATCACGAAGGTGCCCAGGTTGGCCGGCAAGAAGCTGTTGAGCGCCACCGCTACGGCATAGGAGGCGAGCACCAGCCGGAACGTCACGCCCGAGCGGGGCAGCGCGGCCCGCAGGATCCCGAACCAGGCCAGCGCCGCCAGGCTCGTCTGCGCGCTCTCCAGCGCCACCCCGGCGACGACCGCCCAGGCCGGGACCTCGCCGACCCGCTCGAACAGGTCCCTGATCCATTCCGACGCCGGCACCCCAAGCAGATCCAGCACCCCGATGAGCAGAGCGACCCCGCCGACCCACGCCACGATCCGCGCCAGCCTGCGCCGCAGCGAAGGCGCCGAATCCTCCCCGCCATTCGCGCTACCGCTCTCCACGACGGGCACCCTAGCCCCTCGCCACCTCGTTAATCTCGGCTTCCTGGGGCGGTAGCTCAGTTGGTCAGAGCAGCGGACTCATAATCCGTCGGTCGAAGGTTCGAGTCCTTCCCGCCCCACTGGTGCGCTCAGGCGGCGGCAAAGTCGGAGCGCGTCGGAAACGTGCTCCGACAGCGGCTCAATTCCTGTTCGCCTCAAGCCCGGCTCGAGAACGTCCTGGCTGACGAAGACGTCCTATTTACGGACGAGGACATGCAACGCATCCGAGGCCTGTGTGGAGCGCGCAACAGAGCGCTCCACGGGTGCCGAGTCGACGCCCAGACACGATGAGATCGATCAGGCAGTCGATCTCATGAGCCGCGCATGACGACCCGGTGGAGCCGGTTAACTTGGGGTCGCGGTCCCATACCGCCCGCCGACCCGTGAGCACGTCGCCAGTGGATATGGTGAATCACCAATGAAGTCACTGGACAAAGTGCTCATCCCACTGGGCATGTTGCTCGTGGCGGCAGTTGGGCTCTTGTTCGGCCAGGGCATCCTCAACGGTTGCGGAAAGGACGACGACCCAGTAGGCACTATTACGTTCCCCCGTGACGGAGCCCATGTCAACCCGACCCTGATGACGGAGGGAATGCTCGCGAATATCCCCGATGAAGACCGCGTTTGGCTCGCCGTTCGAGTCGGAAACCGTTTCTACCCCAAGCCACCGGAGATCAATCCAAACGAAACGCACTGGTCGCGGGAGTTTGTCGAGGCGGGGCAGCTTCCCGAAGAGCGCTTCTCGCTGGTCCTGCTCCGAGTAAGTTCGGAGGGTCAGGACCAGCTCGAAGACTGGCTAGCGAGTGGCGCTTCCACCGGGAGCTTCGAGGGCCTCCCGCAGATCAGTGGCAGCACCGAACTCGACTCGGCAACCGGGCTCGTCCTGGGACAGCCCGTCGAATAGGCGTCTGGCGAGAAATCCGTTCGCATGGGCGATCTCCACATCCGCCACGTCGGCGGTCCGCTCTTGCCCGGTCTGAACTCCTCGGTGGCCTCGAAGCCGTGGCGTTCGTAGGGCTTTGTTTCGAGGGGCGCTGGCCTCGAGATAGGCGGGAACCCTCTCGGCATCGCAACGCTGGAGGATCGGGTGCATCAGGATCGAGCCCATTCCGCGCCCCTGGCTCTCGGGCTCGATACCGACGAAGGCCAGGTAATAGTGCGGCCCCGTCGGATGGGCCCTTCTCGACTGCGTTGATCGTTCCCAGAAGGCGAGGCAGCATGCGGCCGTATATGCGCAGCATTGTCGGAAGCAGGGAGAGCTGTTCGCGGACTCCCACCTTCCATGTGCCGGGCGGCTCCCAGACGCAGACGCCTGCCGAATTCTCGACGGTGTGGGTCTCCTCGTGGCGAAGCCACACCCGCCTCAGGTAGAGGTCGAAGCCACGCCTGGCGATTGCCAGCCTGCGTGAGTGGTCCGGAAGGAGCCAGCCGATGAGCGGGTCGTCGTAGAAAGCCCTGGCCAGGGTCTCTGCCAGGTCTGCGGCTTTCGCCGGGTGGGCTTTGCGCACGTCGTAGCGGTCGGGGACGGGTTCGAGTCCAGCCCGCCTCATAGCATTGCCCGTAGATGAGCGAGGCGTCTGAGATCACCGTGGTCCGCCCATGAGCGGCGCAAGCGCTCCGGTCGGCCTGGATCGGGCAACGGATCTCGAGGGCGATGGGGGCGCCTACTCGATTCGCCTCGATGAGGCCTGGGAGATCTGGGGGCCGAGCGGCGGCTACCTCGCGTCACTCGCTCTTCGCGCGGCGGGGAAGTGCGCTGAGATCCCTCGGCCGGCGAGCTTCTACTGCCACTTCCTCGGCTCACCCGACTTCGACGAGGTGGAGCTGGCGGTGGATGTCGTCAAGCGAGGGCGGCGGTCGGAATCGCTTGCCGTAACGATGAGCCAGGGCGGCAGGGCGGTTCTCTTTGCGGTGGTCCTGACGGCCGCCGAGGCTCCGGGCTATCGCCATCAGACGCTGAGCGCGCCGGAGGTAGCGCCGCCCGAGGCCTCCAGACCCTTCGAGCGCACCAGAGACGGCAAGCCGATCTTCAACTTCTGGAACAACATGAGCTGTCGCCGGCCGGATGGGGAGGAGGCGGACGATGCCGACCGCCCTGTCATCAGGGAGTGGGTGCGGTTTGAGCCGACCCCCTGCTTCGAGGACCCATTCGTCGACGCTGCGCGTCCGCTTATTCTGCTGGACACCTTCGGCTGGCCGGCTGTCTATGAGAAGTACCGGGGGGCAGATTACGTGGCGCCCAACCTCGATACCAGCGTCTGGTTCCACCGATCCACCGCGGAGAGCGAGTGGCTGCTGGTCGATCACGAATGCCCGGTGGCCGAAGACGGCCTGCTCGGCGTGAGCGGACGCATCTGGAATACGGAGGGTCGGCTGCTTGCCAGCGGCTCAGCACAGCTTTGCTGCATTCCGAAGGAGCGCCGTGGCTAACCCGACCGAGCCAGAGCGACTGAATCAGGAGGGACTTGCCGCGTTCGCCGAGCGGGCGGAAGAGGACTCACCCGTGGTGATGCTGAACCTGCTCTCGTTCAAACCTGACGGAGGGCGTGAACGTTATGCGGAGTACGGCGCCGCAGTCGCGCCGCTGCTGGAGAAGGCCGGGGCCAAGGTCGTGTTCGTGGCCGGGGCGGCGTCACCGCTGATCGGTGAGGACTCCTGGGACATGGTGCTGCTGGTCGAGTACCCGAGCCGGCAGGCGTTCCTCGACATGATCGGCTCCGAGGAGTACCGGGCGATCGGGCATTTGCGCACCGAGGCGCTGGTCAAGGGCGAGCTTCACCCGATGGAGCCCGCGGACGGGGACGCGTTAGGGGTGTAGCCGTACCGGCAGGGTCTTCAGCTGGTTGAGGAAGGCCGACTCGACGAATTTGGGCTTGCCGTCCATGGCGATGTTTGGGTAGCGCGCCAGGGTCTCCTCGAGGAGGATTTTCAGCTCGAGGCGGGCGAGCGCGGTGCCGAGGCAGAAATGACGGCCCCCTGCGCCGAACGCCTGGTGCTCGGGGTTGCGCAGGACGTCGAAGCGATCGGGATCCTCGTAGCGGGTCTCGTCGCGATTCGACGACGGGTACCACATCACGACCTTGTCGCCCTTTTTGATCTTCTGCCCGTGCAGCTCGGTGTCGCAGGTCGCGGTGCGGCGGAAGTGGGCGAAGGCGGGGAACATCCGCAGCGACTCCTCGACCGCGCCCGGGATCAGCGAGGGGTCGTCGACCAGCATCCGCATCTGGTCGGGATGCTCCATCAGCGCCCGCATTCCGCTGGAGTAGGTCGCCTTGGTGCTGTCGTTGCCCGCGGCGACGAGCAGGAAGAAGCCCATCACGATCTCGTGCTCCTCGAGCGTGTTGCCCTCCACCTCGGCGTGGACGAGGACGCTGGTCAGGTCGTCGGTGGGGTTTTCGCGGCGCTCGGCGATCATCTTTCTGCAGCGCTCGAAGACCTCGGCGATCGTCTGCTCGAGGAACTCCTCGACCTCGTCGGCGCTCTGGGTGAACTCCGGATCGCTGGCGCCGAGGCTCGCGTTCATCAGCCGAGCCCAGGCCGCATCGTCCTCCTCGGGGATGCCCATGAAGCTGTGGATCACACGGGAGACGGCCGGCTGCGCGACGTCGGTGACCAGGTCGCAGGTCTCGCGGCCCTCGAGGCGGTCGAGGACCCTGACGACGATCTCTCGGATCTCGTCCTCGTGGGCGGCGATCCGCTTCGGCGTGAAGCCGGCCTGAAACAGCGCCTTGAGCCGATCGTGCTTGGGCGGGTCCATGCCGATGAACATCGCCCGGGCCAGCTCGATCGGAAACACCTCGTCGATCGCGACGACGCCGCCCAGCTCGGAGGAGTAGGTCTGCCAGTCGCGGCTGACTGCGTGGACGTCGTCGGCGGTCGTCACCGACCAGAAGCCCTTGGCGGCGGGGAATTCCGTCACCTCGGAGGTCCAGTGGACCGGGCAGCCGCTTCGCATCTGCTTGAACAGCTCGTGGGGAGGGCCGTTGAGCCAACGCTCGCGCTCGAGGACCAACTCGTTTTCGAGCCCACTTTCAGCTGTCGCCATCACTCCTCCTAGATCGCCGGCACCGACCTAAGGCATGCTACTGGCTGACTGGCCAGTTCCAAGCGCCCAGATCGCCGCGGTGACAACGCCGTAGGCTTGCTGCCTCGATGAAGGCGCGAGTTTTGATCCTGGGTGCGGGGTTTGGGGGCCTCGAGTTGGCGACCTCTCTGTCGGAGGGGCTGGGCGACGAGGTCGAGGTGACGGTGATCGACAAGAGCGACTCGTTCGTCTTCGGGTTCTCCAAGCTCGACGTGATGTTCGGACGCGAGGAGGCGGAGGCGGTGCGCCTCCCCTACGACGACTTCGCCAAGCCGGGGGTGAGGCTGCTGCGGGAGACGGTCCTCGCGATCGATCCCGAGGCGCGCTCGGTGAGGACCGACGCCGGCGTCCACGAGGCCGACTACCTGGTCGTTGCGCTGGGTGCCGATTACGACATGGACGCGACGCCGGGGCTGGCAGAGGGCGGCAACGAGTTCTATTCGGTGGCCGGCGCCGAGCGGCTGGCGGGGATGCTGCCGGAGTTCTCGGGGGGTCGAGTCGTGATCGGCGTCTGCGGGGCGCCCTTCAAGTGCCCTCCCGCGCCCAGCGAGGCGGCCTTGCTGCTGCACGACTATCTGTCCGAGCGCGGCCTCAGAGGCGATTCGGAGATCACCTTCCTGATGCCGCTGCCGAGCCCAGTGCCGCCCTCCCCCGAGACTTCCGCCGCACTGCTCGACGCTTTCGCCGAGCGGGACATCGCCTTCCGACCCGAAGCGCGGATCGCTTCGCTGGACCCGGCCCGCAGGGTCGCCGTCCTCAAGGACGGCGACGAGGTTCCCTATGACCTCTTCCTCGGCGTCCCAAAGCACCGCGCACCCGACGTGGTGATCGAGAGCGGCATGACCGAGGAGGGGTATATCCCGGTCGAATCGGCGACGCTCGAGACCCGGTTCCCCGGCGTGTACGCGATCGGCGATGTCGCCACGGTCGGGGTGCCGAAGGCCGGTGTCTTCGCCGAGGGGGCGGGGAGGGTCGTAGCCAAGGAGCTGATCGCCCGCGTGCGCGGCGAGGGCAAGCCCGACGCATACGACGGTCTCGGCTCCTGTTACGTCGAGTTCGGTGCGGGACGGGTCGGCCGGGTCGACGTCGACTTCCTCTCGGGCCCGAAACCGACCGGCGCCTTCCACGAGCCCTCCGCGGCCCTGGTCGCCGAGAAGGAGCATTTCGGCTCCAGCCGCCGCGCCCGCTGGTTCGGCCGCTGAGCGCCCTGGAGCGCCGGCGGGCGACCGCATTGATTTGGAGTGACGCGTGTTTATAAGACATGAGTCGCAACCCTCTTGACAGCCTTCTCGATTACACGCAGACCAAGCGGGGACGGGAGAATCTGGCGCTGACTGTGCTTGCCGCGGGTTGCGTGGCGGGCATCCTCGTCATCGGACGCCTCTAGGCGTTCCGACTGCCGTCTCGTTTTCCCAACCGCGCACGGTCGGCGGAGGATCCGAGGCCCCATCCGCCGCCGCCATATACGGCTGCTCTACGGTTTGGGTGTGGCCGAGGAGCAGGAAGATCTGGACGAGTTCGAGTCGCTGGTCGCCGATGCGATCGATCGCCTGCCGGAGCAGTTTCAAAAGGTCCTCGAAAGCGTCCCTGTCGTGGTCTCCGAGCTGGGTTCTGAGGTGCATGCCTACGGCCAGTACTTCGGCGACGGGGTCGCCCGCCATCGCTACGAGGACCGGATCGTGATCTACCGCGACACGCTGGAGCGGGACTTCGGCCACGACCGCGATCTGCTCGCGAAGCAGGTCGAGCGCACTCTGCGCCACGAGCTGGCCCACCATCTCGGCTGGGATGAGCGCGGAGTCGGGGGGCTCGGCCTCTGAGGATCCAGCGACGGCACCTCTTCGTGGCCTTCGCCTTCACCGTGATGGCGGACCCGGTCTCCTCGGTCGCCTACGCGATCGAGGCGGCTCTTCGAGCGCTCGACGGCGATCCCGCAAGCCTGGTCGCGACGATGGGATTGGTGGTTGGCGTCATCGTCGTTGTCGCTGCCACCTACCACCAACTGATTGGTCGCTTCCCGTCGGGTGGCGGCGGTCCCGAGGGGGTGGCGGAGGCATTCGGAGAAGGCTGGGCCTTTTTGCCGCTGGGGGCGCTGCTCGTCGACTTCACGCTGACGGTGGCGGTCAGCTGCGCGGCCGGGGCGGCGGCGTTGATCGCCTACCTGCCGGGGCTTGCCGGGGTTCGACTGCCGATCGCCCTGGCTCTGGCTGCCGCGGTCGCCTGCGGGGTGATGCTCGGGCACCGCGGACGGGTTGGCTTCGCGATCGCCACCCAGGCCTTCTTGCTGATGGCGGCTGTCGTGATCGTCGCCGGAGCGTTCGCCGACCCCGCCCCGACCGGGGCCGTCGCCGAAGCGAAGCACGGGGGGACGCTGCTCGCCGATGCTTCTCTGGCAGCGGTGCTGATGGCGCTGCCGCTCGGCATGGCTCTCGCCACCGGGGTCGAAGCCCCGTCGAACGCGATCGCGCAGCTACCGCAGCTACACGATCGCGGCCGACGGCTGTTCGGTCGCTGGACCCTGTGGCTGATGGTCATGATCGTCGGCGGGCTCACGCTCAGCTTCGCGATGCTGGCGGTGCATCTGCGTATCGGCTTGCCCGACGGCGACTCGACGCTGCTGGCGGAGATAGCGCGGCGTGCGGTTGGTGGCGGCGTCGCGTTGGCCACTTTTCAGGCGCTTAGCGCCCTGCTGCTGCTTGCTGCCGCGGCGTCCTCTTATCTCGCCGGGTCGGGAGTTCTGAAGGCGCTCTCGGGGTTGGGTCGCGACGGCGGAGACGGCCTGCTGCCGGAGCCGTTTCACCGCCAGAACCGCTTCCTCGTCGCGCACTGGGGCGTCATCCTCATCCTCGGACTCGCCGCCGCGATGATCCTCGCTGCGGGCGGCCGGGAGCAGGAGCTGGTCCAGTTTTACGCCGTCGCGGTGTTCGCCAGCTTCCTGGCGGCGACTCTCGGCTGCGTGCGACTCTCCTTTCGCGACGGGCGGCTGTGGGCGATGACCGCCAACCTGTTCGGCGCTGCCTTGGTGACGCTCGTCCTCGCGCTCAACCTGACCCGCCTCGACTCCGCGATCGCCCTGCTCGCCTCGCTGGCCATCGCGCTATATCTGTGGCGCGCCTGGGTGGTGCGAGGTCGCCCCGGCGGGATCGTCGAAGCGGGAGCGCGTTAGAGGCGCTCGCTCAGCCTCTGACTTGGCAGTTGCGGATCAGCGAGGTGTCGATCGACTGTCCGCTGGAGAAGCCGAAGGTGCCCTTGACGAAGGGGAAGGTCGCGACGGTGAAACCCTCCGGAGCGGCACAGCTGGCGCTGAGGAAGCTGCGCATCTTGCCTTTGTAGAGGTAGCGTCGCCCCATCGTGAAGTCCACCCCGGTGACATAGCCGAGGTCCGAAGCGATGCGCGGGAATTTGGCGCTGAGGGTCGTCCCGTACTTGCCGCCGTGGCGGCGCTCGACGGTCAGCGGCAGGACGAACGTGATCTGCACCGGGTTGGAGCCAAAGATGTGGAAGATGATTGCCTGGTGCCCGGCGTGCCGCCCGTTGAAGACGAGAACGGCGCCGTGCGCGGGGAATGGAACCAGGTTGGGGAAGGCAACGCTCGCATCGAAGGTTCCGTGTCCAACCAAGGCTCCCCTGCAGGCGGCGAGCGCGGCCTCGGTGTTTCTCTGCTGCAGTTGTCTGGTCGTGCAGATGGGGAGGCCGCGGCTGAAGATCTTGCCGTGACTGTTGATCGCGACCGCCAGCTGCCGCAGCACCGGCGGTTGGCTTCCGTCGACGGTTTTGACGGAGCCCTTGATGTGCACCTTGACGGGGGCCAGCCTGTCGCGGGGGAGGGACCGAGGCTCGATGGTCCCCTGGAGGGAGACGATCAGGTTGCCGCTGCGCGTCAGCTCGCCGTGGGCGATGCTCGCCCCGCCGGCAGTCGCCGTCACGGCGACCAAAGCGCACAGGCGCAACCAGCGGCTTCCCCTCCTACGCGACGTCATAAGGCGATGATCCCATAGTCCTCTTTAAGTCCTGGTTGTTTGGACGCACAGGGCTACGGGTTCCTGATCCGGCAGGTGCCGGTGACGACACGGCTGATCGTGCGTCCCCCGGCGAGGTAGTAGGTGGCCTTCGCCGCAGTGAATACACCGACGTCAAATCCCTTTGGCGCGGGGCAGTTGGCGCTGATCACGCTTCTTGTTTGGTGCTTGTAGGCGTAACGACGGTGCAGGTTCATCCGGAAGCCCGTCACGTGCCCCCAGTCATCGTTGCCGACCTTCGGCACCGTCATAGAGAGGATCGTGCCGAAGGCGCTGCGGCCCTTCGGGTGCTTGATGACCATGGTCATCACCTGCGAGGTCGGCAGGGGATCGGTGCCGTATATGTGAGCGAGGATGACCTGCCTGCCATCCACCTTCGCGTGGAAGGCGAGCATTCGCCCGCGGGCGGGGAATGGAGCCTCGGCGGGGAGTGCGATGAAGGCGTTGAATCGCCCGTTGCCGACCAGCGCATCGCCGCACGCCGCAAGCGCCTGTCGTGTGGTGGTCGCGACGATCGACCGTTTACGGCAAACCGGGAGGCCCGCTGTCGAGATCCTGCCGAATCGGTTCACCGAGACCTCGATGCGCCGCAGTACCGGGAGCTGCCCGTTATCGGTGGTTCGCAGGCTTCCCCTCAGGTGAAGTTCGACAGGCACCGGATCCGTTCGCGGCAAGGCCTTGGGGGTGAGCCAGCCATCGAACGAGGCACGGATGTTCCCCTCGCTGAACACATCGGCATGGGCGGCCGTGGAAGCCAGAATGAAGGCGCCAAGGACAATCCCTGCAGCCCGTCGCAGACCTCCCCGCATGCGAATCAGGATACCGGGGGCCGTGGAGCCGGCCCGTCGCCTGCTAGTCCGACAGCACGCTTGACATTGCCTTCAGGCCGGTGTCCATGCCACGCCAGAAGTTGCCGCCGTGAAATGGCTCGCCGCGGCTGAAGCGCCAGGGGACGGAAAGGCCGAGCATCTTCTTGCCCGCTCGCCATGCCTTGGAGGAGCCCACGCGGTAGTCGCCGTTGGCGTCCGGCCGAACCTCGATCGGATGCGCCGGATCGCCGGTCAGGCGCAGCGGCACCTGGGCGAAGGTCGCCTTGTCGAACTGCTCCATCACGCACATGCTGATCGGGTCGAAGCTTTGCTGCGGGAGACCGCCAAGCAGCTCGGCCGATATGTGGGCCGCCGCCGCGTCGGCCTGGAGGAAGGCGAGGAACGCCTGCTTGACGGGGAAGTCGCCGGCGTCGCCGACCGCGAAGACCTCGGGGTGGTCGACCAGCCGCCGGCTTGGGAGGTCGGTACGCAGGAAGCCGCGGTCGTCGGTCTTCAGGCCCTCGAACGGGGTGGAGGCGATGTAGGGCGGGAAGGAGACCAGCAGGTCGTACCCGAGCCGCTCGCCGTTGGCGTACTCGACGGAGTCCTCCTCGACCCGCTCCACGATCCAGTCGGCATGTCCCTCGATGCCGCGGCGCTCGAACTCGCCGGCGACGACCTCGTGCAGCCGCGGTCCGAACGCCTGAATGTAGCTCTCTTCGAAGGTCGTCCAGGCGATCTCGGTGTTCTCTCGGGCACCCTTGCGGCGCAGCCAGGTCTCCAGCATCAGGGCGATCTCGTACAGCGGGCCCGCGCATTTGTTGTTGGGTGGGACGAGGAAGAGGACGCGCCGGCGCTCGCGGGCGCCGGCCGCGTCGAGCAACCCCTGGAACCCGGCGCGAAGGTGCAGCATGTCGACCGGGGTCCAGGGGCTGATGGCGTGCTCGACGAGGCCAGGGATCTCCTCGGCCCGCATGTCGGCGCCGGTGGCGACGACGAGGAAGTCGTAGGGAATGGAGCGGTCGTCGACCTCAACCCGACGGGCGTCGGCGTCGATGCCGTGCGCTTTGGCCTCGATCAGCTCGATTCCCTTGCGTGCCGCCGGTTTGGCGAGGGGCACCTTCAGCTTCTCGGGGTCGAGCCCGAACGGGACGTAGATCGAGTTTGGTTTGAAGAGGAAGTAGTCGCAGTCGGAGACGAGCGCGATGTCGGCGCGATCGCCTGCCAGCAACCTCAGGTCGAAGGCTGTCTCCAGTCCGCCGAAGCCGCCACCGAGGACGACGACGCGGGCGGGCGGCGCGCCGTTCCTGGCGTGCGCATCGCTCATGCATCGACTCTCGCAGCCCTTCACAGAGGTCGCATCCGGGGCAATCCGCGCTCCGATTGCGGGAATGCACGGACACTCGCATTGCGTCGGGCTAGGGTTCAGCCATGCCCGGAGAAGACCGCTGGATCGAGCTTGCCGAAGGTGTCGAGTTCGCCGGCTACAGGATCGAGCGCAGGCTGGGCCGTGGCGGCATGGGAATCCTCTACCTGGCGATCGAGCCGGGGCTAGAGCGCCGTGTCGCCCTGAAGCTGATCGCCCCGGAGGCGGCGGCCGACGCGGTCTTTCGCGGACGGTTCGCTGAGGAGTCGAAGATCGCCGCCTCGATCGAGCATCCCAACGTGGTGCCGATCTACGCCGCCGGGGAGGAGGGGGGAGTTCCCTACATCGCGATGCGCTACGTCGCCGGCTCCGACCTCGCGGCGCGGATCGCCCGCGAGGGTCGTCTGGAGCCGGCCGCCGCCGTGGCCCTGATCGCCCAGGTGGGTAACGGGCTCGACGCGATCCACGCCGCCGGCCTGGTCCATCGCGACGTGAAGCCGGCAAACGTCCTGCTCAGTGGGGGGGAGGGCGAAGAGCACGCCTACATCACCGACTTCGGCGTTGCGCGCAACATCGCCACCGAATCTGGCCTGACTCAAACCGGCCGCTTCGTAGGGACACTCGACTACGTCGCTCCCGAGCAGATCTCCGGCGGTGAGGTGGACGCGAGAGCCGACATCTACGCGCTCGGTTGCCTGCTCTTCAAGCTGTTGACCGGAGGGGTCCCGTTTCCCAAGGACGGCGAGGCGGCGCGCCTGTACGCGCACCTCAACGACCCGCCGCCTGCGCCCTCGCTGTTTGCGACCGAGGTACCGATGGCGCTCGACGATGTGGTGATCCGGGCAATGTCCAAGCTGCCTGAGGATCGCTATCCCTCGGCGGGCGACCTCGGCCGCGCCGCGACCGCCGCGCTCAGCGGAGAGCGACCGTCCGTCCCGGAGCGCACGGTGGCGACCGGCGCCGCCGCGACCCGCACGGCGGAGACGATCTCCCCTGCCGGAGGCAGTGAGGCGGGGCTGGAGCGACCACCGACATCGCCGACCCGCCGACTTCCTCCCGAGTCTTCGCCGCGAGCCGGCTCGCGGCGCCGACAGATGGCGATCGGCGGTGGGTTCGTCGCGGTGCTGGCGGCGGTCGCCGCAGTCGCCGCGATCAGCGGATCGGATGGAGGCGGCGGGAACGGCGTGAGCGCTACCCCCGCCAAGGCGAAGACCGCCGAGCCGAAGCCGCAGACCCTGACCCGCGACCAGCTGATCGCGAAGGCGGACGCGATCTGCGATGACAGCCAGGAAACCTACAAAGGCGTCTTCTCCAGGGCGAGCGAGGAATCCCCCGACGCGCCCTATTCCCAGGTGCTGGTCGGGATCTCGACCCGCGCGGTGGGCAGGTTCCGCGCACTCCAGCCACCCGCGGCGCTGGCCAAGCCGTACGAGGGGTACGTCGCGGCGCAGGAGCGGGTGAAGCTCTACGACCAGCAGGCGCTCGCAGCCGCCAAGGCGGGTGACGCCTCGGCCTACCTCGCCGCCCGGCAACGGCGCGATGACGAGCAGCCCGAGCGCTACCGGCTCGCCCGCGCGATCGGCTTGGAGCGCTGCAGCCTCAGCCCCGGCTAGCCTTGGTTCATGACCGAGGCCGGTTTCAGGCGCGTACTGGTCGGGTTCGACGGCAGCGAGGGCGGGCACGACGCCCTGGCTCTTACCCGGGAGCTGGCCGGCCTGGACGAGGCTGAGGCGCTCGTCGTCTCGGTCCTTCCTTATCAGCCCTTTCCGGTCGGGTTCGTGCCCCTGGCCGATGAGGCGGAGAAGAAGGCCGAGCCGCTCTTCGAGGAGGCCCGGCGGGTGCTTGACGGCATCCGCGTGGAGACGCGCGCCTATGGCGGCGGCTCACCGGCTTGGGTGTTGAGCGAGCTGGCCGAGAAGGGAGAGGGGGACCTGATCGTCGTCGGGTCTCCCCACCGCGGGGCGATTGGCCGGGTGCTGATCGGCAGCACCGGAACCTCCCTGCTGCACGGCGCCGCCTGCCCGGTGGCGATCGCCTCTCGTGGCTATGCGGATTCCGACGAGCGCCGACTGAGGACGGTCGCGGCCGCCTACGACGGGTCCAGCGAGGCCAAGATCGCGCTGCACCGTGCCGAGGCGATCGCGCTGAAGGCAAACGCGACGTTGCGCGTGCTCACCGTCGTGCGCCCACCCCAGGCGACCGGCGTTCCCGGCTTCGCAGGGTATTCCTACGCGCCGGAAGTTCCGCCCGATCCCGACAAGGTCCTCCACACCGGGATGGAGTCGTTGAGCCAGGGCCTCCACGTCGAGGGGCGGCGACTTCACGGCCCGCCGGCGAAGACGCTGGCGGAGGCTTGCGAGGACGATGTCGACCTGATCGTCACCGGCTCACGCGGCTACGGACCGGCGACGCGGGTGCTGCTCGGATCGGTTGCCGCCGAGCTGGCTCGCACCGCACCATGCCCGGTGTTGGTCACCCCGCGCGGCGCCTGAGCGGAGCTCCTCGCTTTCGCAGTGAAGCTCCGAGCTCTGTTGGTCAGTCGCCCATCGCCTTGATTACGAGCCGCTTGCGCCGGCACCCGTCGAACTCGCAGTAGAAGACCTGCTGCCACGGTCCGAGGTCGAGACGGCCGGCGGTGACGGGGACGATCGCCTGGTGGTGGACCAGCAGGTTCTTGAGGTGGGCGTCGCCGTTGTCCTCTCCGCCGCGGTGGTGGCGGTAGTCGCCGCCCTCCGGAAGCAGCCCTTCGGCGACCTCGTTTGCGGCCGGCTTCCAGCTTGGTGGCGCGACTTTGTCGAGCCACTCCATCATGTCCTCGTGCAACCCGGGTTCGTCATCGTTGACCCAGACCCCCGCCGTGATGTGCATCGCGGAGACCAGCACCATCCCTTCCGCGATCCCGGCCTCGTCGACCGCCGCCTGCACCTCCTCGGTGATGCGGATCAGCTCACGCCGCTCGGCGGTCTCGAAGGTCATGTATGCGGTATGAGATTTCATCTGACTCCCCTTTGCACGTCGTTCCTCGATTTACCTGTCCTGTAGCACGGGTGAATCGAGGAACGACTATCGATCCGATTGCTGACCGGGATGGGTGACGCGCTCGGCGCGCTGGCGCACCTCCTCGCGAGCCTCGCGGGTCGCGGCAAAGGCTTCGTCTTTGACGGCGGTGAGTCCCTCGCTCGGCTTGCCGCCGACGATGTCGCGGAAGGCGTTCTTGAAGCGCTCGGTGCGGCGGTCGGGCGGGAAGCGCTCTACCGAGTGCTGCTGTTTCTTCGGGCGCCGCTCGCCGTAGCGCTTGCGCGCCCAGGGGGAGTCGGGCTTGCCCAGTCGTGAGGCACCGTAGATCGCCACCGGGAAGACGAAGAAGCCGACCGTCCCGTGCATGACGCGCCGCTTGGCGAAGCAGATCGCGACCAGCCCGAAGACGATGGCGGCGCCGAGGATGCTGCCGATCGTCTCTGAGATTGAGCCGGTCTCGAAGCTGAAGGGGCTGAAGCCGAGCAGCACAAGCAGCATCGCCGCGGCGGCGATCACCGTGGCGTCGATCGAACTGCGCCCCTCCTCGGCCCAGTAGACGTCGTCGAGGTGGACCCAAAGGGCGAACTCGTCGATCGTCAGGCCCGCGCCGACGCCGAAGAAAAAGGCGCAGATCTCGGTATAGGGGCTCTGTCCCAGCGCCGCGAAGCCCAAGGCTCCGGCGGCCATCATCGTGACGATGCCGAAGACGAGGTGGTGGATGTGGACGCCGCTGTCGCTGACCACGCTCCCCGGCCACCAGGGAACCTTGGGGCTTCGCATCAGCCGCGTGCTCATGCGAATGAAGCCGAAGGAGAGGATGAAACCGACCAGGACCAGGAAGAGGCCCTGTTTCTCGTCGGCGAGGATCTTGTCTTGCCAGAAGTCGCTGAAGATGGAGGCGGTGCTCATACGCGGGCCGGCTCCGAGTGTACGGCGGGGCCGGTGCCGTCATTGGCGTGGATCATGCCCACCGTGAGCAGGACCGCGGCAACCGCATAGAAGGGCGTGAAGGCGACGTTGGCGAGCACGTCGGCCAGCCATCCGCTGAGCAGCGATTCGCCGAGCAGATCGTGGGCGAGGCCGGTCGCCAGCCCGCCAAGGGCGTCGCCGAGAACCTCGATCGGCACGAGCACCGCCAACACCACCCAGAAGTTGCCGCGAACCAGGCTCACGCTGCGCGCGAACGAGCCTCGAACGCCGCGGCGCTCGATCTCCACCACCGGCGCGGCGAGCCCCAGCCAGACGAAGGCGGCCACGCCGGGAACGAAGAGCAGCACCAAGCCGACCGCCACGATCGCTCCGTAGATGAGGTCGACCGCGATCAGCCGTGAGTAGTTGACCATGGCGGCGATCTCTCGCAGGGAGGGGGGCTTGCCGTCGTGGGGATGGGTGAGCGCGATCGCCACCGCGCCGGAGTAGAAGACCTCGCCGATGAGGCCGGTGGCCGTGAGGGCGAGCAGCGCCAGCGCGGCGGCAAAGACCTTCAGGCCGTTGCCGAGGTCCAGCGAGCCGATTTCCGCGTGGACCGTTATCGCGTGGACGAGCCCTATCGGGACGAAGACGACAACCGCGAGCAGGACCAGCGATGGCGCCCACTTCGCATAGGTCTTTCCCACCTGGACGTAGAAGGAGGCGACCCGCTTCACGCGGCTGACTCTAGATGGTTGATTCCACGACCCCGCACACCCGGATGACGTGCGTGGAGCTGCGCATCTCTGCGTCCTCGGGCTCGCCTTTGGCACCACCAAAGGCTGCGCCCTGCGTCCTTGATCTGCTTGACCACGCCCATCCCCGGCCACACACGGCCGTGGAATCAACCATCTAGGCGGCTAGCGCTTCGATAGCCAGGCAAAACCGACGGCCATCGCCAGGTTGGATACCCCGGCGAGCCGCAGCACCAGCTTCGCCCCGGGCCGGCTGACGGCGGGGGACTCCGACCAGAGAACGTCGGTGGCGATCTCCGTGCCGCGCAGCCAGGCCAGCGCCCACCAATCCTGTGAGTAGCCGCGCTTGGCGGCGACCGCGTGGGCGGCGGCGAAGGTGAGCCAGATCGGGCCGCAGCGGCGGAAGAGATGGGTCGCGTCGGGGGACGGCGGGTCGTGGCCCAGCACCCGCAGCGTCGCCTCGGGCGCGAGGATCGCGCCGCTGCCGAGGGCCAGGTCGAAGGCGACCATGTTCCTGTTGGTGAGGCGGAGCGCCTGCTCGAGGTCCATTGGCGCGACCATCCAACCAGATTTGGAAGGGAAAGCGGCGGGCCCGGCGAAATGGACGGCCGTGACCAAGACTGCGACGAAGTCCCAATCCCAGCTCAAAAGCCTTTCCGACTACATCCAGGAGCGATTCGACGAGTTCTCCCGCTCCCAGAAAGACGTCGCCCGCTACATCGTCGACCATCTCGACGAGGCAGCCTTCCTCACCGCCGAGGAGCTGGCCCGGAGAGCGAGCACCTCGTCATCGACGGTGGTGCGCTTCTCCCAGGCCCTCGGCTTTGAGGGCTACCCGGAGCTGCAGCAGGCGGCGATCGAGGAGTACCGGACCACGATTGCGACCGCCGCCGGCGGCTCGGACAACGGCGGCTCCCTCTTCTCCTTCGACCACTCCGAGCTGGAGGGGTCGCTGAGCGCCGACTATGCCAACCTCGAGGAGACAGCGCGAAACATCACCCGCGAGCAGGTCGACGGGGCTGTTGCAGCCCTCGCCGAGGCCCAGCGAGTGGTGATCGTCGGCGTCGATCAGATGGCCTTCTTCGCCAGCTACCTGCGCCACACGCTTTCCCTTCTGGACATTCGCGCCGAGATCGTCGCCAGCACGGGCGGCGAATCGCTGCAGCGGCTGGGCAGGATCGACGAGGAGACGCTGGTCATCGTCCTCTCCTCCGGCCGCGCGCACCCGCTGCTGCTGCGGGCGATGAAGCTGGCCCTTCATCGCAGCGCCCGCACCCTGGCGATCTCCGACGCCTCGATGTCCGAGGTCGGCGAGCACGCCGAGCTGACCCTCTACTTCTCCTCCAACAGCCCCTCCTTCGCCCGCTCCAACACGGCGTTGATGGCGCTGGTGCAGGCGCTGGCCTACGGCCTCTACGCCAAGGACGAGGCCGCCCACAAAGACCGCATCCGCGCGTACAAACTGAAGTAGGGCGCGCCCCCGTATATTTGGGCTCGTGACCGAGCGAGCCACATTCAGGCTGAAGACCGGCCTGGCGGAGATGCTGAAGGGCGGCGTGATCATGGACGTGGTCACGCCTGAGCAGGCGAAGGTGGCCGAGGCTGCCGGGGCCTGCGCGGTGATGGCGCTGGAGCGCGTTCCCGCCGATATCCGCAAGGACGGCGGCGTGGCGCGGATGTCGGACCCGGCGATGATCAAGGGGATCCAGGAGGCGGTGACCATCCCGGTTATGGCCAAGGCCCGGATCGGGCACTTCGCCGAGGCGCAGGTGCTGCAATCCCTGGAGGTCGACTACGTCGACGAGTCCGAGGTGCTGACCCCCGCCGACGAGAGCAACCACATCGACAAGTTCGCCTTCGACGTCCCATTCGTCTGCGGCGCCACCAATCTGGGCGAGGCGCTACGGCGGATCGGCGAGGGGGCGGCGATGATCCGTTCCAAGGGCGAGGCCGGGACCGGCAACATCGTCGAGGCGGTCCGCCACATGCGCGAGATCACCGGTGGGATCAAGCGCCTCTCGCAGCTCGGCGCCGAGGAGCTTGCCGGCGCCGCCAAGGAGCACAGCGCGCCGCTGGAGGTGATCCGCGAGGTGGCGGAGGCCGGGCGCCTGCCGGTGCCGCTCTTCTGCGCCGGCGGCATCGCCACGCCGGCCGACGCGGCGCTGATGATGCAGCTCGGCGCCGAGGGGAACTTCGTCGGCTCGGGCATCTTCAAGAGCGCCGACCCCGAGCGCCGCGCGCGCGCGATCGTCGAGGCGACCACGCACTTCAACGACCCCGAGCGGGTGGCGGCGGCCTCGATCGGGTTGGGCGAGGCGATGCCCGGTCTGGAGATCTCGGAGCTGGCTGCCGCGGACGCGCTTCTGCAGGACCGTGGCGCCTGAGCTGCGAGTCGGGGTCCTCGCGGTCCAGGGCGATTTCGAAGCGCACTGCGCGATGCTGCGGCAGCTCGGCGGGGAGCCGAGCGAGGTTCGCGTCCCCGCTGACATGGAGGGCCTGGATGGGCTGGTGATCCCCGGCGGGGAGAGCACGACGATCACGATGGGGATCGAATCGGCCGAGCTGGAGCCGGCGATTCGCGCGCACCACGACAGGGGGCGGCCGATCTTCGGCACCTGCGCGGGAATGATCGTCTGCGACGACGCGCACCTCGGCCTGATCGATGCGACCGCCGCCCGCAACGCCTTCGGCCGGCAGCTGCAGAGCTTCGAAGCGGACCTGAGCCTGGAGGGGATCGGCGAGGAGCCGCTGCGCGCCGTTTTCATCCGTGCGCCGTGGATAGAGCGATACGGGCCGGGCGTCGAGGTCCTCGCCGAGCGCGAGGGGCACCCGGTGGCGATCCGCGAGGGCACGGTTCTGGCCTGCGCCTTTCATCCGGAGCTGACCGACGACCTTCGTCTGCACGCCCTTTTCATGGCAATGACCACGGCCGCCCGCGAGCGCGCAGCGAGTGAGCGAGATCTGAACGAGGAGGCGCGAAGTTGAGAGACCCGCGGGCGGATGCCCTGGCGAAGATCCTGGTCGGATACTCGACCCAGGTCAAAGAGGGCGAGGTGGTTTCGATCGACGGCGAGAAGGCGGCCGAGCCGCTGCTGATCGCCGTCTACGAGGAGGTGCTGAAGGCAGGTGCCAACCCGATCCTCAACGTGTCTCTCGAAGGACAGGCGGCGGCCTACTTCAAACACGCCTCCGACGCTCAGCTCGACTGGGTCTCGCCCGTCGCCGAGTGGATGGTCGATAACGCCGACGTTCGGATCGCGATCGGCGCCAGCACCAACACGCGCGAGCTGTCCGCCGTCGCGCCCGAGCGCCAGACCCGTCGCCAGACGGCGACCGGCGATCTGATGGCGCGGGCGATGGCGCGCAGCGCCGAGGGCTCGTTTCGCTGGTGCTACACGCTGTATCCGACCAGCGCCTACGCCTCGGAGGCGGAGATGAGCCTCGCCGACTACGAGGATTTCTACTTTGGCGCCTGTCTGGCGGACAGCGGCGACCCGCTGACCGCCTGGGAGCAGGCTTCGGCTGAGACCAAGCGTCTCGCGGAATGGATCGAGGGCCACGAGGAGGTGCGGGTCACCGCTCCGGGCACCGACATCAAGCTGGGAATCGCCGGCCGCAAGTTCATCCCCTGCGATGGGCGGCACAACATGCCCGACGGCGAGTTCTTCACCGGCCCGATCGAGGACTCGGTCGAGGGCGAGGTGACCTTTCACCTGCCGGCTGTGATCGGCGGCCGCGAGGTCTCCGGGGTGCGGCTGCGCTTCGAGTCCGGCAAGGTCGTCGACGCCAGCGCCGAGCGGGGCGAGGAGTTCCTGATTACGCTGCTCGACACCGACGAGGGCGCCCGCCGGCTCGGCGAGCTGGGGATTGGCACCAACTACGGGATCGACCGGGGAACCCGCGAGGTGCTGCTCGACGAGAAGATCGGCGGCACCGTCCACATGGCGGTCGGCCGCAGCTACCCGGAGTCCGGCGGTGAGAACGATTCGGCGGTCCACACCGACCTGGTCTGCGATCTACGCCTCGGCGGCAAGCTGGAGGTCGATGGCGTCGTGATGCAGGAAGACGGCAAGTTCGTCGTCTAGGCGGTCGCCTACTGATTGGGGATCGGGCTGCCCGCGAGCAGGAAGAACCAGATCGTCAGGGCGAGCGCGGCCAACAGCACGGAGCCCATGAGGACCGCTTCGACGACGGTCGTGGTGCCGGCCCCAGGCGAGGTGTCCCGCATGCTTTTCAGCCAGGTGGGGCGCATCGGCGTCAGCCGGTTGGTGCCGGTTACGTTCATGTAGAGGCGGTTGAGGCGGGCGATCAGCCAGGCAACGAGGACGATCGAGGTGATGATCCCGACCGCGACCACCATGTACGGGCCAATGCTGGGGAACTGGGTGTGGGAGAGCTTGGAGCCGATATAGATCCAGCTCAACGGGATCGCCGTCCACAAGGACAGCGCAGCCAGCAGCATCGCGACGAAGATGACACTTGCCGTCATGCCCTTCGCGGTGGGCGAGTGGATGTGCATATGCGTTTCGGCTGTCATCCCTTGCCTCATAGAATGACACGCACATGTCCGGTCATTCGAAGTGGTCCTCCATCAAGCACAAGAAGGCGGCCGCCGACGCCAAGCGCGGGCAGCAGTTCACGAAGCTGGCGCGGGCGATCACCGTGGCGGCGCGCGAAGGCGGGGGGGACCCCGATGGCAATCCCACCCTGGCGACGGCGATCCAGAAGGCCCGAGACGCCTCGATGCCGAAGGACAACATCCAGCGCGCGGTCGATCGCGGCACGGGCGCAGGCGCGGACGCAGATGCGATCGAGCGGGTCGTCTTCGAGGGCTATGGCCCAGGCGGCGTCGCCGTGTTGGTCGAGGCCCTGACCGACAACCGCAACCGCACCAGCGCCGACGTGCGCCACGCCTTCACCAAACACAACGGCAGCCTCGGCGAGCCTGGCTCGGTCGCCTGGATCTTCGAGAAGCGGGGCGCGATCGTCGTCGATGGGACCCGTTACGGCGAGGACGACGTGATCGCCGCGATCGACGCCGGGGCCGAGGACGTTCGCGAAGACGGAGACCAGCTGCGGGTGTTGAGCGAGCCGGGCGACCTGGGCGCCGTGCGCGCCGCGCTGGAGGGCTCGGGAGTCGAGATCCAATCCTCCGATGTGACCGTCGAGCCGAAGAGCACGGTCGAAGTGGGCGAAAGCGACGCCGGCCCTCTGCTGCGCCTGATCGACGCGCTCGAGGAGCACGACGACGTCAACGAGGTGCACGCGAACTTCGACATTCCCGAAGACGTGCTGGAGCGCGCAGCGGCGTAAAGGCATCCGGGGCTGGTCCCAGAATCAATCCCCATGCAAGTCGTGATGGGGGTCGACCCCGGCGCAGCGAACCTCGGCTTCGGCATCGTGCGGGTCGAGGGCAATCGGATGGTGGCGCTCGATGGCGGCGTCGTCGAGACCTCCGCCAAATTGCCGCTGGAGCGGCGGCTGAGGCGTATTCACGAGGCCCTCTCCGAGCTGATCGAGTGGCATGAGCCGAAGGCGATGGCGCTCGAGGACCTCTACTTCGGCAAGAACGTCCACTCGGCCATGCACGTCGGTCGCGCCAGCGGCGCGGCGATGCTGGCCGCCGCCCAGCACGAGGTCCCCTGTTTCACCTACACACCGCAGGCGATCAAGATGGCCGTCTGCGGCTCCGGCAGCGCCGGCAAGGAACAGGTGCAGCGGATGGTGGGAACTCTGCTCGGCTTGCCGGAGCCGCCGACCCCGGACCACGCCGCCGATGCCCTCGCCGTGGCGATCTGCCATGGCGGCGGGGCGGGGCACCAGGCGGCGGTCGAGTCGATCGAGGCGGCGGCGAAGCCGCGGGAGCGGCTGGCCGGATGATCGCCGCCGTCCGCGGCGAGGTGATGGTTCGCCGCCCCGACCATGTGGTGATCGACGCCGCCGGCGTCGGCTATCGGCTCACGGTCTCCTCCGAGACGCTGAAGGCCGTCCCCGCCACCGGCCGCGAGGCATTCCTGCACGCAGAGCTCGTCTCCCGCGAGGACTCGCTTGCCCTGTTCGGCTTTGCCTCCGAGGAGGAGCGCGACCTCTTCGTCCAGCTCGTCTCGGTCAGCGGGGTGGGACCGAAAGTAGCGATCGCCGCGCTCTGCGGGGGGCCGGCCCGTGAGCTGCTGCGGGCGATCGCCGCCGGCGACGCGAAGCGCTTCCAGGCGGTTCCGGGGATCGGCAAACGGACCTCGGAGCGGATCATCGTCGAGCTGCGCGAGAAGGTCGCCGGGGCGCTGGAGGAAGAGGTTGCCGAGGGGATCGCCGGGGAGGGCGATGCTCGCTCCCTGGCCCGCGATGGCCTGGTCAACCTCGGCTATGCGCCGATGGAGGCCGAACAGCTTCTCGACGGGATCGACAGCGACGACGCCGAGGGCATGATCTCGGCCGCTCTGCGCAAGGCCGGGACGGGCAAGGCGGCATGAGCGAGAAGCGGATCAGAACCCCCGGTATCGACGATGAGCCCTCGGTCGACGAGGTTCGTATCCACGACGCGAGGGCCGACGTGCCAGACGAAGATCTGGATCGTTCGCTGCGGCCACCGACGCTCGCGGACTTCGTCAACCAACAGCAGGTGACCGATCAGCTGGCGATCTTCATCGAGGCGGCGCGTGGGCGCGGCGAGCCGCTCGACCACGTCCTGCTGGCCGGTCCGCCCGGGCTCGGCAAGACCTCCCTGGCACACATCGTCGCTGCCGAGATGAAGGTGCCGATGGTCCAGACCGCCGGGCCGGCTCTGGAGCGCAAGGCCGACGTCGCCTCCTTCCTCACCGCCCTGGAGCCGGGCAGTGTCTTCTTCGTCGACGAGATCCATCGGCTGGGCCGGGCCGTCGAGGAAACCCTCTACCCGGCGATGGAGGACGGTGAGCTGCCGGTGGTGCTCGGTCAGGGTGCCGGTGCCCGCACGGTGACGCTGCCGCTGCCTCCCTTCACGCTGATAGGCGCCACCACCCGCGCCGGTTTGCTGACGACCCCGCTGCGCGATCGTTTTGGGGTCTGCCACCGGCTCGAGCACTACAGCGCCGACCACCTGGCGCAGATCGTCGCCCGCTCGGCCGAGATCCTCGGGGTCGAGGTGGACGTCGAAGGCGCCCGCACGATCGCATCGCGCTCGCGCGGGACTCCGCGCGTCGCCAACCGCCTCCTGAAGCGGGTGAGGGACTTCGCCCAGGTCAAGGGACAGGGGTCGATCGACACCGAAGTCGCGATCGCCGCTCTGGAGATGCTCGAGGTCGACGCCGGCGGCCTCGACCGCAGCGACCGTGCCCTGCTGGACACGATCGCGACCAAGTTCAGCGGCGGGCCGGTCGGCCTCTCGACGCTGGCGATTGCGATCGGCGAGGAGCAGGACACGGTCGAGGACGTGTTCGAGCCCTACCTGCTCCAGCAGGGGCTGCTGAAGCGCACCCCGCGGGGCCGCGTCCTCACCCGCCGAGCCTTCGATCACCTCGGTATCCCGGCGCCCGAGGGCGCGGCGAGCCTCTTCTAGATTCGGTCACGGCCTCACGCTTGTAGCCTGTCGGGCAATGCCGTTCTTCATCTGTCCAAACTGCGGCAACAGGGAATCCAGCGGGGATCGGACCGCCGGCTTCAGCACGCGCCCGAAGGGCTGCTCGAAATGCGGCTTCGGCTTCGTCTTCGAGTTGCTCGATGATTATTACCCGGCGCCGAACGCGGCCTTCTTCGTCTGCGACCAGAAGGCGCGAGTGATCGATGCCGGCAAGGGCAGCTTCGAGTTGACCGGCCTCACCGACGAGGACGTGATCGGCCGTCCGGTGCAGGACGTGCTGGGGCTGCGCTGGATCGACAGAGGCGACGGTGGCAAGGAGGCCGACGCCAATGGCGACGGCGTCGGTGACCCGATCGAGACCTCATTGGAGTGGGGGGTCCGCTCGCTCGGCAAGAAGGTCTCCGTCAATGCCGAGGGAGACCTGCCGGCTGAGGCGATCGCCGATGTGTTTCCCGCCTACGACGACGACGGGGGGCTGCTGATCGTCCTCACCCCCGAGTCTTGAGCGGGCGCGGGGGGTTGGATTAGTCATGGGAGGTCGGCGCAGGCATCTCTTCGTCCTGCTTTTCGTGCTGGGGCTGCTGGTCGTCTCGGCGCTGGTCATCGTCAGCAAGCCGACCCGCCTCGGCCTCGACCTCAAGGGGGGCGTCGAGCTGATCTATCAGGGGCAGCCCACAGGCCAGGTGAAGGAGGTGACCGGGGCCGACATCGATCGCTCGATCGAGATCATCCGCGAGCGGATCGACAAGCTCGGCGTCGCCGAGCCCGAGGTCTCCCGTCTTGGAACCGACGAGATCTCGGTCAGCCTGCCCGATGTCACCGACGCGCAACGGGCGATCGACCAGGTGGGGACGACCGCGCAGCTTTACTTCTTCGACTGGGAGCCCAACCTGATCGGCCCCGAGCGGGCGATTGGGGGCCACCCCGGGCAGCAGCCTCCGCCCGCTGCGATTAAGACAGCGAAGAAACAGTGGAAGGACGCGGGTCGGGACGCGAACAGCATCGAGAACCAGCAGCTGATCTTCTCGGGAGCCTTCCCGACCGCCTATGACGCCGTCCTGCTCGCCTCCAAGCAGAAACCGGTCGAGAGCTGCACCACCTGCTCGGAGGCGAAGTCGCGCTTCTACCTCTTCGGCAAGCAGGCCCCGCACAAGCTGATCGCCGGCCCCGAGGTGGCCGAGAAAGACCTCTACGTCAGCCCGACCGGGCGCAAACGCCCGCACAACGGGATCGTGCTCGAGGTGCCGGTGGGCACGATCGTCGTCTCCGAGCAACCGATCGACAACTCCGGCCAGGTCGATCCGACCGCCGACCCCGGTTGGTACGCGCTCACGGACAACCCGGCGCTGTCGGGGACCGACATCACCGACCCGAAGCAGAACTTCGACCAGTTCAACCAACCGACGGTCGATTTCGGCTTCACGGACAAGGGCCGCGAAGCCTTCCAGGACGTGACCCGCCGCATCGCCCAACGCGGGCAGGCGCAGGCGATCGGCCCGGTCAGTGTCGACCAGGCTTCGAACCTCTCCGGCCACTTCGCCGTCGTCCTCGACAACGAGGTGAAGACGCGGCCGATCATCAACTTCGTCGAGAACCCCGACGGGATCGACGGTCGCACCGGGGCGCAGATCTCCGGCGGCTTCGCCGACATAACCGAGGCGCAGGACCTCGCGACGATCCTGCAGATCGGCGCTCTGCCGATCAACCTGAAGCTGATCAGTCAGACGCAGGTCTCGGCGACGCTCGGCGACCAGGCGCTGAAGGCGGGGTTGAAGGCCGGCATCGTCGGCCTCTGCCTGGTGATCCTCTTCCTGCTGCTCTTCTACCGCTTCCTCGGGCTGGTCGCCTCTATCGCGCTGGGCGCCTATGGGGTGATCTTCTTCGCTCTGATCAAACTGATTCCGATCACCCTCACCCTGCCGGGGATCGCGGGGTTGATCCTGACGATCGGGGTCGCGGCCGACTCCAACATCGTCATCTTCGAGCGGATCAAGGAGGAGGTGCGCGCGGGGCGCTCGATGTCGAGCGCGATCGCGGCGGGCTACAAACGGGGAATCGGGACGATCGTCGACGCCAACGTCGTCACCCTGCTAACCGCGTTCATCCTCTTCGTGCTGGCCACCGCCGGGGTCAAGGGCTTCGCCTTCACCCTCGGCGTCGGGACGATCGTCTCGCTGCTGACCGCGGTCGTCTTCACCCAGGCGCTGCTCGGAAGCATGAGCCGATCGCGCTTCCTCAGCTCGCCCAGCGTGCTCGGCGCCTCGCGCCAACGGGTCCGCTGGCACTTCGACTTCATGGGAGCGAGCCGCTGGTTCTTCTCGGTCTCGGGAGTGATCCTGTTGGTCGGCGCCTTCTCGCTGGCGACACAGCAGCTCAACTTCGGCATCGACTTCGAATCGGGTACGCGAATCAAAGTCGCCCTGGTCAAACCGACCGACGAGAACGGGGTGCGCGACACCCTCGACTCGGCCGGGATCGACGGCGAGGAGATTCAGCAGGTCTCCGATCCGGTCCTCGGCGACAACGTCTTCCAGATCCAGACCCGTCAGCTGGGGCCGGATCGGGTCAAAGAAGCCGAATCCGCCCTCGTCAATGAGTACGGGATCGCCCAGAACGGCTTCGATAGCACCAGCGTCGGGCCGACCTTCGGCCAGCAGGTGGCGAACACGGCGCTGAAAGCGCTGATCTTCTCGCTGCTGGTGATCTGCGGCTACGTAGCGCTGCGCTTCGACCCGAAGTTCGCGGTCCCGGTCCTGATCGCGATCTTCCACGACATCCTGATCACAGCCGGCGTCTACTCGTTGACCGGGAAAGAGGTGAGCAGCGGCACGGTCGCCGCCTTCCTCACCATCCTCGGCTACTCGCTGTACGACACGATCATCGTCTTCGACCGCATCCGCGAGAACATGCCGCGTATGCCGCGGGCGGCGTTCTCGCAGATCGTCAACCGCTCGATGAGCGAGGTGCTGACCCGCAGCCTCGTGACCAGCCTCTCAACCCTGCTCGGGGTGTTCTCACTGTTGATCTTCGGCGGCGCGACATTGAAAGACTTCGCCTTCGCAATGCTGGTCGGGATCGCCTCTGGTACCTATTCCTCGATCTTCATCGCCTCCCCGGTTCTGACCGCCTGGAAGGAGCGCGAGCCCGGCTTCGCGCGGCGCAGGGCGCGGATCGCCGAGACGGAGGGCCGGGTTCCGGCCTTTGCCGATGAGATCGAGATGGCGAAGCTCGGCGACGAGGAGGAGGTCGATGGCGCCGACCGCGCCGAGCGGGCCGCTTCCGCCGAGCCCATCGCCGAGCCAAAGGCAAGCGCCGTCGCCACGGTCGAGCCGGAGTTGGAAGCCGAGGCAGCGAACGGTGCCGGCGCCGAGCCGCTCGATCCGGCCGAGGTCGAGCGCCGCGAACGCGCCGACCGCCGCCGTGAGCGCCGCAAACAGCGTCGCAAGCACGGGAGGAATCGATAGTGGCCTTAGTCGTCTGGTTCACGATGGGCATCGCCCTCTGGCACTTCACGGTCTTCCTCCCCGACCGCTTCTGGCAGGGGATCGTCGGCGCCTTCCTCGGCGCAGTGCTGGGGGCGATGATCTTCGGCGCCACCGTTCAGGCGGCCAGCGGGCGCGGGCTGGGAGACACCGACCTCGGCACCGCGCTGATCGCGATCCCCGGCGTAGCGATCGGCTTGGGCATCGTCTACTTCGCCGGTATTCGGACGGAGCAGCAGAAGACCTGAAGCCCCCGCATTTTGGGCGCCGGGGGAGCACGAAGTCCGTCCCGAGCGCCTCCTAGCCTCGGTGTGTGGCGGAATCCCTCAAGGCCTACAGGGCCGACCCTTACTCCTACCGCGAAGCTCGTGAGCTGGCCGACGAGCTGGGTCTGAGCGACCCCGTCGCGATCACCCTGGTGCGGCGCGGCTACCGCACGCCCGAACAGGCGCGTGCTTTCCTCGAGGCCAGCGAGTCGCACCCTCCGTCCGCGTTCAAGGCGATGGGTGAGGTCGTCGATCGCGTCAACGTCGCCATTCGCGAGGGACGCCGGATCACGGTCCATGGAGATTTCGACGTCGACGGCGTCTGCGCGACCTCGATCCTGGTCGGAGCTCTGCGCGAGCTGGGCGCCGAGTGCGACTGGCTGATCCCCGATCGCCTCGCCGACGGCTACGGCCTGAGCGAGGCGAACATCCACAAGCTCGCCGAGCGAGGGACCCAGCTACTGATCACCGTCGATTGCGGGATCACCGCCGTTGCCGAAGTCGCCCTTGCCCGTTCCCTGGGGATCGACGTAATCGTCACCGACCACCACCAGCCAGGGGGGGAGTTGCCGGACTGCCCAATCCTCCACCCGGGGCTGGGCGACTACCCTTTCTCTGACCTCTGCGGCACGGCCGTAGCCTGGAAGCTGGCGAGCGCGCTGAGGATGGCCCCTGAGGCGGCCATTACCGATCTCGACCTCGTCGCCCTGGCGACCGTCGCCGATGTGGTCCCGCTGGTCGGTGAGAACCGTTCGCTGGTAAAGCGCGGCTTGGAGGAAGCCCGCCGAGTTCGGCGCCCGGGGATGCGGGCGCTGCTCAAGGCATCGAGCTGCGAGCCGACTCGGTTGGACGAAGGGGACCTGGCATTCCGGCTCGCTCCCAGGATCAATGCAGCCGGGCGGCTTTACCGAGCCGATGCCGGGGTCGAGCTGTTCCTCACGCGCGACGATGCGCGAGCGAAGGAGATTGCCGCCGAGTTGAATCGCGCCAACGGGGAGCGTCGTGCCACCGAGCGCGAGGTCGACGGGGCGGCCGAGGCTGCGCGGCGCGAGCTCCCCGAGGCCCTGCGCGAGGCGCCGGGCCTGGTTCTCGCCGGCGCCGGCTGGCACCCGGGCGTGATCGGGATCGTCGCCTCGCGCCTCGTCGAGCGCCATCATCGGCCGGTCGTCGTCATCTCGCTCGACGAGGAGGGGGGTGGGCGCGGCTCGGGCCGCAGCATCCCCGGCTTCGACCTGCTGGCGGCACTGGAGGCCTGTGCCGAGCATCTGGAGCGCTTCGGCGGGCACCGCGCCGCCGCCGGATTGGAGCTGCGCGCTGAGAGCCTCGAAGCCTTCCGCGAGGCATTCGTCGCCCACGCAACCGAGGTGCTCGGCCCCGAGGACCTGCGCCGCACCGAGCGGATCGACGCCATGGTCGGCGGTCGCAGCCTTGGCCTCGATCTCGCCGAGGAGCTGTCGCGCCTGGCTCCCTTCGGGATGGGCAACCCCGGGGTGAGGCTTCTCGTCCCCTCGGCCAGGGTTCGCGATGTGCGACCGATGGGGGAGGGCAAACACGCCCGCTTCAGCTTGCACAGCGGCTCCCATCGGGCGTTGGGCGTCGCCTTCGGCCGCGCCCGGCTCGGGGTTGGCGACGACGATCCGGTCGATGCTGCGGTGCGGCTCGAGGTGAATCACTGGAACGGCGCGGTCGAGCCGCGCGTCGTGCTGCGCGAGCTCTACCCGTGGGAGGCCACGCAAAATGGCGACGGCGATGGTGGGCAGGTGAGTGCGGAGGCTGCCGCCTGGTGGGAGCGCTTCGAGGCTGAGCTCGTCGCCGACCTCGTCGAAGTCCCACTCGATAGCGGGGACGAGTCGGATCCTGAGGAGGAGGGGGGGCGACATCCAGTTCGCGACGCAAACTCGCCTGCGGCGACGGTGTTCGAGCTGCTCTCCAGCGGCGCATCGGTTCTCGCCCTGGTCGCCGACGCGCCACGCCGCGCCGCCCTGGCGCGCGAGGGCCTCACCCTTGCCGACTACGCGGAGCTTGAGAGACGACCGGATCTCGCCCGGGGCTTCGCCCATGTGGTCCTCGTCGACCCGCCGCCATCGGCTCGCCTCGAGCGGCTCGCCTCCCTCCCTTCGCCGGAAGGCGGCTACCTCCACCTGGCCTGGGGTGAAGCCGAGCATCGCTTCGCGCTCTCCATGCTCGAATCCCGCTGTGCCCGGCGGGGGGAGCTGATTCCTCTCTTCAGGTGCTTGCGTGACGCGGGTGAGGGGCTCAGCGGCGAGGAGTTGCGAGAGGCCTTGCTCGGCGACGGCGCCCACCCGCGCGACCCTGAGACGGCGGCCCGCTGCTTCCGCGTCCTCGCCGAGCTGGACCTGGTTCAAGGGGCCCCCGACGGCGGTACGGGGGTCGTCAGGGTCGTATCCTCGGAGGGGAAGGAACTGGAGCGCTCGGCCGCCTACCGTGCCTACAGCGCCGCCTACGAAGAAGGCAAGCGATACCTCGAAAGACGCAAACACCCTTAGAGCAGCGTGAGCTCCTCGCCGACCTCTTTGCCGTGGTCGAGGAGTTCGATTCCTCGCCGGGCGAAAATGGAGGCGAGGGCGGTACCGCGGTCGCGGTCGTTGCCATCGATCGCGACGCGGTCGCGCGGGCTTTCGAGTTCGCCTGCGAGCGACACGCCGACCAGCTGCGCCGCTCGGGAGACGAGTTCATCACCCACCCTGTCGGCGTCGCCCAGATCTGCGCGGGAATGCGGCTCGACACGGAGACCCTCTGCGCGGCCCTTCTCCATGACACGGTCGAGGACACCAGCGCCTCCCTCGACGACGTCCGTGCCGAGTTCGGCGAGGAGATCGCCCAGTTGGTCGACGGCGTCACCAAGCTGACCGGGATCACCTTCGAGAGCCGCGACGAGCGTCAGGCTGAGAACTACCGCAAGATGATGGTGGCGATGGCCACCGACGTCAGGGTGATCCTGATCAAGCTGGCCGATCGCCTCCACAACATGCGCACGCTTGGCGCGCTCCCCAAGCAGAAGCAGATGGCGAAGTCGCGCGAGACCCTGGAGATCTACGCGCCGCTGGCCCACCGCCTGGGCATCCACGCGATCAAGTGGGAGCTGGAGGATCTCGCCTTCGCGACCCTGCATCCCCGTAAGTACGCGGAGATCAAGCAGCTCGTCGCCCAGCAGCGCAACGAGCGCGAGACCTACGTCGCCGACGCCGGGCGTTTCCTGGCCAAGGAACTGGAGGAGGTCGGGATCGAGGCCGAGATCTCCGGCCGGGCCAAGCACTTCTACTCGATCTACACGAAGATGACCAAGAAGGGGCGGGAGTTCAACGAGATCTTCGACCTCACCGCGATGCGGGTGATCGTCGGCTCCGTGAAGGACTGCTACGGGACGATCGGCGTCATTCACTCGCTCTGGAAGCCGCTGCCGGGACGCTTCAAGGATTGGGTCGCGATGCCCAAGGCCAACATGTACCAGGCCCTGCACACGACGGTGATCGGCCCCGAGGGCAAGCCGCTTGAGATTCAGATCCGCACCGAGGAGATGCACAAGCTGGCCGAGTACGGGATCGCCGCCCACGTCGCCTACAAAGAGGGAGGGGCGGGGGATCCGCAGCGGGAGAAGATGACCTGGCTGCGGCAGCTGGTCGAGGCCGAGGGCGAGCAGGACCCGGCCGAGTTCCTGGAGTCGTTGAAGGTCGACCTGTTCGAGGACGAGGTCTTCGTCTTCACCCCCAAGGGCGAGGTGAAGAGCCTCTCGGCCGGCTCGACCCCCCTGGACTTCGCCTACGCGGTGCATACCGATGTCGGCCACCGCTGCGTCGGCGCCAAAGTGAACGGCAACATCGTGCCGCTGCACTACCAGCTCCGCTCCGGGGACATCGTCGAGGTGCTGACCGCGAAGCAGAAGCGCGGGCCCTCGCGCGACTGGCTGAAGCTGGTGAGGACGAGCAGGGCCCGCAACAAGATCCGCGCCTTCTTCAAAGAGGAGAGCCGCGAGGACGCCGAGCGCAAGGGCCGCGAGGGCCTCGAGGACGCCCTGCGCAAGCGCGGCCTGCCGATGCAGAAGCTGGCGATGTCACCGCTGCTCGCCGACGTGATCCGCGAGATGGGCTTCCGCAAAGCGAGCGAGTTCTACATCGCGCTTGGCCAGGGGAAGGTCTCGACCAAGACCGTCGCCAACAAGCTGATGCAGCGGCTGAAGGCCGGCGAGCCGGTCGAGGAGGCGCCGGCCGGGCTCAGCGACGGCCGCGAGGACGAGCGCTCGCGCCGCACCCGAGAGGCGTCCAACTACGGGATCAGCGTCAAGGGCGCCGACAACGTCGCGGTGCGGCTCGCCAAGTGCTGCCGCCCTGTGCCGGGCGACAAGATCGCCGGCTATGTCTCGCTGGGGCGGGGCATCACCATCCACCGCGACGACTGCAAGAACGTAAAGGCGCTGCGCAAGGCGCCGGAGCGCTTCGTCGAGGTCTCATGGGCGGGCGACAACGAGGCCTCCTACCGGGTGGAGCTGCAGGTCGACGCTTACGATCGCACCCGCCTGCTGGAGGATCTCTCACGGACCTTCTCGGAGGCCGGCATCAACATCCTCGAGGCGAGTTGCTCCACCAAACACCCGATGGTCAAGAACAAGTTCGTGATCGAGGTGGGGGACACCGAGCAGCTCAAACAGTGCATCTCGAAACTGCGCAACGTCGAGTCGGTCTTCGACGCCTACCGCATTACGCCGACTGCCTGAATCAGGCGATGACGGTGAGGGCCTGGGGAGCTGCGCGCAGGTCGACCCGAACGCGCTCGCCGATGTAGTCGCCGTCGACCTGGACGGGAAACGGCCTGACCGCGCCCTCCTTGTCCTTGGAGATCGAGGAGATGGAGGCGACGGTGACATCGTCGAGATGCACGATCTGGCGGTGCTGGGCGGCGCTGAGAGGCTCGCTGAAGAGCCGTGCGATCAGGCTCGGCATGTCCCGCTGCGCGGCTCGCTTCAGAACCGCCATCGAGAGGGTGCCGTCGTCGATCGCGACGCCCTCGCAGACCCTGATCGGCCGGCTGGCGAAGTAGGTGAAGGGGTCGGAGTTCTGGGCCAGCGCGGTTATGCCCTCGATCGGAGCGCCCACGTCCGTCTCGACTCGCAGCCTGACCGCGTTGCGCAGGTAGCGGCGGTAGAAGCCGGAGATGCCGGCCCAGCTGAAGTAGTAGGGACCGGCAGCGGACTTCAACCTGGGGTGCGCGTCGACGCGCCTGACCACTGTGGCGTCGATGCCTGCGCCGCAGGAAAAGACGAAGTAACGACCGTCGGCGACGCCGAGGTCGATCTTGCGCGGTGCCCAATCATCGGCAACGGCCAGCAGGTGCTCGGTTGCGTCGACCACGTCGTTGGGGATTCCCAGCGTGCGGCAGACGACGTTGGTCGATCCCCCCGGCAACACCGAGACGGGCACGTCGGTCCCGGCGAGACCGTTCACAACCTCGTTCAGGGTGCCATCCCCGCCGAAGGCAACGACGATGTCGTAGCCGTGATCGCGAACTTCGCGGCCGATCTCGGTGGCGTGGTTCTGTGCCTCGGTGGAGATCGCCTCGACGTCGTAACGGCCCTGCAGCGCGTAGACGACGAGGTTCTTCAGCCGGTCCGAGACGGTCGTCGCGTACGGGTTGACGATCATCAGCATCCGCTTCTTGCCCCGGTGCCTAAGCCTCATAGCGGATCACCTCCCCGTCTTCGACCTCGCGCACGCGCCCTTCGTTGACCAGGAGGTCGGCGTGTCCGATCACCTCCGAGAGGGTGAGGAAGGCTTGGGTGACGGCGACGTTGCCCCAGATCGCTTGGGCGATCTCGTACCCGCTGCGCGGCTGCTCGGCGATCAGCTTGTAGATCTTCTCCTTGCGCCGCTCGTGCTTGGCGATGCGGTCGTCGATCAGCGCGACGTGGTCGACGATCGGCTCGCCGTGCCCGGAGAGAACGATCTCGGCCGGCATCTCCCTGGTCTTCTTCATCGACTCGATGTAGGTGACCAGCGCCTGCGGGCGTTCGGAGGAGCCGTCCAGCGGCCGCGCGATCAGCGGGTTGGAGGAGATGTGGGCGATCAGGTGGTCGGCGGCGATCAGGATCTTCCGTTCCTCGTCCCAGAAGACGGTGTCCGAGGGGCTGTGGCCGGGTCGGTGCAGCGCCTGCAGGATGCGATCGCGGAAGGGCAGCGATTGCCCGTCCTCCAGCGGCCGCGTCACCTCGGCGCGCGAGCCCCAGCCGCGGAAGCTGCGGCTGACGCTCTGCAGGGCGAAGGCGACCTCCTCGGGGATGCCGTTGCGCAGCATCAGCTCGACCGCGAAGCCGTCCTCGGCCTCAGCGTCCTCGCTGAAGTTGGCGAGCCGTTCGGCGGCGATTCCGAGTGCCGCGACCTCGGCGCCGGAGTGCTCGACGACGATCTCGACCAGGCCGAGGTGGTCGATGTGCTGGTGGGTGACGATCACCAGCTCGAGGTCGTCGATCGAGTGGCCGCGCTCGCCGAGTTGGGACTGCAGTTCGTCGAGCGCTTTGCCCGAGTTGGGCCCAGTGTCGATCAGGGTCAGTGGCTCATCCTCGAGTAGGTAGCAGTTGACCCGCCCGACGGCGAACGGGGTGGGGATGCGGAGGCAGTGGATGCCGGCGAGGGCAGCCTGTTCCAGCGCCCCCTCGGGGGTGGAGATGCTCACGTCCGGATCAACCCCAACACCTCGTCGCGTTTCGCCTCCATGTCCTCATGGGAGATCAACGACTCGAGGTTGAGGCGTAGCAGCGGCTCGGTGTTGGAGGGGCGTACGTTGAAGTGCCAGTCGGGGTAGTCGACCGAGATTCCATCGAGGGTCGTCTGCTTGCCGTCGGCGTAGCGCTCGGCGATCTCGGCCAGCTTCGCCTCGGGATCGTCGACTTCGGAGTTGATCTCGCCGGAGATGAAGTATCTGGAGCGGAACTCGCTCATCAACTCCGCCAGGCTGCGCCCGTCGACCGAGAGGAGCTCCAGCATCAGCAGGGCCGGGATCGTCCCCGAGTCGGCGCACCAGAAGTCGCGGAAGTAGTAGTGGCCGGAAACCTCGCCGCCGAAGACGGCGCCCTCCTCGCGCATCCGCAGCTTGAAGAAGGCGTGGCCGACACGGGAGAGGGCGGAGCGCCCGCCCTCGGCGGCGACGAGGTCGGGAACGGCACGACTGGAGCGCGGGTCGTAGAGGATCGTCGCGCCGGGGTTCTTCGCCAGCGCCGCGCGGGCGAGCAGGGCGCAGACGAAGTCGCCGTCGCAGAACTCGCCCTCGCCGTCGATGAAGAAGCAGCGGTCGGCGTCGCCGTCCCAGGCGATCCCAATGTCTGCCTTTTCGGCGATGACCCGTTCAGTGATGTCGATGCGGTTCTCTTCGATCAACGGATTGGCTTCGTGATTCGGAAATGTTCCGTCGACGTCGAAACACAACGTCGTCAGCTTCTTCGTCGGGATGTGCTTGAAGAGCAGGGGAGCCACCATGCCCGCGATGCCGCTGCCGGCGTCGAGCACGACGTTGAACGGCTTGATGATCGAGATGTCGATGAACGACAGCACGTGCTTGACGTAGTCGTCCACCACGTCGGCCTGGGACAGGGTTCCCGGTTTCGCGGCCGGCGGCGGAATCGCGCCCTTCGCGATCATGTCGCGAATGTCATTGATGCCGGCTTCGCCTGACAGCGGGAAGGCCTCCTTCCGCACCATTTTGATGCCGTTGTATTCCTTCGGGTTGTGCGATGCGGTGATTTGCACGCCGCCGTCATGGCCGTCGCGCGCGACGGCAAAATAGAGCATGTCGGTGCC
>DASVDE010000003.1:0-101493 GCA_036381235.1 Solirubrobacterales bacterium | reverse complement strand
CCCTTCGGGTAGCGCCGCGCGCGGGAGACACCCCCCGACCCCTCCTGCAACACGTGCCGGCGGCCCGGATGTCGATCCGGGCCGCCGGGATGACGCTTGCTTCGTGCAGTGCAACGCGTTAGCTGTCGAACGCGTTGCACTTGGGGTTTGCTAGCCGAGGCAGACGGCGAATGCGGTGATGGTTGAGGCGCTGCCGTTCTGGTTCTTCGCCTGGTAGAGCCAGCCGTTGCCGGAGGGACGGGTCGAGGTCATCTCGACGCCGAAGTGGCCCGGCTGGCCGCCGCCGCTGAGAGCCTGCTCGCCGGCGAGGCAGTTGGCGGTGACGCTGCCGCTTGCGCCGGCTGCGATCGCCTCGCTGTTGGTGCGAACCGTGACCGTGCCCAGCTCGCCGGCGCCGACTGAGTCGAGGCCCAGGTCGTTGGCGGTCAGGGACTGGTCGGCTACCTCCGAGGAGGCGACCGAGGCGGCGCCGAGATCGTTCGCGGTGAGCGAATCCTGGGCCACCTCGGGCGAGGCGACAGCGTTCTCGGCGATTTCGTCTGAGTTGACCGAGTCGGTGCCCAGGTCATCGGCGCTCAGCGATGCGTCGGCGACTTTGACAGACGTGACCGCGTTGTCGCGGAGGTCGACGGTGCGGATGGTGCCGTTGACGATCTGGGCCGAGCGGACGGTGTTCTTGCCGATTGCCAGAGCGCTGCCGGTCATAGCCAGAAACAACGCCATGCAGCCGATCACGAGGGCGGGGGAGGGGCGGAAACTGCGGGTCTTGCGGGTCATCGGGGGTCTCCTTTCGTTGTTTTCGATCCCGATGTCCCAGGTTCGGCCCGATCCGCATGGGCATCTACGGACCCCAGGGGTGAACCCGCTCACCCCTCCCAGTAGATTTCTGGCCGTGACAGCTGCGGAGAAGGTCTGCATCATCGGAGCCGGGTCCTCCGGGATCACCGCCTGTCAGGTGCTGGGGGCGCGCGGCATCCCCTTCGACTGCTTCGAGAAGGGCTCGCGGGTTGGCGGCAACTGGCGCTATGAGAACGACAACGGGATGTCGTCCGCCTACCGTTCGCTGCACATCAACAGCTCTCGCAGCCTGATGTCCTACAAAGCGTTCCCGATGCCGGATGACTATCCGGACTACCCCGACCACTGGCGGATCGCCAAGTACTTCGATGACTACGTCGAGCGCTTCGGGTTGGCGGAGAAGATCACCTTCCGCACCGAGGTGGTGAACGTCGAGCCCGCCAACGGCGAGTGGGAGGTGACGGTTGAGGACGCCGACGGCAAGCGCAGGAGCGACCGCTACCGCGCCGTGCTGGTGGCCAACGGCCATCACTGGGACCCACGTTGGCCCGAACCCCCGTTCCCCGGCGCCGACGAGTTCTCCGGCGAGCAGATCCACGCCCACTATTACCGCGAACCCGACGCGCTGCGCGGCAAGCGGGTGCTGGTCCTGGGGATCGGCAACTCCGCGGTCGACATCGCGGTCGAGTCCTCGCGGATCGCCGATGCGACCTTTCTCGCGATGCGGCGTGGTGCCTACGTCCTGCCCAAGTACCTGAACGGCAAACCGATCGACGACGCCACACCTCCGATCGCTTCGCGCCTGCCGCTGTCGGTGCAGCGCTTCTTCATGGCACGGGCGCTGAGCATGGCGGTTGGGGACATGACTTCCTATGGCCTCCCCAAGCCCGATCACAAGCTGCTCGAGGCTCATCCCACCGTCTCCTCGGAGCTGCTGCCTCGTATCGGCCACGGCGATATCACGATCAAGCCAAACATCGACCGTTTCACCGGGGGCAGCACGGTGCGCTTCGCCGACGGCAGCGAGGAGGAGATCGATCTCGTCGTCTATTGCACCGGCTACAAGATCACCTTCCCCTTCTTGAGCGAGGGGGTGTTCCCGGTGAAGGACAACCGGATGCCGCTCTACCGTCGCGTTGCGGCGGTCGATCGCCCCGGCCTCTACTTCATCGGCTTCATCCAGCCGCTGGGGCCGATCATGCCGATCGCTGAGGCTCAGTCGGAGTGGATCGCCGATCTGCTGCGAGGCATGGCAGTGTTGCCCTCAGCGGCAGAGATGCGGGAGGAGATCGCCGACTACGAGCGCAGAATGGGGAAGCGCTTCGTCGCCTCTAAGCGTCACACGATCGAGGTGGACTTCCACCCCTACCTGCGTGAGATTCGCCGCGAAAGGAAGCGGACTACGCAGGCGGTGTGAGCGGAGGCGACGGGGTGCCCCGCCTGGTTGCTGGGTTTTTCGCCAGCTGCGATTGCTGCATCTGCTGAGGAGTGGGGCGAAAAACAGGACGCCGCTGCCCAGAAGGGGCACCCCGTCGCCTCCGAACGGCACCCCCGCCGTGGGGACCACGACGTGGGCCGCGGGGCCGAATCGGTTGCGGGCGCCTGTGGTGGAAGCCGCCTCCGGTGTCCTCTTCAGCGGTGTCTTCCTCGGGTGAACGGCTCGCCCACCAGACCAGCCAAAGCGCGCCGAACACGGGAATCTTCAGCACGACGAGCAAAAAGAAGATCGGCAGGAACCCCTCCACGAAGGCCAAGTCTAAAGGCCGATCCCGAGGGCGATGCGCTCAAAGACTGCGGGCCCACGCCAAGAGTGCCTCCACCTGTGCCTCTTCCAGGCCGAGATGGGGCTCGGTTGGGATCAGCAAGGTCGGCTCCTCGCGGCCCCGGGCCCACTCGTAGCAGCTCTCGTCGAAGTTATCGTCGACCCACGCCAGGGCGTGCCCGCGGCCGTACTCGTCGAGCGGACCGAGCTTCCAGTGGGCGGAGCCAAAGCGCGCGGCGCCGTCGAAGCTCAGGTGAGGCAGCTCGGGCAGCCCCAACAAGGTGGGCAGGTAGTAGTTGGCTTTGTCTTCCCAGCCTGTCGCCCAGACCAGGTCGTAGTGCTCGGACAGCCGCTGCAGCCGTTCCCCTGCAGTAAGCGAGATGCAGTGCACCATCCCGTCGATCAGCTCGAAGCGGGCCGCCGCGCGGTCGGGCGGCTCGTCGAACCCGAAGAGACTGATGACGCCATCGACGTCGACAGCGAGGATCGGCCGGCTCATTGAGGAGCCAGCTCCGCTACCAGCGGTAGTGCGCGAAAGCCTTGTTGGCCTGGGCCATGCGGTAGATGTCGTCCTTCCGCTTCCAGGCGTTGCCCTGCTGCTTGCCGGCGTCGAGGATCTCGTTGGCGAGGCGCTCGGCCATCGAGTACTCGCGCCGCTGGCGGGCATAGTCGACCAGCCAGCGGACCGCCAGGGTGCGGGCGCGTCGGGCCGGGACCTCGACCGGCACCTGGTAGGTGGCGCCGCCGACTCGGCGGGAGCGAACCTCCAGCACCGGGGTGAGCTGTTTGATAGCCGCCTCCAGAGTCTCGACCGGATCCTCGCCGGCGCGCTCGCCGACGATTGCCAGGCTGTCGTAGACGATCCGCTCTGCAAGGGCCTTCTTGCCGTCGCTCATCACCTTGTTGATGACCTGCTGGACGAGCCGGTTGCGGTGGCGGGCGTCCGGCTCTATCGGGCGAAGCTGGGCTGCGGAGCGGCGCGGCATCAGGAAGCCTTGACGCCGTAGCGGGAGCGGGCCTGCTTGCGGTCGGAGACGCCGGCCGCGTCGAGGGTGCCGCGAACGACCTTGTAGCGGACGCCCGGCAGATCCTTGACACGACCGCCGCGGACCAGCACGACCGAGTGCTCCTGAAGGTTGTGGCCCTCGCCCGGGATGTAGGTCGTGACCTCCATCCCGTTCGTCAGCCGCACGCGCGCGATCTTGCGCAGCGCCGAATTCGGCTTCTTCGGCGTTACGGTCGCGACGCGGGTGCAGACGCCCCGTCGCTGCGGCGCGGAGACCCGCTTCTTGTTGCCCTGCCCCGACTTGAGGCCCGGCGTCGCGGTCTTCTTCTTAGGGCGCTTACGACCCTTGCGTACAAGTTGGTTCGTGTTTGGCACGGTCGCGCATAGTAGAGCAGTCCGGCAAGGATCAGCCCGCCGCAGGCAGCCAGCTCGGCGAAGAAGCCGTCTTCGAGGGTCGCCGTCGCTCCCGAGAAGCGGGATGCCTGCTCGCCGGCGTCGAGCCCGGCGGGCAGGTCGACGAGGAGGATCAAGGCGATTCCCGCCGACCCCAACGCGGCGATCGCACGGCCCAACGCCCGCCGCTTCGGCCGCCGCATCGCCGGCACGGCAATCAGGGCGGCCAGCAGAGCAAGCGGAACCAGCAGGTAGGAGTGCGCTTCGCCGGCGGTCTTCACTCCGACCGTCGGCGGCTCGGCGACTTCAGGCAGGCCGGCGTATCCCGGCTGTCCGATTTCGACGGCGCGGTAGTCGACGAACTGGGAGGCGATGAGGCAAAGGCCGCTGGCGATGGCCACGCCAAGGATCGCGCGCTGAGGGGTGATGAGGGCGCTGAGCCGGGTCGTCGCGTTGACCGCTCGCCTCCCGGCACGGCGCAGCCATCGCTCGCCGGCCGCGAAGGTGCGCAGGACGGCCACCGCGACAGGACGCAGGCGCTTGCCGATCCAGCGGGCCCAGCGAACGAAAACAGGGCGCACCCGGCGCCAGCGCTTCTGCGCCACGGCTTCAATCCGACCGGCGAGTCGGCTGAGGCGACGGTCGGCGACTCGGGTCCAGTCAGCCAGGGCCTCGGGCACCTTGCCGATCGCGCGGTCGAGGCGGCGATCGACCTTTCGCGTCCAGTGCCCAACCGCTGCTATCATCGCGCGTCGCTCAGGCTTCTTTGCAGCACGTTTTTTCGCAGTACGTTTCGCCGGGCCCGCGAGGGCCTTTTTCATGCGCGGACCCCGGCTTTCGCCGTCCCGCTTCCGTTTCACTCGTCCCCGCTTCAAGACAACCCTTACCTTAAGACCATGGCACGCACCTTCCCTCTCGAGAAAACGCGCAATATCGGCATCATGGCGCACATCGACGCCGGCAAGACGACGACGACCGAGCGCATCCTTTACTACACCGGCCGCACACACAAAATCGGCGAGGTTCACGAAGGCGCCGCGGTGATGGACTGGATGGAGCAGGAGCAGGAGCGCGGCATCACGATCACCTCCGCCGCCACCGCTTGCGAGTGGAACGGGCACCGGATCAACATCATCGACACGCCCGGCCACGTCGACTTCACGGTTGAGGTCGAGCGCAGCCTGCGCGTCCTCGACGGCGCGATCGCCGTCTTCGACGCGGTCGCCGGGGTGGAGCCACAGTCCGAGACGGTTTGGCGCCAGGCGGACAAGTACAAGGTCCCGCGCTTCGCATACATCAACAAGATGGACCGCACCGGCGCCGACTTCTTCAACGCCGTGGAGACGATGAAGGACCGACTCGGCGCCAACCCGCTGCCGATCCAGCTGCCGATCGGAAGCGAGGGCGACTTCGTCGGCGTCGTCGACCTGATCGAGATGAAAGCGCTGATCTGGAAGGACGAGCTGGGCACCGAGTTCGAGACGGTCGAGATTCCGGACGACCTCCAGGAGAAAGCCGAGCAGTACCGGACCGAGCTGATCGAGGCCTGCGCCGACTACGACGACGAGCTGATGGAGGCCTACCTCGGCGAGGAGGAGATTCCCCACGAGCGGATCGCCAAGTCCCTGCACCGCGCTTGCCTCGACACCAAGGTCACCCCCGTCCTTTGCGGCTCCTCATTCAAGAACAAGGGAGTGCAGCCGCTGCTGGACGCTGTCGTCGAGCTTTTGCCCTCGCCGGTCGAGGTGCCGCCCGTGACCGGCTTGGAGCCCGCCGGCAAGGGCGAGGACGAGGGAACCGAGGCCCAGCGACCCGCTGACGACAACGCTCCCTTCGCCGCCCTCGCCTTCAAGGTCATGTCCGATCCCTATGTCGGGAAGCTCACCTACTTCCGCGTCTACTCGGGCAAGCTCGAGGCCGGCGGCCGCGTCCTGAACACCACGACCGGCAAGACCGAGCGGATAGGCCGCTTGTTGATGATGCACGCCAACAGCCGCGAGGAGATCGATGAGTGCTACGCGGGCGACATCTGCGCCGGCGTCGGCCTCAAGCAGACCAGCACAGGCGACACGCTCTCGGCCCCCGATGCCCCGATCGCGCTGGAGAACATCGAGTTCCCGGAGCCGGTGATCGCGGTCGCGATCGAGCCGAAGACGAAAGCCGACCAGGAGAAGATGGGGACCGCCCTGCAGCGGCTGGGCGAAGAAGATCCGACCTTCCAGGTCGAGTCCGACGAGGAGACCGGCCAGACCCTGATCCACGGGATGGGGGAGTTGCACCTCGAGGTGATCGTCGACCGCATGCTGCGCGAGTTCAAAGTCGACGCCAACGTCGGCCGACCCCAGGTCGCCTACCGCGAGACGATCCGCAAGGACGCCAAGAAGGTCGAGGCTCGCTTCGTCCGCCAGACCGGCGGCCGCGGTCAGTTTGGACACGTCGTCATCAACGCCGAGCCGGCGCCCGGCGAAGGCTTTGTCTTCGAGAACAAGATCAAGGGCGGCGTGATCCCGGGTGAGTTCATCGGTCCCACCGAGCAGGGGATCAAGGAGGCGCTGGAGAACGGCGTCAAGGCCGGTTACCCGATGGTCGACGTCAAGGTCGAGCTGATCGATGGTTCCTCCCACGACGTCGACTCCTCGGAGATGGCCTTCAAAATCGCCGGCTCGATGGCGATTCAGGAAGCCGCCCGCAAGGCCAGCCCTGTCCTGCTGGAGCCGGTGATGTCGGTCGAGGTCGTCACGCCCGAGGACTTCCTCGGCGACGTGATCGGCGATCTCTCTCGTCGTCGCGGCAAGGTCCAGGGCCAAGAGCAGCGCGGCAACGCGCTCGCCGTCCACGCCTACGTGCCGCTTGGCGAGATGTTTGGCTATGCCACAGACCTGCGATCATCGACGCAAGGGCGCGCCACTTACACGATGCAGTTCGAGCGCTACGAGGAAGTTCCCGGCAACATTGCCGAGGAGATAGTCGAGCACCGGTCGGGCGAGCCGGTGGGCGCGGCTTCGTAGGGCTGGCTATATTTCCCAGGTTCGCCCACAGGCAGACGAAAACAACTTCGAAAGGTAGAACGGAGAGCGATGTCCAAGGAGAAGTTCGAGCGCGATAAGCCGCATGTGAACGTCGGCACCATCGGTCACATCGACCATGGCAAGACGACGCTAACGGCCGCGATCACGAAAACCCTCTCCACGAAAGGCGGCGCCGAGGCGAAGAGCTTCGATGAGATCGACAACGCTCCGGAGGAGAAGGAGCGTGGGATCACGATCGCGACCTCCCACGTCGAGTACCAGACCGACAACCGCCACTACGCGCACGTCGACTGCCCGGGCCACGCCGACTACGTGAAGAACATGATCACCGGCGCCGCCCAGATGGACGGGGCGATCCTGGTGGTCTCCGCCGCCGACGGCGTGATGCCTCAGACACGCGAGCACATCCTGCTCGCCCGCCAGGTCAACGTGCCTCACGTGGTCGTCTTCCTCAACAAGGTCGATCAGGTCGACGACGACGAGCTGATCGAGCTGGTCGAGGAGGAGGTCAAGGACCTGCTCAACGAGTACGACTTCCCCGGCGACGACACGCCGATCATCAAGGGCTCGGCGCTGAAGGCGCTGGAGGGCGACGAGGAGGCCCAGAAGGCGATCTTCGAGCTGGCCGACGCGCTCGACTCCTACATCCCGGAGCCCCAGCGCGACCTCGACAAGCCGTTCCTGATGCCGATCGAGGACATCTTCTCGATCACCGGCCGCGGCACCGTCGCGACCGGCCGTGTCGAGCAGGGCATCGTCAACACCGGCGACGAGGTGGAGATCGTCGGCATCAAGGACACGACGAAAACCGTCGTCACCGGGGTTGAGATGTTCCGCAAGATCCTCGACCAGGGTCAGGCGGGCGACAACATCGGCGCCCTGCTGCGCGGCACCAAGCGCGAGGAGATCGAGCGCGGCCAGGTTCTCTGCAAGCCCGGCTCGATCACTCCGCACACCAAGTTCAAGGCCGAGGTCTACTGCCTGAAGAAGGAGGAGGGTGGCCGTCACACGCCGTTCTTCTCCGGATACCGGCCCCAGTTCTACTTCCGCACCACCGATGTGACCGGGATCGCCAACCTCCCCGAGGGGACCGAGATGGTGATGCCGGGCGACAACGTCGAGATGACGATCGAGCTGATCCAGCCGATCGCCATGGATCAGGGCCTTCGGTTCGCCATCCGCGAGGGTGGCCGCACCGTCGGCTCGGGGGTCGTCTCCGAGATCATCGAGTAACGACCCGGAGGGCGGGCTCGGGCCCGCCCTTTCGCTGCCGGTGGGCTCCGGCGGCGAGAACAACTGCAAGGACATACGACCGGGGCGGCGCCCCAAATAAAGGGGCCCCGCCCTTATTGCGCGGTAAGAGCCGCGCAGAAATGAGAGACGAGTTTCAGAAGTGGCAACCATCGCGGCACAGAAAATCCGGATCCGATTGAAGGCGTACGACCATGACGCCATCGATCGGGCTGCCCGCGAGATCGTCGAGACCGCGGAGCGCACCGGGGCCAGCGTCTCCGGTCCGGTGCCGCTGCCTACCGAGAAAAACGTCTACTGCGTGATCCGCTCGCCGTTCAAGGACAAGGACTCGCGCGAGCATTTCGAGATCCGAACTCACAAGCGGCTGATCGACATCCTCCAGCCGTCCCCGAAAACCGTCGACTCGCTTCAACGGCTGGACTCACTGCCCGCGGGCGTCGACATCGAGATCCGGCTTTAGGTGCGGCGATGGCGGCGATTCTCGGGAAGAAGCTTGGCATGACGCAGGTCTTTCGCGAGGACGGCACCGTGGTCCCGGTCACGGTGATCGAGGCAGGGCCCTGCAAGGTGACCGCGGTTCGCGATCCCGAGCGCGACGGCTATGCCGCCGTGCAGCTGGCCTTCGGCGAGGTCAAGGAGGGCAAGCTCTCCAAGGCCGAGGAGGGTCACTTGAAGAAGGCCGGCGCGGCCCCCATGCGCCACCTGGTCGAATTCCGCGACGAGGATCTCGGCGCCGAGGATGGGCCCAAGATCGGCGATGACGTAACTGTCGCCTCCTTCGAGGCCGGCCAGAAGGTGAAGGTCTCGGGCGTCTCGATCGGCAAGGGCTTCCAGGGTGGGATCAAGCGGCACAACTTCAGCCGGGGACCGGTCAGCCACGGCTCGCACAACGTGCGCGCCCCCGGCTCGATCGGCGCCAGCGCCTTCCCCGCGCGGGTCTTCAAAGGAATGCGAATGCCGGGCCAGATGGGCAACAAGCGCGCCACTCAGAGGGGCTTGGAGATCGCTGACGTCGACGCGGAGCGCAATCTGCTGTTGATCAAGGGCTCGGTGCCCGGCTCCCGCAACGCCGTCGTGGAGGTGCGGACCGATGGCTAGCGCGAAAGCCCCTGTGCTCGGCAAGACGACCAAAGCCGAGCTGCCGGAAGGCCTGTTCGCCGAGCCCTTCCATCACTCGCTGGTCCACGAGGCAGCCCGCGCCGACATGGCGGCGCGCCGCCGCGGCACCGCCTCCACCCTGACCCGTGGCGAGGTTTCCTTCACCACCGCCAAGGCCTGGCGCCAGAAGGGCACCGGCCGCGCCCGCGCCGGCACGCTCGGCGTGCCCAACCGCTACGGCGGCGGCGTCGCCTTCGGCCCCAAGCCGCGTCACTACACGGTCAAGGTCAACCGAAAAGCACGTCGCAAGGCGATGCGCGCCGCGCTCTCCGTCCATGGCGAACGGGGCAGCGTCGCCCTTCTGGATGCCGCCGCCTTCGATTCCCCATCGACCAAGAGCGCCGCGCAGGCGTTGGAGAAATGGGGCGGGAAGCCGGCCACCCTGGTCGTGGTCGAGGCCGAGGAGACCGGCGCGGTGAAGAGCTTTCGCAACATTCCCCGGGTCCAGGTGGTCGAGGTGGGCGCGGTTGGAGTCGCCGACGTGATTGGTGCCGCTTCGCTCGTCCTCTCCGAGCGGGCGCTGGCCAAGCTGGAAGAGAGACTGGTCTGATGGACCCTCGCAACATCCTCATTCGTCCCGTCATCTCGGAGAAGAGCTACGCGCTGATCGCCGAGGGCAAGTACACGTTCCGGGTAGACGATCGCGCCCACAAGACGCAGATCGCCCACGCGGTCGAGGAGATCTTCGACGTCCAGGTGGCCGCGGTGCGGACAGCCAAGGTTCGCTCCAAGCCCAAGCGCCGCGGCTTGCACCAGGGCCGCACGCGGGCCTGGAAGAAGGCGGTCGTCCAGCTGGCGCCGGGCGAGCGGATCGAGCTGTTCGAAGGCGCGGAGACTGCATAGCGATGGCGAATCGAAAAACGAAACCGACCAGCCCCGGACGCCGCTTCGCTACCTATCCGCTGCGGGAGCAGCTGACCACGGACGAGCCGGAGCGCAAGCTGACCGAGGGCCTGCGCTCCTCTGGCGGGCGCAACTCCAACGGTCGCGTCACCGCGCGCCATCGCGGCGGCGGCGTCAAGCGGCGCTACCGCAAGATCGACTTCAAGCGGCTCAAGGACGGGGTTCCCGCCAAGGTGGCGAGCATCGAGTACGACCCAAACCGCAGCTGCTACATCGCGCTGCTGCATTACGCCGATGGGCAGAAGAGTTACATCCTCGCTCCGGCGCAGCTCGGGGTGGGCGACACCGTCCAATCAGGGCCCGGCGCGGACATCAAGCCGGGCAACGCGCTTGCCCTGCGGGATATGCCAACCGGCACGATCGTCCATAACGTCGAGATGACCGCCGGCCAGGGCGGCAAGCTTGGCCGCGCCGCCGGCACCGCGATCCAGTTGGTCGCGAAGGAGGGGGACATGGTCACCCTGCGCCTGCCCTCCTCGGAGATGCGGCTGGTCCGCGCCGAGTGCCGGGCCACGGTTGGCGTCCTCTCCAATGCCGAGCACCAGAACTTGAAGATCGGCAAGGCCGGTCGCAACCGCCACAAGGGCAAGCGCCCGCAGACGCGCGGCGTCGCCATGAACCCGGTCGACCATCCCCACGGTGGCGGCGAAGCGCATCACACGCCCGGTGGGCATCCGGTCACCCCGTGGGGCAAGCCGACGCTCGGCTACCGAACACGCAAGAAGGGCAAGCAGTCCGACCGCTACATCGTGCGCGGCCGGCGTCGAGGAAAGAAGAAGCGCTGATGGGACGCTCGACTAAAAAGGGGCCGTGGGTGGAGGAGCGCCTGATGCAGCGCATCACGGCGATGAACGACTCCGGCGACAAGCAGATGCTGAAAACCTGGTCGCGGATGTCGACCGTGTTCCCCGAGATGGTCGGCCACACGATCGCCGTCCACGACGGGCGCAAGCACGTTCCCGTCTTCATCTCGGAGTCGATGGTCGGCCACAAGCTGGGCGAGTTCGCGCCGACCAGGACCTTCCGCGCGCATTCGGGAACGGGCAAGGGCGCTGAGTAGCGATGGCCGAAGAGAAAAAGAAAAAAGCGACCAAAAAAGCAGCGAAAAAACCGGCTTCGAAAAAAGCCGCCGCCAAAAAAGCCTCCGGCAAAAGCGAGGCAAAAGCCGCCGCGAAAAAAGCGCCGGCCAAGAAAGCTGCGAAAGAGGCTGCACCGAAAAAAGCGGCTGCGAAAAAGGAAGCGGCCAAGCCCAAGCCCAAGCAGGTGGCGATCATGGTGCGCGCCAGCTCTCGCTACGTGCGGATCGCCCCGCGCAAGGCGCGCCTGGTTGCCGATCAGGTTCGCGGCCTGCCGATCGACAAGGCGCGCGCCCTGCTGCAGTTCTCACCGCGCAGCGCCGCGCTTGACATCCAGAAGCTGATCGATTCTGCCGCCTCCAATGCGGAGAACAACCACGATCTGATCGCCGATGAGATGCGGATTGCGGAAATCACCGTCGACGAGGGTCCGACCTTGAAGCGTTTCCGTCCGCGGGCGCTTGGCCGGGCTACCCCGATCCACAAGCGAACCAGCCACATCTCCGTGGCCCTGAGCCCGGAGGAGTAGGAAGACATGGGACAAAAGATCCACCCCGAGGGCTTCCGCGTCGGCTACATCCACGACTGGAAGTCGAACTGGTTCGACGAGAAAGACTTCGCCGACATCCTGCTCGAGGATCTGAAGATCCGCGATCACATCGAGGGCAAGCTCGCTCATGCGGGGCTCTCGGACATCACGATCGAGCGCCGCGGCGAGATCGCCGTCGACATCCATACCGCCCGCCCCGGCATCGTGATCGGCAAGTCGGGCAGCGAGGTCGATGCGCTGCGCAAGGACCTCCACAAGCTGACCGGCAAACCGGTCAAGGTGAACATTCGCGAGGTGAAACGCCCCGAGCTGGACGCGAAGCTGGTCGCCCAGTCAATCGCCGAGCAGCTGCAGAACAGGGTCGCCTTCCGCCGTGCGATGAAACGCGCCCTCACCTCGGCGATGCGCTCCGGCGCCAAAGGGGTCAAGGTCCAGGTATCCGGTCGCCTCGGCGGTGCCGAGATGGCGCGCACCGAGGGCTACTCCGACGGCCGCGTTCCGCTGCACACGCTGCGCGCCGACATCGACTACGGCTTTTTCGAGGCACGCACGACGACCGGCCGGATCGGCGTCAAATGCTGGATCAACAAGGGCGAGGTGATGCCCGAGGGCTTCCGCGCCGACCAGGGCGGTGACGGCGAGCCGCCCCAGCAGCAGGGAGGTCGGTCTGGCGGGCGATCCGGCGGCGATCGTGGCGGCGGGCGCCAAGGCGGTGGTCGCTGATGCTGATGCCGAAGCGGGTCAAGCACCGCAAACAGATGCGCGGCCGGATGCGCGGCAATGCCAAGGGCGGCAGCAGCGTCTCCTTCGGCGAGTACGGACTGAAGTCGCTGGATCGCGGCTGGATCACCAACCGCCAGATCGAGGCTGCGCGTATCGCGATGACGCGCAAGATCAAACGCGGCGGCAAGGTCTGGATCAACGTCTTTCCCGACAAGCCCTACACGAAGAAGCCCGCCGAGACGCGGATGGGCTCGGGCAAGGGGAACCCCGAGGGCTGGGTCGCGGTGATCAAGCCCGGGCGGGTGATGTTCGAACTCGCTGGCGTGCCCGAGGATCTGGCGAAAGAGGCCCTGCGCCTCGCGGGGCACAAGCTCCCGGTCAGGACCAAGATCGTCCGTCGTGAGGGGGTCGAGAGCTGATGAAGGCCTCCGAGGTCCATAACTTGAAAGACGACGAACTGGTGGCGAAGCTGATCGACGCCAAGCAGGAGGCCTTCAACCTGCGCTTCAAGCACGCAACGGGCGAGCTGGAGAACACGGCGCGTATCGGGCAATCCAGGCGCGACGTGGCGAAGCTGCTGACCGTTGCCAAGCAGCGTGGGATCGACGTGGATCGAGAGTTGAGGAAATGAGCGAGGACGAGAAAAAAGACATAGAGCCTCAGAACGAGAGTTCAGAGGAATCGGCCGCGGGTCCTGACGCGGCCGATGGGGGGGCAGCTGCGGGCGAAGTCTCGTCCTCGACCCCCCCATCGTCCGCGCCACCCGCGGAAGAATCCGCTGAAGACTCGGAGCCCGAGGCCGAAGCCCCTGCCGACGAGGATGCTTCAAGCCCCCCTGCCGAAGAGGAAGCGGAGGAGCCCGAGGCCGAAGCGGCAGAGGCCCCTGCCGACGAAGGGTCTGCTGAGCCTGCCGCGGAGGAGGCTGCGTCCGAGGACGACGATCTTCCCTGGAAGCAGAAGCGCAGACTGGAGCGATCGCGGCTTCCCCATGAGCCCAAGCCCCAGCAGAGCCTCGAGGAGCGGAAGGCTGCTCGGGCGGAGGCGCGGAAGCGCAAGGCCGCCCTGCGGCGCAAACAGCGCGAGGCTGCCAAGGGTGAGAAGAAAGGCGGCGCCGGGACTCCCCAGGCCGAGCCGAGCCCGAACGCGGCGAAGGTGCGGCAGGGGATCGTCGTCTCCGACAAGGGAGAGAAATCGATCACTGTGCGGATCGACATCGCCCGGCGGCACCCGACCTACGAGAAGATCGTGCGGCAGTCGCGGACGCTTCACGCTCACGACGAGCGCAACGAGGCAGGCGAGGGCGACATGGTCCGGGTGGTTGAGACGCGGCCGCTGTCGAAGACCAAGCGCTGGCGCTTGGTCGAGATCCTGGAAAAGGCGAAGTAAGGCTCACGATCGATGATCCAGCAGGAATCCAGACTCAAGGTCGCCGACAACTCAGGTGCGCGGGAGATCCTCTGCATCCGTGTCAAAGGCGGCTCGCATCGCCGCTACGCGGGGGTCGGTGACGTGATCACCGCCACCGTCAAACAGGCGAGCCCGCAGGGTGGCGTGCGCAAGGGCGAGGTCGTGCAGGCGGTGGTCGTCCGCACCCGCAAGCAGTTCGGCCGTCCCGATGGCACCTACATCTCCTTCGACGAGAACGCCGCGGTGCTGATCGACCCGGCCAACAACAACCCGCGTGGCACTCGTATCTTCGGCCCGGTCGCCCGCGAGCTGCGCGATCGCAACTTCATGAAAATCATCTCGCTCGCCCCGGAGGTCCTCTGATGGGCAGGACGATGCGCATTCGCACCGACGACCAGGTGATCGTCACCGGCGGCAAGGACGCCGGCAAGACCGGCCGTGTGATCCGCGCCGAGCCCAAGAAGCAGCGCGTCTATGTCGAGAACCTCAACATCGTCAAGCGCCACGAGCGGCCGCGCTCTGTCAAAGATGCCCAGAAAGGCGGTCAGGTTGGCGGGATCGTCGAGGTCGAGGGACCGATCCACGTCTCCAACGTGATGCTGCTCGACCCCAAAGACAACAAGCCGACCCGGGTCGGCGTCAGCCGCGAGAGCGGCAAGCGCACTCGGATGGCGAAGCGCAGCGGATCGTCGATCGACTAGCGGACCATGGAAGCCACCGCCACAGCACAGTCTCAAGCCGCGCCTCCGCCGCGCCTGCGCGATCGCTATGAGCAGGAGATCTTGCCCGCGTTGGTGAGCAAATTCGGCTACTCGACGCCGATGCAGGCACCGCGCCTGGTCAAGATCACCCTCAACATGGGGGTCGGCGAGGCCAAACAGGACTCCAAGGCCCTCGACGCCGCGGTCGAGCAACTGGCGACGATCGCCGGACAGCAGCCGAGCGTGCGCCGCGCCCGCAAGTCGATCGCCTCGTTCAAAGTTCGCGAGGGAATGCCGGTCGGCATCGCGGTCACTCTGCGTCGCGCCCGTATGTGGGAGTTCCTCGACCGTCTTTGCTCGATTGCGGTGCCGCGGATCCGAGACTTTCGCGGCCTCAACCCGCGCTCCTTCGATGGGCGCGGCAACTACTCGATGGGCGTTCGCGAGCAGCTGATCTTCCCGGAGATCGATTACGACTCGATCGATCAGGTCCGCGGCCTCGACGTGACGATCACGACCAGCGCTGCGACCGACGTCGAGGCCTTCGAGTTGCTGCTCGGCCTGGGGATGCCGTTCGCCGAGGACGGGCGGCCGGGGCACGAGGCCGAGGCCGCCGCGGAGGCGGAGGCCGAGGAGGAGCGCCGCAAGGAAGAGGCGCGCCTGCGGGCCGAGGCCGAGCAGGCGGCGCTGGAGAAGCTGAAAGAAGAGAATCCGGACGCGTACGCCAAACCGGAGCAGCCCGCGGGTCCTGACGCCGAGGACGGCGAGTCGTCCTCGCAAGCTGCGGGCGACTCCCCATCCTCGCCGCCACCCGCGGGAGACGCCGATGGCGAGGCATCCGAAAAGGAGAGTTCGAACGATGGCTAAGACTTCCCAGAAGGTCCGCCAGGGTCGCAAGGCCAAGTACAAGACACGGGCCTACAACCGCTGTCGTCGCTGCGGGCGGCCGCGCGCGTACTACCGCAAGTTCGGCCTTTGCCGGATCTGTCTGCGCGATGCTGCGCACGAGGGCTACATCCCCGGCATGACCAAGTCCAGCTGGTAACCGACCGAGAACGACGATGCTTACCGACCCGATAGCCGACTACCTGACCCGGATTCGCAACGCGATCAGCTCCGGCCACGACGAGGTGGAGATTCCCTCCTCGCGGCTGAAGCTGGAGATGTCGCGGATCCTCAAGGAGCAGGGCTACATCCGCGATTTCGCGCCGGTGCCCGCCCGGGTCGGCGAGGCGATCAAGATCCGCCTCAAGTACACCGACGATCGCCGGCCGGTGATCATCGGCCTGGAGCGCGTTTCCCGCCCGGGGCGCCGTCGCTACGTCGACCACACCAATGTGCCGCGCGTGCACGGCGGCACCGGCACCGCGATCGTCAGCACCTCGGTCGGCGTTATGACCGGCCACGAGGCGAAGAAGAAGGGCGTCGGCGGCGAGGTTGTCGCCTACGTCTGGTGATGAGGCAGCGATGAGTCGGATCGGAAGAAAGCCCATCCCCGTGCCCGAGGCCGTCACGGTCGAGGTCGCCCCTGGGCGTATCGCCGTCAAGGGCCCCAAGGGCGAGCTGACCCAGGCCTATTCCCCGGAGATGAAGGTCGAGCAAGGGGAGGGTGAGCTGACCGTCAGTCGCCCCACCGATCGCGGCGAGCACCGCGCCCTGCACGGCCTTACCCGCAGCCTGATCGCGAACATGGTCGAGGGTGTGACCGACGGCTTCGAGAAGCGCTTGGAGATCCAGGGCGTCGGCTACCGGGCTCAGCTGAAGGGCAGGAACCTGGAGATGGCGCTCGGCTACTCGCACCCGGTGGCGATCGAGGCGCCTGATGGGATCGAGTTCGAGGTTCCGCAGCCGACCGAGATCGTGGTGCGCGGAATCGACAAGCAGCTTGTCGGCCAGGTCGCGGCTGACATTCGCAAGCGTCGCCCGCCCGAGCCCTACAAGGGCAAGGGGGTCCGCTACCGCGGCGAGCAGGTCCTGCGCAAGGTCGGGAAGAGGGCCTGATGACCGTTCTAACCACGAGGCAGCGTCGGTTGCGTCGCAGGCGTCGAGTCCGCGCCCGGGTCACCGGCACGGCGGAGCGCCCACGCCTCTCCGTCTACCGTTCCAACCGTGGGGTTTTCGCCCAGCTGGTCGACGACACCAAGGGCCACACCCTGGCTGCCGTCAACTGGATCGAGCCGGAGCTGCGCAAGCTCTCGGCCAGCGAGCAGGCGAAACGGGCCGGCGAGCTTCTTGCCGAGCGCGCCAAGAAGGCGGGAATCGAGAGCTGCGTCTTCGATCGCGCCGGATACCAGTACCACGGCCGGGTCAAGGCCCTGGCCGAGGGAGCGCGCGAAGGAGGGTTGGCCTTCTAGTTCCGCTACGGTGGGCCGCTTGTTATGAAGGGAATGGACGCCACAAACATCGAGACGGTCAGCCCGCGCGGGCTCGATCTGCAGGAGCGGGTGATCGAGATCAACCGCGTCGCCAAGGTGGTCAAGGGCGGGCGGCGCTTCTCGTTCACGGCGCTGGTCGCCGTCGGCGATGAGGAGGGCGTGGTCGGGATCGGCTACGGCAAGGCCCGCGAGGTACCGCTGGCGATCCAGAAGGGTGTCGAGAACGCCCGCAAGAACTTGATTCGCGTGCCCAAATACGGGCAGACGATCACCCACAAGATCATCGGCCGCTACGGCGCCGGGCACGTCGTGCTGCGGCCGGCCAGCCCCGGTACCGGCGTCATCGCCGGCGGGGGCGTGCGGGCGGTGCTCGAGCTGGGCGGAGTGCGCGACGTCCTCACCAAGAGCATCGGGACGCAGAACCCGATCAACCTCGTCAAGGCGACGATGGACGGGTTGATCCGTCTGCGGCGTCCCGAAGAGGTGGCCGAACTGCGTGGCCTGACTGTCTCGCAGGTGCTGGGGATTGAGAAGACTGAGCAGGCGACAGAGGTCTCAGCCGAATCGGGTGAGGGATCGGACGCCTCAGCCGCGGGTCCTGTCGCCGCAGGGGACCCACCGGACCCTGCGGTAGCTAAAGCTTCCTCGGGCCCGGTGCCCCCTACGGCGCCACCCGCGGAAGAGACGTCTGAAGCCCCGGCCGAAGAGGCAAAAGCCGAGCCCCCCACAGAGGAAGCTGAAAGCCCCGTCGAAGAGTCGCAAGCTGAGGAGCCTGCCGTTGGGGAGGCTGAGCCCACTGCCGTTGAGGAGGAGTCCTCGTGACCATCAAGCAGGTGCGGTCGGCGGCTGGGACCAATCCCAGTCAGAAAGCGACGCTGAGGGCGCTGGGGCTCGGGCGGATTGGGAAGTCGGTGGAGCGGAAGGACAGCCCGCAGCTGCAGGGGCAGCTTCGGGTCGTCTCTCATCTGGTTGAGGTGAGCGGCTGATGGCCGAGAAAACTCGTGCCGAGGAGATTGGGCTGCACACGCTGAAGCCGAAGCCCGGCTCGCGACGGCCGCGCAAGCGGATTGGCCGCGGCGAGGGCTCTGGGCTGGGAAAGACCTCGGGGCGCGGGCACAAGGGCTATGGCTCTCGCTCGGGAGCCAAGAAGAAGGCCGGCTACGAGGGTGGGCAGAACCCGATCCACATGCGGATGCGAAAGCTGCGCGGCCCGCACATGAAGAAGTCGATGCCATTTGAGAACTTCCGCACCAAGACGCAGCCAGTCAACGTCTCCGACCTCGAGGAGCGTTTCGACTCCGGGGCCGAAGTGACCCCAGAGTCGCTGAAGGAGAAGGGCCTCGCCAAGCGCTCCGACCCGGTCAAGGTCTTGGCTCGCGGCGACATATCCAAGAAGTTGACGGTTCGCGTGCACGGTTTCAGCGCCGCCGCCAAAGAGAAGATCGAAGCGGCCGGCGGCACCTGCGAGACTCTGGAGCACTGATGCTCCGGACGATCGCGAACGCATTCAGCGTCCCCGACATCCGCAAGAAAATCGCCTTCACGGCGGCGATGTTGCTGCTCTACCGGCTGGGCGCCTACATCCCGGCACCCGGGGTCGACATCGACGCCGTCAAGGAGATCCAGTCCAACTTCGGCGGCTCCAACATCCTCGGCTTCCTCAACCTCTTCTCCGGGGGCAGTCTCTCCCGCCTCAGCCTCTTTGCGCTGGGGATCATGCCCTACATCACTGCCTCGATCATTCTGCAGCTGCTGACCGTGGTGGTTCCCTCGCTGGAGAAGCTCTCCAAAGAGGGTGAGGTCGGCCAGCAGAAGATCACCCAGTACACGCGCTACCTGACGGTCGGGCTCGCGGCCGGGCAGTCGCTGGGCTACGTCTTCCTCTTCCGCTCCTTCGGCAATCAGGCCGGCACCAGCGTGGTCGGCGAACTGACCTTCCCGAAGCTGATGCTGATCACGATCTGCCTCACCGCCGGCTGCACGCTGCTGATGTGGTTGGGCGAGCTGATCACCCAGCGCGGCATCGGCAATGGGATCTCGCTGATGATCTTCGCCTCGATCGCCTCCGGGCTGCCCAACGGAATCCAGGCCTGGTGGACCAACCCAGACCAGGTCTTCGTGGTGATGATGCCGTTCATCGCCCTGGCGGTGATCGTCGCGATCGTCTTCGTCCAGGAGGGGCAGCGCCGCATCCCGGTCCAGTATGCGAAACGGGTCGTGGGGCGAAAAATGACCTCAGGCGGCTCGACCTACCTGCCGCTGCGGGTCAACATGGCAGGCGTCATCCCGGTCATCTTCGCCGCCTCGATCATGGCCTTCCCGCCGACCATCGGGCAGCTGCTGAACACCCCCGCTGCGCTGGACTTCGCCGCCTTCTTCAGCCCCAACAGCTGGGCCTACGTGGTCGGCGAGGTGTTCTTCATCATCGTCTTCACCTATTTCTATACCGCGGTCACCTTCAATCCGGTCGACCAAGCCGACAACCTGAAGAAATATGGCGGCTTCATCCCAGGCGTGCGCCCCGGCCGGCCGACGGCGGAATACCTGGACCGCATCCTCTCTCGCTTGACTTTCCCCGGCGCCCTCTACCTCGGCGCGGTCGCGGCGCTGCCGACGATCCTGATTAGCCAGACCTCGGCCAACTTCTTCTTCGGCGGTACCTCGATCCTGATCGTGATCGGCGTCGCCCTGGACACGGTGAAGCAGCTCGAGGCTCAGCTGATGATGAGGAACTACGAAGGCTTCCTCAAATAGGCCTTCCCCTCATGTCTGAGTTGAACCTAGTGTTGCTGGGCCCGCCCGGCTCTGGGAAGGGAACCCAGGGGGAGCGGCTGCGAGACGACGTGCAGCTCCCTTACTACGCGACCGGCGACATCCTGCGCACCGCGGTGCGCGAGGGAACCGAGCTGGGAAAGGCCGCAAAGCGCTACATGGACAGCGGCGACCTGGTTCCCGACGAGGTGATCGTTGGCGTGATCGCCGAGCGGATCGACTCCGAAGAGGCCGCGGACGGGTTCATCCTCGACGGGTTCCCACGCACGGTGCCACAGGCCGAGGCGCTCGACCGCAAGCTGGAGGAGCTCGGCCGCTCGCTGACCGGGGTGCTGCTGATCGACGTCTCCGACGAGGAGGTCGTGCGGCGGCTGGGGGGGAGGCGGACCTGCGAAGAGAACGGCCACGTCTTTCACCTCGAGTTCAACCCGCCTGAAAAGGAGGGGGTCTGCGACATCGATGGCAGCCCGCTTGGTGTCCGTGACGACGATGAGCCCGAGGTGATCCGCAAGCGGCTCGCGACCTATCACGAGAAGACAGAGCCCCTGATCGACCACTACGACCGCCAGAGCCTGTTGCACCGCATCGACGGCGTCGCGACGCCGAACGAGGTGGCCGACGCGATTCGTCGCACTTTGGCGACGATGAAGATGGAAGAGGACGAGGCGCTCTAGATGGCCGGCGGGGGCCACTAGCTTGTATCGCGGGATGATCATCCGCAAGACGCCCGAGCAGGTCGAGCAGATGGCAGCCGCCGGCGGCGTGCTGGTCCGATGCCTGCGGATGCTCGCTTCCAAGGCCCGGCCCGGCGTCACCACCAGGGAGCTCGACGCGGCGGCGGAGAAGTTCATCCGCTCCCAGGGGGCGGAGCCCGCCTTCAAGGGATATCGGGGTTTCCCGGGCTCGATCTGCGCCTCGCCGAATTCGATGGTCGTCCACGGCATCCCCGGGCCGTACGAGTGCAAGCGCGGCGACGTGCTCTCCGTCGACGTCGGTGTGATCAAGGACGGCTGGGTCGCCGACGCGGCGATCACCGTGCCGATCGGGTCGATCGGTCCCGAGGCGCGCAAGCTGCTCGACGTGACCAAGGCGTCGTTGTTCGCGGGGGTCGAGCAGATGCGACCCGGAAACCACCTCGGGGACGTCTCGGCGGCGATCCAGCGCGCGGTGGAGATCGAGGGGCTCTCGATCATCCGCACCCTGGTCGGCCATGGCATCGGCCGCGACATGCACGAGGATCCCCAGGTCCCCAACTTCGGCGATCCCGGGAAGGGCCCATTGCTGGAGGAGGGCACGGTGCTGGCGATCGAGCCGATGGTCAACGCCGGCAGCCCCCTGGTGAGGATGGGCGACGACGGCTGGTCGGTCTACTCCCAGGACGGCTCCCTGGCCGCACACTTCGAGTTCACGGTCGCGGTCACCGCGGAGGGCCCCCGCATCCTGACGCCGTGGCACGAAGAGCTGGACGAGAGCCGCTGACTCGCGGCCCTTGCTATCTTTCCCGTTCGGCCCAATGGGCCGGCTGTGCCTGCTGCCCAACTCCTGGGGCGTGCGGGAGTCCTGTATTCGATACGAATCCGGAGCGATGAAGGTCCGAGCTTCCGTCAAGCCGATGTGCGAAAAGTGCAAGATCATCCGCCGCAATGGGGCGGTTTTGGTGATCTGTCAGAACCCACGCCACAAGCAGCGGCAGGGCTAGGGGCGCGGGACTGGGCATGGCGCGCATCGCAGGAGTCAACATCCCCGTCAACAAGCGGGTGGAGGTCGGCCTCACCTACATCTTCGGCATCGGCCGCTCGACGGCGCAGGAGATCCTCGCCGAGGCCAAGGTCGACCCCGACACGGCGGTCAAGGACCTGACCGAGGACGAGGTCGTGCGACTGCGCGAAGCGGTCGAGAAACGCGAGGTCGAGGGTGACCTGCGGCGCGAGCGCTCCCAGAGCGTAAAACGGCTGATGGAGATCGGCGCCTACCGCGGTCTACGCCACCGCCGGGGTCTGCCGGTGCGGGGCCAGCGGACGAAGACCAATGCGCGCGGCCGCAAGGGCCCGCGGCGGATGAGCATCGCCGGCAAGCGCAAGGCCTAGGAGGCACGGAATGGCAGCAGCGAAAAAACCCGCCAAGGGGCGCGCCAGGCGCCGCGTCAAGAAGAACGTCACCTATGGGCAGGCGCACATCAAGACTTCCTTCAACAACACGATCGTCACCCTCACCGACACCGACGGCAACGTGATCGCCTGGGAGTCGGCCGGGTCGGCCGGCTTCAAAGGGTCGCGCAAGTCGACCCCGTTCGCCGCGCAGGTGACTGCCGATGCGGCCGCCAAGAAGGGGATGGAGCACGGCCTCGAGAAGGTCGAGGTCTTCGCCAAGGGGGCCGGTTCGGGCCGCGAGACGGCGATCCGCTCGCTGCAGGCCGCCGGCCTTGACGTCACCACGGTCAAGGATGTCTCCCCGCAGGCCCACAACGGCTGCCGCCCGAAGAAGCGGCGGAGGGTCTAAGCCTGATGGCTCGCGATACCTCCCCCCAGTGCAAGCAGTGCCGCCGCGAGGGCCAGAAGCTCTTCCTCAAGGGTGAGCGCTGCTTCACCGACAAGTGCGGTGTTGAGCGCCGCTCCTACCCGCCTGGCGAGCATGGCCGCGGCCGCATGCGCCAGTCCGAGTATCGGGTGCAGCTGCGTGAGAAGCAGAAGACCCGTCGCTACTACCAGGTGCTCGAGAAACAGTTCCGCGCCTACTACGACAAGGCCTCGCGTCAGCCGGGCGTCACCGGCGAAAACCTGCTGCGTCTGCTGGAGTCGCGCTTCGACAACGTGTTGGTGCGGCTCGGCTTTGCCGCCTCTCGACGCCAGGCTCGTCAGCTGATTCGCCACGGGCACTGGATGGTCAACGGGCGCCGGGTCGACATCCCCTCCTACCAGGTGCGCCCCGAGGACATCATCTCGATCAAGCCCGATTCGGCCGCGGGCGACACCGTGCGCCAGGCGACGGAGCTGGTTTCAACCGTTCCAGCCTGGCTTCAGGCCGACCATGACTCACTCACAGCCAAGGTCTTGCGCTACCCCGAGCGCTCCGAGATCTCGGCGCCGGTGCAGGAGCAGCTGATCGTCGAGCTGTACTCCAAGTAGCCGGTCCCATTTCTGAACCCGCAACGAAGGAACTCATGACCACTGACTTCCAGGTCCCCAGCATCACCTCCGAAAAGGTGGACGACCGCCGCGGCACTTTCACCATTGAGCCGCTCGACAAGGGCTTCGGCTACACGTTCGGCAACGGCCTGCGCCGCGTTTTGCTCTCGTCGCTCGGCGGCGCCGCGATCACCAGTGTCCGCATCGAGGGCGTCGCGCACGAGTTCTCCACGGTGCCAGGCGTCAAAGAGGACGTCACCGACATCGTCCTCAACCTCAAGGATCTCGTCGTTCGCATGCACACCGATGCCGATGAGGTCGAGGCGCCACTGGTCGCAACCGGCCCCGGCGAGGTGAAGGCCAAGGACATCGACCTGCCCTCCGGGGTGGAGATCCTCAATCCCGAGGCGCCGATTGCGACGCTCGAGAAAAAAACCAAGCTCGAGCTGTATCTGACGATCGGCCGCGGCCGCGGCTACTCGCCGGCTGAGGTGAACAAGAGCGACGAGCAGCCGATCGGCGTGATTCCGATCGATTCGATCTTCTCTCCGATCCGCCGCGCCTCCTATGCGGTCGACTCCGCCCGCGTCGGGCAGCGGACCGATTTCGACAAGCTGACGCTGGATCTCGAAACCGACGGCTCGATCGAGCCCGGAGCGGCGCTGCGCGAGGCCTCCGAGATCCTGATCAAGAGCCTGGCCATCTTCACCGACGCCGATCGCGTCGAGGAGCTGACCGCCCGCGATCCGGTTGCTGTGGCAGGCAACGATTCGCTGGGCAACGGCGATGTTGCCACCGCCGGCAACAACGGCCTCGACGAGATCCTGATCGAGGAGCTCGAGCTGGGCGTGCGCTCCTACAACTGCCTGAAGCGGGCGGGGGTGCAGACGGTCGGCGACCTGGTTCGTAAGTCTCGCTCAGAGCTGAACGCGATCCCGAACTTCGGCCAGAAGTCGATCGAGGAAGTGATCGAGACCCTCCACTCCCGCGGCCTCGACCTGCGCGAGGACTAGGGAGCGGCGAGGCCAAAGCGGGAGGAGCGACAGTGCGTCATCGCAAGAAGCGCAACAAGCTGAGCCGCGATGCGGCGCATCGCGGCGCCCTGCTGTCGAACCTCTCCAAGCAGCTGATCGAGCACGAGCGGATCAAGACCAGCCAGGCGAAGGCGAAGGCCGTGAAGCCGGAGGTCGAGCAGCTGATCACGCTGGCCAAGCGGGGGGATCTGCACGCTCGCCGTCAGGCGCTGGCAACGCTGCACAACGACAAGTTCATCGTGCACAAGCTCTTCGAAGAGGTTGGGCCGCGGTACTCCGAGCGGCCCGGCGGGTATACCCGCATCGTGAAGCTGGGCCCACGCCGGTCGGATTCGACCGAGATGGTTTATCTCGAACTGGTCTAGGGAGAGACGGAGTTACCCCTCGTCCTGACTCGCCGTCCAGCCAATTGGCTGGACGGCTCTGAGTATCCGTCAGTTCGAAGGGCAACTCCGTCTCTCCCCAAGCCGCTCCAGCAGGACCGGCTCAGTCGTAGGCGACAGACTCCAGGTAGAGGCCGTGGGGTGGGGCGGTGTCGCCGGCGTCGGAGCGGGGGGCGCCCGCCAGGAGGGATTTGAAGTCGGCGAGGGTGCGGCGGCCGCCAGCGACTTCGAGCTGGGTGCCGACTAGGACGCGGACCATGTTGCGCATGAAGGCGTCGGCGGTGATGCGGAAGGCGAGGATGTCGCCGTCCACCGCCCATTCGGCGGCGAGGACGTTGCGCTCGAAGCGAACGTGGTCGGTTTGGGTCGGGGTGAACGCGGTGAAGTCGTGGGTGCCGACCAGTGCCTCGGCGCAGGCGTCCAAGGCGCCGCGGTCGAGACGGTGCGGCCACCAGAGGGCGCGGCCTCGCTCGAAGGGGCTGGGCGAGGGGCGGGAGAGGACGCGATAGAGATAGCTGCGCGACTCGGCGTCGTGCCGGGCGTTGAATCCGTCCTCAGTCACCGCGGCGGCGGTGACAGCGATGTCATCGGGTCCGACTCCGTTCACCCGCCGCGCCAGATCGTCTGGAACCTCAACATCGGTGTCGAAGCTCGCAACCTGTCCCAGCGCGTGCACACCGGTGTCGGTCCGTCCGGCCACGGTCAGCTCGACCGTCTCCCGCAACACGGTCTCCAGCGCGGCCTCGAGCTCGCCCCGCACGGTCCGCAGTCCCGGCTGCCTCGCCCAGCCCTTGAACCTGCTGCCGTCGTATTCCAGATCGAGCCTGACGGTGCTCACGCGCGCAGTATGCCTCTGATCGGCGGGGAGGCAGGGAGTCCCTCCGCCGGACAAGTCGCGCGCTAATGAGCGCGCGACTTTGAGTATCCGCCCGTCAGAGGGGCACCCTGCCTCCCCGCCGGGCCCGCCACCTAGAATCGCGCGTGTGCGTGTGCTGCTGACCAATGACGACGGGATCACGGCCCCTGGCCTGCAGGCGGCGCGCCGCGCTCTGCGCGAGATCGAGGGCGTCGAGGTCGACGTGATCGCCCCCGACTCGAATCGCAGCGCCACGGCCCGCAGTATCACCACCCGTTCGCCGCTTACGGTCGAGGAGGTCGAATTCGGCGACGGCGATCGTGGCTACGCGACCGATGGAACTCCGGTCGACTGCGTGCGATTCGCCGAGCTGGGACTGGTCGGCCACCGGCCTGATCTGATCGTCTCCGGCATCAACCACGGCGCCAACCTCGGCGACGACATCACCTACTCGGGCACGGTTGCCGCCGCCTTTGAGGGAATCGTCCTCGGCATTCCCGCGATCGCCGTCTCCCAACAGTCGGGCGGAGGCGGCATGGGCTACGTCAGCGGCCAGTTCGACTTTAGCCTCGCCGCGCCGTTCACCGCGGAGCTGGTTCGCCGTCTTATCGCCGAGCCGATGCCGCCCGAGACGTTGGTCAACGTCAACTGCCCCGCCGGCGAGCCGACCGGGGTGGAGGTGACGCGATTGGGAAAACGTCTCTACAACGATGAGCTGAAGCTGGTCTCAGAAGACGAGGACGGACGGCGTCGCTATGAGATCTATGGCTGGCAACCGGGGTACGAGGAGGTCGAGGGGACCGACCTGACTGCGATTGCGCAGGGCCGGATCGCGGTGACGCCGATCCACTTCGACCTCACCGACCACGGTGGGCTGGACCGTCTGCGGGGCTGGAACTTCGAGGAGATGCTGGCCACCTGCGTATGACCGCGACACAGGCCGAAGCGCGCGCGGCGGAGCTCCGACGCCAGCTGGAGCACCATAACCACAGCTACTACGTCCTCGACGACCCGGAGATCGGCGACGACGAATACGACGCGCTGCTCGACGAGTTGCGGTCGATCGAAGCCGACCACCCCGAACTGCGCGTCCCCGATTCACCCACCCAACGAGTCGGCGCTCCGCCCTTGGATCGCTTCGAGCAGGTCGAGCATGCCGAGCCGATGCTCTCCCTCGCCAACGCCCGCGACGAGGAAGAGCTGCGGGCCTGGGAGACGCGGGTGCGCAACCACCTGAAGCGACTCGACATCAGCGCCGCCGAGTTCAGCTACACGACCGAGCCGAAGATCGACGGCCTGGCGATCTCTCTCACCTACGAGAACGGAGTGCTGACCCGCGGCGCCACCCGGGGCGACGGCCGGGTGGGGGAGGACGTGACCCGGAACCTGCGCACGATCCACGCGATCCCGCTGCGCATCCCCGACGCGCCGCCGCTGGTCGAGGTGCGCGGCGAGGTCTACCTGCCGATCGCCGACTTCAAAGCGCTCAACGAGCGCCGTGCCGAGGCGGGCGAGCCCGCCTTTGCCAACCCGCGCAACTCGGCGGCGGGCTCGATTCGCCAGCTCGACCCGGCGCTGGCTGCCCAGCGCCCGCTCTCGATCTGGTGCTACGGGCTCGGCGCCGCCTCGGGCGTCGACCTGGCTACCCACACCGAGGAGGTCGAGTGGCTGAGGGAGCGCGGGTTCAAGGTCAACCCCGACACCGACCACCACCCGGGGGTCGACTCGGTGGTGAAGCGCTGCCGCTGGTGGGAGGAGCGGCGTGAGCAGCTCGATTATGAGATCGATGGGGTGGTCGTCAAGATCGATGAGCGGGCGCTATGGCGGGAGTTGGGTGTGGTCGGGCGAGAGCCGCGCTGGGCTATCGCCTGGAAGTTCGCGCCGACCACGGCAACGACGAAGCTGCGTGGGGTCGTCTGGAATGTAGGCCGCACCGGTCATCTGGTCCCGTTTGCGATGTTGGAGCCGGTCCACGTCGGCGGTGTCACGGTCAGCACGGCGACGTTGCACAACGAGGAGGATCTGGCTCGCAAGGACGTGCGCGTGGGGGATGAGGTGGTGGTGATGCGCGCTGGTGACGTGATCCCGCAGGTCGTCGCGCCGCTCAGCCAGCGGCGTGAGAAGGGCGCGCGCAAACCGAAGCCGCCCAAGGAGTGCCCGGCTTGCGGCACACCGACGATCAAGCCCGAGGACGCGGTTTTCACGATCTGCCCCAACAGATCCGGCTGCCCGGGGCAGTCCTTTCAGCACGTCAAGCACTTCGTCAGCAAGGGTGCGATGGACATCGACGGGCTGGGGGAGAAGCAGGCGCTGCGCTTCCTGCGGGAGGGGTTGATCGAAGACGTCGCCGACATCTACGAACTGAGTGAGGAGCAACTGGTCGGGTTGGAGGGGTTCGGCGAGGTCTCCGCCCGCAATCTGCTGGCGGCGATCGACGCCTCGCGCTCCCGCCCCTTCAAGCGGGTTCTATACGCGCTCGGCCTGCCTGGGGTCGGCTATGTCACCGCGGAGGCCCTCGCCGATCACTTCGGCTCGATTGACGCGCTGCGCGCCGCCGACCCCGAGCGGATCGAGGACGTGGAGGGCGTCGGGCCGATCATGGCGGTGCAGATCGCCGAGTCGCTCGCCGACGAGCGCACCTGGGAGCTGATCGAGAAGCTGCGGGAGAAGGGCCTGCGGCTGGAGCAGGATCCCTCCGAGCGGCGAGCCGAGGGCGGTCCTCTGGAGGGAAAGACCCTGGTTTTGACCGGCACCCTGCCCAACCTCACCCGCGACGAGGCGGCGGCGATGATCAAAGCCGCGGGGGGCAAGGTCACCAACTCGGTCTCGAAGAAGACCGACTACGTGGTCGCCGGCGAGAGCCCCGGTTCGAAGATGGCCAAGGCCGAGCAGCTCGGGGTGGAGACGGTCGACGAGGACGGCTTGCGAGCGCTGCTTCAGTAGCCCGCCACAGCGGCGGCGATTCGGTCCTGCTCATAGTGGGCGAGGCTCAGATCCCGCACGCTGCCCATCAGCACCGAGAAGATCATCACCCGGCCGCTTCGGTTGAAGCAGTAGCCGGAGAGGTTGCTGACCCCGGTCAGGGTCCCTGTCTTGGTGCGGCAGCGGCCTTCGGCGGCACTGCCGTGCATGCGGTCGGCGACCGTGCCCTCGCGCCCGGCGAGGGCGAGATCCTGGATGAACTCGTCTCCAACCTCAGTTCCGCGCACACCCTGCAGGAGTCGCACGACCTGGGCGGGGGAGGCTCGATTGGAGCGGGTCAGGCCGGAGCCGTCGACGGCGTGCACGTCGGAGCCGAGGCTGCGGGCAAAGCGGGCGACGACCTCGGCCCCGGCCGCAGTGCTGCCTTCGTCCCCGAGCCGCGCCCCGATCAGCTTCAGCAGCGTCTCGGCGTAGAAGTTGTCGGAATAGACGGCGGTTTGCTCGACCAGGCGGGTCAGAGAGGGGGAGCGGATCGTCGCGACCCCCCTGGCTTCCGCCGGCGCGGCTCGCAGAGCTACCCTCGCCCGGACGCGCACGCCGGCTTTGCGCAGCGAGCGAGCCAGGGCTGTTGCCGCGGTCTTGGCCGGGTCGCGGGCGAAGCTGCGCCCGTCGGGCCCGCTGTAGCCGGAGTCGAAGGCAAGGCCCGAGAGCGGGCCGATATAGGGGCTGACGGCAAAACCGGAGTCAGCGACACCGCGCAACCGGTCGAAGACGGTGTCGTCGGCGAACAGGCGGCCGGTCACCGCACGAATTCCCGCGACACGGATCTGCCGCTTCAGCGCGAAGAGGTTCGTCCCAAGGCCGCCGCGGAAGCGGTCGTAGAAGGCAGGCGAGCCCAGCGCCGGATCGCCACCGCCCTGCAGGTAGAGGCTGCCGTGGAGAATGCCGTCTTGGTCGAGCCTGCCGTCGCTCAGCACCTTGGTCGGGATCCGAATGTCCGGGCCGAGGCGTGCCAGCGCGGTCGAGGTCGTGAACAGCTTCATGTTCGAGGCCAGCGGCCGCGCACGGTCGACCGCCCTCCCGCAGACCTGTCGGCCGGTAACCGCGTCGATCACCATCAGGCCGCTGGTTCCACCACCACCGTGCGTCAAGCGCTGCTTCATCGCACTGCAGGAAGGAACCTCAGCGGTGGCTGTAGCTGCCGCTGAGGCCAAGAAAATCACAAGCACCGCGCAAATCGCGGCAAAAGGTGCGGGGGCGCGCCTCACTGAGTGGGATAATCCATGTTTATGGGCAAAGTTGTGGAAATCGACTCCCAACCGCGCAGGCGTCGCGGCCGCAAACGCCCCTCCAAGACCGCCCTGGTGCTCGGCGGCGGCGGCTTCACCGGCGGCGTCTATGAGATCGGCGCCTTGCGCGCCCTCGACCTCCTCGCGGTCAACAGCACCGTCAACAATTTCGACATCTACGTCGGCACCAGCGCCGGCTCGTTCGTGGCCGGGATGCTCGCCAACGGGATCACCCCCGAGGAGATGATGCAGGTCATCAACGACCGCCTGCCCTCGGAGCTGGAGGACCTCGACCTCGACACGGTACTGAAGCCTAACTACCTCGGATTCATGCAGAAAGCGGCGATGCTGCCGCTGCGCACGGTCGAGTTGGTGAGCAGGTTGGCGCGGATCCGCGAGTTGTCGGCGATCGACATCGGCGTCGGCCTTGCCGAGGCGCTGCCGACCGGGCTCTACTCGGGCCATGGCATCGCCGACTACGTCGAGGGGGTGCTCGCCGACATGGGTCGCTGCAACGACTTTCGCCTGCTCGACCGCGAGCTGTACTTGACGGCGACCGATCTCGACACTTGCGAGCGGATCGTCTTCGGTGAGAAGGGCTGGGACGACGTGCCGGTCTCCAAGGCGATCCAGTGTTCTACCGCGCTGCCGATCGTCTACAAGCCGGTTGACCTGAAGGGGCGCCAGATGGTGGACGGCGGCATCCGTTCGACCACCAACGTCGACATCGCGGTTGAGAAGGGGGCGAAATTCATCGTCGTCGTCAACCCGCTCGTTCCCTTCGTCAACGACTTCGAGAAGTCGATCCCGACCGTGTTCGGCACTCGGGCCCGTCGGGTCTCCGACATGGGCCTGCCGGCGATCGCCAATCAGACCTTCCGCCTGATCGCCCATGCTCGCCTGCACCAGTCGGTGGAGCAGTGGCGAGAGAAGTATCCCGGCGTCGACATCATCCTGGTCGAGCCCGAGCCCAACGACGAGCTGATGTTCGGCACTCCGATCATGGACTACTCGCGGCGACTGCAGATCGCCCGGCACGGCTTCGAGTCGGTCACCGCCACCCTCGCCGAGGACTATGACCGCTACAAGGAGATCGCCGAGCGCCACGGCCTTGAGATCTCCGAGCGTCGTGTGCGCCGCGTGGTCGAGCGCGCCGCTGAAGAGGAGGAAGAGTCGACCTCCGCCTGGCGCCGTGTCCTCGAGCAGACCACCTCCGCGTTGCTGCGCCAGTCCGGCGAGGCTTCCTGAGCTCGCTCCAAGCGTGGCAGCGACGAACTGGCCCGGTCAGCCGGCGTAGAGGGCTTCAATCTCGCCCTCGTGCTTTTGAGCGACCACGGCGCGCTTGACCTTCAGTGTCGGGGTCAGCTCGCCTGACTCCTGGGTGAGGTCACGCGGGAGGATGGCGACCTTCTTCACCTGCTCGACGCGAGCGAATTTCTCGTTGATCTTCTCGACATGGGCTTCGATCGCCTTCTTCACCTCGGCGCTGGAGGCCAGGGCCTCGAGATCCTCGGGCAGCCCGTTCTCCTTCGCGTAGGCGACGGCCTCTTCGGGGTCCAGCGTGACCAGCGCCACCAGGTAGGGGCGGCGGTCGCCGACGACGACGCACTGGCTGACAAGCGGGTGCTGCTTGATCTCCGCCTCGAGGTTGGCCGGGGTGATGTTCTTTCCCCCGGCGGTGATGATGATGTCCTTTTTGCGACCGGTGATGGTGATGAAGCCCTCGGAGTCGACCTCTCCGATGTCGCCGGTGTGCAGCCAACCGTCGACGATCGTCTCCCGGGTGGCCTCCTCGTTCTTGTAGTAGCCCTGGAAGACGTTGGGGCCCTTGACGAGGATCTCGCCGTCGTCGGCGATTTTCACCTGGCAGCCTGGGAACGGCTTGCCGATTGTGCCGATCTTGAAGTCGTCGGGTTTGGAGATCGTCGCCGCGGTCGAGGTCTCGGTCATCCCCCAGCCCTCCAGGACGAGGACTCCGGCGGCGTCGAAGAAGCGCAGGATGTCGGGATTAATCGGCGCCGCGCCGGATACGGCGAGGCGCAGCCGCCCGCCGAACAGGCCGCGGATTTTCGAAAGGACTTTCTTGTCGGCGAACTCATACTGCTTGCGCAGCAGGAAGCCCGGCTTGCGACCGGTCCGCTCGGCCTCCCTCATCTTCTTGCCGACTCGGATCGACCAGTCGAAGATCGCCTTTTTCAGGCCGCCTTCTTTCTCCATCGTGCTGGTGGCGGTGGTGTAGATCTTCTCGAAGATGCGGGGCACTGAGGGGAAGTAGGTGGGCTTCAGCTCGGCCAGGTTGGGGACGATCATCAGCGGATCGCGCTCCCAGTAGGCGATCGTCGCTCCAAGGTCGAAGCTGCCGAGCTGGATCAGCAATGCGAAGGAGTGGGCCAAGGGCAGGTAGAGGTAGGTGACGTCCTCGTCCTCGATGACGCTGGTCTCGTTGACCATGTCCAGCATCGCCCGGTAGTTGCCGTGGCTGATGATGCAGCCCTTCGGCGGGCCGGTGGTGCCGGAGGTGTAGATGAAGGTGCAGATGTCTTCAGGGGTGACTGAGCTCAAGCGGGCTTCCCACTCGGCGTCGTCGCGCCCGGCCCCGCGTGCCAGGAGGTCCTCCATCGAGATGGCGTCGTCGCTGGTGCCGGTCATGCGCACCACGTGCTGGAGCAGCGGCAACCGGTCGCGGACGACGCGGATCTTCTCCATCTGCTCGTCATCCTCGACCACGACGACCTTGGCGTCGGAGTTCTCCAGCACGTACTGGCACTCCTCGGGGGAGTTCGTCTGGTAGATCGGAACGACGATGGCGCCGGCGGAGAGCGCCGCGAAATCGAAGTAGGTCCACTCGGGGCGGGTGTTGGCGAGGATCGAGACCTTGTCGCCTTTCTCGACACCGAGGTCGATCAGGCCGAGGGAGAGGGAACGCGCTACGTCACGCACTTCGGCGAAGCTGCGGTCGACCCATTTGCCGCCCTCCTTGTAGCGGACGGCGGGCGCATCACCGTAGAGATCGGTCGCCCGCGGCAGCAGGTCTGCGAGCGTGGTAGAGCCGGTACCCCTCCCCATGCGGGGAGAGTCTAATCAGGCAGGGCGGTTCGCGGCTATGCGGCTGAGGCGTGGCCCTGGCTGTCTTGCCGGGCAAGCAGGCTGCGCAGCGAGGATTCGAACAGCGTTTTGTCGATGCGGCCGTGGAAGATCGGGACGCCCATCTCCATGCACTTGCGAATCACCTCCTGCCGCTTCATCTGAAGCTCGTCGGCAAGCTCGGTAGGCGTCAGGTGATTGGCCACAGGCATACCTCCCTATGTCGGTGACTGGAGAGAATCGACTACCTAATATTTACCACTCCCGGCGGAAGTGTCAAACGGCTCTTATCCGCAAGTTGCGAGAATGCTCTCGATGGAAGCTACGAGCATCAGGGGGATCGAGGCGCGACCCCGCCGCGGCCGCGTCCTGGTGATCGCGGCTCTATTACTGGCGACCTTTGCGATCGGCTATGCGATCGTCGACATCTCAACCAAAGAGGCCGGTCCCTCCGTGGTTCGCGTCGCCGGCATCGCCGATGCGCAGCGGATCTTCGGCGGAGTGCCGCAAGCGGGGGATCGGCTTGGCTCGGCCGACGCGCCGGTTTCGATCCAGATCTTCAACGACCTCCAATGCGCGAGCTGTCGTGACGACTTCCTGGGCACGATTCCCGGCTTGGTCGATGGCTACGCCCGCCCCGGCGATGCGAAGCTCCTGATGCGCCACTACTCGGTCAGCTCCAACCCGGTCGAGGTCGGTTTCTTCGGGGCCGAGGCTGCCGCGGAACAGGGCTACGGATGGCAGTACACCTACCTCTTTTTTCGCAACCAGGACGAGGCGGAGCGATTCGGCATCAACGATGACTTCATGGGGTCTCTGGCCGGCTCGATCGGCGAACTGGACGTGCCCGAGTGGCGGGCGACGCTGGACCGCGAGAGCCGACCGGACGGCTCGATAGCCAGAACTCTGGACGGCTACAACACGCTCGGCACCGACCTGGGAATCCGCACCCGCCAGGCAGCCATCGTCACCGGCCCCGGCGGCACCCGCACGCTGCAGGACGGCCCAAGCCTGGCGCAGATCGAGCGGGCGATCGCTGCTGCTCGCTGACGCCGCAGCGCCACAACCCTCCGCCTGGGATAATCAGCCGCCTTCGGGGCGTGGCGCAGCCTGGTAGCGCGCACCGTTCGGGTCGGTGAGGTCCCCGGTTCAAATCCGGGCGCCCCGATTGCAGCAGCCCTCGAGACGCGACTTTCGCTCAACTCTTGGGTCAATGTAGGACCGTGATGCGAAAGCGTTCAATTCTTCTTTTCGTCGCTCTGGCGCTGATGGCGCCGGCCTCTGCGGCGGCTTACACGCCTCCCGGCTTCTTCGGGATCTCTCCGCAGGGAGCCGATGCCTTCGACTACGAGCTGATGGAGCAGGCCGGGGTGCGCAGCGTGCGTTTGCCGATGCCCTGGGTTGGCATCCAGGCGAAGAGCCGGGCTTTCTCAGAGCCCGATTGGAGTGGCTTCGACCACTCGGTAGGCCTTGCGGCCGAGCATGGAATGACGGTCTTCCCGTTCGTCTGGGGAACGCCGGCCTGGGCCTCGTGGGAAGTGAGCACGGTGCCGGTGAACACGGCCTGGCAGCGCTGGGGATGGTCGACGTTCCTGCGCGACGCGGTTCGCCGCTACGGCCCTCGAGGCAGCTTCTGGGAGGAGAACCCGGACCTTCCCTTCCTGCCGATCCGCAAGTGGGAGATCTGGAACGAGGAGAACATCGTCACCTTCGCTCGCCGTCCCGATCCGGAGCGCTTTGCTCGGTTGATACGGCTTTCGGGACGGGTCCTGCATCGGGCCGACCGCGGCTCCAAGGTGATCCTCGGCGGCTTCTTCGGGCGACCGTTGCAGGTGCCGCCCAACGTTCGCTCGGGCGACTTTCTCTCGCGGCTATACCGGGCACGACGGGTGAAGAGGTGGTTCGACGGAGTGGCGCTGCATCCATACGTGGCCGATGCTCAAGCGATCCGCGCCCAAGTGGACAACCTGCGCCGCGTCATGCGCGTCCATCGTGACGGCGCGACCCCGCTCTACGTCACCGAGCTGGGCTGGGGCTCCGACAGCGGCGAGTCGCGCTGGGAGCGTGGGTTGGAGGGTCAAGCGCAGCAGCTGGATCGCGCCTTTGCTCTGCTCTCGGCGAATCGGCGGGGTTGGCGAATCGGCGGCGTCTGGTGGTTTTCGTGGACCGACGCCGATGGCGCCTGCCAGTTCTGCGACTCGGCCGGCCTGCTGACCCCCGCGCGAGAGGCGAAGCCGGCTTGGTTTCGCTTCAACGCCTGGACAGGGGGAGATGCGGAAGTGGTTCCGCGATTGCTCACCACCCCGCTGGGGTAGAGGGTCGTTAGGCTGCGGCCAGCTTCATTCGACCAGTCCGACCAGGAGGAGACGCCAGATGGCATTCTCGGTTCCCGATCTTCCCTACGCCTACGATGCGCTCGAGCCGCACATCGACGAAGCGACGATGCGCGTCCACCACGACAAGCACCACCAGGCCTACGTCGACAAAGCCAACGGCGCCCTGGAAGGGACCGAGTGGGCCGACCGCGAGGTGGAGGACGTGCTGCGCAACCTCTCCAGTCTGCCCGGCGACAAGCAGGGGCCGGTGCGAAACAACGCCGGCGGCCACTACAACCACTCCCTCTTCTGGCAGATGCTCAGCCCCGACGGTGGGGGCGAGCCGGGCGGAGAGCTCGGCGCCGCTATCGCCGAGACGTTCGGCTCGTTCGACTCCTTCAAGGACGAGTTCAAAGGGGCCGGTATCGGCCGCTTCGGATCCGGCTGGGCCTGGCTGGTGCACGATGGCTCCGGCCTTGCCGTCGTCTCGACGCCGAACCAGGACTCGCCGATCTCCGATGGCAGCACCCCGCTGCTCGGCTGCGATGTCTGGGAGCACGCCTACTACCTCAAGTACCAGAACAAGCGCCCGGACTACATCGACGCGTTCTGGAACGTGGTCAACTGGGACTACGTCGCACAGCGATTCGCCGACGCCGGCTGAGCGCTAGGCGAGAGAGGTGACGTTCGCCGGCCGCGCTTCCTCCGGCAGGTGGCGCGGTTCGGCTCCGTCCTTCGGCGGAACCCGGCTCATCGCGTGCTCGGCCTTGGCGGTGATCGTCAGGCTCGGATTGACGCCGGGGTTGGCGGGCATCGCCGCCCCGTCGCATACCAGCAGCCCCTCGTAGCCGAAGACCCGGTTCTCCGAATCGACGACACCGCTCTCGGGGTCGGCGCCGATCACGGCACCGCCGAGGATGTGGGCGGTCGTCGGCACGTTCTGGATCGATTCGGTCAACGCGCTCTGGGCGATGCCGCCGGTTCGCTTCGCGAACCAGCGAGCAGCCTGCACCGCGGCCGGGATGAAGATCGGGTTTGGCCTGTCGGGGTCCTGCTCGGTCTGCAGCCGCACCCCGCGGCCGAGCAGTTTGCGCTTTGGCTTCAGCTTCATGGCCGCGTCGACGGTTTGCATGACCAGCAGAATCACGGTTCGCCGGGACCAACGGTGGGGGATCCGCATGCGCAGCGCCTGCAGAGGATGCCGCAGCATCGCGGCGATCCACTTCAGCGGCCTGGTCAGCTTGGTGCCCGGTCCCGTCATCGCGGTGAAGGTGCCGCTCATCGCGTCGCCGGCCTCGCCGTAGGTGACGACTTCGATGTGGGTGTCGGGATCCGGGTAGATGCTCGAGGTGATGGCAACGGAGCGGCTGTAGTCCCGCTCGTCGTCCCTCGAGGTGACGGACTGGATCGACTCCGAGTTGGTTCGGATGACATCGCCGATTCGGTTGGAGAGGCGAGGCAGCGCCCCGTTGTGGCGGCAGTTGGCCAGCAGTTGGTTGGTTCCCAGGGCGCCGGCGGCAACCACGACTCCCTTTGCGGTCATTTCGCGTCGTCGCCGGCGGATCCAGGAGCCCGAGCGCTCGCTCGACACCTTGTATCCGTCGGAGCCGTCGGCGGCGTCCAGCGGCCGGATCTCGGTCACCATCCGCTCGGGAATGATTTCAACGCCGAGCTTTTCGGCGAACCAGAGGTAGTTCTTGACCAAGGTGTTCTTGGCGCCGTGGCGGCAGCCGACCATGCAGCTCCCACAGCGCATGCAGCCGGTTCGCGCCGGCCCCTCGCCGCCGAAGTACGGATCGGGAACCTCTTTGCCTGGTTGGTCGAAGAAGACACCCACCCGAGTGTTTGTGAAGGTCTCGCCGACGCCGATGTCCTCCGCGTATTCCTTAAGCAAGATGTCCGCCGGCCCCATTCCCTCGTACTCGACGACACCGAGCATGCGTTCCGCGGTGTCGTAGTGGGGGGCCAGCTCGGCCTCCCAGTTGGCGAGCTCGGCCCACTGGGGATCGTTGAAGAAAGCCGGCCTGGCTCGGTAGAGCGTGTTCGCGTAGCCGAGGCTGCCGCCGCCCACTCCACTGCCCGAGACGACGAAGACGTCCTTGAAGAAGGACATGCGGAGCACGCCGCGGAAGCCGAGTTTGGGCACCCAGAAATAGCGCCGCGGCTGGCGCACGGTCGACTCGGCGAAGTCTTCGTCGCGGAAGCGGCTGCCGCATTCCAGCACCGCGACCGAGTAGCCCTTCTCAGCCAGTCGCAACGCCGAGACGCTGCCTCCGAACCCTGACCCGACGACGAGCCAGTCGTAGTCGTAGCTCAAGCTTCGTCGGGCTCCAGCGGCCTGAAGTCGCTCGTACGGGCTCCGCATACGGGGCAGAACCAGTCTTTGGGGATGTCTTCGAACGCCGTGCCGGGCGGGATTCCGCCGTCAGGGTCCCCGATCGCCGGGTCGTAGATGAACCCGCAGCTGTCGCAGATCCAGAGCGTCGTTTCCTGCGTCGTGGTCATTGCTCAAAGCTTATAGAGCATTAGTCTTTGCTGAAGCTGACCGAAACCGGCTCGCGCTCCGAAGCGTCCTCGATCTCGAAGAACTCGCGCGCGGCGAAGCCGCCCTGGTTGGCGATGATCGAGGCCGGGAACTGCTGGATGCTCGTGTTGTAGGACTGCACGTTGGAGTTGTAGATCCGCCGCGAGGCCTGGATCTCGTCCTCCAGCTCGGCGAGGTTGCGGCTCAGCTGCTGGAAGTTCTCGGTGGCGCGCAGAGTGGGGTAGTTCTCGGCGACGGCGCGCAGGTCGGTCAACGCCCCCGTCAGCTTCTGCTCGGCCTGCGCGGTGTCGCCGACGCCATGCGCCGACATTGCCTCAGCGCGCGCTTTGGTCGCTTTCTCGAAGACCTGGCTCTCATGCTCGGCGTAGCCTTTGACCGTCTCGACCAAGTTGGGGACGAGGTCGTGCCGGCGTTTCAGCTGCACGTCGATTCCGCTCCAGGACTCGTCGACCCGGTTGCGCGAAGCGATGAGCGAGTTGCGTTTCGCGACGTAGTAGAGAATCGCGATGACGATGATCGCGACCACCACGATTATGGCGACGGTCATTGGGCCATCCTAGACTGCTCGGCCGATGGGAGCAAAGCAAGACGCGGAAGCCTGGGCGGCGACAGTCCGCAAATACGGCGAGCGGCACGACCTTACCTACGAGCCGGTTGGTGGGATCAATCCGAAGGACGGGCCGGTCGCTCTCTGTGTCGGAGGGACGAACCGGCTCACCGGGCAGCTCGCGGAGGGCTTTTGGGGATCGTCGTGCGACGCCGATGAGAGGGAGTTCGGCGGGTTATTCGGCAAGGCGGTGCTGCCGACCGCGATTCTCGCCAAGGCCCACATGCCCGACCTGGCCAAGGTCGCCCCCGCCTTCAACGTCGAGTCGATCGAAGGGCACGAACATGTCACCCAGCGCTTCGCCCGCAAGGTCGAGTTCGAGTCGATCGACTTCAACAAGCGCTTTCAGGCGACGGTGCCGCGGGAGTACGACCCGGTTGCCCTGCGTGAGCTGTTCAGCCCCGGCTTCCTGGCGTGGACGACGACGATGACCGGTGAGATCGACTTCGGCATCAACGATCGCCAGCTCTGGTTCCTCTGGCGCCTGCGCGAGCGCAGCGAGGCGGAGTTGAAAGAGGCCTTGAAAAACGCGGGCCAGCTGTTCAAACGCCTCCACGCAGAGATGGACGAGGAGGGCATCCACACTTACCCGCCCGGCCCCTGGCACGCGGGCTTGGAGCCCTTCCCGGGCTAGGCCGGGTAGTCGGGATCGCCCGGGAGGACGACTCGGTGGTCGTCCTGGGTGCCGATCACCTTGGGGAGGATCGGCTCAACGGGGCGGTTGCGGTGGGCGTCCAGAGCATCGTCGGCGCTGGCGTAGGGGAGCAGCGACTCGAGCTGCTTGACGGTGGGGAAGGCGAGTGCCAGCTCTCCTGCGCGCTGCGCTTCGAGCGCGGCGCTTGGCTCGAACCAGCCGGCTTCGGTCGTCTCGATCCCATCGGGCTGCGGTGGCGTGTGCGCCGGGGCGAGGGCGAGGAAGAACCAGGCGTCGAAACGCCGTGAGATGACCTCCGGCGTGATCCAGCGGGAGAACAGGATCAGCTCCTCGGAGGTGGCAAGCTCGATGCCGGCCTCCTCCCTCAGCTCGCGCGCCGCGCAGGTTCGGTGCCCCGCCTCGCCGTCGCCGTCCTGCGGATCGACGGACCCGCCGGGAAAGACCCAGACCCCGGGCATGAACTTGGCGCTCTCGGTCCGCTTCAGCAACAGCACCTCCAGCGCGCGCTCGGAGTGCTTGCCGCCACGGCGTAGCAGCACCACCGACGCGGCGGGGCGGGGGACGGACGGCTCACCGAGGTTGGGCGCCTCGGCAGGCCCGCGCATGCGCTCGCTCACAGCAGCGATCTTACTTTGGGCATTTACTGCACCGAGGAGCTGGCCGGAGCTGAGGACCCGCCCGGCTGGCTTCCTTGGGGGAGTAGGTCGGCCGAGCCCGCAGAGCTCAGGCCGCTTGCGCGAGGCGAACCGGTTGGGCTCCGGTGAGGGCCAGGGCCGCTTCGATCGACTCGGCGGTGATCTCGACCAGGCGGCGCAGGTCGCCCTTCGAGATCGAGAGGGGGGGCATCAGGACGATCGTGTCGCCCAGGGGGCGGACGATCGCGCCACGCCGGCGAGCTTCGAGGGTTACCTGATGGCCGAGGCGCAGCGCCGGGTCGTGCTCGCCGAGATCGATGCCGACCATGAAGCCGCGGCCACGCACCTCGGTCACCTCGGGCATCGCCTCCACCTCGCGCAGCAGCTCCCCCAGCAGGCGGATCTTCGGCTGCAGGCGTAGGATCGTTCGCTCCGACTCGAAGGCGTCGAGATTGGCCAGCGCCGCCGCGCAGGCGAGCGGGTTGCCGGTGTAGGTGTGACCGTGGAAGAAGGTGCGCTGCTCTTCGGGCGCGCCGAGGAAGCCTTCGTAGATCCGCTCCGTTGCCAGGGTGACCGCAAGCGGTAGGTAGCCGCCGGTGAGGCCCTTGGCGAGGCAGAGGAGGTCGGGCGCGACCCGCTCCTGCTCACAGGCGAACATCGTCCCCGTGCGACCGAAGCCGGTCGCAACCTCGTCGCAGATCAGCAGCACGCCGAAGCGGTCGCACAGCTCACGCACGGCGCGCAGATAGCCGGGTGGGTGGACGATCATCCCGGCGGCGCCCTGCACCAGCGGCTCGACGATCACCGCCGCCACCTCCTCCTCGTGCGTGGAGAGGATGCGAGCGAGGTGGTCGACATCGCCGGGCTCGGCAGCGTGCGTCTCGAACAGCAGCGGGCGATAGGTCGAGTGGAAGAGGTCGATCCCGCCGACTGAGACCGAGCCGATCGTGTCGCCGTGGTAGGCGTCGCGGAGGTGGACGAAGGAGGTGCGCCGCACATGCTGGCCGCCGCGCTGCTGCTGGTACTGGAAGGCCATCTTCAGCGCGATCTCCGTCGCGGTGGAGCCCGAGTCCGAGTAGAAGACCCGCGAGAGGCCGGGAGGGGCAAGGTCGACAAGGCGGGCGGCCAGCTCGGCGGCGCCGGGGTGGGAGAGCCCGAGCATGGTCGAGTGGGCGACCTTGCCGAGCTGCTCCAACACGGCCTGGTCAATGCCCGGATGGCGATGGCCGTGGACGTTGCACCAGAGGGAGGAGACGCCGTCGAGATAGCGGCGACCGTCGCTCGCGATCAGGTGCGAGCCCTCGGCGCGCTCGATGACCAGCGGCTCCTCCTCGCACCAGCCCTGCTGCTGGGTGAACGGGTGCCAGAGGTGATCGTGGTCGAGCTGGGCTGGATCCACCGACATCGTTACCGCCGACGATAGACCCGCTTCCGGCTGGAATCCCGACGCCGGAACGCCCCATATTGCGGCTTGGATGGGCAGGCGTACCTGCCTCTGTGATGTGCATCACACGTGCAACTATTGTGATAAAGAAATAGTTGCGCATGTGCAATTATTGACGGTATGTCAGCGACCGATATCACTGCCGTCACCGATCGGAAAGCTGCGTCCAAGGCCGACCCGGCGGCGCAGGAGACCGCTGCCCGACTGACCGCGCTGCTGCGCCACCTCTTCCTCTACGACCGCGGCAACCAATTGCGATTGATCGAGGAGAGCGGGCTCTCCCTCACCCAGTGCAAGGCCCTGTTGGAGTTGGGCGGCCTGGGTTTGGAGACGGAGCCGTGGCAGGTGAGCGACCTCGCTGATGCGCTCGGCGTCTCGGTCCCCTCGATGAGCAGGGCGGTCGACGGCCTGGTCAAGAAGCGACTCGCGACTCGGCTCGAGGACCCCGACGACCGGCGTGTACGGCGCGTGGCGATCACCGCCAAGGGGGAGCGTCTGGTCGAGACGCTCGTTGCGGTTCGCCAAGCCGGAATGGAGGCGTTCGCGTCGACCCTCAGCGCCGCCCAGCGACGGAAGCTCGACTCCGCGGTCGATGCGCTGATGGATCGCGCCGACATCGCCGAGGCTTTTGAGCTGCTGAAGGAGGACCTGTCTTGACCCGCTACCGCCACCTGATCACCGACGAGAACCGCAAGTGGTGGACGCTCGGCGCGATGTGCTTCGCGCTGTTCATGATCATGCTCGACAACACGGTCGTGAACGTGGCGCTGCCGTCGATTCAGCGCGATCTTGGCGCCTCGCTCTCCGGCCTGGAGTGGACCATCAACGGCTACACGCTGTCCTTCGCGGTGCTGCTGGCGACCGGCGGGCGTCTGGGTGACATCTTCGGTCGCCGCCGCATGTTCCTCTTCGGCGTCGTCATCTTCGCCCTCTCCTCGGCGACTGCCGGCTTTGCGCAGAACTCGACCGACCTGGTCGTCAGCCGCGTCGTCCAGGGCGTCGGTGCGGCGCTGATGATGCCGGCAACGCTCTCAATAGTCACCGACGCCTTTCCGCCCAGCGAGCGCGGCAAGGCGATGGGCACCTGGGCCGGGGTCTCGGCGCTGGCGCTGGCGATCGGCCCGGTGCTGGGCGGTTTCCTGACCGAGCACGTCAGCTGGCGCGCGATCTTCTACCTCAACATCCCGGTCGCGATCGGCGCGGTCGGCGCGGCGCTGTTCGCGGTGCGCGAGTCGCGCGACAACACGGTCGGCCGCGAGGTCGACTACCTCGGCGTGGTGGCGCTGACCGGCGCGCTGACGGCGCTGATCCTCGCCTTGGTCGAGGGCAATGCCTGGGGCTGGGGATCGACCGAGATCGTCGCCCTGCTCCTCGGCGCGGTCGCCGGCCTGGCTGCCTTCGTCGCGATCGAGCTGCGGGTGAAGGTACCGATGGTCGAGTTCCACTTCTTCTCCGATCGCAACTTCGTCGGCGCGGTCGTGGTGGCGCTGATCGTCTCCTTCGCGATGCTCGGCGTCTTCTTCTTCCTCGCCCTCTACATGCAGAACATCCTTCGCTACTCGCCATTGGAGGCGGGGGTGAGGTTCCTGCCGTCGACGTTGATGATCGTCACCATCGCGCCGATCGCGGGGCGGATGGCGGACCGCTTCGGTCCGCGCTGGCTGATCGCGGGTGGCCTGGCGATCGTCGCCGCGTCGCTCTACAGCTTCAGCGGCATAGCGGTCGACTCCGGTTATCTGGACCTGCTGCCCGGCTTCATGCTGCTCGGCATCGGGATCGCGATGACGATGTCGCCGATGACCAGCGCCGCGATGAACGCGGTTCCAACCGACAAGGCTGGGATCGCCTCCGGCGTTCTTTCGATGTTCCGCATGGTCGGCGGCAGCCTCGGCGTCGCCGTGACCGGCGCGATCTTCCAGGGGGCGGTGGGCGACCCGAACACAGCGACTCCGGTGGACTTCGTCGACGCCCTCTCGGTTGCGATGACCGTGTCTGCTGCGGTGGCCATCACCGGAGCCGCGATCGCGGCGCTGGCGATTCGCGCCAAGCGGAAGCCACTCAGCGTGGCGGAAGAAGAGGCAGTGCTGGCCATGAGCCCGGACCCCCAAGGTCAAGCGCAGGCAGCGTCTCGACTCTGACGTCGCCCAAGCCCGCGATCGTCTCGCGGTTGGACTCCTCGATTTGGCTCGGGTGTTCGGGCCAGGGTGTGAGGACGACCGCGATCACTTCGAGGCCGCTCGCGCGAGCGGCCTCGATCGTCAGCAGGGTGTGGTTGATGGTGCCGAGTCCCGGGGAGGCTGCGATTACCAGTGGCAGCCTCAGCTCGACCGCAAGATCGCGGACCAGGTAGGCCCCCGCCAGTGGGACGAGCAGCCCGCCGACGCCCTCGCAGACGAGGGCGTCGGCGCCTTCCGCCGCAGCGCGGGCGGCGGCGAGCAGCCGGGCTGGGTCGATCCGCTCTCCAGCCAGCTCGGCGGCGAGGTGCGGCGACATCGGTGGCCCGTAGCGGTAGGGGGATATCTCCTCCTCGCGCTGCGTAGAGGAGGAGGCCCGACGCAGCAACTCGTGATCGGCCTCGAGTCCCTCGGCCGTGGTTTCGTCGAGGCCGGTGACCGCGGGCTTGAAGACGGCAACGCCCTCGCCACTCGCGGCGAGGGTTCGGGCGATCGCAGCGGCGACCACGGTCTTGCCGACCTCGGTGCCGGTGCCCGTTACGAAGACTCCTCGCACTGCGCTACGCGGCAACTGCCAGCGAGCGGGACTGCGCCAGCGCCGAGCCGATCCCCCGCTCCCGCGCTGCCGCGCCAACCTGCTTTGCCGCCTCCTGTAGCTCGCCGACCCGGTGCGTCGACATCACGGTGAAGCGCAGCCGTGAAGAGCCCTCAGGGACCGTCGGCGGGCGGATCCCCTGCGCGAAGACGCCGCGCTCCAGGAGCCGTTCGCTCAGCTCCATCGTCGCATCCGCCTCACCCACCCCAACCGGCACGATCTGGGTTCCCGCTCCGCCCACCTCGAGACCCTCGCCGGCAAGCGCCTCGCGCAGGGCTGCTGCGTTGATCCGCAGGTCGGCGACCCGTTCGGGCTGGGCTTCCAGCAGCTCAAGGGCGGCGGCTGCGGCAGCCATGGCGGGGGGCGGGGGGGCAGTGGAGAAGATGAACGGCCGGGCTGCGTTGACCAGGTATTCGACGGTCTCGCGGTCGGTGCAAACGTAGGCGCCGTAGGAGCCGAGCGCCTTGCCGAGCGTGCCGACGAGGACGTCGACCTCTTCGGTCAGGCCGGCAGCGGCGACCGAGCCTCGCCCACCGGGGCCGAGCGCGCCGGTGGCATGTGCCTCGTCGACCATCAGCCGGCAGGCGTGGCGACGGGCCAGCTCCACCAGCTCAGCCAAGGGCGCGACGTCGCCGTCCATCGAGAAGACGCCGTCGGTGACGATCAGCGAGCCGCGCCCAGCCGCCTCGCGCAGCCCCCAGGCGAGGTGCTCGACATCGCGATGGCGATAGACGAAGGTCTCGGCGCGGGAAAGGCGGCAGCCGTCGACGATGCTGGCGTGGTTCAGCTCGTCGGAGAAGACGACCTCTCCACGCCCCGCCAGCGCGGCGACGGCGCCGGTGTTGGCGAGGTAGCCGGAGCCGAAGAGAAGCGCAGAAGGGTGCCCCTTGAACTCGGCCAGCCGCTGCTCCAGATTGCGGTGGGGCTGCATATTGCCGCTGATCAGCCGCGAGGCGCCCGCCCCCGCGCCCCAGCGCAGCGCCGCGTCCGCGGCGGATTCGCGAACTCGTGGATGGTCGGCCAGGCCGAGGTAGTCGTTCGAGCAGAGCAGCAGCACCGGCCGGCCGTCGAGCAGGACATGAGGTCCCTGCGGTCCTTCGATCAGTCGCAACCGCCGGCGAAGCCCCCTGTCTCGAAGCTCCTCCAGCCGCTCTGCGACGTCGGTCATGCGGCCTGTGGATACGGAGGAGGCTTCTTCGTCTTCTTGATCACGCGGAGCTGCGTGGAGGGATCCCAGAAGTTGGCCTCCTCCTGGCGGTCGATCAGCGCGTCTATCGGCGTCGGCGGCGTCTCGCCCTCCAACCAGCCGTCGCGGTTGTCGGGACGTGGGTTGGAGCCGTTGTCGGCTTGGCGCGCGACGTTCAGCCCCAGCTCCTCGAACATTGCTCGATCGTCCTCGGGCTCCGCGCCGAGCGTTGTGAGGAAGTTGCCCATCATCACTCCATTCAACCCCGCCTTCACCGCAAGGGGCTGGAGGTCGCCGAGGTTCTCGACCCGGCCGCCGCAGAGGCGGAACAGGGCGCCGGGAATGACCAGCCTGAAGATCGCCACCCACTTGACGACCTCCCAGGCGTCCATCAGCGGCCGGTCGCCGAACTTGGTGCCATCGCGCGGGTTGAGCAGGTTGATCGGCACCGAGGTCGGGTTGATCTCGGTCAGCTCGAAGGCCATCTCCACCCGTTGCCGCGGCGATTCGCCGAGGTTGAGGATGCCCCCTACGCAGGTCTCCAACCCGGCTTCCTTGACCGCCTGGATCGTCCGCAGGCGGCCCTCGTAGCGCACGGTCGTGGAGACCTCCGGGTAGTAGGAGCGCGAGGACTCGACGTTGTGGTGGACGCGCTGGATTCCCGCTTCGCGCAGAGCCTTTGCCCGCGCGGGGGACATGTGGCCGATCGAGGCACAGCGCTTCAGGTTGGTCTGCTCGGCAACCAGCTTCGCCCCCTCGAGGATCTTCGAGAAATCCCGTTTGGAGAGCCCCTGCCCCTGGGTGACCATGCAGAAGCGGTGAGCTCCTGCCGCCTCGGCCGCTTTCGCGTGCTCGAGGATCTGCTCGGGCTCCATCATCGCGTGCATCGGCGTGTCTGCTTCTGCGTAGCGCGACTGGGCGCAGAAGCCGCAGTCCTCAGCGCAACCGCCGGACTTGGCGTTGACCAGCGAGCACATGTCGGTCGAGTCGCCGAAGTTCTCACGGCGGACCTGCCAGGCGCGCTCGACCAGGTCGCCGATTTCCTGGCGATCGGTCAGCTCACCGAGCGCCAGCGCTTCGTCGAACGAGATGAGAGAGGCCATTCGCCGCAAGGCTAGGCGTCGCCCCGGACGGTTGCTGCCCATCGAAACCTCGCTAACTGCGCCTAACATCGGCTCCTGTGAGAGAGGCGACGAGCAGGCGAAGGCGGGCTGCTGCGGGTGCTCTGTGCGGGCTGGCAGTCGGGGCATTCGCCTTTGGCGTCGCGCTCGGCGACGGTGCCGCGCCGGCGCCGAGCGCCGCCGAGCGCCTCACAACCGGTCGCCTCGCCGGGCAGAGGATCGTGATCGGCTTCGCGGGCCCCCGGCCTCCTATCGCCGTGAAGCGGATGATCCGGGAGGGGGAGGTCGCCGGGGTGGTCCTGTTTGCGGCCAACCTTCCCAACAGATCCACGGGCAGGCGGCTGACCCGCCGGCTGCAGGCGATCCCGCGACCGGCGGGCTTGCGCGATCCGCTTCTGGTGATGGCTGACCAGGAGGGCGGCCTGGTGAAGCGGGTCGACGGCGCGCCGAGCGCCTCGGCCGAGGCGATGGGAGAGCGAGGCGCCGCCTTCAGCCGCGAGCAGGGGCGCCTCACGGCAGCCAACCTGCGTGAGATCGGCATCAACGTCGACCTCGCACCCGTCCTCGACGTTGCTCGCCCCGGAGGGACGATCGCCGCTACCGGTCGCGGCTTCGGCTCTACCGCCAGGGAGGTGGCCGCCACAGCCATCCCGTTCGCCGACGGCCTGCGGGCCGGAGAGGTCGCGGCTGTCGCCAAGCACTTCCCCGGCCTCGGCGCGGCGCGGGAGAACACCGACTTCGCCGTGCAGCGGATCGCGCTCTCCAAGGGCCGGCTGCGGCGCGTCGATGAGGCCCCTTTCCGACGTTTTGTCGCGACCGGCGGTGAGATCGCGATGCTGAGCACCGCGATCTACCCGGCCTTCTCATCGAAGCCCGCCGCCTTCAGTCGCGCGATCGCCACCGGCGAGCTGCGCTCCCGACTCGGTTTCGAAGGCGTTTCGATCACCGACGCGCTCGGCACCGTCGCGGTGCGGGACTTCGGCGAGCCGGCCAAAGCCGGGCTGGCTGCGGCGCGAGCCGGTGTCGACCTGCTGCTGTTCGCCGACTACCGGGCGGCGGCCAGGGCTCGGCGAGCGCTGGCCCGCCGCTTTCGCAGCGGGACCCTCGACCGTGAAGAGTCCGTGCGCTCGGCGCAGCGGGTGCTCGATCTTCGCCGTGATCTGGCGCCTGGCCGTTGAGCCGGGTTCACTTCGGGTCGAGGCTCGTGGACCCGCTTGCCCGGATGGTTTGGGGGTCGAATACGCGCACCGCATCGCGACCGGCGTCCTTGGCCGCATACATCGCGGCGTCGGCCTCGGAGATCACCGTCTCCAGGCTGTGGTGAGGGTCCCCGAACATCGAGATTCCGACGCTGGCGGTGATTCCGGGCACTCCGTCCCCTCTCGATACGTGCTCGCGAACCGACGTGGCGATCGCCTCGGCTACACCGCGCGCCTCCGCCTCGCCGCAGTTCGGCAGCACGATCCCAAACTCGTCCCCCCCGAGTCGGGCCAGCACGTCGGTCTCCCGCATCCGCGCATGCAGCAGGTTGGCGATCTCCTCGATCAACCGGTCACCCACCGGGTGCCCGAGCGTGTCGTTGACCGTCTTGAAGTTGTCGAGGTCCAGCATCAGCACGGCGCCGCGCCTGCCGTCGCGGCGGCTTCGCGCCATTTCGTCGCGCAGGTCTTCCTCGAAGCGGCGTCGGTTCTTGAGGCCGGTCAGCGAGTCCTGGCTAGCCTGGCGCTGAAGCTCCTGCATCCGCTCGTTGCGACTCCAGACGAGGATCAGCGCTCCCAGCAGCGCGGCCAGTGAGATGCCGATCCCGGCGAGCAGGAGAGGCAGGCCGATGCCGGGTCGGTTTGGGTCTCGAACGACCAGCAGCCAGATGCGATCGGCGATGTGGATGCGCGCGCTGGCGGCATCGTCGAGGGCTTCGCTGCTTCCTGCCACCGAGCGTCCCTCCGTCCGCAGCTGCACGTCGACTTCGTCGGAGACGGTGGAGATGGCTGCGGTAGCGAGATCGTTGACCAGGAAAGCGCCGGCCGCAAAGCCGATCAACGCAGATCGCCGTTGCGCGACGGTTGAGGTAGGCGCCCCATCGCGGTATACCGGGCGATATACGTTGATGCCGAGCCCGCCGATCAGCAGGTTCAAAGGCGGAGTGGCGACCGGTTTGCCACGGTCGCGGGCGCGGCGCAGGAACGGGGCTCGTTTCGGATCGGCGGCGAGGTCGTAGCCGATGGGGCCCTGTGTTTGGAGTTTGTGGACGGCGTAGGCGATCGGGAAGTACTCGGCTCGCTCGCCCGCTTTCTTCGGCCCCCTGGGGCTCGGCTCGAAGATCGGAACGCGATGAGTTCGCTCGAAAGCCGCTCGCCGGGAGTGGGGCACCCTCTGGATGAAGACGGTGCCGCTCAGGGCTCCACGTTGAAGCAGCGGCGCTGCGATGACCTCGAACTCGTGCCGGGTGAAGTGCCCTTCGGCCCGGAAGAAGGCGGCGACGCTCGCGAGCTGGCCGACCGATAGCCCCGCCACGGCCTCCGCCTGGCGCGCCGAGCGGATCGCCTCGCTGCGCTGCATCCGGTGGAAGTCGGCGGTGTCGTTGGCGTGGACGATCAGCGCAGCGGCCAGCGACCCGATGCCGATCGCCGCGACCGCCGCCAGCCCCAGCCAAAAGCGCAGGCGACGCATGCGCCTACTCTGCGACACGAGTCGTCGCCCCGCCGCTAGGCCGGCGCATTGGCAAGCGACTCCCACAGGTACAGGGAGGCGAGGCTGCGGTACGGGCTCCACGGCTCGCCGATCTCCAGCACCCGCGCGGGAGGCGGCATCTCATCGAGCCCGTACTCGATCCCGACTGCCTTGCGAATGCCAAGGTCTCCACCGGAGAGGACGTCAGGCCGCTCGAGGTGGAAGATCAGGAACATCTCCGCGGTCCAGCGCCCGAGGCCGCGGACCGCGACTATCTCCTCGATTACCTGCTCATCGGAGAGCTGTTCGAGCCGATCGAGCTCCAGCTCGCCTTCGAGGACGTGGGAGGCCAGGTCGCGGATGTACTCGACCTTGCGCCCGGAGAGGCCCGCGCCTCGCAGATCCTTCTCGCTCGCCTCCAGTAGACGCTCCGGCGCGGGTGTCTTGCCGTCGAAGAGGTCCAGCACCCGCAGGTAGATCGTGCGTGCCGCTTTGGTCGAGAGCTGCTGGCCGACGATCGCCCGCAGCAGCGCGCCATAGGCGTCGGCTGGACGCTCCTCGCTGCGTCGTCGGAGCCGGGTCTCGAGATCGATCTCCCCGACCCGCTCGATCAGCGCCGCCATCACCGGATCGGAGGCGGCCAGCGCCGCCCGTCCGCTCATCGCATCCCTTCGCGCTTCGCTCGCAGCGCGAAGAGACAGAGATGGACGCTTGCTCGCTCCGCGCTCATCGCCCTTTCCACTCTGGCTTGCGCTTCTCGGAGAAGGCGCGGATTCCCTCGCGGAAATCCTCTGAGGCGAAACAGGATTCGCGCAATGCGACCAGCCCCGCCTCTTGCTGCTCGGTCAGCTGGGGGTTCTGGTTGAGCAGGTCGATCGCGTGCTTGTTTCCCTTCATCGAGATCGGCGCGTTGACGGCGATCTCGGCGGCCAGCTCCACCGCCGCTCTCTCCAGTGCGTTGTCGCCCACCACCTCATGAACCAGGCCGATCTCCTCCGCCCGCTCGGCGTTGAAGTTGCGGCCGGTGAGGAACAGTTCCTTGGTCCGGGCAAGGCCGATGGTGTCGAGGAACTTGCGCAGCCCTGTGTGTCCGTAGACCAAGCCCAGCTTGGCCGGTGGCATTCCCAGCTTCGCGCCGTCGGCGCAAAGGCGTATGTCGCAGGTGATTGCCAGCTCCAACCCCCCGCCGAGGCAGTGTCCGTTGATCGCGGCGACCGTCGGCCATGGGTAGCCGGCGAGAGCCTCCATCGCGGCGTGGAAGGGATGGGCTACGAGCGCCTCCGCATCGCGCTCGAACGTCTCGGCGGGGATGGTCGCGATGTCGTACCCGGCTGAGAAGATCGATGCGGCCCCAGTTATCAGCACGCAACGGGTTTCGATCCCTCGGTCCAGTCGCGGCAGCGTCTCGGCCAACGCGTCGAGTATCTCGTGATCCAGGGCGTTGTGACGCTCGGGGTTGGAGAGCGTGATCCGAACGACTGCCTCGGCGGGGGAGTCGAGCAGGAGCTTGCCACCGGCGAGCCGTTCTTCCACGGCTACTCCAGCACTACGAGGACGTCACCCTCGTTGACCGCCTGGCCCTCCTCACAGCGAATCTCCTTCACCGTGCCGTCATCCTCGGCTTCGACCGGTATCTCCATCTTCATCGACTCGATGATGACGACCGTGTCGCCGTCTTCCACTGTGTCGCCGACCCCAACCTCGATTTTCCAGACGTTACCCGTGATGTGCGCCTCTATATCTGCCATAGCGCGGCACAATAGCCACACCGTGGGACCCCAGGACGAAGCGGGCGGGAAGCTCGTCGCGATTGTCGCCGCGCACAACGAGGTCGACCGGATCGCGGCGACGCTGAAGTCCCTGAGGGGGGCCTTTCCAAATGCCGACGTATGGGTTGCCGACGACGCTTCCACCGACGGAACCGCCGAGGCCGCGATCGTGGCGGGCGCCCAGGTCGTGAGCCGGGGGCGTCCTCACGGCAAGGGGGGCAACGTGACCGCCGCGGCTGAAGCCGTCCTGAGCGAGGGCTCCCGGTCTGAGCTGGTTCTGCTCTGCGACGGAGACCTCGGCGATTCCGCCGCGCACCTCAGGCCGCTGGTCGAGGCGGTGCGGTCGGGGGAGTGCGACCTCGCCGTCGCCGGTTTCTCGACACGGGTCGGCGGCGGCTTCGGCATCGCGCTCGGCTTCGCAGGATGGGCGATCCGGCGACTTTGCGGGATTGAGACGACGGCGCCGATCTCCGGCCAGCGAGCCCTGCGGGTGGAAGTCCTGCGCGCCACGCTGCCCTTCGCCTCCGGTTACGGCATGGAGGTGGGAATGACGATCGATGCGGTTCGCGCCGGATATCGCCTACGCGAGTACGAGCTCGATCTCTCCCACCGGGCCACCGGCAGGACGCTCGCCGGTTTTCTTCACCGCGCGCGGCAGTTGCGCGACTTCGTCAGCGCCTACCTCGCGCGCCGCTAGATCATCTAGATCTGGCGCCAGCCGTCGGTGGCGCGCTCGATCGAGCCGGCGAGCCCCAGCAGCGTGGCCTCGTCGTTCTCGCGGCCGAGCAGCTGGGCGCCGATCGGCAAGCCGGTCGCCGTCAATCCCGCCGGGACGCTGATCGCGGGCCAGCCGACGACGTTCCAGGCAAAGGCGAACGGGCAGGTCGCGCTCGCGGCGGTGCCGGTCGCCCAGTAGCCGCGGCCGGCGAGCGCGGCCACCTTAGGGGGCGGCTTTGCGGTGGTGGGAGTGAGGACGACGTCAAAACGGTCGAACACGCGGCCGACCCGGCGACGCAGAGCGGGCTCGGCGGCGCGAGAGAGGCGCAGCGGGATGCCGTTGAGCAGCCGCCCGATGCGGGCATGGGTTCGGGTGCGCGCCTCCAATCCGGAGCGATCGTCGGAATGGCTCCGCAGCCACTCGTCGACGCCGGCCGGACCGCGCGGAATGATCGCCAGCCCGACCAGGCCGTACTCGGGGTCCGCCTCGGAGACGTCGTGACCCAGGTCGGCCAGTTTCTCGGCAAACGCCTCGATCGCGCTCCGGTGCTCGATGTCGACATTGTCCGGCGCCCCGAATGGTGTTGAGAAGGAGAGCGCGACGCGCAACCGGCGCGGCTCGTACATGGCGGATTCTACGAACGGCTGGCTGGGCGCCGGTGGCCGGTGCAGGTCGGCGGGGACGTTGCCGTGAACCGCATCGAGAAGCAGGGCCGCGTCACCGACGCTGCGGGCGAGGGGGCCAAAGCAGGTGAGGCCATTGAACGCTTCCGGCTCCGGCCAGGTGGAGATACGGCCGCGCTGTGGCTTCAGGCCGACCAGGCCGGTCCAGGCGGCGGGGACGCGGATCGACCCCGCCCCGTCGGAGCCGATCGCGGCGGCAACGAGCCCCGCGGCCACCGCGACGGCGGCGCCGCCGCTGGATCCGCCGGGGGTGTGCGCGGGATTCCATGGGTTCCTCGTGGCGCCATGCGACGGGGTCTCCGTGAAGTGCCACTGTCCGACCTCGGGGGCGTGGGTCTTGCCGATCACGATTGCCCCCGCCTCGCGTAGCCTGCCCACCGCCTCGCAGTCGCGCACTGCCGGCTTGTAATCCCCCGCGCAGCCGAACGGTGTCGTGTAGCCGGCGAGGTCTACGTCGTCCTTGATCGCTACCGGCACGCCGAGCAGCGGCGCGCCGATTCCGCTGGAGAGGCGCCGGTCTGCCTCATCGGCTTCGGCGAGCGCCTCCTCGGCTCGGATGACTCGGAAGGCGTTGAGGGTTGACTGAGCCGCATCGGTTCGGCGCAACGCCAGCTCGACGAGCTCACGCGAGGAGACCTCGCCCGTCTGCAGTAGTCGCGCCTGCTGCTCGAGCCCGGCGAAGGCCAGGTCGTCGCTGTCGCCAGCGACTGTCGTGGCGGGTGGAGCCAGGCTGCTCGACATCAATCTCCCTGGGCTAGTTCGTTCGAACGAACGATAGCCGACCCAGGTAGTCTGCGCAGCTTGACCACGGTTGTGTCACCTGCCACGCGTGAGCGAATCATGCGCTGCACGCTCGGGCTGATTGGCCGCGAGGGGATCGCGGCGCTCACCAATCGCCGTGTTGCAATGGAAGCGGAAGTCTCGCTGGGATCACTCACCTACCACTTCCCGAGCCAGGTCGATCTGTTGCGAGAGAGCCTGCTGCTCTTCGTCGGCGAAGAGGTGGAGCGGCTGGAGGGGATCACCGCCGACCTGCGTCGTCGCCGGCCCAGCGTTTCCCAGATCACGGCAGAGGTCGAGCAGATAGTGGAGGAGTCGTCCAACCGCATCCAGCAGCTTGCCGAGACCGAGCTCCACCTGCGCGCAGCACGCGACCCCGCCCTGCAGGACGCGTCGCGGCGCTGCTTCGAAGCCTATGAGGGAGTCGCCGAAGCGGCCCTGGAGATGCTCAAGGTGCCGAATTCCGAACGGCACGCCCGCTCGATCGTGGCGATGATGTACGGATTGGCTCTGCGACGGCTTGGAACGGGTGAGCAGGACGCGGCGGGGGTGGCCCAGGCGTTGCTGACGATCGTACGCGGCGCTACAGCGTGATCCTCGCGATTGATCAGGGCACGACGGGAACCACCTGCCTCCTCTTCGACGCGGAGGGGCGGGTCGCGGGGCGAGCGTATTCGGAGTTCGAGCAGCACTTCCCACAACCGGGGTGGGTCGAGCACGACGCCAACGAGATTTGGGATGTCACCCGCCGGGTTGCCCGCGCGGCGATCTCCGACGCGGGGGTCCAGGGTTCGGAGCTGGATGCGATCGGGATCACCAATCAGCGCGAGACCGTCGTCGCCTGGGACCCCAAGAGCGGCGACCCCATACACAGGGCACTGGTCTGGCAGGACCGTCGCACCGCAGAGCGTTGCGAAGAGCTGAAGATGGCTGGCCATGAGGGCTTGGTCCGTGAGCGCACCGGCCTCGTAATCGACCCCTACTTCTCCGGGACGAAGATCGAGTGGCTGCTGCGCAATGCCGATGGGGCGGATCGGGCGGTCTTCGGCACGGTCGACTCCTGGTTGCTGTTCAAGCTGACCGGCCGCCATGTCACCGACTACTCCAACGCGTCGCGAACGATGCTGCTCGACATTCGCCGTCTTACCTGGGACGAGGAGCTGTGCGAGATGCTGAGCGTCGATCCGGACCGGCTGCCGGAGCCGCTGCCGTCGGCGCACGTGTACGGCACCACCACGGAGTTCGGCGGCGAGGTGCCGGTGGCCGGGATCGCCGGTGACCAGCAGGCCGCTCTCTTCGGCCAGGCCTGTCATCGCGCTGGAATGGCGAAGAACACCTACGGGACGGGCAGCTTCGTGCTGCTCAACACCGGCACCCGCTCCCCCGAGCCGAGCGACGGCCTGCTGACCACCATCGCCTGGGGGGTGGACGACGAGGTCGCCTATGCGCTGGAGGCCTCGATCTTCGTCACCGGCGCCGCCGTGCAGTGGCTTCGGGACGGGCTGGGGATCGTCGAGGGGGCGGCGGAAACCGAGACGATGGCTTCCTCGCTGGACGGCAACGAGGGCGTCTACTTCGTCCCTGCGCTGACCGGCCTCGGGTCCCCTCACTGGGACCCCTATGCACGGGGCACGATCGTCGGCCTCACCCGCGGTACGCGGCGGGAGCACCTGGCTCGCGCCGCGCTCGAGGCGATCGCCTACCAGGCGGTCGATGCGGTGCGCGCCCAGGAGGCTGCCTCGGGCGAGCGGCTGGAGGTGTTGAAGGCGGATGGGGGCGCGGTCGCCAATCGCTGGTTGATGCAGTTCCAGGCCGATGTGTTGGGAGCGCCGGTCATCGTGCCCGAGATCGCCGAGACGACGGCGCTGGGCGCCGCCTATCTGGCCGGGATCGCGACCGGGCGCTGGACCCGGGAGGAGGTGGGAGAGATGTGGCGTGAGGCAGCTCGCTACGAACCGACGATGGGTGAGGAGGAGCGCGCAGCGCTGCTTTCGCAGTGGCGCCGCGCCGTCGAGCGCGCCAAGGGCTGGGCTCGGGTGTAACGCGTTGTACGGCCATAGCCTGCGCAGTGCGTTACACCCGGCGCGAAGCGCCGCGTAACCGCGACGCCGGGAAGGGGTAGGCACAGCCGATGCCGGCCGGCCGGCATCGTTCCCATGTCCGAAATCAAGCCACAGGTCTACAGGGACGACCGCCCCGCGGAGTACTTCGACCAATTCCACAAGGCAGCCCGCAAGGGGGTGGGCTGGACCTACCCGTTGGTGCGGATGCTCGTCAGCCCGCCGACGTTTCTTCTCTACAGGGTGCGCGCGATCGGCGTCAAGAACGTGCCCAAGTCCGGCCCGCTGATCCTCGCCCCCAACCATTTCAGTCAGATGGACCACTTCTTCACCGGGCTCTACCTGCGCCGCCAGATCCGCTTCATGGCGAAATCGCAGCTCTTCGGCCCGCCGGTCCTGACCTACATCTACAAGCACGGCGGCGTTTTCCCGATCCGCCGCGGGCACCGTGACGAGGAAGCGTTCAAGACCGCCTTCACGATTCTCGAGCAGGGTGGGATGCTGCTCGTCTACGCCGAGGGCGGTCGCTCGCGGACGGGCGAGTTCGGCGAGGTCAAGCCCGGTATCGGCCGAATAGCGCTGGAGTCGGGCGCGCCGGTGGTGCCGGTCGCGATCCACGGTTCCGCCAAGGTGCGTCGCTGGAAGCGCTTCCGCTTTCCGAAGGTCACCGTGCAGTTCGGCGAGCCCCTCTCCTTCCCGGTCGAAGCCGCGCCGAGCCGTGAGCGCCAGCTGGAAGTGGCCACTCAGATCTTCGACCCCGTGCGAAAGATGTACGCGGGGCTGGCTACTCGTAGCGGGCGCTGAGCCCGGCGAAGAACTCCGGGTCGTGGCCCGGTGTGACGATCGCGTCGGGGAACTCGCGCTTGAACAGCTTCAGCTCCTGCAGCGAGCGGCGGTAGTTGTGGGCGTCGAAGGGACGCGGGGCGAGAGGCGCGCTGCCCTCGAGCTGGGCGGCGGTGTAGGTGGCGTCGCCGCCGATCACGAAGTCTCGCTCCTTGAGGTGGGCGATCACCGACATGTGCCCGGCACTATGGCCGGGGGTGAAGGCGAGTCGGATCGAGCCGTCGCCGAAGAGGTCGAAGCTGCGGCCGAAGGTGGCGTAGGAATCGATTCCGCCGCGGTCGAAGTCGACTGTGCGGTAGTCGAAGGCGAAGTCGAAATGGGGCCTCCGGTAGCCGTTGAGGGTGGGCCGGGGGCCGGTCGCGGCGGCGTTCCACTCGGTCTCGCTGACCACGAAGGTCGAGTTGGGGAACTCGGAGATCGCCGAGGTGTGGTCGATGTGCATGTGGGTCATCACGACGACCGGGATCTCACCAGGGTCGAGACCGAGCTTGCGCAGGCGCGCGGGCGCGTCCTCGCCGGCGCCAAGGGACGGCTTGCCGATCCGGGCGCCCAGCCTGCCGAAGTTCTCGCGACCGTCGGTGGCGACCGAGGGATGCAGGCCGGTGTCGACCAGGATCGCTCCCGCGCTGGGATGGCGAATCAGGAAAACCGGGCAGGGAACCGACATCGCCTGCTTGCCGGTGAGCAGAGCGCGCAGCAGCTTCAGGGTGAGGAAGCGACCGCCGGGGCTCTCCATCATCGAGCGCGACCAGGTGACGTGGCCGGCGATCATCGGTTCGACGACGACCGTCGCCCCGGGGGTGCCTCCGGCGAGCGGCTCGTGCAGCGGCTTCGCCTCCACCTGGACCTTCATCGTCGGTGACATTACGGCGTCCGAGCCGCCTATAGGCTGCCGGGCGATGACTGAAAGCTCGCATTCGCGCGTGTTTCGGGACGGGTTGCTGGAGGGGCAGGTGTGCGCGGTCTCCGGAGTCGGCAGCGGCTTGGGGCGGGAGACGGCGCTGGAACTGTGCCGGCTCGGCGCGACGGTGATCGGCTGTGGGCGCCGTGAGGAGCCGCTGGCCGAGACCGCGGCGCTGGCGGCAGCGTTGCCGGGGGGCTTCGAGCACGAGGCGGTGGACATTCGCGAAGAGGAGGCGGTGGAGCGGTTCATTGACGGTGTTCTGGAGCGCCACGGCCGCCTCGATGTGCTGGTCAACAACGCCGGCGGGCAATTCCTCGCCCCGGCGGAGTCGATCACGCCGAAAGGCTTCCGCACGGTGATCGAGCTGAATGTGCAGGGAACATGGCTGATGACCCACGCGGCGGCGACCAAGGCCTTCATCCCCCAGGGAGGGGGCAAGGTCTTGAGTGTCACTCTCTCCCCCCACAACGGGATGCCGGGGATGGTGCATTCCGGGGCGGCCCGCGCTGCGGTCGAGAACATGATGCGGACGCTGGCGATCGAGTGGGCGCGCTTCGGGATCAAGACCTGCGCGCTGGCGGCCGGGCAGTTCGCGACCGAGACGCTGCTGACCAAGTACCCGCAGGTGGTTGTCGACAACCTGGAGCGCTCGATCCCGATCGGCCGCGCCGGCCGCCCCGAGGAGATGGCCTGGCTGGTCGCCTACCTGGCCTCCCCGGCCGGTGACTTCTATTCCGGGACGACGATCACTATCGACGGAGCCCGCGACAACTGGGCCGGCCCCTGGCCACCGCAGGCGATCGCCACGGAGGCCGGCGAGCCGGTCGCCGAGGAGCGCCGCTAGCGCGGCTCGAGGATGACCAGCGGGATCTCTCGCCCTTTGCTGCGCGCCTGGTAGCCCTCATAGCCGTGGTACATCTTGACCGCCATCGGCCAGAGGCGCTTGCGCTCCTCAGGGGTTGCCACGCGGGCGTGGACCGGGCGCCGTTCGGAGCCGATCTGGACCGTTGTGTCGGGATTGGCGGTCAGGTTGTGGAACCAGGCGGGATGCTTGGGGAAGCCGCCTTTGGAGGCGACGACGACTACGTCGTCTCCGTCGGGGATGTAGAGCAGGGGGGACGTGCGTTTCGTCCCGCTCTTGGCGCCGACATGGTCGAGTAGGAGCATCTTCCCCGGCACTCCTGGGATGGTGTGGCCGATCCGTCCTCCCGAGTGCCGGTAGAGGAATGTGTGGACGCCCATGAAGCGGCGCGTGGCAGGCCAGATCTTGTCCGCTACGTCGAGGTAGCGGGGAGCCGGCCTGCCATCTGTTGCCGTAGAGCTCAGGTGTACATCCCCCCGAACATCCCGCCTGTGACGTTGAGGACCTGGCCCTGCATGTAGTTGGCAAGCGGCGAGGCGAGGAACAGGACCGGGCCGGAAGCCTCCTCGGGCGTGGCTGGGCGGCCGAGCGGGATGATCGCCGAGGCCATCGCCCGCATCTGCTCGGGAATGCCCAGCTCGATCTTCTCGCCGGTCGGGGAGGTCATCTCGCCGCCGGCTTCTTTGGCTGCGGTCAGCCGCGTCTCGACGAAGCCGAAGGCGACGGCGTTGACGTTGATCTTGAACTGACCCCACTCCTTGGCGAGGGTTTTGGTCAGGCCGACGACCGCCATCTTCGCGGCCGAGTAGTTGACTTGGCCGGCGTTGCCCATCGTTCCGGAGGTCGAGGAGATGTTGATCAGCTTGCGGAAGACCTCCTTGCCCTCTTCCCGTTCCGCCTTGGCCGCCTCGCGCCAGTGCGGCGCCAGCGCCCGGGCGACGCGGAAGGGGACGACGGTGTGGATGTCCAGCATCGCCTGGAACTGCTCGTCAGTCATTCGATGGGCGACGCCGTCCCAGGTGTAGCCGGCGTTGTTGACGACGATGTCGATCGCGCCGAAGGCATCGACCCCGGCCGCGACGAGCTCGTCGGCGGCGCCCTCCTTGGTCAGATCGCCGGCGTAGACAGCGGTCTCGCCGTCGATCTCACCGGCCGTCTGCTGCGCGACATCGGCGTCGAGGTCGTTGATCAGCACCTTGGCGCCCTCGCTGGCGAACAGCTCGGCGGTCGCCCGGCCGATTCCCCGCGCCGACCCGGTGACGATCGCCGCTTTTCCTTCGAGAAGTCCCATCGGTATGCGTTTCTCCTTATAGGTCGTGAAGTCGGCCCGGGAGGCTATAGGGAATGGACCCGATCTGGCTGCCTGGCCAATCGGGTCCAATTACGTAGGCCATCCGGCCAGTTGTGCGGTTTGGCCTGACATTTGCCCCCCAATGTCGTTTAGGGCTATGTACTTCCATGAGGCCCACAGATAAGGGGGAGTCACGATGCGTCTACGAAGGAACTTGATCGCAGTGCTCGGGGTCGTCGCGCTGGCCGTGCCGGCGGCCGCGATCGCTAATAACGGTGAGAACCACGGCAAAGGCAAAGCCAACGGCCATGCCAAGACCCATGACGTCGCCTATGTATTCAAGGGGACGTATGCGGGCGGCGGCTCGGTGGATGTCCTGCACGGCAACTCGCGTGTCCGCAAGGGCGGGTTCGTCGGCCAGACGGTTGCGTTCGACCTCTCGGACGCGCGGATCGTCGTCGCCGACACCAACCAGGACGGGACTCGGAACCTCGATGACGTCCAGACGGGCGACAAGGTCGTGGTCAAGGCTCGTCTGCCGCGCACGGATCCCGGCGACCAGCCTTTTGATGCGAAGCGGCTGATCGACCAGACGCACAGCCAGCAGGAGGTCTAGGCCGGGGGCGGCGACATCATCAGCCTGTAGTCGTAGACGGTCTTGAATCCCATGGCTGCGTAGATCGGCCTACCCATTGGCGAGGCTTGGAGCGAGGCGATGTTGGCGCCCAGCTCCAGGCCCGCCTCAACCGCCGTGGCCGTCATCCTGCGGGCCAGTCCCTTCCCCCGGGCCGACTTCAGCGTTCCCACCCAGTAGACGCCGGCGACGCTGTGGCTGACGAGCGTTGCGGCTATGGCAACGGGTGCCCTGTCCAGATAGGCGGTGAAGACCGCGGCGTTGTCGGCGAGCAGGCGGGCGTTCTCGGTGTAGGAGGCGAAGACCTCCGGCGGCCAGCCGATGTCCGCATAGGACTCTGTCGCCACCTTCCAGAAGTCTGCGGCCTCCTCGGCGTTGCTCAGGCGCCGCACCTCGACCCCCGGTGGTGTTGGCTCGTTCGGGGGCGGCGCGTCGAGAATCATCTCCGGCATCTCATAGACCGTGGCAAGGCCGGCAGCCTCCGCGGCGGCGATCAGGTCCTCGTCCTCGGGCTGCCCGGCACGTACCCAGACGCTGAAGCCGCGCCCGCGCTCGCCGAAGAACTCCTTGGCCCGCGCGATCAGCTCTTCGCCGTCGAGGGCGTCGTCAGCCCGGAACGCGGCATTGGATATGACGGGGTGCTCGGGGCTGCCGGCGCCGAGGAGCCAGCCTTCGCCGACTTCGATCGTCGCCTTGTGGTCGAGCCCGAAGAACCAGCGCGAGCTGTCGACCAGGTTGAGGTGGGCGCGGTGCAGCATTGCGATCTCCTCAGAGCTTGCCGATCTTGGCGAGGTACTGGTCAAGGGCCACGGTCTTCTGCGTGTCCTCGTAGACCTCGTAGTCGCGCAGCAGTCCCCAGGAGATGCGGCCCCAGATGACGTAGCGGTTCTCGTAGATGCGCTCGCCCTCGGGCGAATCGAGATAGTCGTAGCCGCGGACGCAGATCGTCTGGTTCCAGGGAAAGCCCTTGAGCACGACCTCGTCGGGGTAGATCTGGATGCCGACATCGGCAAAGCGCCGGAGCCAGCGCTCCAGCTCGTCCTTCCCCTGTAGCTCCGTCGCCCAGGAGCTGTCGCCGGGGAAGCGGAACCTGATGTCCTCGGCGTCCATCCGCAGCGTCGGCCCGATGTCCCCCGCGCGTGCCTTCGCCATGTTGCGGGAGATCATCTTCTTGCCCAGCCAAGACAGCATTGGCGCCTCCTTGCCGTAGAGCGGTTGGGCGGAACCTAGCGAGCGGGAGCCCGCTGGGGCGCTTCGACCGAGGAGCCTCTCTAGCATCGAGGCGGTGAGGCGCAAGTCGTATGCCCTGCTGGTGATCCCGGCTCTGATGGCCTGCGCGCTTTTGATGACCCCGACTTCAGCCGCGCCGGCGGGAAAGATCACGGTGAGAGGCGCGGCTTCGGGCTCTCATCTGAGGCTGACCGTCAGCGGGGAGAGCATCGTGGTGGACGGCTACATGGCATCTCGTCATCCCGATGGGTGCCACTTCTCGCGGAGGCGTCTCGTCGCCGTCTGTCCTCTCGCGGGGGTCTCATCGATCGAGGTGGACATGGGTCCATCGGGTGACCTGGTCGAGGTGCTCGACCACCTGCCGATCCCGCTCACCATCTACCTCGGTAACGGCTCGGACAAGTTCATCGGCAGCGGTGAGCCAGACACCTGCTATCCGCAGGGCGCAAGGCGCAACCGCTGCGTCGGGGGCGGCGGCAACGACGTCTGCATCACCGGCCAACGCAACAGCGACTGCGTCGGAGGCCGCGGCAGCGATTTCTGCCGCCATGGCGCCGGCAGCGATGGTTGCTGGGGTGGGCCGGGCCGCGATATCTGCCTGATGGGACCGGGCCAAGATGGTTGTCACGGCGGGCCGGGCAACGACCGGCTCTACGGCGGTTCCAGCCCCGATCAACTCTACGGCGGCCCCGGCTACGACTATTGCGACGGCGGTCCCGGCTGGGGTCGCTCCCACACCTGCGAAGCCGGCCCACGGCGCTGATCTACCTGCGCCTCAGTCCGGCTTCTCAGCGACTGTGACCGACTGCGATCGCGGCGAGATCCGCTGGCCGCAGCAAGACGACGAGCCTGCTCCCATCGACGATCGCCAGCCCACCCTTGCGCAGCTTCACGTTGGCGCCGGTGAGGCGCGCAACTTCATCGGAGAAGTCCGGCTCGTGGCCGACCAGAAGGACATCGCCCCGACTCGCAGAGAGGGAGAGCGAATCGAAAGGCCCCCCGCGCAGTTCCTCAACGACCTCCGGCTCGATCCCAAGCGAGCGACAGGCGATCCGCGCTGTATCGGCCGCCCGCACCTTGGGACTTGTCAGGCATGCCTCCATCTCAGCGCCGAGCCTCGCCAACGCCAGCCCCGCAACCTCCGCCTGCCGCTCTCCCTTAGCGGTCAACCGCCGAGCCGCATCGTCCCCATCCCTGTCCTCGGCGTCTCCATGTCGCAGCAGGCAAATCATTCCTCGATCGTAGGGAAAGACGCCGGAAGCGAACGTATGATCGCCTCATGAAGGGTCATGTCGGACTTGAGGAGATCGAACTGCTGCCGCTAGTGAAGGCGTACCCGAACCTCAGCCGGCAGTACGGCGAGATCTCGTGTGTAGCCGGCTTGAGGCTCTCAGGGGTCGATCTCCCCGAATGGATTCGCCTCTACCCGGTTCCTTTCAGGACGCTGGATAGAGGGGATCAGCAGTTCCGTAAGTACCAGCCGATCCGCGTCAAGGTCGGGGCTCCGAAGAACGACCGAAGGCCTGAGTCACGTCGTGCTGATGCCGACTCAATTGAGATTGCCGGACAACGGATCGGGACAGAGGAAGGATGGCGTTCCCGTCGATCCATTGTCGAACCTGCCATTTCAAAGTCGATGTGCGCTATTCAGCAAGAGCAACGGGATTCAGGGACGTCACTCGGGATGTTTCGAGTTGCCGAGTTTTTCGACCTTCTTATTGAGGAGGTTGAGCCCGATCCAGAAAAGAGCAACATGGCGGATGCCTGGGCGGCTCAACGATCGCTGCTGCAAGCCGACGAGCTAGAGGTAGAGCGTGAAGCACTGGAGCAAATCCCCTATCGGTTCAAATACCGATATCGGTGTTCTGCCACCGGATGCAGAACCCACACGCAATCGATTGTCGATTGGGAGATTGCACAGCTCTTTCGACAGGTCCGTGAGCGCCCAGACTGGAGAGAGCTGATTCGGGCAAAGTGGCTGAAGGAGATGTGTGGAGCCAACAAGGACACAGCGCTGATCGTCGGCAATCAGCATCAGTACCCCAACTCCTTTCTGGTGCTTGGAGTTTGGTGGCCACCAAAGCAGCCGGAGCAGTTGTCCCTAGCCGATGTGAGTGATGTCTAGCTCTATTCCTACGTGATCGCGTAGAGCCTCGAAAATGACCTGCCGGTGACACACGTTCTCATCGTGCTCCACGCACATCAGCGCGGAGCGCTTTTCACGGAGGACAGTCTCTAGATTTCGAAGCTCGTCTTCTCGATTGTCGAGCAGAAAGCGCTGGTAGCCAGCGCGGCCTACCTCAACGCTCCCAGACTTATAGAGATCGCGAAATTCCTTTGGATTGCCCAAGGCTCGCAAGTGTTTGTACTCGACTCCTTGGTCCTCTAGAGCGTTGCCGAGGGCTGTCTTGGCGAAACCACGACGACGGGAAATGGGAAGTTCACGCACGTCAATGAGTCGCTCTACTCCTGCGTCTGCCAGTAGACGCGCAAAGTCGTTGACGTCTCGGTACCGCTCATAGCCAACCGAGCCCACCCATATGGGAATGGCACCATCTGGGGAGGGCAAGGGCATCGCATTGCCGTTAGCCGGTGTTGACTCAATGAGCCCTAAGAGAGCGGTCATTGACATCTCTTGGCCCAGAAACGCTGCAGTCAGGGCGCCAAATGAGCGACTTGAAGCCTCTTTCTGTAGTGCATCTGTCGTGGGCACGGGTGAATGGTCTCATCCCTGGCGGTTGTTGCTGCCTACAACCCCATCTGCTTGCCCAGGATCTCCTTCATGATCTCGTCGGTGCCGCCGCCGATCGGGCCGAGGCGGGCGTCGCGGACGGCGCGCTCGATGCCGTACTCGCGCATGTAGCCGTAACCGCCGTGGATCTGTAGGGCCTCGTCGGCTATCTCGAGCACGGCGCGCTGGGTGACCAGCTTGGCCATGGTGACGTCGCGGATGCAGTCCTGACCCTCGTGGAAGAGGCGCAGGGCGTTGTAGGTGAGGGCGCGTGCCGCCTCGGCCTTGGTTGCCATCTCGGCGATCTTGTGGCGGATCGCCTGGAACTTGCCGATCGGCCGGCCGAAGGCCTGGCGCTCCAGCGAGTACTCGACGGAGCGCTCGATCAGCCGTTGCATCGCGCCGACGGCGCCGATCGCCATCAGCAGCCGCTCCCAGGCGAAGTTGGCCATGATCAGGTGGAAGCCCTTGTTCTCCTCGCCGAGCAGGTTCTCGGCCGGCACCTCGACGTCGGTGAAGGACAGCTCGCCGGTGTCGGATGAGTGCCAGCCCATCTTCTCCAGCTTCTGCGCGATCTCATAGCCGGGCATCTCGCGCTCCAGGACCAGGAAGGAGATGCCGTGATGGCCGCCCTCCTGGGTCGTCTTCACCGCGCAGACGAGGAAGTCGGCGCGGACACCGTTGGTGATGAAGGTCTTGGAGCCGTTGACCAGATAGCCGCCGTCGATCTTCTTGGCGAAGGTGGAGATGCCGGCGACGTCGGAGCCGGCGCCGGGCTCGGTGATTCCCAGCGCGCCGATCTTCTCGCCGGCGATCCCGGGGACGACCCAGCGCTGTTTCTGCTCCTCGGTGCCGAAGTTGAAGATCGGCGGCATCGCGATCGAGGTGTGGGCGTTGAGGCTTGCCGCCACACCGCCCGAGCCGCCCGAGCGGGCCAGCTCCTCGACCCAGACCGCGTCGTGCAGGTGCGTGCCGCCCTGGCCGCCGTAGCGCTCAGGGAACTTCAGCCCGAGGAAGCCCAGCTCGGCGCAGCGTTCATACAGCTCCCGCGGGAACCCGCGCGCCGCCTCCCACTCGTCGACGTTGGGCGCGATCTCCTTGGAGACGAAGCGGCTGACGGTCTCCCGCAGCTCCTCATGCTCCTCGTTGAAGGGTGGGTATGTCGCCCGAGTCCCGGTGTCCTTGATGACGGTCATGGCACAAAGATTTCGGGCATACTTTGCAGACAATACGTCTCATGTGTGCCCGGCCTCACTAGCGTGGTCGGCATGGAGCGGGCTATGTGGACCGACGAGCGCCTCAACGACAGGTTCGACAACTTGGACAGGACCCTCGAGCGGATCGACCGCGACATCCGCGACCTCAGGGTTCTCATGTTCCAGCTCTGGGGCACGAACATGCTCGCGATCCTCGCGACGATCGGCGTAGTCATTGCGACCAGCTCGTAATCGGCAGCTTGCCTAAAGCCCGTAGCTGCGGCCGATCACGTCGAGCATCACCTCGTCGGTGCCGGCACCGATCCGGTTGAGGCGAACGTCGCGGTAGGCGCGCTCGATCTCGTATTCCTTCATGTAGCCGTAGCCGCCGAGGATCTGGATGCACTCGTCGGCGACCTCGCAGCCGACCCGCGAGGCGAAGAGCTTCGCCATCGTGATCTCGCGCACCGGGTACTCGCCGTTGGCGAAGCGCCAGGCGGTGGCGTAGGTGAACTGCTTCGCCGCTTCGGTCTTGGTCGCCATCTCGGCGAACTTGTGGCGGATCGCCTGGAACTTGCCGATCGGCCGGCCGAAGGCCTGGCGCTCCTTGGCGTATTCGAGCGTTTTCTCGATCATCCGCTCGCAACCGGCGTGGGAGCCGGCGGCGGCGACCAGCCGCTCGCCCTGCAGCTCCCAGGCTATGTGGTAGAAGCCTTTGCCCACCTCGCCGAGGACCGCGTCAGCGGGGACGCGCACGTCCTCGAAGGCGATCTCGCCGGTGTCTGAAGCGTGCATCCCCATCTTCTCCAGCTCGGCGGAGACGCTGAAGCCCGGGACGTGTTCGCCGTTCTCGTCGCGCAGATCGACGACGAAGAGGGTGATCCCGGCGTGGCGCTCCTCCGGGTTCGTCTTCGCGACGAGGACGATGAAGTCGGCGCGGGGCGCGTTGGTGATGAAGGTCTTGGAGCCGTTGATCACATACTCGTCGCCGTCGCGGATCGCGGTGGTGCGGATGCCGGCGACGTCGGAGCCGGCTCCCGGCTCGGTGATCCCGAGGCAGCCGACCTTCTCGCCCTTCAGCCCGGGGGTGAGGTAGCGCTGCTTCTGCTCCTCGGTGCCGAGCAGATGGATCGGGGGCAGGACCATGTCGGTCTGCACGGCGAAGCCCATGTTGGTGCCGCCCGAGCCCGAGTAGCTCATGCACTCGGCGCGGACCAGCGAGTAGAAGTAGTCGCCGCCCTGTCCGCCGTACTCCTCGGGGAAGCAGAGACCGAGGAAGCCGAGGTCGCCGGCGCGCTTCATCTTCTCGGTCGGCCAGTAGGTGTCCTCCCACTCGTTGCGGTGGGGCCACAGTTCCTTCTTCACCCAGGCCTGCATCGACTCGCGCAGGTCCTCGTGCTCCTGGGTGAAGATGAAGTGTTTACGCCCCGACTCGAAGTCGGGCTTGATGACGCTGGAGCCGTTGGTCGTTGCGGTGGCCACTGGTCTCTCTCCTCGTTCGCTGTTCCCGGAAGCGATGCGGACAGTAGCACTTCCCACTTTCGATGGAGTCGGCTATGGTGCCGAACCGTGAGCGAGGGATACGAGGTCGTCAAGTACGAGGTCGCCGACGGCGTCGCCACGGTGACGTTGAACAACCCGGAGAAGCGCAACATGCTCTCCGGCCAGATGCTGACCGAGCTGGTCGACGCGATGAAGCGCGCCCGCGAGGACACCGACGCGCGGGCTGTCGTCCTCACCGGGGCCGGGGACAAGGCCTTCTGCGCGGGTGCCGACTTGGGCGGCTTCGCCGCCGATGTGCCGCTGGTCGCCAAACACTTCGCCACCGACCTCTTCCTCGAGTTCTTCCGGCTGATGCCGCGGCTCGGCAAGCCCTCGCTGTGCGCGGCCAACGGCCATGTGCTCGCCGGGGGAATGGGCCTCGCACTCTCCTGCGACCTGCTGATCGCCAAGGAGGGCGCAACCTTCGGCACACCCGAGATCAACGTCGGCGCCTTCCCCTACATGATCATGGCGATCATCTACCGCAACGTCCCGCGCAAGAAGGTCAACGAGATGATGCTGCTGGGCGAGCGGCTGAGCGCCGAGCAGGCGGTCGAGTACGGGCTCGCCAACAAGGTCGTGCCGGTGTCTGAGTTCGACGCCGCGGTCGCCGACTGGGCGGGAAAGCTGGCTTCCAAGAGCCCGGTGCTGATGCGCCTCGGCCACGACGCGATGTACCGCCAGCAGGACATGGCGGTCGACGACGCGCTCGACTACCTGCGCTCCCAGCTCTCGCTCACCTTCAGCACCGAGGACATCGTCGAGGGCGTCACCGCATTCTTCGAGAAGCGCGAACCGCAATGGAAGGGCAGATAGTTGGCTGAGAAGGTCGAAGGCAAGCACTTGCTCCCCGGCACGGCGCCGCTGGACGCGCTCACCGAGCAGCTGCACGAGCGGCGAGAGAAGGCAAAGCTGGGGGGCGGTGAGGAGAAGATCGCCAAACAGCACGAGCGCGGCAAGCTGACCGCGCGGGAGCGGCTCGAGCTGCTCGTCGACGAGGGGACCTTCGTCGAGATGGGGATCCATGGCCGGCCCCACTTCGCCCAGCGGGCGATGGAAGGCAAGGAGGCGCCGGCCGACGGGGTGGTCACAGGCTGGGGCGACGTTGACGGCCGTCCCTGCTGCATCGCTGCCTACGACTTCACGGTGATGGCGGGCTCGATGGGGATGACCGGCGAGCTGAAGGTGACCCGGCTGCGGGAGATGGCGCTGCAGAAGCGGATGCCCTTCATCTGGCTGCTCGACTCGGCCGGCGCTCGCATCCAGGAGGCGGCGGGCTCGTTGTTCGCCGGCTCCGGCCACCTCTTCCGCGAGGAGGTCGAGATGTCCGGCGTGATCCCGATGGTGGCGGCGATGATGGGGCCCTGCGCCGCCGGCACCGCCTACATCCCGGCGCTCGCCGACTTCGTGCCGATGGTTTCCGGGCAGGGGGCGATGGCCCTGGCCGGCCCCCACCTGACCAAAGCGGTGACCGGCGAGGACATCTCGATGGAGGACCTAGGCGGCGCCAAGGTCCACTGCCGCAAATCGGGAGTGGGGGACCTCGAGGTGAAGGACGACCCCGAGTGCATCGAGGCGATCAAGCGCTACCTCTCCTACTTCCCCCTCAACTGCGAGCAGAAGCCGCCGATTCGCGCCACCGACGACCCCGACGACCGGATGTCGGAGAAGCTCCTGGAGATCGTCCCCGACTCCTCACGCCAGCCCTACGACATGTACGACGTGATCGCGGAGATCGTCGACGACGGCGAGTGGTTCGACATCAAGCCGAAGTTCGCCAAGACGCTGATCACCTGCTTTGCCCGCTTCGGCGGCCAGCCTGTCGGCATCGTCGCCAACCAGCCCAAGCAGCTGGCCGGCATCCTCGACAACGACTCGGCCGACAAGGCGGCGCGCTTCATCAACCTCTGCGACGCCTTCAACATCCCGCTCGTCTTCCTGCAGGACGTGCCGGGCTTCATGGTCGGCGCGAAAGTCGAGCACGCCGGGATCATCCGCCACGGGGCGAAGATGCTCTACGCGGTCAGCCGCGCCACGGTGCCGAAGGTGACCGTGGTGGTGCGCAAGGCCTACGGTGCCGGCTACTACGTGATGTGCGGCAAAGCCTACGAGCCGGACCTGATCGTCGCCTGGCCGGGGGCCGAGATCTCGGTGATGGGCGCCGAGGGCGCGGTCAACATCATCGGCCGCTCGGCGATCGAGGCCTCCGATGACCCTGACGCCACCCGCGAGGCGATGCTGAACGCGGTGCGCGAGCAGATCGATCCCTACATCGCCGCCGGCAACGCGGTGATCGACGATGTGATCGACCCGCGCGAAACCCGCCCCACGATCGTCAAGGCGCTCCGCATGGCGAAGAACAAGCACGTCGAGAAGCCCGCGAAACGCCATGGGGTGATGCCGGTATGAATATTCCGCCGGCTCCTTTGCTCTCGCTCGCCCACGCTCATCACACCCGGAATGCTCGCGGGCTCGCTTCCGCGTCCGGGGCCGGCGGGTGGTCGTCATGAGTCGATTCGAGGATCCGGTCGTCATTTCATGTTCGATCAGCGGCGTGATCGCCAACCGCGACCAGTGCCCCGCGATTCCCTACACGCCGGAGGAGTACGCGGCGGAGGCGCGGCGCGCCGTCGACGAGGGCGCCTCGCAGATCCACATCCACGCTCGCAAACCCGACGGCACTCCCTCCTATGAGGTCGAGGACTTCAAGGCGATCACCGAGGCGATCTTGGCCGAGGTCGGCGACGTGATCATCAACTACTCGACCGGGGCGATCGGCATCCCGATCGAGAAGCGACTCGAGTACCTGCGGGCGCTGAAGCCCGACGTGGCGGCCCTCAACATGAGCTCGATGAACTACGCCAAGTACAGCTCCCGCCGCAAGGACTTCGTCTTCAAGGCGGTGTTCGAGAACAGCTTCGACACGATCATCGAGTTCCTCACCGCGATGAAGGAGCTTGGGATCAAGCCCGAGCACGAGTGCTTCGACGCCGGCCACGTGGCCAACCTCGACCCGCTGATCGACATGGGGCTACTGGACCGCACGCCGCTGCAGGTCTCGCTGGTGATGGGGGTCAACGGCGGCATCCGCCCGACCCCGCGCAACGTCGGCTTCATGGCCGATCAGATTCCCGGCGGCGCCGAGGGCGAGCACCAGTGGCAGGTGATCGGCATCTCGCGCGACCAGTGGAAACTGCTGGGGGCGGCGCTGGTGGCGGGCGGCAACGTCCGCGCCGGAGTCGAGGACAACCTCTATCTGCCGAACGGCGAGATGGCGCGCTCCAACGGCGAGCTGATCGCCAAGGCCCGCCAGATGGCCGAGGACGTCGGCCGCCGCGCCGCGACGGTCGCCGAGGCGCGGGAACTCCTGGGGGTTCCGAAGCGTGAGCGAGCTTCCGCTTAGCGACGTACGCGTTCTCGACCTGACCAGGCTCCTGCCCGGCGGCTTCTGCTCGCTGCTGCTCGCCGACCTCGGCGCCGAGGTTCTGAAGGTCGAAGACACCGGGATGGGCGACTACATCCGCTGGGCGCCGCCCTACTACGGTGGCGAAGAGCAGCAGGAGCTGGGTACGCGCTCCTCTCTATATCTGGCGCTCAACCGCGGCAAGCGCTCGATCCGGCTCGACCTCAAGAACGAGGCCGGGCGCGAGGCGCTGCTGCGACTGGTCGAGCAATACGACGTCGTCCTCGACGGCTTCCGTCCCGGTGTCCTCGACCGGCTCGGGGTCGGCTATGAGCGGATGCGCGAGGCCAACCCCGCGATCGTCTTTTGCGCGATCACCGGTTACGGCCAGGACGGCCCCTACACCCAGCGCGCCGGCCACGACATGAACTACCTCGGCCTGGTCGGTCTGCTCGGTTTGACCGGCGCCAAGGACGGCCCGCCGGTGCAGTCCGGCGGGCAGATCGCCGACATCGGCGGCGGCGCGCTGATGGCCGCCTTCGGGGTGATGGCCGCTCTGCACGAGCGCCGCCGCTCCGGCAAGGGGCAGATGGTCGACATCTCGATGGCCGACGGGGCGCTCTCCTGGCTGGCGCTGGTCGCAGGGCGCTACTTCTGCGATGGCGAGGCACCGCGCCGCGGCGAGCAGCAGCTGGCCGGCGGCCTCCTCTGCTACTACCCCTACGAGGCGGCGGACGGCTGGGTCACCTGCGGCGCTCTGGAGCCGAAGTTCTGGGCCGCCTTCTGCAACGGCGTCGATCGCCCCGACCTGATCGAGAAGCAGTTCGAGGCTCCCGGCTCAGAAGCCTGGGGGCAGGTAGCCGAAGTGTTCCACTCCCGCAGCCGCGAGGAATGGAAGGCCTTCAACGACGAGCACGATTGCTGCATTGAGCCGGTCCTCGACATCGGCGAGGCACTCGACTCCGAGCTGGTGCGAGCTCGGCAGATGGTGATCAAGATGGAGCAGCCCGAGCTGGGAACCGTGCGCCAGCTCGGCGTCCCGGTGAAGATGAGCCGCACGCCCGGCGACCCCACCCGCCCGGCGCCCGCCTTTGGCGAGCACACCGACGAGGTGCTGCGCGAGGCGGGCTACTCGGACGAGGAGATCGCCGCGATGAAGGAGTCCGGCGCCGTCGCGGGGCCGGGCGCAGACGCCGCCACGACCTTCCTGGCATGAGTTCGAACGGGGACAGCTCGCTGTTGAGGATGGGGGAACTGGCCGAGGCCTCCGGAGTTCCGGTGCCGACGATCAAGCACTACCTACGCGAGGGCCTGCTCCCCGAGCCGGTCAAGACGAGCCGCAACATGGCCTACTACCCGCCCGAGTTCGCCGATCGGATCCGGCTGATCAAGCAGCTGCAGGAGGAGCGCTTCATGCCGCTGAAGGCGATCAAGTCGGTGCTCGACGAGGACCCCGACCGGGCTCGCGCCCTGGTCGAGTTGGAGGACCGCATCCTCGATCGGGCGCTCGCCGGCGAGCGTTCCCGCACCAGCGCCGCTGAGGTCCGTGAGAGCTACGGGATGCCGAAGGAGGTGCTCGACCGCCTCGCCGAGTTGGGCATCCTCAGCCCCAACAGCCGCGGCTACTCACCCTCCGACGTGAAGATCATCGAGGCGATCAGTCGCTTCCGCGCCGGCGGCTATGACGAGCAGATCGGCTTCACCGTCTACGACACGGTGCGCTACAAGGACGCGCTCGAAGAGCTGGTCGCCCAGGAGGTGGAGATGGTGATGGACCGCCTCGCCGGCGAGGTCTCGCCCGAGCGGGTGGTGGAGATGCTCGAGGCGGGCGCGCAGCCGCTGCAGGACCTGATCGCCGCCCTGCACACCAAGCTGATGGTCGCCGAGCTGGAGCGACACCGGGCGAGTCGGAGCTGATCGTCCCGATAGCCTCTGCGCGGTGAAGTCGGCTCTGATCACGGGGGCGTCAACCGGCATCGGGCGGGCGACCGCATTGCGGCTGGATGCACAGGGCTGGCGGGTTTTCGCCGGGGTGCGCCGCGAGGAAGATGCGGATTCGTTGCGCGGGGCTGGCTCCGAGCGGTTGGCGCCGTTGATGCTCGACGTCACCGACGCGGCGCAGATCTCCGCTGTCGCCGAGCGGGTCGGCGCGGAGGTGGGGGAGACGGGCCTCGACGGGCTGGTCAACAACGCCGGGATCGCGGTGCCGGGGCCGTTGGAGACGCTGCCGATCGAGGACTTCAGGCGGCAGATCGAGGTCAACCTGACCGCCCAGGTGGCGGTCACGCAGGCGATGCTGCCCGCGGTCCGCCGCGCGCCCGGCCGGATCGTCTTCATCACTTCGATCGGTGGGCTGATGGCCTTCCCGATGTTCGGCGCCTACCACGCGGCGAAGTTCGGGCTGGAGGCGGTGGGAGACGTCTTTCGCCAGGAGCTGCGGTCGTGGGGGATCGCGGTCTCGGTGGTGGAGCCGGGCTCGATAGCGACGCCGATCTGGGAGCGGGGGATGGATGAGGCCGACGCCATCGAGGGGCGCGCGGGAGACGGCCACGTCGATCTCTACGGCAAGTCGATCGCCGCCTACCGCGAGGTCGCAATGAGAACCGGCGCGCGTGGCATTCCGCCCCAGAAGGTCGCGAAGACGATCGAACGCGCGCTGACCTCGCGCCGTCCCCGCACCCGCTACCTGGTCGGCGCCGACGCCCGCGGCCAGGCCTTGGCGATCCGTCTATTGCCCGACCGCCTCGTCGACCGGCTCATCGCCCGCGCTACCGGCATGTAGCCCGGACTTCAGCGCTAACCGGCGGTAGTCGTGAGAGCTTCGCGCTCTGCTTCGATCGAGGCAAGCGTCGTCAGCGCACCCGTCTTCTCGCAGACAGCCGCCGCTTCGTCGAGTGCCTCTCGGGCGCCATCGTGTCCCGCCGCTTTGCGAGCCCGGCCCAGCGCGAGGAGCGCCAGAGGCAGCGACCAGAGCAACTCGCGCACCCGAGCGGCCTCGACCGCCCGGGTGGCGAGCTCGACCGCCTCCTCAGCCCGGCCGACGCCTGTCAGCGCTTCGGCCCGCACCGCAGCTCGCCACGCCTCCAGCTCGTCGCCTTCGTCCATCGCCTCCCGGTACAGGCCCTCCGCCGCCTCGAAGGAGTCCAGGGCCCCCTGGTAGTCCTCCGCCGCCAGCTGCGCGGCACCCAGGTTTACGAGAGCGAGGCTGCGCGAGAAGACATCGCCCAGGCGCTCGGTCAGCTCGCAATTCCGCTTTCCGATCGCGACCCCGGCGTCGGGATCTCCTCGCATCGCCAGCAGCAGCGCTTTGGTGCCCCGGTTCCAGCTCGCCGTCTCCGGGTCTCCCTGTTCCTCGGCGAGTTGCAGGCCGCGCTCCAGCCATTGCGCGCACTCTTCGAATTCGGCTCGCTCACGACGCACGATCGCCTTTGAGCCGAGCGCCCATGCGACCGGCGAGCCGATCACTATTCCGGCCCCGATGGTGGGGTCGTTCCCCGCCAACTCGAGGACCTCGTCGGCGGTTCGCTCCAGCTGCTCGAAGTCGGCTGCGCAGAGGTACGCATAGGACCCCGCGGCCCGAATTGCGACGCGCAGGTGAAGATCGCCCGACTTATCGGCCAGGCGCCGCGCCTCGGTGACGCCGGCGATCCACTCGGATGTCGTCTGCTCGAGTCCAGGCCTGGCGTGGCGCAGCATCTGCAGCAACGCCAGCGAGCGCAGGTCGCCGACGCGTAGCGCCAGCTCCTCGGCTTCCTCCTCCAGCCGTACCTGCTCCTCGTGTTCCATCCCCAGGCGCCAGGCGTAATCCAGCTGGAGCAGGCGCGAGGCGACGGCCAGCGCCTCCGTCTCCTCACCGCGCTGCGATTCCTCGATGCTGTCGACGAGCCTCATTGCCGCCGCCCAGAGGCGTATCGCGTCGCGCGGGCGGCTGTGCCCGGCCCAGTGCGCCGCTCGCGCCGACCAGCGGGCCGCCTCGAGAGCCTCCCCGCCCGATTCCATGTGGCTGGCGATCAACGCCGCCAGCTCGTCGAGGCGCTCGGGGTTGAGCGCGATCAGCGCTCGCGCGGTGGCGGCATGCATCGCCCGTCGCTGCTCGCCCAGTTGAGAGGCGTAGGCGACTTCGCGCGTCAACGGGTGGCGGAAGGCCAGCACCCGCTCGGGGTAGAGCTCCAGCTCATAGAGGAAGCCGGCTTCGATCAGCGCTCGCAGCGCCGCATCGCCCTGCTCCGGGCCGGTCGTGCCGGCGACGGCGGTAAGTGTCCTCTCGGCGACTTCCTTGCCGGCGACCGAGGCCGCCTGGAGGAGCCGCTTCGCCTCCGGCCCGAGCCGGTCGATCCGCGCTGCGAGCACCGTTTGCACGGTGTCCGGCACGCCGCTGCCCTCGACCGGTCGGGCCAGTCGGTAGGCGCCGCGCTCGCCTTCGAGGTTGCCCGCTTCGGCCAGCGCTCGGACGATCTCCTCGATGAAGAACGGATTGCCGGCGGTGCGCTCGTGCAGGAGCGTCGCCAGCCCTTCGAGCGTCGCGTCGGTTCCGGCCAGGTCGCGGAGCAGCTCCGCCGTGTCCGCCGGTCCGAGCGGCGTCAGGTCTATCTCGCGGTAGTCGGGCGGTTCGTCCCAGGGGCGCTTGTACTCCGGCCGGAAGTTGAGAACGACGACGGTCGGCGTTCCCGCCACCGCCACGATCAGCTCCTCGAGCAGCGCTTCGCTGCCCTCGTCCAGCCAGTGCAGGTCCTCGATCAGGATCACGATTGGCCGGTGTCGGTTTGGCGCGCGCACCAGCCTGCAGACCGCCCCATGTAGGGCGCGCTGTCGCGCCTCGCCGCTGAGTTGGGGCAGGGGGCGGTTCGGATCGGGCACGCCGAGGAAGTCGAACAGCACCGGCAGTTGTTCGGCCAGCTCGGGATCGAGCAGCAGCGCCCGCCCGGCGATCTTCTCTCGCACGAGCTGCTCGGGGTCTCCGTCGACGATGCCGAAGTAGGCGCGCAGCATCTGGAGCACCGGCATGAAGGGGATCTCGCTCCCGTGCGCCTGCGCTTGCGCCTCGAAGACCTCGACTCCGGCGGCGCGCGCCCGCTCGACGAACTCGTGGCAGAGGCGGCTCTTGCCGATGCCCGGCTCGGCGCCGATGCCGACCACCGCGCCTTCGCCGGCGCGAGCGCGCTCCAACCCCGTCTCCAGCGTCGCCATCTCCTCGGTGCGACCGACGAAGCGGGAGAAGCCGCGCTCGCGCGAGAGGTCGAAGCGCGATCGCGCTGTGCCGATCCCCTCCAGCTCGAAGACGCGCACCGGGCGGCTCGCGCCCTTGATCTCGAACTCGCCCAGATCCTCGAGCGCGAGGAACCCATGGGCCAGCTCGGCCGTAGCCTCGGTCAGGTATGCCTTGCCCGGCTCCGCCAAGGCCTCCATTCGCTGAGCGAGGCCGACCGTGTGCCCAACGGCCGTGTACTCGCCGTCGCCCCCGTCGCCGATCGCTCCGGCCACGACCTCACCCGAGTTGATTCCGATCCGGGCGGAGAAGTTGAGCCCATGCGCGCGACGCAGCTCTGCGGCGTACTCGGAGATGTCATCGAGCATCTTCAGGGCGGCGAAGCAGGCGCGCCGGGCATGATCCTCGAAGGCGATCGGGGCGCCGAACACGGCCATGATTCCGTCGCCGGTGAACTTGTCGACCGTGCCCTCGAAGCGATGCACCCCATCGGCGAGGATCGAGAAGAAGCGCTGCATGATTCGGTGCCATTCCTCCGGGTCCCGATCCTCAGCCATGTCCATCGAGCCCATCACGTCGGCGAACAGCACGGTCACCTGCTTGCGTTCCCCGTCGAGATCGATTGACTGCACCTCAGTCACGACGTTTCATCGTACGCCTCGTCTGCTCCTATACTGGCTCGGGAACCGATTGACTGGTCAGTCAGCCAGCTTTGGCTTTCCACAGAGGATCAGAGGACGCTCTTGCGCGCAGCAGCGGTACAGCTCAACTCGACCAACGACAAGGCTCGCAACCTGGAGCGGGCCGAGCGGCTGGTGCGCGCCTCCGCCTCCGCCGGCGCCGAGCTGATCGCCCTGCCGGAGAAGTGGAATCTGCTGGCGAGCGGAGAGGAGCTGCTGGCCGGCTCCGAGGCGCTTGATGGCCCAAGCCTCACCGCCGCGCGCGGGTGGGCGCGCGAGCTGGGGGTTCACCTGCTTGCCGGGAGCATCTCCGAGCGCGGTTCCGAGAAGTCGTTCAACACCTCGGTGCTTATCGGCCCCGATGGCGATGACCTGGGCGTCTATCGCAAGATCCACATGTTCGACGTCGATGTGGGCGGGGTCGCCTACCGAGAGTCCGACCACGAAGAGCCCGGCGAAGAGATCGTCACTGCGCCGCTTGGGGAGCTGATCGCCGGGCTGAGCGTCTGCTACGACCTGCGCTTCCCGGAGCTGTACCGGATCCTCGCGGTGCGGGGAGCTCGCCTGGTCACGGTTCCCGCCGCCTTCACATTGGCCACTGGCCCCGATCACTGGGAGGTGCTGCTGCGAGCGCGGGCGATCGAGAACCAGACCTTCGTCGTCGCTCCGAACCAGGTCGGCGAGGCACCTCCGCACTTTCATTCCTGCGGGCGCTCCGCGATCGTCGACCCCTGGGGAGTGGTGCTCGCCACCGCTCCAGACGAGGAGTGCTTCGTCATCGCCGACCTCGACCTCTCCGCGCAGACTGAAGTTCGTCGTTCGCTGCCGTCACTCGTCAACCGCCGGCCGGAGGCATATCGATGGCCACAGCTATTGGAGGCCCACGCCTGATGGCACAGGCTCCCCCGATCGACAAGCGACGCCAGATCCTCGATGCGGCGATCCGCGTCTTTGCCCACCAGGGCTTTCACGCCACCCGTGTCTCCGATATCGCCGACGAGGCCGGCGTCGCCTACGGCCTCGTCTACCACTACTTCAAATCCAAGGACGAGGTGCTGAATGAGCTGTTCAGCCAGCGCTGGTCGCTGTTGCTGACGGCGATCGAGGAGACCGACGGTAGCAGTGCGACCCCGCGCGACAAGCTCGCCGCGGTCGCCGCCTTCATCGTCGAGTCCTACCGTCACGACCCCGAGTTGATGCAGGTGATCATCGTCGAGGTGACCCGCGCCGCCAACTCCTTCGGCCGGACTCATCTGCCGGAGATCCGCCAGGCCTACGAGCTGATCGCGAAGATCGTCGCCGACGGCCAGGGGTTGGGTGCCTTTCGCGACGACATCGACCCGATCTTCGCTTCGATGACTTTCTACGGGGCGATCGAGCAGCTGCTCACCGGCTGGATCTTCGATGTGATTCCCTCCGGCGACGGCGATTTCGAGCGTGCCAAGGAACTTGTGGTGACCACTGTGTGCGACGGACTCGAGCCTCGATAGGTAAGGTCGGCGACGATGGAGAACGACATCGTCAGACGGTTGATGTGGAGCGGGTTGCTGGCCGCCTCGAGCGCGCTTGCCAGCATTCTCGCGGCGCGCGCGTCGGCAATCCTCTGGAGACGCCTCTTCGACGAGGAGCCCCCGGAGTAGACATGTCGACGCCCGATTCCGGCATGACTCCCCCGCAGGGGCCCGAGGACCGCAAGTCTGTGGCGGAGCTGGTCTTCGACGTCTCCGAGCGGGCTTCTTCGCTCGTCCGCGAGGAGATTGAGCTCGCCAAGACCGAAATCACCGAGAAAGTCGGCAAGATCCTGCGCGGCTCGGTGGTCGGCGCAGCCGCCGGCGCCTTCGCCTTCCTAGCGCTGATCCTGATCATGGAGGGGTTCGCTTGGCTCCTCAACGAAGAGGTGTTCGACGGCAAGGCCTGGCCAGGATTCTTCGTCGAGGCGGCGATCTTCCTGTTGATTGCCGCCGGCGCCGGATTCTTCGCCTACCGTTCGGTCCAGGCCGGGGCGCCTCCGGTTCCCGAGCAGGCGATCGAGGAGGCGAAGCTGACCAAGGAGATGCTGGAGGGGGACGGCAAATGAGCGCTCACCCCGAGCCCGTTCGCCCCTCGACGGTAGGCATGCCTGGCCGCTCAGCGGCGCAGATCCGCCGCGACATCGTCGCTCAGCGCCAGGATCTGGGCCGCTCGGTTGAGGCCCTGCGCGGCCGGGTCACCGAGCTGACCGACTGGAAGCGTCAGGTCCGCGAGCACAGGCGCGAGCTGGCGATCGGCGCAGCCGTGGTCGGTTTTGCCCTCGGTGGATTTTTGGCACTACGACGCCGCGGCTGAGCCGACCGACTACTCCAGCACCGACTTCGACACGCTGCCGACGCCGAGCAGCCCCGGGCCCACGTGGGCGCCGATCACGGGCCCGATCTCCGAGATGTAGACAGGCTCACAGCCGAAGATCTCGCGGCAGTCATCGGCCAGGGCGGCGGCCGTCTCCTCGTCGCGGATGTGCTGAATCACCCAGGCGTCGAATCCCGACTCATGGCGCTGGCGCGCATAGTCACGCAGCCTCTCCAGCGCCCGCGCGCGAGTGCGCACCCGCTCGACCGGGGTGATCTCTTCCTCCAGCGTGAGAATCGGCTTGATCTTCAGGGCGGAGCCAATCCAGGCCCGCGCGCCTCCGATCCGCCCTCCCCGGCGCAGGTACTCGAGGGTGTCGATCGCAAACCACATCTTCAGCTCCTCGCGAGCTTTTTGGGCGCGGGCGAGGACCGCGTCTCCGTCGCCCCCGGCCGCTGCCTCCGCCGCTGCGGCCAAAACGCTGTAACCCATTCCCCCGCAAGCGGAGCGCGAGTCGAATACACGGATCCGCTCCCCGCCCTTGTCCTCGGCGATCAGGCGTTCGCGCGCCTGACAGGCTGCTTCATAGGTGCCTGAGATCCCGGAAGCAAGATGGATGGAGACGATGTCGCCGCCGTTGTCCAGCAGGGGCTCGTAGACCGCGATGAAGTCGCCTATCGAAGGCTGGGAGGTTGTGAAGCCGCTCTCGGAGGCGCGCAGACGCTCGAAGAACTCCCCGTAATCGCCGATCTCGGCCTCCCGCTGCTGGTCTCCATCGAGCGCGACGTAGAGGCTGATCACCTCTATCCCACGTGCGGCCGTCAGCTCGGAGGGGAGGTAGGCAGTCGTGTCGCAGACAACGGCGGTTTGCGGGCGGGTGCTCAAGAGCGCCGATTCTCGCAGACCGGCCGCTACACTTTGTGAAGTGACTGAAGCGGAGACCAAAGAAGCGATCACCCTGACCGGCAAGGCCGCCGAGAAGATCGGTGAGCTGCTGGGTGGCCAGGAAGACGCTCAGGACCAGGCCCTGCGTGTGGCAGTTCGCGGCGGCGGCTGCTCGGGCTTTCAGTACGCGCTCGCATTCGACCGCGCCAAGGACGACGATCACCTCTTCGAGGTCGACGGGGTCGCCGTCGTCGTCGACAAGGTCAGCATGCAGTTCGTCTTCGGCTCGGAGGTGGACTACGTCGAGGGCCTCCAGGGCGCCGGCTTTCAGGTCAACAACCCAAACGTCGTGGCGGCCTGCGGTTGCGGTTCCTCCTTCCAGGTCAAAGAAGAAGACGCAGCCGCCGTCTGACCGGCGCATATCGGCGTCCTCGATCGCTCGCGTGCAGAGCACGCCACGCTCCCTGCCTCCTTGATCTGCTTGGTCAGCCGCCGGCTGACCGTGTCTATTCGATCTTCAACGGCGGCGACTGGGCCGGCGGAGCGGGTGCCACGGCGGGCGCCTGCGGTTGTTCGACACCGAGCGTTTCGGCCAGCTCGCCGGACTCGAACATCTCCTCGACGAGGTCGGCCCCACCGATTAGCTCGCCGTTGACGTAGAGCTGGGGGAAGGTCTGCCAGTCGGAGATCTCAGCGGTCACCTCACGCAGTGGCTGCAGCGCGGGGAGAACGTCGATCGCGCCGTACTCGACGTCCAGCGCATCGAGCACCTGAACCACGCGCATCGAGAAGCCACAGCGGGGCATCTCGGGGGTCCCTTTCATGAAGAGCAGAACCGGGTTGGCCGCGATCAGCTCCTCGACTTTGGCTTTCAGCTCAGGATCTGCCATATGTCAACCCTAGCGATAGTCGGCTAGATGCCCACCCGCTCGCCGGCTTCGCGGCGCGGGGGACGGGGTTGGAGCCGGACCGGCGCCGCCGACAGAGCCTGGATGCGGAGGTCGCTCCAGGTAAGGCCCTCTCGGACCAGGGCCGGCAGGCCGAGGGTGACCGCGGTCGCGATCTCCACCGCCTGGAGGATCACGCCATAGGCAAGCGCGTCCGCGGTCCCGACCCCAAAGCCGGTATGCAGGACGCTGATCACGGCGAGCTGGAAGACGCCGATGTTGGACGGAGTCGCCGGCACCACAGCGGTGACGTTGACGGCGAAGAGCACCGCCGCCGCCGCGCCGATGCCCGCCTGCCCATCCAGGTTGAGGGCGAACAGCAGCGCCCAGCAGGCGGCGAGCTGAATCGCCCAGGCGCTCAGCTGCGCGAGCGCTGCGGCGAGGCCGCGACGAGGCTTGCGGAAGACCGCCAGCCCGCGCCGCACCTGAAGCAGCCCTCCCCGCAGGGTCGCGCCGATTCGTGCCAGACGCCCGTTGCCGCCGCGTCGCATCAGCGCCGGCGCCAGCAGGACGACCAAGAGCAGGATCAGCGGCACCAGGCTGAAGGCGAAGATCTTCTGCGTCCCGGAGTGGAAGAGCGGTGTCGTCGAGACGATGATCACGCCTAGCATCAAGAGAGCGATGAGGTTCAGCATCGTCTGTGAGACCAGGGTGCCGAGCAGAACCGGGAAGGTCTCCCGCATCCTGCCGGTGCGACGAGCGAGCGTCATCGCCCTGGCCGGCTCACCGAGGCGAGCCGGGAGGGTCGCCGACATCAGTACGCCGATCATCGTCGCCGAGGTGACGTCACGGCGGCGAATCGGCCGGTTCGGCAACGCCGCGCGCGCGATCCAATACCAGGACGCTGCGCGGAAGAACAGCGAGAGGGCCATCAGCGCGCAGGCCACCAGGACCCAGGTGGCGTCGGAGCGGACGATGCTGGAGACCACGTTGTCGACGCCGATCTTCTGGGCGGCGAGTGCCGTCAGGCCAATGCCCATCGCTCCCGCGACGCCAAGCCCGACCCGACGGGCTGCACGCCGCCGCCTGCTGCTGCCACGGGCGAGGGGCGGGTCCAGCGAGGGGAGCTTTTGCGGTGCGCGCCGGGGCTTGCCGTCGGCGGGCTGAAGCCCCGCCCAGCGCACCGCGCGCTCGGCGGCTCCGACCGCCTTGGGCGCCTCGATCGCCTGCTCGTAGACATCTGTCACCCGGTCGGCCACGCGAGGCCACGCGTAGCGCTGAGCGCTCTGGCGCGCCGCTTCGCCCATCGCCGTCAGGCGCTCGGGCTCGTGGTGGGCCCGCTGGAGCTCCTCGGCGAGGCGCTGTGCGTCGGCCGGCGGCACCAGCACCCCATCGACCCCGTCGGTTACGACGTCGCTGTAGCCGGCGATCGCCGAGGCGATCACCGGGGTGCCGGCGGCGAAGGCCTCGGTGAGGACCATTCCGAAGCTCTCACCCGAGAGGGAGGGAGCGCAGAGGACATCCGCCTGGTGCAAGGCGTTCCAGAGATCGCCGCCTGAGACCCGCCCATGGACGTCGATCCAACGCATCGTCTCTGGATCGGCCAGGTAGCGGAGGACGTCTTCGCGCTCAGCCCCGATCACGGTCAGGCGACTGGGAACGTGCTCGACCAGAGCGCCGAAGGCGCTGAGCAGGATCGGCAGCCCCTTGCGCTCCTCGGGTCGGCCGACGAACAGCACCCGCAGCTCATCCCCCTCGGGCTTGGACCCGCTTGGGGCGGCGTCGACGTCGACGCCGTTGGGAACGATCTCGTAGTGGCCGCCGAACCAGCGCCTGCCTGTCCAGGCAGCGGCTTCGGAGACCGCGATCCGAGCCGAGAGGCGGTTGAACACTCGCCGTGCGCCCAGCAGAGAGGCGATGTGATTGGGGATCGCCTTGGTCGAGTAGGCATGGAAGGTTCCGACCACCGGCGTGCGCGCGCCCAGCGTCGCGTTCCAGCCGACCAGCGGCACGACCGGCTCGTGGACGTGGATCACGTCGAAGCCTTCGCGGATCCGGCGGCGTGGAGCGACGATGCCGCCCGCCGGGAACGGCGACAGGTTGGAGACGGCGCCGTTGGCGCCGATCCCCACGGAGCGTCCCAGGGGCATCAGGTAGTCGGGGACCTCACGCGGTTCGGCCGCCCCGCGGTGCATGATTCGACTGACCCGGTCAGGCGGGTCGAAGGGAGCCAGAACGCGCACGTGGTGGCCCCGGCCGAGAAACTCCTCGGCAAGCGCTTCAACGTGCCGGTTCACGCCCCCCTGATACGTCCAGGAATATGGCGAGACAAGGGCAATCCGCACGAAGCGTTAAGGGTAACGGTCTTGACAGGACAGACGTTTTAGACCCCTATCTCGCCATAGGCGGGTCAACGGCTCCCCCGCAGTGCCCGTTCTGCTTCGGCCCAGGCAAACGACAGGAAGACCAGCAGATAGGCGGTACCGATCTCGAGCAGCAGGGCGCCCGAGTCGTTGGCGAGAGTGCCCACTACGGTGGCGACGGCCGCGCCGATCAGCGCGGCTCGCATCGCGGGGCGTCCGTCCAGCCAGGCGGCGAGGCGCCGGCGGTGCGTCACGGTCAGCGCGACCGCGATTGCGATCAGCGGCATGAAGACGAAGACGATCGGCCGGGTGAAGCTGTGGGCGGAGAGCTGGAGGCGGCGCTGGGCGACGTCTGCGAGGTCCCCAAGTCCACCGGCATCGAGGACGGAGCGCGTCAGGTGCGCGTTGGCGCCGGAGGCGAGGTCGATCAGCGCCAGTAGGGCGACGACCGCCAGCGGTGTCGCGACGACCAGCAGCGCCGTGCGCCGTCGTCGCGCTCCGATCGCCGCCGCCGCTGCGACGGCGGCGCCAATCGGCAGCACGATCGCCGCGCCGACGTCGGCGCCGAAGCGACCCGCGGCGAAGACCACCGCCAGTGTCAGGCCCACCGCGAGGAAGGCGAAGGCGCACCTACGCGGCGAAAGCCGCGGGGCGAAGCCCGTTACCGCTGCCCCGGTGCCGGCGACGACCAGTACCGCCAGCAGGGCCTCCAGCTCGTTGCCGATTCCGTAGAACCGCACTCCGAGACCGGGGTTCGGTCCCAGCAGCGACAGTGACGTGAGCGGCGAGCCGGCGATGACGTCGATCGCATAGGAGAGGACTGTCAGCGCCGAGGCGCCCGCGAGCGCCCGGTAGCCGCCGAGCGCCCAGAGTGTGAGCAGGCCCAACAACGGGGCGCCGACCAGTGTCAGGGCCTGCTCGGCGCCCTGACTCGGCTCCAGCGCCGCACCGGCCAGCAGCACCAGGGGCAGGTAGACGACGCTGAGGCCCAGCAGGCGAACGCCTGGACGTGCCAGTCGCCCTCCGCTCACGGCGATCGCCAGTCCCAGCCCGGCCAGCCAGACGGCGAGGCTGGCCCCGATCACCGGGCCGCGCCGTTCGGAGATCGTGCTCAGGCGGTCCCCCAGCGAAACCACCTCGGTTACGTCAATCGGAGGCTCAGCCCGGATCGGTTGTCCCGACATCTGCGAGGGGACTCCAAGCCCAAACCGGCTCAAGATCGTGGGCGACACGTCCGTCGACAGCACATACCCGTTCAGGCGAGTGCTGTCCGAGGTCAGGTTGCCGTCGAATCCATTGCCTGCAATGCCGATGGACAAGGCCTCGTCATCGGGCGGAGGAGGTCGTTCGATGGCGATCAGCAGGTCGTTGCCGCGCAATTTCCGGATCAGGGACGGCAACTCTCCGAGCACTGCGCCCCGAACCTCGAACAAGGAGACGGGGTACGGGCGAGGGGTTCCGCTTAACCTTTTCGGTGGAGCGGATGCGGCCTTTCGAGGTGGGAACGCCGAAAAGGTACAAGACGCTCCACCCCCCACCCGTACCCCGATACTGGCCGTTGCGAGGGTCGAAGCGAGGAGGCCGGGGGCGATGTCGGCGGGAGCGGAAGCTGCCCGGTTGTCCACAGCACTCCACCAAGCGGGCGTGCAGCCCCCCCTACCCAGCCGAGGAAGCTCCGTGTCATAGAGGGAGTTGAAGATCCGGTTCCCCTGCCCGATGTCCAGATACGTCTGAGCAGCTGAAACGCCGCCGAGCCCGGCAGACATCAGCCCCGGCGACAGCCCCCGCTCCGCAAGCTCATCAATCTCGGTGCCCTTCGGCAGCCAGACCAAAACCACTCGCTGGGGCTGGGTAAGGTGCTTTGGGCCGGGGGTTTGGCGATAGCCGGCGCTCTGTTGGCTCTTGAGCGGGGATTCCGTGGGGGTCTGAGCGGCTTGTACCTTTTCGGCGTTCCCAACGGGGTTTGCCGCCACGTCCTCACCGAAAAGGTTGAGCGAAGGCCCCCACGGAATCCCCGCCCAAACAACCAAAGAGACGGCTATCGTGAACCCAATGGCCGACCGGACATTTGCCAAGTTCACGTTTTTCAAGGTCGATCCCGAATGGCGGCGGCGTGACGCGGACCTGCGGGCCGCGGACAAGAAAGAGTTCCTGGCGGCCTGCGAGGACTTCGCAGTGGACCGCTCTCTGCGGGCTTACTCAACCATAGGCACGCGGGGCGACGTCGACCTGGTCCTGCTCAGCCAGAGCCCCAATCTCGACGACCTGCACACCTTCCACGTCGTCCTCGGCCAGAGCGGCCTCGCCAAGTGGGCAGAGACGCCCTACTCGTACCTCTCGATGACCAAACGCTCTCCCTACTCCGAGGAGGCGGCGCGACCGGAGATCTGCGTTTCCGAGCGTAAGTACCTGTTCCTCTACCCAATGGTCAAGCAGCGCCGCTGGTACGGGCTGCCGGCCGAGGAGCGCGGCCGAATCATGAAGAGCCACATCGAGGTAGGCCGCCGGCACCCGGAGATCACGATCAACACCACCTACTCCTTCGGCCTCGACGACCAGGAGTTTGTGGTCGCCTTCGAGGGTGACGACCCGGGCGAGTTCCTCGACCTCGTCAACGAGCTGCGGCCAACCGAGTCCAGCGAGTACACCGAGCGCGAGACGCCGATCTTCACCTGCGTGGCGATGTCGGTGCGCAGGGCGCTGGACGCGCTCGACGGCGCCCCCAGCCTCGCCGCCGTGCCGTGAGCACCGAGGCCCTCAGCTACGCGATCGACGACCAGGATCACCTGATCAAGCTCGACGAGGGCTTCTACCGCTTCGCCGAGGAAAACGGGTGGGACGGCGCAGGAAACAGCCTCGGCCGCTCGCTGTGGGATTTCGTCGCCGGGCACGAGATGCGCAAACTGCAACGGATGCTGGTGCGCCGGATTCGCGACGAGGTCGGGCAGGTCGAGCTTCCCTTCCGCTGCGATGGGCCTGAGGTGCGCCGTGAGATGGACATCCGGATCGCGGCCCATCCCTCGGGCAGGGTGGTCCTGTTCTCTGCGCGGTTGCGCTCCGAGGAGCCGCGCGAGATGGATCAGCCGATGCTCGACCCCGACGCGCCGCGCGGGGAGGACATGCTGCAGATGTGCGGCTGGTGCGACCGCTTCGAGGTCGAGGGCAAATGGGTCGAGGTCGAGGAGGCGGTAACGCGGCTGGAGCTGTTCAGGCGCTCCGAGCTGCCGCAGATAAGCCACGGCATCTGCACCGACTGCTCAGAGAAGCTGATCGCCGCGTAGGCGGTTGCCCTCGTTCCCTATCCTTTCGCGCTCGCCGTATGGTGCTTAGTAAGTGCTATGCGCTCCCAACTCCCGCATTGACAGAGGAAATGACCCAGATCGGAACCCCTGACAAACCCCTTCGCGTCGCCATCGTCGGCGCCGGCCCCTCCGGCTTCTATGCAGCCGAGCACATCCTCAAGGACGAGGCCACGCATGCCCAGGTCGACCTCTTCGACCGTCTCCCCACGCCCTTCGGCCTGGTTCGCGGCGGCGTCGCCCCCGACCATCCCAAGATCAAGTCGGTGATCCGCGTCTATGAGAAAACCGCGGCGCGCGAGGGCTTCCGCTTCTTCGGCAACGTCAAGGTCAGCCACGACATCGAGGTCGAGGACCTTGAGCGGCTCTACCACGCGATCGTCTTCACGGTCGGCTGCGAGACCGACCGCCAGCTCGGCATTCCCGGCGAGGATCTTCCGGGTAGCCACGCCGCCACCGCCTTTGTCGGTTGGTACAACGCCCATCCCGACTACGCGGATCGTGACTTCGACCTCTCCTGTGAGCGGGCGGTTGTGATCGGCAACGGCAACGTGGCAATGGACGTCGCCCGGATGCTGGCTCTCACCGACCACGAGCTGCGGGGGACCGATACCGCCGACCACGCGATCGAGATGCTCGACCGCAGCGCGATCCGCGAGATCGTCGTTCTCGGCCGGCGCGGGCCCGCACAGGCGGCCTTCACCAACCCTGAGATCAAGGAGCTGGGGGAGATGGAGGACGCTGACGTGATCGTCGACCCCGCCGAGGTCGAGCTCGACCCCGCCAGCGTCGCCTTTCTCGAGTCCGAGGAGGCCGACAAGACGACGCGGGTCAATGTCGAGACGCTGCGCGAGTTCTCCACCCGTGAGCCGGAGGGCAAGGGCAAGCGGATCGTCCTGCGCTTCCTCGCCTCCCCGGTCGAGATCCTGGGCGATGACAAGGTCGAGAAGATCGTGGTCGGCCGCAATGAGCTGGTCGAGGAGGGTGGCACCCTGCGCGCCCGCGACACCGGCGAGCGCGAGGAGCTGGAGTGTGGCCTGGTGCTGCGCTCGGTCGGCTACACCGGTGTGCCGATCGAGGGCGTCCCCTTCGATGAGAGGCGGGGCCTGATCCTCAACGAGGGCGGCCGCGTGCTCGACTCCCACGACTCGGGTCACAAGGTCGGCCACTACACGGCGGGCTGGATCAAGCGCGGCCCTTCCGGCGTGATCGGGACCAACAAGAAAGACGCGTTGGAGACGGTTCGCCACCTGCTTGCCGATGTCGAGTCGCAGACGTTGCTCAGCCCCGAGAGCCCCGAGCCCTCGGCGGTCGAGGAGCTTCTCGCCGAGCGTGGCGTTCGCTACGTCACCTTCGAGGACTGGCAGGCGATCGACCAGGCCGAGGTCGGCCGCGGCGAGCCGCACGGCCGGCCGCGGGTCAAGTTCGTCCGGGTCGAGGAGATGTTGGAGACGCTGGGCGAGAAGGTTTCCGGTTAGCTCGGTGGCCGATCTGGCGGAGATCGAGTCGATGATCGCCTCGGCGCTGCCCGGCGCCGAGGTGGAGGTGATCGACGAGACCGGCGCCGGCGATCACCTGCGGGCAACCGTGCGGGCGCCGCAGTTCGAGGGCCTCTCGCGGATCGACCAGCACCGGCTGGTGAAGGCCGCCGTCAAGGAGCGCTTCGACGACGGCACGATCCACGCTCTCTCGGTGAAGACCCTCAGCCGCTGAGTGCCTCTTCGACCGGCTCGCCCTCGGGCGGCAGCTCTCCGCCGCGCTCGGTGCCGGCGATCAGCTCGTCGGGGGACTTCTGCTCGGGTATGAAGCCCGACTTCATGCCGAAGTAGACGGCCTGGGGATGGTGGGCGACGATCGCGACCGTCGACTGCTCGGGCATAACGGCATGGCCGCCGGAGAGGGTCATCCCGATCTCCTCCAGATCGAGCAGGCGCCAGACCTTCTCGTGCTCTGACTGGTCCGGGCAGGCGGGGTAGCCCCAGGAATAGCGGCGCCCCTGGTCGAGGGCGATCTCCAGCTCGCGGCGCACCATGGAGTGCAGCCACTCGGCCAGGCCCTCGGCCGACTGCACGCCGAGGCCATGGACGTAGAGCTGCTCGGCGAACTCGCCCTCGCGCTCCAGCCGCTCGATCAGCTCGGTCACCTCCGGCCCGACAGTGACGCCCTGCAGCGCGACCACGTCGCGCTCGCCCGATTCCAGTGGGCGGAAGAAGTCGGTGAGGCAGATGCGGTCGTGCTTGGGCTGGCGCGGGAAGACGAGCCTCTCCAGCTCGCGTTCGGGGTCGTCGGGATCGAAGACGACCAGCTCGTTGCCGTCGGCATTGCAGGGGAAATAGCCGAGCCGGGCACGGGGATGGAGGTAATCCTGCTCCCGCCACATCCGCTCCAGGCGCGGCGCGAAGCCCTCCTCGGCGTTGCTGCCTTCGACCAGCTCGCGCCAGGCTTCGCCCTTCACTCCTTTGCCGCCCCAGTGCAGCTTGAAGAGCACGTGGCGATCGAGGTAGGGGAAGACCTCGTCGAGGTCGATGTCGACCTCGCGCACCCCCCAGCAGGGGGGCTCTGGAATCGGGTTGTCGGTACGTGCGGTGGAGCGGGCGCCGGCATCCGTGGTCGGCGGCGCATCGTCCACCACCACGGGTTGCTCCCGCAGCTGCTTCGCCTCGCCGCGGATCCGCTCGACCAGCGCCTCACGCGCCGGCTCGTCGATCAGCGCATCCATCGTGTCGAGCCCCTGGAAGGCGTCCTTGCAGTAGAAGACACCCGGCTCGTAGACCTCGTCGGACTCCTTGCCCTTGGGGTAGAGCGTGCGGCGGCCGAAGTCGCGATTGATCGCGGCGCCGCCGATCAGCACCGGGAACCCCAGGCCGCGCTGGTGCAGCTCCTGCACGCAGATCGGCATCTGCTTGGAGGTGGAGACGAGCAGCGCGGAGAGGCCGATCGCGTCGGCATCGTTCTCGACAGCGGCCTCAATGATCGCGTCGACGGGAACCTGCTTGCCGAGGTCGATCACCGTGTAGCCATTGTTGGTGAGGATCGTGTTGACCAGCGACTTGCCGATGTCGTGCACGTCGCCGAACACCGTCGCGACCACGACCGTGCCCTTCGTGTAGCCCTCGATGCGGTCGAGGTAGCGCTCGAGCCGGGCGACCGCCCGCTTCATGACCTCGGCGCTCTGCAGCACGAACGGCAGGATCAGCTCGCCGGCGCCGAACTTGTCGCCGACCTCCTTCATCGCCGGCAGCAGGACTTCGTTCAGCACCGGTATGGCGCCGTTCCGCTCCACCGCGCGGTCGACCAGCTCCTCGACGCCTTCCTTCTTGCGGTGGACGATCTTCCAGTGCAGCGCCGCTTCGGGCTCCATCCCCGCCGTCGGATCGGCGACCGCCGTATCCTCCACCGATCGGCTCTCGAAGTGAGCGATGAAGGCCGCGAGCGGGTCGTGTTCTCCCTCCCGCCGATCGAAGATCAGGTCGTTAGCGAGGGCCCGCTCATGCTCCGGGATCTCGGCGTAGGGCGTGACGTGCGCCGGGTTGATGATCGCGGTGTCGAGTCCCGCCTCCACGCAGTGATAGAGGAACACGGAGTTGAGGACCGCGCGGGCGTGCTTCTGCAGCCCGAACGAGACGTTGGACACTCCCAGCGTGGTGAGCACGCCGGGCAACTCGCGCTTGATCAGGCGAATCCCCTCGATGGTCTCGATGGCGGAGCGGCGGAATTCCTCGTCTCCGGTGGCCAGGGTGAAGGTGAGGGCATCGAAGATCAGCGCGTCGGGCTCCAGCCCGTACTCCTCCACCGCGATCCGGTGGATCTTCCGCGCGACCTCGAGCTTCGCCTCGGCGGTCTTGGCCATCCCGCCGAGATCGCGATCGATGGTGAGGGCGATGACGGCCGCGCCGTGCGCCGCCACCAACGGCAGCACCGCGTCCACCCGCTCGCGCCCGTTCTCGAGGTTGATCGAGTTCACTACTGCGCGGCCGGGACACTGCTTCAGCGCCGCCTCGATGACCGCGGGCTCCGTGGAGTCGATGCAGAGCGGCGCCTCGACGCCCTGGGAGAGGAGCTTGACCACCGTCCGCATCTGCTCCGCCTCGTCCTGGCGCTCGGTGAGCGCGACGCAGACGTCCAGCAGGTGCGCGCCGCCGTCGACCTGCTCCCGCGCGACCTCCAGCACGCCGTCGTAGTCGTCCTCCAGCAGATGCCGCTTGACCTTGCGGCTCCCTTGGGCGTTGACCCGCTCGCCGATCATCGTCGGGGCGGGCACCTGGGCCAGATCCGCGGCGCGGATCGCGGAGGAGACCCGCGGAACCCGCTTCACCTGCCGCGCCCTGGGCTTGCCGCCGCCGACCCGCTCGACCAACAAACGCAGGTGCTCCGGAGTCGTGCCGCAGCACCCGCCGACGATCGAGACGCCGAACTCCTTCACGAACTCCTCGAGCTGCTGCGCGAACGGCTCCGGCTGGAGCGGATAGACCGCACAACCCCCCTCGTTGTGTGGGATCCCCGCGTTGGGGATGACGGAGATCGGCACGGTCGCGTGCTCGGCCAGGTAGCGGACCGGCTGCCGCATGTGCTCGGGACCGGTCGAGCAGTTCAGGCCGATCACGTCGGCGCGCAGCGCCTCCAGCGTCACCAGCGCCGCGCCGATGTCGGTGCCCAGCAGCATCCGGCCGGAGGTGTCGAGCGTCACCTGCACCTGCAGGGCAACGGGACGATCGGCCGCCGCGATCGCCTGACGGCAGCCGAAGATCGCTGCCTTCACCTCGAGGATGTCCTGTGAGGTCTCGATCAGGAGGACGTCCACCCCCCCTTCCACCAGCGCGCGCGCCTGCTCGGCGAAGACGGGGACGAGCTCGTCGAAGGTGATGTTGCCCAGCGTGGGGTCGGAGGCGGACGGGAGAAATCCGGACGGCCCGATGGACCCCGCCACGAAGCGAGGCCGATCAGGGGTGGAGTAGCGCTCCGCGGCCCGACGGGCCACGGCGGCCGCGGCCAGGTTGATCTCACGGACTCGGTCTGCGAGCCCATACTCACCCAGCGTGATGCGGTTGGAGCGGAAGGTGTCGGTCTCCACCACGTCACACCCCACCTCCAGGAAGCCCGCGTGGATCCCTTCGATCAGGTCGGGTCGGGTGACGACCAGGTAGTCGTTGCATCCAACGAGGTGCGCACCGCCGAAATCCTCAGCGGTCAGCTCGTGGCCCTGGATCGAGGTTCCCATTGCCCCGTCAAAGACGAGGACACGATCGCGAAGCGCCTGCAGGTAGGGTGAAGCGGTCGAGGATGTGGAGCGCATGATTCGCATACGAAAAAGGCCCCGCCACAAAAGTGTGCGGGGCCGAGCAGATAAGCATTGTCCCGACACTTTAGCATTTTTTTAGGAGGTTGCAAGCGGTCACAAAGCCATCCTCCGGTGCGCGACGCGCACTGCCCTAAGTGTAGCGTTGCGGCACATCATGCGCAACCCCCGCGGCTCTTCCCGAAAATGCGGCCGGGATCATGCAGCGGAGCCGGCGCGTCGAGCCACGAAAGGACCCGTCATGACAGACCCGGCGAGCAACGAGCGCGTCGATTCATCCCAACCTGTTGATGGGGAGGATGCGACGGCGGTCGGCCGCATCCAGCACCAATCTCCCGAGCTGTACCACATCCTCGTGGACAGCGTTCGGGACTACGCCATCTGCGCATTAGACCCCAAGGGGCGGGTCATGACCTGGAATCAGGGGGCACACCGGATCAACGGCTGGACGGCGCAGGAGATCCTCGGCCGGCACCATTCGATCTTCTATCCGCCGGAGGACATAGCCGCGCGGAAGCCGGACGAAGAGCTCCGCCGGGCCCTGGAGGGCGGGAGCAGCGAGGACGAAGGATGGAGGGTTCGCAAGGACGGCTCCCGCTTCTGGGCGAACGTCGTGATCACTGTGCTACGCGACGAATGGGGGGCGCTCGTCGGCTATGCGACGGTGACCCGCGACCTCACTGACCGCCGCGCGGAGGAAGTACGGCTCCGGGAGAGCGAGCAACGCATCCGCTTGCTCGTCCAGAGCGTGCGGGACTACGCCATCTTCATGCTCGATCCGGAAGGTCGGGTGGAGAGCTGGAATGAGGGTGCGCAGCGGATCAAGGGGTACACTGCGGAGGAGATCATCGGACGGCATTTCTCCACCTTCTACCCGGCGGAAGCGGTTGCCAACCGCTATCCCCAGTACGAGCTGAAGATGGCCGCTGCGGCAGGACGCTTCGAGGACGAGGGCTGGAGGATCCGCAAGGACGGCTCGTCCTTCTGGGCAAGCGTGGTGATCACCGCGCTCTACGACGATAAGGGCGAGCTTTTCGGCTTCGTCAAGGTGACTCGCGACCTGACGGAGCGCCGCCGCGCCGAAGAACGGGCGATCGCCGATGCACGACGGGTCGCGGAGATGGAGGCGGCAAACCGCGCCAAGAGCGACTTCCTCGCCACCCTCTCTCACGAGCTGCGGACGCCGCTGAATGCCATCGGGGGCTACGCCGAGTTACTGTCGCTGGGGATCGTAGGCGAGATCAATGACTCCCAGGGCGAGTTCCTGCAGCGGATCCGGACGAGCCAGGAGCACCTGCTGGCCCTCGTCAACGACTTGCTGAACGTCTCACGCCTGGAGTCGGGGCAGCTGAAGTACGACCTCGCTCCCGTACCCGTGCAGCCATTGCTGCTGGACCTGGAGGCGATGATCCTGCCACAGGCTCAGGGAAAGGGGGTGGCCTTCGAGCGGGAGGATTGTTCTGAAAAAGTGTGCGCGTACGCGGACGCCGCCAGAACTCAGCAGATCCTGCTCAACCTGCTCTCCAACGCGGTGAAGTTCACCCCGAGTGGAGGTCGCATCCGGGTGAGCTGCGACCCGAGGGTGGACGGCGTTGCCATCCTCGTAGCGGACACGGGCCCCGGTATCCCAGCCGATAAGCTGGCGGCGATCTTCGAGCCGTTCGTGCAGATCGGCCGGTCGCTTACGAGCACGCGCGAGGGGGTCGGGCTGGGCCTGGCGATCAGCCAGCGCCTCGCCCGCGCGATGGACGGCGACCTGCGCGTGGAGAGCGTGGAGGGAGAGGGGTCGACCTTTACGCTGACACTTCCGTTGGCACCTCACTCGTCAGAATCTCCACCCCCTCCTGCGTGATCGCGACGGTGTCTTCGATCCGAACACCGATGCCGCGATACGCCTCCGGGATGGTATCATCGTCGGAGGCCAGGTAGAGCCCCGGCTCTACGGTGAGGACCATGCCGGGGACCAGGGCGACCGTCACACCGCCCTCCTGGTAGAGCCCCACGTCGTGTACGTCCAGACCCAGCCAGTGCGAGGTCTGGTGCATGTAGAACCTCCGATAGCTTCCCCGCTCCACCGCCTCATCCACGCTCTGGTCGCGCAGCAGGCCCAGGTCCAGCATCCCGCGGGTCAGCGTGCGCACGGCGGCTTCGTGCACGTCGGCCACGCTGGAACCGACCTGCACTGCCTCGATTGCCTCGTGGTGAGCGGCGAGGACCACGTCGTAGACGTCCCGCTGCGGCCCGTTGAGACGGCCGGACGCGGGAACGGTCCGTGTGATGTCCGAGCAGTACATCCCCCACTCCGCGCCCGCATCGATCAGGACCAGGTCACCCTCCTCGATACGCCGCCGGTTCGCCGTGTAGTGGAGCGTGGTCGCGTTGGGCCCCGAGCCGACGATCGAGGGAAAGGCCGGACCGCTGGCCCCGTGGCGGCGGAACACGGCCTCCAGCTCGGCCTGCACCTCCCACTCCCCGACCCCTGGCGCTACGCAGGCGATCGCCGCTCGATGCCCGGCCGCCGCGATGCGCGCGGCCGTGCGCATCCGCTCGAGCTCTTCCGCGTCCTTCACGCGCCGCAGCGGCCCCAGCGTCTCGTCGAGGTCGTACAGCGCGGTGGGGCCCCTACCGGAGCGCGCCCTGCCACGCCGCGCGCGCACCACCAGGTCGCGTACGGTCCGATCGAGCTCATCGTCCAGGCCGATCGGGTAGTGGATCGCCGACGCCCCCGCAACGAGGTCGAACAGCCGGTGCTCGATCTCCGCGACCGTGTGCACGGCGGATGCACCGGTGAGCTCCCGCGCCCCGTCCACGCCATGGCGGCGCCCGGTCCAGACCTCACGCTCGGGCTCGCGGGGGAGGACGAACAGGGTGAAGGACCGCTCCGGCTGATGACCGGCGATCACCGCGAGCGCCTGCGGTTCCGGATAGCCGGTCAGATAGTAGATGTCACTGCCCGGCCGGTACGGCACCTCGGTATCGCGCGAGCGATGCAGCTCGGGGGCGGCCGGAACAATGGCCACTGCGTCGCCCAGGACCTCGAGCAACCGCTCGCGGCGCCGCCGAAAGACCTCAGGCGGTAGAGGCGGCGCCGGTGCATCCGGCAGCGGAAGATCCGGATCGGATCGGCTCATGAAACTCAGGTACGAGTTGTGTTGGGAAGCTCAACAGGGTTGCGCCCGGCGCGCACCGCTGCGATCGTGCCGCGCGACCTCGGCCGCATTCGATAAACGGATGGAACTACCATTCATCCTTTGCGTACACGCACTCGGAACCATCCAGACCCGCTCCGACGCTCGATGATGCGACCGATCCTCGCATTCGTCCTTCTCGTCCTCGCAGCAAACCACCCGATAAACGCTTCTGCGCAGAGCGCCTCCAGCTGCACCGATTGGGATCCGGCCAGCGGGAGAAATCCAACTCGAGCCGAGTTGCGCTGCCACTTCAACGTGCACGGGCCCGGCCGCTTCGGCCTGCTCTCATACGCAGACGTGCCCGTCTACCAGCCGGCCACCCCGATGCCGGGCACCCACATCGTGGGTAGCCCCTCGCATCCGGGTCCTCGCCCGGGTGAGAGCTACGAGGAGTGGGAATGGCGCGTGTTGCGGACCGATTTCGGACCGGAGGCACGCCGGGTCCACCGGGAGCTGGACCTCCTGCACCCGTTCGTCGGATCCCGCATCATGCACCTGGAGGAAGAGCTTGCGAAGGAGGGGATCCGGGCGCGCCGGCGGGAGACCTGGCGCTCCCCGGAGAGGCAGGGCTACCTCTTCCAGCTCGGGCGCACGCGGCCGGGCCACCTCGCCACCGCGACCCTCACCTCCTGGCACTCCCAGGTGGACGAACGTGGCAACCCCGCTGGCCGCGCGGTGGACTACGACGTGCCGCGGTCGCAACTGCGCCGCTTCCACGAGGTGGTCGCAAGGGTGGGGCTGTGGAGCTTCGGACCCGATTCCTTCGATCCCGGCCACGTCTTCCTCCCCGACCCGCAGCTCGTCGACCCGCTGATGCTGGCGGTCCTGCGGACCCATCCGCGCGTGCCTGAAGTGACGCTGGCCACCGGGCTCCCTGTCGATCGGCCGCTTCCTCCCGGAGGGCTCGCGGCTCTGCGCAAGAAGACCGAGATCTTCGCCTTCTCACCCTTCCTCCAGCCGCCGAGCGGCGAGCTCTGCCGCCCCCTTCCCAGTGGATCGCTCCGCCTGGTGCAGCTGGCAGTCGGCAAGGAGCGAGGGAAAGCCATTTCCGGCCAGCCTTCCTGACCCGGTGTGACAGCGAGTGGCAGCCGCCGCCTCGCTACTCCGTGAACAGCGCGGTTCCCGTAAGCGCGAAGTCCGGATTCTTCAGCAGGAGGGGCTCAGGGCCCAGCCGGTAGCTGGGGACGAAGCCGTCGATCAGCATCGCCGCGAACAACAGGGCAAGATAGAGCAGCGAGCTGCGATAGAGGCTCCAGGCGGGCTGGGTCAGCTTGCGGGCGTTGCGGACGCGGAGCACTCCCCACAACAGCCAGGCACCCAGGATCGCCGCGCACACGCCGTATACCATCCCCAGTTCCCCGAACCCGACCGGCAGAATGGTCAGCGGGATGAGCACCAGCGTGTAGATCAGCATCTGCCGCAGCGTCTCGCGCTCACCCCAGACGTTCGGCGCCATGGGCACCCCCACCTTTCCGTAGTCCTTCTGCTTCACCAGCGCCAGCGCCCAGAAGTGCGGCGGCGTCCAGAAGAAGACGATCAGGAAGAGGTATATGGCGGTGAGCGTCACCTCGCCGGTGGCTGCGGCCCACCCGACCAGCGGGGGGAAGGCGCCCGCGGCGCCGCCGATCACGATGTTCTGCGGCGAGCGCCGCTTGAGCCAGCGGGTGTAGATGAAGACGTAGTACAGCAGACCCGCCAGCGCGAGCATCGCGCTGAGCAGGTTGACCAGCGTGGCGAAGATCACGAAGGCCGCCACGCCCAGCGTGATCCCGAACACCAGGACGTGCCCCGGCGACATCCGGCCACTGGGGATCGGACGCAACGCGGTGCGCACCATCCCGCGGTCGATGTCGCGATCGATGTACATGTTGATCGCGTTCGCGCCGCCCGCCATCAGGTACCCGCCGACCATCGTCCACAGGATGATCCAACCGGAAGGCCAGCCGCGCGCGGCGATGACCATGGGCGCCAGGGTAGTGACAAGCAGCAGCGAGATGATGCGCGGCTTGGTGAGCGTGATATAGTCGCGCAGCCGCTGACGGAACGAGTTAGCGGCTGGCGGCATCGCGGCCGCCCGAAGGCCGGCGCGTTGGGTGCCGGTGGTCATCTCCGGGTCCACGTCGACGAGCGAAGCGGTGTTCGGAGTGGCCGTCTCTGACATGTGATCCTGCCGGGGTGTGCGGGTCGGCACGCGCTAGCAGCGCGCCTGAAAAATCGCCTGCGCGAATATACGAAGATCGCCGTCCCGCGCTACCCCACAACGTGCTTCGCAACGCTCTGTCTGGCACGCATATTCCAACCCCACCGCACGCCCGGAGCGGGGCCGGCTCCCGCCTCCCCCACCACCTCCGCACCTTCGTACAGCGAGCGATCCATGCCTTCGTCGAAGTTCAGCCTCCGCCTCGATGGGCCGACCAACGTCGGCACCGCGGAACGCGCCCTCTCCCTGCTGGCCGGGGGCATCCTCGCCCTGGATGGCCTGCGCCGCCGCACGCCGCTGGGCGCGCTCGAGGCGGTGCTGGCAGCCGCACTCGTGGAGCGGGGCGTGACCGGACACTGCCGGGTCTACCACGCGATGGGCATGAGCACGGCGGAGGAGGCCGGGGCCGCCGAGGCGACGCCCGCCCGTCGCATGGTCCTGGTCCAGCAGGCCCACACCATCGCCAAGGATCCGGACACGCTCTACCGCGCCTGGCGGGACTTCGAAGGACTCCCCCGCGTGATGAAGCACCTCGAGAGCGTCACCGAAACCGGCGAGCGTACCTCGCACTGGGTCGCGCGCGCGCCGGCCGGGCGAACGATCGAATGGGACGCGGAGATCAGCGAAGACGTGCCGGGCCGGCGGATCGCCTGGCACTCAATCGAGGGATCGGAAGTTGCTCACGCGGGATCGGTCTCCTTCCACCCGGCCCCCGCCGGTCGGGGAACCGAGGTACACGTGACCCTGCAGTACGCCCCTCCGGGCGGAGAGCTGGGGGCGCGCCTCGCGCGCTTCTTCCGCGAGGAGCCGGAGCACCAGATCCGCGAGGACCTCCGCCGCTTCAAGCAATGGATCGAGACCGGAGAAATCGCCACCACGGAGGGGCAGCCGGTGGGCAGCAGGCAGTAGCCGCGGCTGGAAACTACGAATTACGAATGACGAATTACGAATTACGAATTATGACTTTGTCATCCTGAGCGGAGCCCCTCAGGGCGGAGCAAAGGATCGCAAACAAGCACCGTCGCCCCACGCGATCCTTCGCTTCGCTCAGGACGACAGGGGTAAGCTCACAGTAGGACGGTCGGGCAACTAATTCGTAATTGCGTAATGCGTAATTCGTAATTCGTAATTGCGCAATTCGTAATTCAGCGCCGGTTCCCCTGAACACACTCTGCGATGAAAGCGCTCTGCTGGAACGCGATCAAGAACATCTCCGTCGAGGAGGTGCCGGATCCCGAGATCCTGAACCCGCGCGACGCGATCATACGGGTGACGCTGACCGCGATCTGCGGCTCGGACCTGCACCTCTACCACGGCTACATTCCCGCGATGAAGCCGGGCGATATCCTCGGCCATGAGTTCATGGGAGAGGTGGTCGAGGTGGGACCGGAGGTGCGTAACCTCCAGCCGGGCGACCGGGTGATCCTTCCCTTCCCCATTGCCTGCGGCGCCTGCTTCTTCTGCTCGCGGGACGAGTACTCGCTGTGCGACAATACCAACCCGAATGCGGCCGCCGCCGAGAAGCTCTTCGGCCATTCGCCGGCCGGAATCTTCGGCTACTCGCACCTGCTGGGCGGCTACGCCGGCGGGCAGGCCGAATACGTACGCGTGCCCTTCGCGGACGTGGGACCGGTCAAGGTCCCGGACTCGGTCGGGGACGAGCAGGCGCTGTTCGTGACCGATGTCTTCCCGACCGGTTGGCAGGCGGCGGAGTACTGCGGCATCCAGCCGGGTGACGTGGTGGCCGTCTGGGGATGCGGTCCCGTGGGGCAGTTCGCCATCCTGAGCGCCCGGATGCTGGGGGCCGAGCGGGTGATCGCAATCGATCGCTTCCCCGAGCGCCTGCAGATGGCCGAGCGGTACGGTGGGGCCGAGGCGCTGAATTACGAGGACGTCGGCGACCTGCTGGACATCGTCGAGGCGTTGCGGGATCTGACCGGCGGGCGCGGCCCGGACGCCTGTATCGACGCGGTGGGAATGGAGGCGCACGGGGTGGGGCTCGAGTGGTTGTACGACCGGACCAAACAGGCCGTGCGGTCCGAAACGGATCGACCCATCGCGCTGCGGCAGGCGATCATGGCCTGCCGGAAGGGGGGCACGGTCTCGATCCCCGGGGTGTATGGCGGGATGGTGGACAAGATCCCGCTGGGCGCCGTGATGAACAAGGGCCTCACGATCCGCGCCGGTCAGACCCACGTGCAGCGCTACGCGCGCTCGCTGATGCACCGCATCGAGCGCGGCGAGGTCGACCCGAGCTTCGTGATCAGCCACCGCCTCCCACTGGAGGAGGGCCCGCGAGGGTACGACCTGTTCGCGGAGAAGCTCGACGACTGCACCAAGGTGGTGCTGCGGACCGCGGCAGCGTCGCACTGAACGCAGCGTACCTGCGTCATTCGGCCCACGGGATATCTTCCTGCGGCCTTCACGTCCGTTCCGTCGGCCGTTGCGTTTGCCTCGCGCTCGCGTGTACGTGCGGTGATCGAGATTCGACCTGAGCAGAGAAGCTTGCTACGGGCGGTACTCCGGGTACCGCTCTTCTACAAGATCCTGATCGCCAACGCGGTGATCGTGGTGCTGGGCGCGGTTGTGGGGACCACCATTACCCGGGACTACTTCCGCTCCGGGCCCGAGGGCTTCTCACCGTCGGCCTTCGTCACCCTGCTCGCGCTGGTGGGGGTGGCGATCACCGTACTGGTCAACGCCCTGATCCTGCGCCTGGCGCTGAAGCCGCTGAAGCTCCTCGAGCGTACCGCCGCGCGGGTTCGCGCGGGCGACCTGGATGCGCGGGTCCCTCCCTCGCCGGTGGCCGACCGCGAGCTGGAGCGCCTCGCGCAGACCTTCAACGGCATGCTCGACAGCCTGGCCAACTACCGGCAACGGCTGCGCGACGTTGCGGCGCGGGCGCTGGCTGCGGAAGAGGAGGAGCGGAAGCGGATCGCGCGTGAGCTGCACGACGACACGGCGCAGGCCCTCGCCGCGCTGATGCTTCGCCTGCGGCTGGTTCGGGGCCAGGATGATTCCGAGGAGCGGGCCAGGCTAGTCGACGAGCTGCGCCAGGAGCTGGGCGAAGCGCTCGAGCGGATTCGGCTGTTCGCGCGGGGCTTGCGTCCCCCGGCCCTGGACGAGCTGGGTCTCGTGCCGGCGCTGGAATCACACGCCCGCAGCCTGTCCGAGGCGGCGGGAATCCCGGTGCGGGTGGAGGCGGATCCGGTTGACGGCCTGCTCACGCCGGAGGCCGAGCTCGCCCTGTACCGGATCGCGCAGGAGGCACTTTCCAACGCGATCCGCCACGCGCAGCCGACCACGGCCGAGGTGCAGATCAGGCGCGTGGGAGACGCGGTCCGGCTGGACGTGCGCGACGACGGCCGCGGCTTCCGCGTTGCGGAGGCGCGGGAGGGCGAGCGGCCCGGACTGGGGCTCTTCGGGATGGAAGAACGCGCGGCCTACCTGGGCGGAAAGGTGGAGATCCACAGTACGCCCGGGCGGGGCACGGTGGTGCGCGCGACCATCGGCACCGCCGAGGAACCGGCACTGCGGATCGCCAACGAGGAACAGGACGTTGGCCCTGCCGTGGACCGCGTGTAACTTTGCTGGCAGCACACCCGCGCAATTCAGCCTTGAAAGGGGATACGATGGCGAACGCGGCACCTGAGACGCTGGTGATCATCGGTTCAGGACCCGCTGCATGGACGGCGGCGATCTACGCCGCCCGAGCGGACCTGTCGCCGCTGGTCTTCGAGGGTCTGCCCTCCCGGGAAATGATTCCGGGTGGCCAGCTCATGTATACGACGGAGATCGAGAACTTTCCGGGTTTCCCGGAGGGTGTGGACGGGCAGGAGCTGATGGAGCGGATGAAGAACCAGGCTGTCCGCTTCGGCACCCGCGTCGAAACCGACGAGATCGAGGCCGTCGACTTTTCGACCTATCCGTACCTGCTCAAGCCGACCTACGGTGAGCCGGTCTACGCGAGAAGCGTGATCGTCGCCACGGGTGCGCGCGCCAACTGGCTGGGGCTACACAACGAGGAGCGGCTCGCGCGCACCGGGGGCGGGGTATCCGCCTGCGCGGTGTGCGACGGGGCGCTGCCCGCCTTCCGCGGTCAGGTGCTCGGGGTGGTCGGCGGCGGCGACTCCGCCATGGAGGAGGCCACCTACCTCACCAAGTACGCCAGCGAAGTGGTGATCATCCACCGTCGCGACGAGTTCCGGGCCTCCAAGGTGATGGCCCAGCGCGCGCTGGAGAATCCGAAGATCCGGGTGGAGTGGAACAGCGAGGTGGTGGAGGTGCTCGGCGACGACTTCATCACCGGGGTGCGCCTGCGCGACACCCGGACGGGGGAGGAGCGGGAGCTCGCGCTGGGAGGCCTCTTCATCGCCATCGGCCACACGCCGAACACTGGCTTCCTGAAGGGTCAGCTCGACCTGCACGAGACCGGCTACATCGTCACGCCCTCGCCCTGGCGGACCTGCACCAGCGTACCCGGCGTGTTCGCCGCGGGCGACGTCATGGACAGCTACTACCGCCAGGCGATCACCGCCGCCGGCACCGGCTGCATGGCCGCACTCGAAGCCGAGCGCTGGCTCGCTCACCACGGCGAGGCCCACGCCGAACCCCCCGTGCTGGAGACGGCTGAAGCGCCCGTGCAGCAGGACCCACTCGAAGTGTAATTGCGAATTACGAATTACGAATTGTTGCCGGGCGCCACACGTCCGAGCGAAACAGAGGATCCCGCCGCGTACCAGCCCCGGCGGGATCCTCTAATTTCGCTCGGGAGCAGGCGGCCGCCCCCGTAATTCGCAATTCGTAATTCGCAATTCGTAACTCGGCGCTAATTGCCGAGGATCCGCCCTATGTCGTCGATGCGGCGCCGCAGCCAGCCGCCGAGGCCGGAGTCGCTGTGGATGGGGCAGTAGTCGACCGGCTCAGTGCCGGGGATGAACCATTCCTGGCGCACGTCTTCCGGTGGGCAGGCGTCGGTGGCGAGCACGCCCGAGCGGGTGTCGATCGACGCCGAGACCAGGTCGAACGGAGGCATCCAGGGGGGAGGCACCGGGTGCGTCTTGTAGTAGGCGGCGATAGCCTCGCCCCAGATGGGTGAGGCGGTGTTTCCGCCTTCGGCCCCGGGGAAGATGCGCTTCGGCGTATCGAAGCCGACCCAGGCCGCGGCAGCGATATCCGGGGTGATGCCGACAAACCAGGTGTCGGTCGCATCGTTGGTGGTGCCGGTCTTGCCTGCCGCGATGACCCCGGGCGGAAGGGCTTGTCGCACCCGCCAGCCGGTGCCGTTCTCCACCACGTCACGCATCAGGCTGGTGGTGAGGAAGGCCACCTCGGGGCTGAGCACCGGCTCGCGTCGCACCTGCGACTCGTAGATCACGCGCCCGTGCGCGTCCTCCACCTTGGTGATCAGGCGGGGGTAGGCCCGCTGACCCTGGTTGGCGAAGGCGGTGAACGCCGACACCATCTCCAGCGGCACCACCGACGCGGCTCCGAGGAAGGTGGAGGGGTATGGCGGGATCTCGGTCGAAAGGCCGAGGTCCTTCGCCATCCTCACTACCTTCTCCACGCCCACCATCTCACCCAGCGCCACCGCGGCGCGGTTCGAGCTGAGGCGCAGGCCGCTGCGCAGATCGAGCGAGACGGTGTCGGCCACGTGGTCGGCCGGCCGATACTCGCCGTCGATCCCCGCCCCGCCGGGACCGACCAGCGGGGTGGTGATCGGAATCCCTTGAGCAAGCGCAGTCGCGTACAGGATCGGCTTGAAGGACGAGCCGGGCTGACGCTGCGCCTGGGTGACGCGGTCGAACTGGCTGAGCGAGAAATCGCGCCCGCCCACCAGGGCGAGGACGTCGCCCAGGTGAACGTCCATGGCCACGAAGAGCCCCTGCAGACACTCGGCGGGGTTCTCCACCTTTCCAGTGGAGCAGTTGGGCCCGCGATACCTGCCGATCTCCCCCGCTTCCACCCG
>DASVDE010000002.1:0-180171 GCA_036381235.1 Solirubrobacterales bacterium | reverse complement strand
GGGGTGGACTTCGGCGCCCGCGGGGCGCTGGACGTGGCGGTCATCGTCCTCGCGACCCTGCTCTTCCTCGCGCTGGGCGCGGCGACCCTGCGCCGGCGCACCGAGTGACCCGCGGTTGAGCTCGTCCCTGCCGACCTCAGGCGCTGTTCTCGAGCTCCGTCGCGAAGTCGACGAACCAGTCGAGCGCCTCGGGGTTGGCGAGCGAGTCGCGGCTGGCCGCCTGCGCGGCGGGCGTCCCCATCAGGATCCGCTTGACCGGGACCTCCAGCGCCTTGCCGCTGAGCGTGCGCGGCACGGCGTCGATCCGGAAGACCTCGTCCGGGACGTGTCGCGGCGAGCAGCGCTCGCGGATGCCGCGCGCGATCCGGGCCCGCAGGTCGTCGTCGAGCCGGGCCCCGTCGCGCAGCACCACGAAGAGCGGCATCCAGCTCTCGGCGCCGGGCCGGGGGACGTCGACCACGAGGGCGTCGAGCACCTCGTCCAGGTCGAGGACCGCCCGGTAGATCTCGCTGGTGCCCATGCGCACGCCCGAGCGGTTGATGGTCGAGTCGGACCGGCCGTAGATGACGGCGGTCCCGCGCGAGGTTATTTCGATCCAGTCCCCGTGGCGCCAGACGCCGGGGTAGTGCTCGAAGTAGCTGGCCCGGTAGCGGCTGCCGTCCTCGTCGCCCCAGAAGAAGACCGGCATCGACGGCATCGGCTCGGTCACCACCAGCTCGCCCACCTCGTCGATCAGCGGGCGGCCCTCCTCGTCCCAGGCCTCGACCGCGGCCCCGAGCGCACGCGCCTGCAGCTCGCCGCGATAGACCGGCAGCAGCGGAGTGCCGCCGACGAAGGCGGTGCAGAGGTCGGTGCCGCCGCTGGTGGAGAAGAGCCAGGTGTCGGAGCCGAGATGCCGGTAGACCCAGTCGAAGCCCTCGGGCGAGAGGGGCGAGCCGGTCGAGCCGACCGCCTTGAGGCGCGAGAGGTCGCGGCCGGAGGCCGGCTCGACGCCTGCCTTCATGCAGGCGGCGATGTAGGAGGCGCTGGTGCCGAACATCGTCACTCCGGCGCGCTCCGCCAGGTCCCAGAGCACTCCCATGTCGGGATGGCCGGGGTTGCCGTCGTAGAGAACGATCGCAGCCCGGGTCAGCAACCCCGAGACGAGGAAGTTCCACATCATCCAACCGGTTGTCGTGAACCAGAAGAGCCGGTCGCCGGGGTGGGCGTCGATGTGGAGGTTGAGCTTCTTCAGGTGCTCGAGCAGGATTCCGCCCTGGCCCTGGACGATCGCTTTCGGCAGCCCGGTGGTGCCGGAGGAATAGAGAACCCAGAGCGGATGGTCGAAGGGGACGCGCTCGAAGTGCAGCTCGGCGCCTTCGTTCGCGGCCAGGAGCTCCTCCCAGGGCATAGCGCCGCTCAGGGAGGAGAGGTCGGGGTCGGGCTCGAGGTAGGGCAGGACGACGGTGCGGATCAGGCTTGGCATCTCCGCCTGGAGGTGGGCAATCGTCTCGCGCCTGTCGAAGTCCTTGCCGCCGTAGCGGTAGCCGTCGACGGCGAAGAGGACCTTGGGCTCGATCTGGGCGAAGCGGTCGATGACGCTTGCCGGGCCGAAGTCCGGCGAACAGCTCGACCAGGTGGCTCCGATGCTCGCCGTGGCGAGGAAGGCGACGATCGTCTCGGGGATGTTCGGCATGTAGGCGACGACGCGGTCGCCGCGCTCGACTCCCAGCTCGCGCAACCCTGCCGCGACTGCCGCAACCTTGCCGCGCAGCTCTCCCCAGCTCAGTTCCTCCAGCTCACGCAGCTCCGAGGCGTGCAGGATTGCCGTCTCGGCATCGTCCTTGCCGGCAAAGACGTGCTCGGCGTAGTTCAGCCGCGCGCCGGAGAACCAATCGGTCCCCGGCATTTCGCGGTTGCCGAGCACCCGGTCATAGCTGCCGTCCGAATGGACGTCGAAGAAGTTCCAGAGCGAGGACCAGAAGCCCTCGAGGTCATCGACCGACCACCGCCACAGCTCCTCATATCCCGTGAAGCGCAGCCCTCGCTCGGCCTCCAGCCAGCGCAGGTACTCGGTCATTCGCGCCCGCTCGACCAGCTCGGCCGGCGGCTCCCAGAGCTTCTCCGGAGATCGCGAGGTCACGCAGCAGCGGCGCCGGCCGGTTTTGCCTGCTCGCGCTCCAGTTCGTGCGGATCGTGGGCGCAGAAGAGCGTGACCTCATCGCCGTGGGTGGCGACCAGCTCGCGCAGCCGCTCCTGGTTGGCCTTGCGCGCCTTGTTGTCGGCGGCGGTCATGGTCTGAAAGAAGCGCAGCATCGGCGGGCAGCTTGGCGGTGTCGCCAGCTCCCCGTGATTGAAGTAGGCGTCGCCGCAGTGCAGCAGCCAACCGTCGCCGGACTCGATCGCCACTCCCGTATGGCCGCGCGAGTGGCCGAGCAGGGGGATCAGCAGCACGCTGACGTCCAGGCCGGGGAGGATTCGGATTCCCTCGAATCCGAACCAGTCATCGCCGCCCTCCTCGTGCCTGACCCAGCGCGGCTCGTGCTTCCAGTGGGCGCCCCCTATGTAGCGCAGCCTGTCGTTGAGGGCGGGGTGCAGGGCGGCTTCCAGCTCGGCGGAGAGGACGTGAACCTCCGCCTGTGGGAAGTCGGGGAGGCCGCCTGTGTGGTCGAGGTCGAGGTGCGTGGTGACGATGTGGCGGACGTCGCCGGCAGCGAAGCCAAGCGCCTCGAGCCGCTTCAGTGCTGTCGTCTCGACCTTCGGCCTCGGGCTCATCATCGCGCGGAAGGCGCCTCCGAGCTGGCGGGGATTGCGAGCGTCCTCGATGCCAAAGCCGGTGTCGACCAGGATCAGGCCGTCCCCGGCTTCGATCGCGAGGCAATGGCAGACGATCGTCCCCTGGGCCAGCAGGCCGCCGTCTCCGTTGATCAGCCGCCGCCCGTGAGGACAGAACGACCCGCAGTTGAGGTGATGGACCCGCATCCGCGGCGCCAGTCTAAACCGGCGTTCTCGCCCCACGCGAGGACTTCATGGGAGCTCTCAGGGCAAGCGGTCTATCGTTCGCGTCGCGCCGGAGTGGCGGAATTGGCATACGCGATCGACTCAAAATCGATTGCCCTTGCGGGCTTGTGGGTTCGAGTCCCACCTCCGGCATAGAAGCGGATGCGCCGATCAAGCCGGCTGCGCCGCGCCGTTCTCAGGCGGGGCGCCCGCGCCGTAGTCCTCGCCGGAGCCGATTGGGCGCTCCTCCTCGACGTGCCAATCCTGATTGAAGCCGTAGAGCGCAGCCGCGACGACCACGATTTGGAGCAGGAAGAGAACGATCACCAGCAGGCCGATCAGCGATGAGGGCAGCAGCGCATCCTCGAAGCCGGCCTTGTCACGGGCGAACCAGCTGTCGGCGCCCACCGCGCAGAAGATCGCGAGAATCATCGAGAGAGCGGCGGCGACCGGCAGGATGCCTCGGCTCCAGCGGGCGACCAGGAAGGCGAAGAACGCGTAGAGGCCGGCGTAGATAAAGCAGATGACGCCCATGCTGCCTCCACCGGCCAGCAGCGAGAATCCGGCGATCGTCACCAGGCCCGCTATCGCTGCCGTTGCAGCCAACAGAAGGACGATCACGAACTTGGTCGTAATCGTCTCCGGCTTCTCCCGATTGGGTCGCCACAGCTCGTATCCCGGCCTCACCTCTCCTACCGCCACAGCATCGATCATAGAATCTGTCGGCGACACCGCGACGTTGGTCGCGCGTTAAGAGCATCCGTGCGGGCGTGGCGGAATTGGCATACGCGCCAGGTTTAGGTCCTGGTGGGCTTCGGCCCGTGGGGGTTCAAGTCCCTCCGCCCGCACTGAGCGCCGCCGGCGCTCGTTACGATCAGACCCCTCTGGGGCAGTGGCCCAACTGGCTAAGGCACCGGTCTCCAAAACCGGCGATTCCAGGTTCGAGTCCTGGCTGCCCCGTTGAACAAGAAGCGGCGGACGGGAATCGAACCCGCGTCATCAGCTTGGAAGGCTGAGGCTCTACCGTTGAGCTACCGCCGCACGCGCGAGTCCACCTTGGGGCGGATCGTCGAGGCGACAGTTTGCCACGCTCAGCCCTCCGGATGCGGCAGAATGCAAGGGCAGCCACGGGGAGTGGCGCAGTCTGGTAGCGCACTCGGCTGGGGGCCGAGCGGTCGCAGGTTCAAATCCTGTCTCCCCGATGCAGGCCGACTGAGGTCGCGATTTGCGACCTCAGTCACTCACGGCTTCCAGATCCTCTAGATCCGCCAGGTCGCGAGTTCGTCCCGCGGCTCGCTTCATTGCCTTTAGATCCTCGATCGGAGGAGACGGCGACGGTGACTCCAAGGATCTCAGCGTCGGTTGCTCGGGATCGCAGTTCTCCATAGCTGGGAACCCCGTCGAGCATTGACGGCAAGGCCACCCACCACCACGAAGTCGACGTCTGCCGCCGCAAGGCGCCGCATCAGCTCGTCGAAGGCCGGCTCGCTCAACTCTTCCGCGCTACCCCGGTAAACCGCATTAGCTTGTGACTCAGCGCGATGCCCTCTGCCAGATTCACGCTGATCGGCCGCTGCGCATCTGCACGCAGTCGCTGCACCCGCACCGCTTCGGCGGTTGCGGCTGCAGACGAAGCGGTCTTCCTGCGCTTCTTCATGGGCGGGATGCTAATGGCGGTAGAGACCATGCAAGGTGGAAAAGCTGGTCTGTGCGCGTCGGTCCAATACCGTCAGGTTGAGGCGATTTCTTGCAGAGCACCGGGATCCTCTTCTTTCGCAAGCCGGCATCGCCGGAGATGCTGCTCGTTCATCCCGGCGGTCCGTTCTGGGCGAACAAGGACCTCGGAGCATGGTCGATCCCGAAGGGGGAGTTGGAGGAGGGTGAGGACCCACGAGACTGCGCCTTGAGGGAGGCGGCCGAGGAACTGGGCACGCCTCCCACGATCGAGCGGGAGGCGCTGATCGACCTCGGTGAGGTGCGTCAGAAGGGCGGCAAGCAGGTCCGGGCCTGGGCGGCGCAGGGCGATTTCGACCCGGCTGCGCTGCGAAGCAACGTCTTCGCGATGGAATGGCCGCCTCGCTCAGGGCGCAAACGCGAGTTTCCGGAGGTCGACCGGGCCGAGTGGTTCGGTCCGGAGGAGGCGAGGCGAAAAATCAATCCGGCACAGACGGCCTTCGTCGACCGCCTGTGCCGGATCCTGAATTCAGACGGCTGAGCCCTCGGGGCCCTCGGCCAGCTTGTAGATGACGATGATCGCCAGGGCGAAAACGGCCAGGGACCAGAACGGGTAGGCCGGGATCGAGAGCAGCGCGCCGATCGCGTTGAGCGAGGCGATGAAGATCCCGAACCAGCGGCCGAATTCCCCGCCGGCAAACAGCGAAAACGCAGCCACCAGCTCCAGCACTCCGAGGATCAGGATTATCCATCCCCAGGTGTTGAGCCCGCTGATGATGTAGGTGGCGTTCTCGGTGAAGAACTTCGAATCGCCGATCGCCGCGATGCCCCAGATGATGTTGAGGACCCCGGCGACCAACAACAGCACGCCGGCGAAGACCCACCAGCCGCTTAGTGTGCTCTGCTCGTTCATGCAGTGACCCTTTCGTCCGCGGTTGAGCAAGCGAGGCTACGGTCGGTGAATTCGGCGCGCATCGGTGGTTTCCTGCGGTTTTGCGCTCTTGAGATATGGCACCATTTGGGTCGATGACGCGGTCAATGAAGCTCTCGGCGCTGGCCGCGTCTCTGGCGGTGACGGCCCTCCTTGCGCCCCTCGCCGCGGATGCCGCGACCCGGGTCGAGCCGCGCCTCCCTCTGCTCCGCTACCGCCCCCAGCCAGTCGCCGGGGCGAGCAGTCTGAAGGTGGCCGACGTGACCGCCCTCGGCACGCGCACGAATGGGCGGATCTTCGCCACCGATGCGAATGGAACCCCGTACACGTGCTCGGGAACCTCGCTCAACCGACCCAGCGGATCGATCGTCCTGACCGCCGGCCACTGTGTTGTCGAGGATGGCGTTTGGGGCAAGAGCCTCTCCTTCGTCCCCGCGTTCGACCACGACAGGCGGCCATTCGGGACTTTCACCGCGATCGCGACCTATGTGATGCCGCAGTGGCAGCATTCCCAGAATGACGACTTCGACGTCGCAGCCCTGAAGGTTGCGCCCAACCGCCTCGGTCGCTTGGCTGACGTGGTGGGCGCCCGAGGGTTCATCACCGGGCACTCGCGGTTCTCGCCCTTCCAGATCTTCGGCTACCCGGCAGCGGCGCTCGAGGGCCAGGAATTGCGCAGCTGCTTGGCCCAGGGCCTCGGCAGCGATCTGCTGACGAATCTCTTGCCGGGGCCGCCGACCCTGCCGGCGGCCTGCAACATGGCGGGGGGCGCGAGCGGCGGCGCCTGGTTGCTCGGCGACAAGTACATAGCCGGTGTCACCAGCTACAGCTACCCGGCAACCCGCAATCGCCTCTTCTCTCCCTACTTCGGCCCGACGGTCGGCGCCTTTCTCCGCAGCTTGCCCTGAGTGCTGAAGCTCATCGACGAGCCCCGCCGCATGTAGACGATCTGGCCCTCGCGCAACTCCAGCCTCTGCAGCTCGGTTCGGGTCAGCTGTGCCCAGGCCTCGGTCCCGTCGCCGAGCGTGAACTCGACCCGGATCTCGAAGCCGAGCGATGCGATGCGCGTGACCATCGCCTCCTCGGCCCGTTCGTCTGGATCCAACAGGACCTCGATGTCGTGTGGTCGGACGAAATGCCCTCCCAGCCGGTTGACCTCCCCGACAAAGCTCATCACGAACTCGTTTGCCGGATGGTCATAGAGGTCGTCGGCGCTGCCCGACTGCTCGACCCGTCCCTCGTTCATCACGACCAGCTGCTCGGCGACGTCCATCGCCTCCTCCTGATCGTGGGTGACGAAGATCGTCGTCACGTGCATCTCGTCGTGGAGGCGGCGCAGCCATGTGCGCAGGTCCTTGCGGACCTTGGCGTCCAGGGCGCCGAAGGGCTCGTCAAGTAGGAGCACCTGCGGCTCGATCGCCAGCGCCCGGGCCAGAGCCATCCGCTGGCGTTGGCCTCCGGAGAGCTGGTCGGGGTAGCGCTCGGCGAGCCCGTCCAGCTGGACCAGGCGCAGCAGCTCGTGCACGCGGTCGCTGATCTTGTCCTTGTCCCACTTGCGGATCTTCAGCCCGAAAGCGACATTCCCGAACACGGTCATGTGCTTGAAGGCGGCGTAGTGCTGGAAGACGAAGCCGACGCCACGCTTCTGCGCCGGGGTGCCGGTCGCGTCCTGGCCGTTGATCACAACTTGACCCGTGTCGAGCGTCTCCAGCCCCGCGATCGCCCGCAGCAGCGTCGACTTGCCGCTGCCGCTCGGTCCCAGCAGGGCGGTGAGCGAGCCGTCAGGCACGTCTATCGAGACATCGTCAAGAGCCTGAAAGTCACCGAAGCGCTTGCGCGCTCCCTCGACTGCGATTCCCATCAGGAACCCTCCTTGGTCGATTGGGCTTTGCGGCCGCCGATGCTCATCAGCAACAGGACGGTCAGGGCGAGCAAGGCGAGGACGATCGCGCCGGCGTAGGCGGCCTCCTCGTTGAACTGCTCAAAGGACTTGGCGACGAAGAGCGGCAGAGTCTCGGTCTCGCCTGAGATCGAGCCTGAGACGATCGTCACCGCCCCGAACTCACCGAGCACGCGGGCGGTCGTCAGCACAACGCCGTAGGCGACGCCCCAGCGGATCGCCGGCAGGGTGATGCGCCAGAACGTCTGCCGGCCGTCGGCTCCCAGGGTCGAGGCGGCCTGTTCCTGCTCGGTGCCGATCTCCTGCAGCACCGGCACCACCTCGCGGACCACGAATGGCAGCGAGACGAAGATGCTGGCGAGGATCATTCCCGGCGTCGAGAACAGGACCTGTATGCCCCAGCTCGCCAGCGTTGGGCCGAACCAACCGTCGTTGCCGTAGAGGAGGAACAGCGAGAGGCCGATCACGATCGGCGAGATCGCGAAGGGGAGGTTGATGACTCCGTCGATGAGCGCGTTGCCCCTCCACCTGTGGCGGACGAGCAGCAGCGCGCAGCCGACCCCGAAGATCGTGTTGAGCGGAACGGCGACGGCGACCATCAGCAGCGTCAGCCAGATCGCGTGCAGGGCGTCGGGGGAGGTCATCGCCTCGATCGGCGGGCCGAGGCCGTGCTCGAAGGTCTTGTAGAAGATCATGCCGACGGGGGCGAGCAGCAGCAGCCCGAGGTAGCCGAAGGCCAAACCGCGCAATCCCCACTTGGCGCTCACTTGCGGGCCCTTTTGCGCGAGAAGAGGCTGACCGCGATCAGCATCGCCAGCGAGAGAGCCAGGAGCACGACCGAGACGGCGGCGGCGCCCTCGGCATGGCCGGACTCGATCTGGCTGCGGATGAAGACCGAGGAGACCTCGGTGTCGAAGGGGATGTTGCCGGAGATCAGGATCAGTGAGCCGTACTCGCCGAGCGCGCGGGAGAAGGCGAGCATCACGCCGGCGAGGATGCCGGGCAGGAGGTTGGGGAAGACGATCCGGCGGAAGACGGTGAAGCCGCCGGCTCCGAGCGAGGTTGCCGCCTCCTCCATCTCGCGGTCCATCTCCATCAGCAGCGGTTGCACCGCGCGGGTGACGAAGGGCAGGGTGATGAAGCAGAGCGCGACCACGATCGCGACCCTGGTGAAGGCGATGTCGAGGCCGATCGGGCTGTCGGCCCCGTAGAGGGTCAGCAGCGTCAGGCCGGCGACGATCGTCGGCAACGCGAAGGGCAGGTCGATCAGCGCGTTGACGGCGCCCTTGCCGGGGAACTCGTCGCGGACGAGGACCCAGGCGATGATCGTGCCGAAGACCGCGTTGATCGCGACGACGACCAGCGAGCAGATCACGGTCAGCTTCAGCGCCGCCATCGACTGGCTGCCGGCGACCGAGTCCCAGAAGGCGCCGACGCCGCCCGCCAGCGACTCGTCGACCACCGCGGCCAGCGGCAGCATCACGATTAGGGACAGGTAGAGCACGACCATGCCGCGGCCGAGCCCGACGCCCACCCCGGGCAGGCGGATGCCTGCCCGGGGCGCTGTTGGAAGGGTTGCCGGGTGACCTTCCACGATCAGCCGCTGGTCGAGACTCCGAGCTCCTTCTCGATTTCCGCGACCTTGCCGGTCGCCTCGTCGAAGAACTCGTCGTTGACCTTGTCCCAACCGCCGAACTGGGCGATCGTGAACAGGTCTTTGGGGGTTGGGAACTGCTTTGGGTCCACCAACGCTTTGTTGACCGGCCGATAGCCGTTCTTGGCCCAGAGCTTCTGGCCGGCGTCCGACCATATGTAGTCGAGGAACTTCTGGGCGGCGGCCGGGGCGCCCTTGGTCACGGCGATCGGCGTCTCGATCAGGATCGTGCTCGGCGGGATTACGTAGTCGATCTCCTCGCCTTCGTCCTGGGCCTTGATCGCCTCGTTCTCATAGCCGAGGAGGACGTCGCCCTCGCCCTGAGTGAAGGCCGCAAGCGCGTCGCGGGCGCTGCCCGGCTGGACCACGGTCTTTTCCAGCAGGGCTTTCACCGAGTCGAGAGCCTGGGCTTCGGACTTGCCCGTGTTGATCTCGGTGCCGTAGAGGGCCATGATGTTCCAGCGCGCCGAGCCGGAGCTGAACGGGTTGGGGGTGATCACGTCAACGTCCTTGCTCAGCAGGTCGTCGAAGGATTCGATCCCCTCTGGGTTGCCCTTGCGGGTCATGATCACCACGACCGAGTCCTGGGCGATCCCGTTGTAGGGCTGCTTGTCCCAGCCGGCCGCGACCTGACCGGACTCGACCAGACGGCTCATATCCCCGCCCTGGGCGAAGTGGACGACCGAGGCGGGCTGGCCGGCCTCGACCGCGCGACTCTGGTCGCCGGAGGCGCCGAAGGAGTTGCTGAAGCTGACGTTTGTGCCCTCGGAGGTGGACTGGAAGCCGGGCTCGAGAGCTTCCTCGTAGACGGCCTCCGGGGTGGAGTAGCCGACGATGTCGAGCTTGCCGCCGCCGGCAGAGCCGGAAGCGGAGTCGTCGCTGCTGCTTCCGCAGCCTGCCACCGCGACTGAGAAGCCGATGGCGAGGAGGGCGGCCAGGATGCCGACGTTCGCATTGTGTCGCCGGCTTGCCTTGAGGGGCTTTTGCATCTCGAATCCCTTCTTTTTTGACTGACTTAGTCCAAAAGCGGCCGGCAGACTAGCATAAAGTTGATCGAAATAGTGGGGAATTAAATTCCGCGGGCAAAATAGACTCAGGCGCCATCTGTCGGAGACGAGGGGAGCGATGAGAGTGGATGTCGTGCGGACGCCGGAAGAGGCTCTGCGGGGGTTGCCCGACTTCCCGTTCGAGTCCGAGTACCGGGAGATCGACGGGCTGCGGATTGCCTACCTCGACGAGGGAGAGGGGAAGCCAGTCGTCTTCTTCCACGGGGAGCCGACCTGGTCATTCCTCTGGCGCAAGGTGATCCCGCCGGTTCGCGACGCCGGCTATCGCTGCATCGCCCCCGACTACGCCGGCTTCGGCCGCTCCGATAAGCCCACCGACATCGGCTGGTACACCTACGACCGCCACGTCGAGCTGATGTTGCAACTGCTGGAGGAGCTGGACGTGCGCGACGCAACCGCCGTCGTTCACGACTGGGGCGGCCCGATCGGCCTTCGGCTCTTCGTTGAGCACCCCGATCGCTTCTCGCGTCTGGTGATCTCCGACACTGGGCCCTTCACCGGCCATCAGAAGATGAGTGACGTCTGGTTCAAATTCCGCGACTTCGTCCGTAACGCCGAGGACCTGCCGGTCGGCTTCTTGGTCAAGGCCGGCTGCAAGCGAGACCCCGATGACGAGGTGATCGCCGCCTACGAGGCGCCTTACCCGACCCCCGAGTCGAAGGCCGGCGCCCGTGCCTTTCCCGCGCTCATTCCAACCGAGCCGGATGCGCCCGGGGCTGCGGAGGGCAGACGGGTCGCCGATGCGCTGCGCGAAGACGACAGGCCGACGCTGGTGTTGTGGGCGGACTCCGACCAAGCCCTGCCTCTCTCGGTTGGCGAGCAAGTCTCCGAGCGGCTGAACTATCCGGCGCCGCGGGTGATCGAGAACGCCTCGCACTTCCTCCACGAGGACGCCGGGGAGGAGATCGGCGCGATCATCGCCGAGTGGCTGGGCTAGCTCTCTGCGCTCAGGTTGCGGGCGACGGTCTCCTTCAGGCGCTCCCGTGTGTGTCCTGCGAGCAGTTGCACGCGCCGGGGGGGTTCCTCGTCCTCGAGCCACGTAACCGTCCCGGGCCAGTAGGGGCCGGGGGGAGTGCCGGGGTGATGGAACGCCGAGGCAAAGACCCAGCTGCCGGTGTTGTGGAGTTGTCCTCCGCCCGGCAGCGGCCAGGGTGCCTCATCCTCGCGCGGTCCGCCGCGGTGAGTGTGGCCGGTGATGACGTGGACGGCGTCAAGACGCAGCCGTCTCGCTGTCTCGGTGGCGGCGACGATGCCACTGCGGGTGATGGCGGCAGCCGAGAGGTCGGCGTCAAAGCCCGCGCCGAGCAGGCGGTTTACGGCCCAGACCCCGGCGGGGACCGCGGTCCCGACGGCTGCGCGCATCGCGGTGCGCCGGGCGCGCCCGGTTGCTTGGCGCCGGCCGGAGAGCGAACGCCAGACTCGCTCTGAAGGCCGGGTTATCCCCCGCGCGAGGCCGGACTGGGCGAGGCCGAATGACAACCCGTAGATTGGCTGCAGGACGCGCTCGTAGTCGGCGGGTCCGGGAGCCTCGGGGATGCCGGTTCCGACTCGCATCACCGCGGCGACTGCGACGCATTCCATTCGAGGCAGCGACATGTGGCAGTCCATGTAGTGGCCGTGAGTGGCGTAGACGTCATTGCGCAGCCAGGCTCCCGGATAGGCGACGCAGAGCTCGGTCCGATCGAGCCAACGATCGATGCGAACGCCGGCCTCGCTGGCCGGACGCTGGCGATGCTCGAGGCCGAGCGCGGGCGCGCCGTTGAAGGCGAGGTTTTCCAGCACCGGCTCGGCAAGGCGATGGTCGTGATTGCCCGGGATGAGCAGCACCTCGCCCCCGCCCATCTTCTCGCCCAGCTCTTCGAAGAACGGCCGGGAGATCTCCAGCGCCTCGGCCAGCGGCAGCTCGCGCAGCTCCAGCACGTCGCCGAGCAGGACGACGCGGTCGGCATCGCCGATCTCCTCCAGCAGGGTGCGCCGGATCGCGGCGTCGCGCAGCAGATCCTCGCCGGACTGACTGCCCAGATGCAGGTCGGAGACGATCGCGGTGCGCATGCAGGCCAAGTTAGCGGCCCGGGCTAAGCTCTTTACATGAACGGTCTCAGCGAGGAGCGCCTGGCTCCCGCCAACGGCATCGAGATCGCCTACCAGGAGATCGGCGACCGCAGAGGTGAGCCGCTGTTGCTGATCATGGGCCTGGGGACGCAGATGATCGCCTGGGACGAGCGTTTATGCACGATGCTCGCCGAGCGCGGCTTCCGGGTGGTGCGCTTCGACAATCGCGACATCGGCCACTCAACGATTCTCGATGGCGCCGGCGTGCCCAGCCGCCTCGACCTGATCCTCGGGCGCCGTGCGGCGGCTCCTTACCTTCTCAGCGACATGGCCGCCGACACGGCGGGGCTGATGGATCACCTCGGCGTCGAGGCGGCTCACATCGTCGGTGCTTCAATGGGCGGGATGATCGCTCAGACGATGGCGATCGAGCGGCCCGAGCGGGTCCTCTCGTTGACCTCGATGATGTCGACCACCGGCCGTCGTTGGATGGAGTTCCCGACCTGGCGCGCCTTCGCGGTCCTGATGACGCCGGCACGCCGGAGCCGCGACGCCTACATCGAGCAGGCCGTGAAGACCTTCCGGGTGATCGGCTCTCCCGACTACCCGATGGACGAGGAGCGGTTCCGGGATGTCGTCAGCCGCTCCTACGATCGCGGTCACCGCCCCTCCGGCGTGCTCCGCCAGATGCACGCGATCGCCGCCTCGGGCGACCGCTCCCAAGCTCTGCGCCGCGTAACCGCGCCGACTCTGGTCATCCACGGCCGCAAGGACCCGCTGGCCCGCCCCGTCGGTGGCCGCGCCACCGCAAAGGCGATCTCGGGAGCGCGCCTTCGCCTGATCGAGGGCATGGGCCATGACCTCCCCAGACAGCTGTGGTCCACCTTCGTCGAGGAGATCGCGTCCAACGCGGCCCGCGCCGGACAGGCTGCAAAGGCAGAGCAGGCGGCCTGAGCGGCTTCTGTCGGCGCGCTGCAATGCGGCTGAGAGGAGTCGAACCTCCACGGAGTTGCCTCCACACGGACCTGAACCGTGCGCGTCTACCAGTTCCGCCACAGCCGCGGGAGCAGGCAATCTACCGGTTGACGGCCATCGCCCGAGCCGCCAACCGGCGATGCGAGTCGCATCTGCCTGTCGCTAGAATCGTGCCCGCACGCCGCTATCGTCTAGGGGACTAGGACGCCGGATTCTCAGTCCGGAAACCGGGGTTCGAATCCCCGTAGCGGTGCCTCAGCAGCAGAGCCAAATGCCGCCCGGAGAGCCCGATGGGCACCTATCCGATCGCTCGGGCAACGCCGACGACGATCAGCCCGAGGGCGACCGTCCCCAGCGCCTTGCGAAAGACATTGACGCCGTGCGCGGCCTCTTCGTAGGCCCACACGGTCAGCGCGACGTAGAAGATCGCGCGGGCGAGGTCACTGATCGTGCTGCCGTCGTCGGCCAGTCCCGTGGCGAGAAGCGCTGCGAGGGCGATCCAGAGCGGTGGATTCGGGAACTGGCCGACTACGTATCCGCGGATCTTGACGTCCCTCTGGATGGGCGCGAGCATATCGCCGGCCCCGGGCTCATGTCCGAGGCGGGATCAGGACTTCGCGCACCGAAGTCGAGTTGCTCCGGCACCCCCGTGCCAGAATTGCCTCGTGCAACGGGGTGGCGTCGATGAGACCCGTGTTGAGACGGTGCTGCGGCGGTTGCGTACGATCCCGCCGCTGGTGCTCGGCCTGCTGCTGACCACCGCGATCTTCCCGGCGCTGCTCGTCGTCTCCGCCGCCGTCGATGTCGTTCGCCGGCTCGTCTTCGGAGTGCCGCCTACGGCTCTGCGGCTGACCGCGTTTCTCTGGGTCTACCTCGCCGCTGAGGTCGTCGGGCTCGCCGCGATGGCAGCGGCCTGGGCCCTCAGCCTGGGCGGCCGCCGGCAGGGGGCGCTGGAGCGAATGACGCTGGCTCTCCAGCAGCTATGGGCCGGCGTCCTGTTCGGGGCGGTCAGGGCGCTGTTCGGCCTCCGTCTCGAGGTGACCGGCGACGACGCGATCGCGCCGGGGCCGGTTGTCGTGCTGATCCGCCACGCGAGCATCGTCGACAACCTCCTGCCGGCGATCCTGGTCACCCGTCCGCATGCAATTCGCCTGCGCTATGTGCTGAAACGCGAACTGCTCGCCGATCCCTGCCTCGACGTCGCCGGCCGGCGTCTTCCGAACTACTTCGTCCGCCGCGGCACGGGCGAGGCGGTGGAGCTGGAGCGGATGCGCTCGCTGGCGCAGGGCCTGGAAGGCGACGAGGGAGTGCTGATCTACCCCGAGGGGACCCGTTTCACACTTGAGCGCCGCAGGCGTGCGATCGCGCGGATCGGCGAGCGCCGCCCCGATCTGGCCGCAAGGGCGGAGCGCCTGCGCCACCTGCTGCCGCCCCGCTTAGGTGGCGTCGGGGCGCTGCTCGACGGCGCCCCGGACGCCGACGTCCTCGTCATCGCTCACCACGGCTTCGACGGCCTGCGCTTGGTGTCCGACATTTGGCGCGGCGGTCTTGTGCACCTCTTCGTCCGAGTGCGGGTCACACGGGTGCCGCGCTCTGCCGTCCCGGTGGGGGACGCTGCGCGCGCGGACTGGCTCTATGGCCTCTGGCAGGATGTCGACGACTGGCTCGAGAGGCGCTTCGCCGCCGATCTCCAGCCGGTGGAGTCGTGAGCACCGCCGGCCTGCTCGCGGCCGAGGCGGGGCTGGTTTTGGCCCTCGTCACGGCGCTATGGGCGGTGAGTGTCCCGCTGAAGGACACCTCGATCGTCGACATTTTTTGGGGCAGCGGCTTCGTGATCGTCGCCTGGGCCGCCTACGTTCTCGGCGACGGCAGCGCCGATCGCCGGCTGCTCCTTGCGCTGCTGGTGACTGTCTGGGGCCTGCGCCTGACCGCGTACCTCGCCCGCCGCAACCTGGGCAAGGGCGAGGACTACCGCTACGCGGCGATGCGCCGTCGTCACGGGGAGCGCTGGCCGCTGCGCAGCCTGGTCGTCGTGTTCTGGCTGCAGGGCGCGCTGATGTGGGTCGTCTCGCTTCCAGTGCAGGTGGCGATGAACGACCCCACGCCCGCCGGGCTCGGCGCGCTCGATTGGATCGGGACCGCGGTCTGGGTCGTCGGGCTCGCCTTCGAGGCGGTTGGCGACCAGCAGCTCGCCCGCTTCAAGGACGACCCCGCGAACCGGGGGCAGGTGATGGACCGCGGCCTCTGGCGCTATACGCGCCACCCGAACTACTTCGGCGACTTCTGCGTTTGGTGGGGAATCTGGCTCGTCGCGCTCGCCGCCGGCAGCGCCTGGTGGACCGTGGTGGGGCCCGTGGCCATGTCGATCTTGTTGATCCGAGTCAGCGGCGCCGCCCCGCTCGAGCGCTCGTTGACCAAGCGCCGCGAGGGCTATGCGGACTACGTCGCGCGCACCAGCGCGTTCTTCCCCTGGCCGCCACGAGGCGGGCGGGCGGAGCATTGACGATTCGTCTCTTCGGGGCGGCTGTCTCAACCTCCGGAAACCGGGGTTCGAATCCCTTAGGAGCCAGCCCGTGCTCAGCGCCCCCGCGCCTTCCGCAGCAACCAGTTGATCTGGGCCTGCTGCCGAGCGCTCGCTTCCCTCAGGGAATCGTTCAGCCGGCGTTGCCTCCAGAGCTGCGTCTTGAGCCTGCGGGTCTGACCGTACAGCGCCTTGATCGCGGCAAGAGCCACGCCTCCGGAGTCCACGGTGCTGATGTGCCGCCCGTCGGCGCCCAGGCCGAACGCCTTGCGGAAGTCCTGGCCCGTCGGGCCGAGATGGCGCACTCCGGGCTCCGCCTTGTACTGCCAGCTCATCACTGGGAGCGCTGCGAGCTTGCCGAGCACTTGGTTCGGCTTGATCGCCATGAAGTCGGTCTTGCGGTTTTCGTCTGAAGAGTCGGCCCAGGCCCCACCTGTGCTCAGGTAGGCGCCCGTCGATGTGTTGATGAGGCCGCCCTGATCGTGGAGTGGGCTGTCGTTCTGGAAGAAGAAGCCGCCTCGGGCGCGGACGACGAACTGGTTCGGCGCGGTTGAGGCGATGGCGCCGATGCTCGGATCGTTGTCCGCCCAAACGAAGGAACCGTCGTGCTCGGCTCTCGCGCTATCCCCCGCAGCGAGGCTGGAATTGCCAGTGGCCAGATTGAACTCTCCACCCAGGACCGTGGCCGAATAGCCGTTGGCGCTGTTGCCTACTCCTCCGCCCACGGTCGCATACGCCCCGCCGGCGGTGTTCGCAGCCCCGCCTCCTACGGTCGCAAACTGATGGTCGAAGTTATTGTCGTTGTCGTTGCCCACTTGGTTCTGGTCGCCGCCGCCGATCGTCCCATAGCCGTCAAAAACCGTGTTGGGATTGGTAGGCGAGCCGCCGCCCGAGATAGTGGCCCCGTCCATGGGGCTCGGCGCCGAGTTGCTGGGGCTCCCGCCGATCAGGTTCGGGGAGCCGCCATTGGAGATGCCGGCCGCCGGCTGGAAGCGGAGCGCGCGCTGACCGTTCACCCGCAGATCGAACGACTGGTTGTCAGTGGTGCCAAGGAAGTTGGCAGCGGGATCCGTGCCGCCGTTGCCGGTGAGCTTCCAAAAGTTCTGACTCGTCCCCAACTGGCCTGCGGAATCGATCACCACCGGTATGGCGTCGTTGTTGTTCGGGGTGACGTCCCGCACGCCGGCGATGAAGGCTTTGGTCTGGGTACCATTCGTGCCGATCCGGGTCGTTCCCGAGTCGCCCCCGAAGCCCTGGTTGGCGATGTCAATGTTGTTGTCGCCTTGCAGGTTTCGACCCGCCCCGTACCCCAGCGCGGTGTTGTCGCTACCGCCGTTACCGGACTGGCTGCCGACCACCGTATTGCGATCGCCGGCCAGGGAGTTGCCCGCGAGGTAGCCGAATGCCGTGTTGTCGTTCCCCGTTGCGGTTCCCCCCAGGGCAACCGGGCCCACCGCCGAGTTCCTGTTGCCACTGATGTTCTGTTCCAAGGCGAGTTGTCCCACGGCAACGTTCATGAAGCCGGTGGTGTTGCTTTCCATCGCATTCGCCCCGAGCGCCGTGTTGTAGAAACCGTCGGTGTTGCCGTGGAGCGCACTCGAGCCGACCGCCGTATTGGCGACAGAGGTGGCGCCGGCTGCCAGCGCATCGGAGCCGAGCGCGACGTTGGATCCTGACGGCCCGCAGTTCAGCGCCGCTTGGGGCGTGAGACTCGTAACGAACATACCCGTGGGACAGGGACTGCCGCTGATATCGAGCGTCGGATTCGGATAGCTGCCGCCCAGGGCGCCGCCGCCGGCGCCGGCCGGTCCGCTGGGCGGACCGCCAGGGGTGGCGTTGCCGGGCATGGCCTGCTGGGGGCCGGTGCCGAGCGTCCGCATCGACGGAACCGTAGCCAGGCCATCCTTGTTGCCGGCATTGACTTTGACGTCAGTGACCGAGCCATCGGCGATCTTTGGCGTGTCTACTGACCCGTCCTTGAGTGAAGGATCAGGATATGCGCCGGCCAGAGCACCACCACCGGCGCCGGCTGGGCCGCTGGGAGGAACGTTGAGGGTCGACTCATCGATGTTCGTGTCCGTCAGTGTGTCGTGAGCGACCTTGTCACCCGTCACCGCGTGCTCTTCCAGTTTCGAGTTCGTCACGGCCAGGTCGCTGAGTTGGGTGGTGTCGACGGCGCCACTCGCGATCGCCGGGTTCGGATAGGTGCCCGTGAGCGATCCACCGGCCGTGCCGGTGAGGATGCCGGGGGAGCCCTGTGGGCCGGGGGAGCCTTGTGGGCCGGGGGAGCCCTGTGGGCCGGGGGAGCCCTGTGGGCCCTGGGGTCCGGTGAACCCCCGAGGACCTCGCGGCCCCCGCTTTGCCTTGGCCTTTGCCTTGGCTTTAGCCGGTGAGGCGGTTTGTTCGCTGCCTGAGGATGCAGCGATGATGGTCGCACCCAGGGCGAGGATCGCCACGAGAGCGAGAACGATCGCGAGAGTAGGGGGACGGCCCTGCATTGATTTTTGAAGCCACTCGGGCCGAGTCCCACTCCTGTGCTTGTCATTTGAGCTCGTCATCTCTCCCCCGTTGCCCTCGATCGATTGGTGCTCATGCGATCGCAAGCCTTTCGTTCGGTCAACGGTGGAACATCCGTGGCAAGCCCTAGATCTGAACGGGGACAACTACGGGTCGTCGGGTGTCGGGTGCATCGAGTGCTGACGGTGCTCAGACCAAGCGGCGCTCAAAGACGCAGTCCAAGCGACGATCGCCGTCCTCGCCCGGAACCGTCTTGTCCAGCTTCAGTTGCGCCCTGCGGCCGTCCAGGCGCATGGTGGCAACCTGGTTGTCGAAGTAAGGGCCCTCCGCGAGCCGCCAGCGTATGCCGGGGTCGGATGCTCCCGCGGCCTGACCGAGGGTCCGTGCCGCCGCGAGGAAGGGGCGTGAGAAGCCGGCTTTGATCGCGAGGCGCTCGTGGCTGTCGAGCGGATTCCGATAGGGAGAGCAGACCGCCTGGAAGACGGCGCTCCTCACACCCGCTCGTGGCCGGAACCCGACTTCGGCCAGATAGGCGTGGTGGACGTCGCCGGACAGGAGGACGATCGAAGCCGGCGCCTCTCCGTGCTTGCCCGATCCGATCTCTTCGAGCAGGCTGCGGAGCAGCTGGAAGGACCTGTCGAAGGAGGCCCAATGATCGAAGTCGACCGCCCGGCGGAGCTTCTCGGCGGCCTTGGCCGCCACTCGGCCCCAGGCTCCGTCGCAAACTCGCTCGTTCCAGGCTTCAAGATGGTGGAAGCCGGGCGAGAGCAGGAAGGGGACCGTGGTCGCAATCAGCAGGTGGTCGAAATCGCCACCGGCATGCTCGACGATCCAGTCCCACTCCTCGTCATCGACGATGGAGCGACGTCCCGAGTCCAAGACTCTCCCGGCACGGGAGTCGATGAAGAGCACGCGGGTCCCGCCGAGGTCTCGGCAGTAGCTCCAGCGGGTACCGGCACCCGTCGAGCTGACCTCCGCCGCAAATTCGCGAAGCGCTTTGGTCGCGTGAACGCTGCCACGGACGCGGCCGTAGAGATCGTCGGCGTCGAGCGCCTCGGGCGAGAGATTCCCGAGGTGTTGGTAGACCCAGTAGCTCATGATGCCCGCGGTGGCACGGCGATGCCACCAAGACTTACGTCGCATCTCCTGTAGCCAGGAGCGGGAGATGTTCCAGTCGTCGCTCATGTCGTGGTCGTCCCACTGCATCGAGATCGAGACCGTCGAGAACAGCCACCGGATCAGCGGGTCGCTCCAGGCCTCCTCATAGAGCCATGAGTACTCCTCGTAGTCGGTTACCTCCTCTCCCGGCGGCGTGTCCGTGCCCCGCCGCTTCCGAATCCGCTCGCGGGTCCGGGGTGATCCCTCATCGACGTAGACCTGGTCTCCGAGCAGAAAGATGAACTCGGGCCACTCGTCGTGCTCTCCCCGCAGCATTTCGGTCGCCAGAACCCGCAGCGCGTCGTACTCCTTTCCCTCCTCATGGCGATCCTTGCTGTGGACATAGGGCTCCTCGTGGGGCAACGCCACCCGACAGGAGCCGAAGCAGACATCGATCGGACGCTCGCGATCGAGGGTCCGAATCGCGCTTGGGGGAAGGTCGGACCCCTCCTCCGGCCACACCTTGTCGTCGTCGAGCCTCACCTCGTACTCGTAGAAGCCGCCCGGCTCGAGGCCCTCGATCCTTACCAGCGCGTAGTGGTGCTCCTCGACAGTGAAGGTGCGCTCCTTGCGCCCGAGCACCTCCACCTCGCAGGCCGAGTCGGCCTCGACCCAAACGGTTGCCTCGGTCTCGCTGACGTAGCGGAGCAGGGGACCAAGTGCGAGTTCCGCCATACGTCAGCTTGACACAAGGTCAATCGGAGAATTCAGGCTGGCCGACCAAAGGCGTTCTTGTCTGAGGAAAGCCGTTTTGCTTATGGGCAGAGGTTCTCCACGCGGGCTCTTGCATGGCGGGCGACCCGCCCCCAGCGCTTAACGGCTCCGCGGTTCTTTTTGATCGCCCGCGAGAGCTTCTGTTTGGCGACGGGATTGGACGTTCGCTGAGCCAGGCGGCGTTGCCAGCGGATCGCTCCCTGGGCGTGCTTGAGGCGCCCCTTTGCCTGCCGAAGGTCTTCGCGCGCCTGCCTGCACTCGAGGGTGACGGACGGTGGCGGCTCGCCTGGCGGGGGGTCGGCCGCAGCCGGGGGCGAGGGCGGGGGTGGCTCGACCACATCGAAGACGCCGATTCCCCCGCCGGGCGCCGCCGTGTAAACGAACCTGCTGTCGCTGCTGGCGACGATGCGGTCGGCACCGATCAAGGCGCGCCCGTCTTCGCAGACCCCTTTGGTCCACGACAGGCCGGGGTCCTCATAGCCGGTCTCGGTGAAACAGCCCGCGCTTCCAGGGCGCTGCGTCAGGGTCCCGTTCGGGTGGCGCTCGAACACGGCGACTCCGTCGCTGGCGCCGGTAGCGGCGTAGAGGGCGCTGCCGTCCGGGAGGATCGCGATCGAGTCGATCCCGTCCATCGCGATCCCGTCCTGACAGTCCCCGAGGGTGCCCGCCTGCGAAGGATCCGACTCTCCCGTGTTGCTGTAGCAGCCTGCCGTGCCGGCCTTCTGGGTGAGCAGGCCGGTCGAGGAGTCGCGGTCGAAGATGGCGACCGCGTCGCTGCGCTCACCCGCGACGTACGCCGTCGCCCCGTCGGGGCTGACGGTCACCGACCGGGCCTCGATCAGTCCGAGGCCGCCCTGGCAGCCACCCCCGCCGCCGTTTTTTATGCACCCATCGGGCAGGCTGACCGGGGTTAGCTCGCCGTTGGATTCGTTGCGGGTGTAGATGGTCACCGCGTCCCGGGTGCGGGAGGCCGCGTATACGGTTTTGCCGTCGGGGCTGATCTGGACGTCGCGGACGTCGAGCATCTGGTTGAGGCCGTCCGTACAGCTGTCGACGGCGGTTTCGTTGACGCAGCCGGGGGCTCCGGGCTTCTGCGTGAGGTCGCCGGTGCCGGTGTCCCTGTCGAAGATGGCCAGGCCGCCGTTTGGCCCAGAGGAAGCGGCGTAGACATTGAGGTTGTCAGGGCTGACGATCACCGATGTGGCACCGTCGAGCGCTCGCCCGTCGACGCAGGTGTTGGTGCCGTCTTCGTTGACGCAGCCGTCGATTCCAGTTGAAAGGGTCAGTGCCCCGCTGATCGGGTCACGATCGAAAATGATGACGGCGTCATCTGAAGGCGCTGCGACGTAGACGTTCTTGCCGTCGGGGCTGACGGCGATATCACCGGCTCCGCCGAGCTCGCGAACCTGTGTGCAGTCGGGGTAGAGAAAGTTGACGGCGTCGAAGCAGCCGGTCGGATTGGAGATCGGAGCCAGCGCTCCATCAACCGGATTTCGTGCGAGGATCGAGACGCTGTTCCATGACGGGGATGCGACGTAGGCATTCTCGCCGTTGGCGCTCAGCGCGATCGAGGTGGCGCCGACGAGCCCTCGTCCGTCCAGGCAGCCGTAGGAGCCTGTCTCGGTCACACACCCGGCAATGCCGTCCTTCTGGCTCAGGTTGGTTGCGGCGCCGGCGCTTCCCACCGGAACGAGTGCGAGTGCGAACACGCATGCCGAGATGCAACCTGCCCAAACCCTTTGCCGCAACCAGCTCACCTCCCCTTTCCCTGGGCGCAGTGTAGTTCGGCCCGCCTTCACACTCAAGCCCCGTGTGCCACTCCGGTGATGCTCTCGAAGGAGCGGGCCTGGCTCGCAGCGGCACCGGAGTAGCCGCGGACGCTACGTCTGCGACGGCTCCGGGTCCTCCACCGGCGCGACGAAGGTGCGATCGCCCACGCGAATGCCGATCGCGGCGGTCCGGGAGAGATCGAGGGCGGAGCTGAGGGTCGCTTTGGAGTCATCGCCCCAGCGATAGCGGAAGGAGCCGGCGGAGAGACGGTTGCCCCTGCGATCGCGGAGGAAGACGCGGCACAGAGTGCCGGAGCGCACGCCTTTCACGTAGACGTGAATCTCGGTGCCGAAGGCGTGAGGCTCCAGGGTCGCGCCGATCTTGATCCGCGGCGGCAGCGAATCGAAGGCGATGTGCTGCTCGGGCGGTCCGCTGCTGTCTCCCGGCAGGATGAAGATCGCCACCAGCGCGGCGGCCACGGCGGCGGTCGCTCCACCCAGGGCGAGGCCGAAACGCAGACGCCGCCTCTGCGCGCCCTGGCCCTCGTCGTGGATTGCGGTCATGACTCGATCGGCGAGCGCGGGGGGTGGGGTGGGGGCAGTGTCGAAGCGCTCGGGATCGGCCAGAGCCATCAGGCGAGCCACCGAATCGAGGGATTCCAGCTCTTTCCGGCAGTCGGGGCAACCCTCGAGATGGGCTTCCAGCGCGGGGCGCTCATCGTCCGGCAGCTGGCCCAGCGCATAGGCGCCCAGCGACTCTCGCCATTCGCGGCAGCGCTCAGTCTTCATAGCCGATCTCCTCCAAAGCGACTCGAAGGGCGCGCAGGCCGTAGTAGACACGACTCTTGACCGTTCCCTCCGGTATTCCGAGGTCCACGGCGACCTCGCTGTAGGGGCGGCCGCGGTAGTAGGTCTCGACAAGCACGCGACGATGCTGCTCGCCGATTCTCCGCATCGCCTCCTCGACCTGCCAGGCGCGCAACGCTTCGTCGATCGGCTCGACCGTGGGCTCGATCCCGCCTTCGGTAAGGCCCGGTCGAGTCGCCCGGGCGCGGCCGAGGTCGATCACGACGTTGCGCAGGATCGCGAACAGCCAGGTGCGCAGCGAGCCGATCTGTGGGTCGAACCTCTCACCCGCGCGCCAAGCGCGGAGAAAGGTCTCCTGGACAGCCTCCTCGGCCAACCCGGAGTCTCCCAGCGATCGCATCGCAAATCCGTATAGCTCACCGGCATGCGCCGCGTAGGCTTCGCGCACATCTCGTTCGCGGGTCAGCGCTCCCTGGGCCATCGGCTCGATCTTGAAGCAGAGCGAAGGGTCATGCCGGCCGCGACTCTCAGTGCACCACGACCTTGCCGTGCATGAAGGGGTGGATCGTGCAGTGGTAGCGGTAGACCCCGCGCTCCCCAAAGCGAATTGCCACAGAGCGTCCGGGGCGGATCTTGCCGGTGCTGAAGCTGCCCCTGCGGGTCGCGGTATGGGCGACGGAATCGCGATTTGCGAAGACGACCCTCGTTCCCTCCTCGATGCTCAGCTTTTGGGGGTGATAGGCGAAGCTGCGGATCCCGACCCCCGCAGCCCTGAGGTGCGTGCGCTCGTGGAGGGGTGCTCGCTCCGACGCGGGGGACCAGGCACTGGTCGTCAAGCCGACGAGAAGCGCTGCCGCCAGAGCCGCGACGAGCAAGATCGCCGTCCGACGGACCGGGTTGGCGGTTGCATTCATCGCCGGGGTCTACGGGAGCGGTGGCCCCTGGGTTCAAAATCGATTGAACTTTCCCCCAAACCGCTTCGTAGACCGCTGTGATGGGAGGGCGCCGTCTAGTAGTCGTAGCCGCGATCGCCGCGCTGGTCGGGGTCTTGGCCGCTGCCCCGGCTGCGCAGGCGAGCTTCCACGAGATCTCGATCCGTGAGGTCTATCCGGGGTCCGTGGCCCAGCCGGACTCCGATTACGTCGAGTTGCAGATGTACGCGGCGGGGCAGAACTTCGTCGGCGGATACGGGATCACTGTCTATGGCGCGAACGGCTCCGTCGCCGGCACGTTCACCTTTCCGTCGTCGCTACCCAACGGCGCCAATCAGCAAACGATCCTGGTCGGCGACAGCGGTGTGCAGGGCGCCTTTGGCGTTGCGCCCGACCTGGCGAATGCGAACTTCGCCATCGACCCCGCCGGCGGCGCGGCGTGTTGGGCCGGCTCGATCGACTGCGTCTCCTGGGGTGGTTTCAGCGGCTCCACGCCATCGTCTTCGGGAACACCGGCGGCCGTGTCGGGCATCCCCGACGGGATGGCCCTGCGACGGTCGATCGCCCCCGGCTGCCCGACGTTGCTGGAGGTGGCAGACGATTCGAATAGCAGCTCTGCGGACCTCTTCGACGTGTCTCCGAGTCCGCGCAACAACGCCAGCGCGATCGCCGAGACGACCTGCACCGGACCGGCCACGACGATCGACACGAAACCAGCCGATCCAACCAACAGCACCAGCGCCGCCTTCACCTATCACGCGGCGTCAGCCACGAGCTTCGCCTGCAGGTTGGACTCGGCCTCATTCGCGGACTGCCCGCTCAATGGGAAGAGCTATCCGGGGCCGCTTGGTGACGGAAACCACACCTTCCAGATCCGCGCCACGAACTCATCCGGGTTCACAGGGGCGACGGCCGGCTATACCTGGCGGGTCGACACGCTCGCGCCGACGGTGACGATCGACAGCCACCCCACGGACCCGAGCTCCGGCACCAGCGTTTCCTTCAAATATCACTCGAGCGAATCCGGATCGAGCTTCCAGTGCAGCCTCGCTCAGGGCGCTGTCCCGGACTCGTTCTCCAGTTGCACCTCTTCGGGCAAGACGTATACGAGTCTCGCTGACGACACCTACACGTTCAAAGTTCGCGCCACCGACACGGCCACCAACCAGGGCGCCCCGGCCGCCTTCTCCTGGACCGTCGATCACACCGCGGTCGACACGACGCCTCCCGACACCGTGATCGACAGCGCGCCACCCAACCCGAGCGGAGACTCCACCGCTTCGTTCACCTACCACGCGACGGAGCCAGGGTCCAGCTTCCAGTGCAAGCTGGACGGGGCGGCCTTCGCGAGCTGTCCCGCCACCGGGGTCACGTACATGGGGCTCGCGAACGGGTCGCACGCGTTCCAGGTGCGGGCTATCGACTCCAGCGCCAACGTCGACCCCGCCCCGGCCGGCTACAGCTTCGATGTGGCCGTGCTCGCGTCCCCACAGCCGCCCCCCGTCGCGCCGACCGTCGCTCCCTTCGTGCCTTCGCTTGCCCCGTCCGTCACCACGCCGAAAAAACACCACCGCCGCTGCCGTCGTGGCAAGCATCGCCGCACCCATAACCGCCCGCGCCGCTGCCGCCGTGTTAAACACCCGCAGCATCGGCGCCCCGACGCCCGGTCGCATCGACCGCAATGACCCGCGTCCGCCTCATGCTCTTCGCCCTCGCGATCGCATCGGTCGCGTTGGGTGTCGGCGCGGGGCCGGCATCCGCCACCTTCCACCTGATCGCGCTGCGCGAGGTCTATCCCGGGTCGGGCGCGTATCCCGACGCCGAGTACGTCGAGCTGCAGGCCTATGCGCCGGGGCAGAACTTCGTCCAAGGGCACTCGATCGCCTTCTTCGATGCGGCCGGCGCTTCGTTGGGGACGGTGAGCTTCGGGGCGGATGCCGCGCGCGGCGCCGACCAGGTCACGTTCGTCGCCGCGACCCCTCTGGCGGAATCGCAGTTCGGGATCGTCGCCGACACCGGCATGTCCGGTGGCCGCATGGACCCATCCGGCGGAGCCGTCTGCTGGGAAGCCCTCGATTGCGTCTCCTGGGGAAGCTTCCACGGCTCGGTCAGCTCCGCAACGGGCGCACCGGCCGACCCGCTCGGCCTCCCCGACGGGATGGCCCTGCGACGGTCGATCGCCCCCGGCTGCCCGACGTTGCTGGAGGCGACGGACGACTCGAACGACAGCGCAGCCGACTTCTTCGACGCATTTCCCGCGCCTCGCCCGAACTCGGTCCCCCCCAGCGAGCACCGTTGCTCGTCGCAGGGGGGCGATGCCGGAGGTGGCAACCCTGCCTCGGGCGATGCCGGAGGCGGCTCAGGGCAAGGTCGGCCCCAGACCAGGCTCCTCCGCCACCCGGGGCGGGTCACGCGGGATCGAACCCCGACCTTTCGCTTCACCTCCAATCGCCCCCGCTCGACCTTCCGCTGCAAGCTCGACGGGGGACGGTTCAAGCGCTGCCGCTCCCCGTTGACGACCCCCCTGCTGTCCCCCGGCGATCACGCCTTCCGCGTCAAGGCTCGCGCCGGCGGTGTGGTTGATCGCTCACCTGCTATCTGGCGGTTCGAGGTGAAAGTCAGCTCGTCGCCGCGCCCTTGACCTGCAGCGGCCGGGTCTGGGCGTGGTCCACCTGAAGGGTGGTGTGGTCGAGGTCGAAGCGCTCGTGGAGGAGATGCTCGAGGTCGCGGCGGCGCTCGTGGCAATCGACGTCCTCGCCGACGAGCACGTGTGCGGAGAGGGCGGGGAAGCCGGAGCCGACCTCCCAGAGGTGCAGGTCGTGGACCTCGACCACGCCGGGCATCGTCGCCATCGCGGTCCCCACCTCGTTGGGATCGAGCTCCTGTGGAGCGGCTTCGAGCAGGATGCGCACAGAGTCGCGGATGAGCCCGTAGGCCGCCCACAGCATGATCGCGGCGACGAAGAGAGCCGCGATGCCGTCAGCTTGGGTGAATCCGGTGAGCAGGATCGTCGCGCCCGCTATCGCGGTCGCGACGAAGGCCGCCAGGTCGGTGAGGATGTGCAGGTAGGCGCCCTCGACGTTGAGGCTCTGACGGTTGGCCTTGGACAGCGTCCAGGTGGCGGCCAGGTTGACGGCCACGCCCACCAGGGCGACGATCAGCAACGGCAGGCCCGGTACGTCGGGCGGATCGATCAACCTGCGGACGCCCTCGATCACGATCAGGATGCCGAGCACCGCGAGGGTGGCGCCGTTGACCTGGGCCGAGATGATCTCCGCCCGTTTGAGGCCGAAGGTGTAGATGCCCTCGGCGGGCCGCCTGGCGAGCCTCAGCGCGACTATCGCCAGGGCGATCGCGCCGGCGTCGGTGAGCATGTGCGCGGCGTCGGAGAGCAGGGCGAGGGAGGAGGTGGCGATTCCCACCGTCACCTCGACCGCCATGAAGCCGAGGATCAGCGCGAGCGCGATCGCCAGCTTGCCGCCGCTGGCGTCGTCGGAGATCTCGTGGCTATGACCGTGGCTGTGCGAACCGTGTGAGTGCATGAGGCCCGTGGTCTTCCCATGATTGCCGATAGTTCGTATTCCACGGACTTCTACGGACGCGAACGCGACATCGCCTGCCTACGGTAGAGACCGAATGAAGGCTTACCGCCTCACCGCCTGGCAGAGCCCGCCGGAGATGAGCGAGGTTCCGGTGCCCGAGCCTGGCCCCGGTCAGGTGCTGCTCAAGGTCGGCGGCGCGGGCGCCTGCCATTCCGATCTTCACCTGATGGAGTGGCCGGAGGGCACTATGTCATTTGACGTGCCTTTCACCCTCGGCCATGAGAACGCCGGTTGGGTCGAGGCGCTCGGGGCCGGCGTCGAAGGCCTGGAGGAGGGAGAGCCTGTGGCCGTCTACGGGCCCTGGGGATGCGGCCGCTGCCGCGCTTGCCGGCGCTCGGCCGAGAACTACTGCGAGCGCCAGGCGGAGATCGGGACCTTCGGCGGCGGCCTCGGCCTCGACGGAGGCATGGCCGAGTACATGCTCGTCCCGCACGCCCGCCTCCTTTTGTCGCTGGGCGAGCTCGACCCCCGCGACGCGGCGCCGCTCTCCGACGCCGCACTCACGCCCTACCACGCGATCAAGCGCTCCTTGCGCCTCTTGGTTCCCGGCTCCACGGCCGTGGTGATCGGGGTCGGTGGCCTCGGCCACATGGCGGTGCAGATCCTGCGGGCGATCAGCCCTGCGCAGGTGATCGCGGTCGACGTGGCCGATGACAAGCTGGCGCTGGCGCGGGAGATAGGCGCCGACGAGGCGGTGCCCGCCGGCGAAGGTGCCGCCGAGGCGATCCGCGAGTTGACCGGCGGCCTGGGCGTCGAGCTGGTGATCGACAACGTCGGCTCCGACGATTCGCTTGCGCTTGCCTCCCAGATCGTTCGCTTCGAGAGCGACCTCAACGTGATCGGCCTCGCCGGGGGCAAGCTGGCGTTCGCGTTCGGCGCCCTTCCCTTCGAGTCGGAGCTGACGATCCCCTACTGGGGCACCGCGATCGAGCTGATGGAGGTTCTCGCCCTGGCGAAAGCCGGCAAGATCCGCGCCCACGTCGAGCGCTTTCCCCTGGACCGGGTCGCGGACGCCTATGAGCGGATGCGCGAAGGAACCCTCGACGGGCGTGCAGTGATCTGTCCTCACGGTTGAGCTCAGGAGCCGGCCCACAACGGGCACCGACCGACCGGCCCGGCCTCTCGCAGCGCGAGGCCGCTCGCCGTCTTGCCCAGCACGGCCCGAACCTGATCGAACGCCGGCGCGGGCCCAGCCGTCTGAAGGAGCTGGTGGGCCAGTTCACCCACCCGCTGGCGGTGCTGCTTTGGGTTGCCGCAGCGCTCTCGGTGGTGGCCGGCATTGTGCCGCTGGCGATCGCCATCGTCGCGGTGATTGTTCTGAACGCGGCCTTCGCTTTCACCCAGGAGCTTCAGGCCGAACGGGCGACGGAGGCGCTGCGGGAGCTCCTGCCGCCGCAGGCAAGGGTCCGCCGAGGTGGGCGAACGACACTCGTGGATGCCACCGCGCTCGTCCCGGGCGACCTCCTGCTGATCGAGGAGGGGAACCGCCTCTCCGCCGACGCCCAGCTGGTCGAAGGCGCAGTCGAAGTCGATGTGTCGCCGTTGACCGGGGAGTCACAGCCCGTAGCGCGTGCGGCGCGGCGCACAGTGGAGAGCAGGCCGCCCCCGGTCCCCTCGCTCGAGTCGGAGGACCTGGTGTTCTCAGGCACGTTGTGCACGGGGGGCGAAGCGGAAGCCGTCGTCTACGCGACCGGCATGGCAACCCGGCTCGGACGGATCGCGGCGCTCTCGCAGCGGGTTCACGCGGAGACGAGCCCGCTTCAGTCCCAGGTCAACAGGGTGGCGCTGTTGATCGCCGCCATCGCGCTGGTCGCGGGGGTCCTGTTCTTCGCGATAGGCGCCGGCATCGCCGGCCTCTCGCTCGACGACTCGGCAACCTTCGCGATCGGCTTGCTGGTCGCCAATGTGCCCGAAGGGCTGCTTCCGACGATCACGCTTGCGCTGGCGGTGGGAGTGCGACGAATGGCGCGTCGTCGGGCGCTGATCAAGCGGCTGACGGCGGTCGAAACCCTGGGATCGACCGACGTCATATGCACCGACAAGACCGGCACGCTCACCGAGGGGCGGATGAGCGTTCGGGTCCTCTGGGCAGACGGTGAGGAGCTGGTGCCCACCGGGGAGCGTGAAGTTGCCCGCCGAGAGCCGTTCTCGGCGTTGCTGCGCACCGCGGTTCGCTGCAACAACGCCGAGGCGCACCGCGAAGCGGACGGCTGGCGTCGGAGCGGCGACCCGAGCGAGAGCGCCCTGCTGGTCGCGGCTGCGGAGCTGGGCGAGGAAATCGAGTCGGTTGGGCCTGGGGGAGGGGCGTCTCGGAAGGCGTTGTACCGATTCGACCCCCGGTTGAAGCGGATGACCACGCTCGACGAGGAGCCCGGTGGCAGGCGCTGGTTCCACGTCAAGGGGGCCCCGGTCGAGCTGCTGGAACGCTGCGCCTCGATTCGCGGTCGAGACGGGGACCGGCCGCTCACCGCCGCCGACCGCGCGGCGGCGGTGTCGACCGCCGACGGCTACGCGAGGGGCGGGATGCGGGTCCTTGGCTTTGCCGAGCGTCCCGCGACGGCCGCGGGTGAGGATCGCGACCGCGTGGAGGCAGGCCTCACCTTCGTCGGCCTGGTCGCGCTCGAGGACCCTCTGCGTCCGGAGGTGGCCGATTCGGTGGCGCGCTGCAGGCGCTCGGGGATCCGGATCGTCGTCGTCACCGGAGATCATGGCCTGACGGCTGTCGCCATCGCGCGCGAGGCGGGGATCGTGGGGGACGAGCCGACCGTGATCAGCGGCGCGGAGGTCGAAGCGATGTCGGAGGGTCGGCTCGACCGCCTGCTGGCCGATACGCCGGAGCTGATCGTCGCCCGCAGCAACCCGGAGACGAAGCTGCACCTGGTCGAGGCCTTAAGGGCCGAGGGTTGCACTGTGGCGATGACGGGCGATGGCGTCAACGATGCGCCGGCCCTACGACGCGCCGACATCGGCGTCGCAATGGGGAGGTCCGGGACCGACGTCGCCCGCGAGACGGCGACGATGGTTCTGACCGACGACAACTTCGCTTCGATCGTCGCGGCGATCGAAGAGGGGCGGGTCGTCTACGAGAACATCCGCAAGTTCATCACCTACATCTTCGCCCACACGACGCCCGAGGTCGTTCCCTTCCTGCTCTTCGCGATCTCCGGCGGCTCGATCCCGTTGCCGCTCACCGCGCTGCAGATACTCGCGATCGACCTGGGGACGGAGACGCTGCCGGCGCTCGCTCTCGGTCGCGAGCCGGCCGAGCCGGGAATCCTCGATCGGCCGCCCAGGCCGCGCAGCGAGAACATCGTCAGCCGGGGAATGCTGACTCGAGCCTGGCTGTGGCTGGGATTGCTCGAGGCAGCATTGGTGCTGGGCGGCTTCTTTGCGGTACTCGCGGCGGCGGGCTGGTCTCCCGGCGATGCCACCGGCACGGGGGCGAAGCTGCATGGCGACTATCTGGTGGCGACGACTATGACGTTTGCGGGAATCACCGCCTGTCAGGTCGGCACGGCGTTCGCAGCCCGCACCAGCAGGGCCTCGCTTCGGCAAATCGGCGTCTTCTCCAATCCCCTGTTGATCTGGGGGATCGGCTTTGAGTTGGCTTTCGCCGCGGCGCTGATCTACTTTCCGCCGTTGCAGGACGTCTTCGGGACCGCGGCGCTTTCTCCCTCCCACATCGCGATGCTCGCAGCCTTCCCGTTCATCGTCTGGGGCTCCGATGAGCTGCGCCGCTGGGCACTGCGTCGTCGACGCGATCGATGAGCCCCGCGGAAGACGCGCCTACACTTGATCCATGCCGTACGAGGCTCGCGAGGACTCCACCTACACGCTTTACCGGCGTGGGATCGAGCTGCTGGAAGACGGCTCCTTCGAGCAGGCGGCCGAGCCCCTCGCCGAGGCGGCGCGGCGGGCACCCGAGAAGTCCTCGGTGCGCGAGGCTTTGGGTCGCGCCTACTACCGGTCCGGCCGCTTCGCCGATGCGGCGGCCGAGTTCGAGGCGGTGGTCGAGACGCATCACGTCAACGACTACGCCCACTTCTGCCTCGGTAGGGCGCTCACAAAGATCGGGCAGACCCGACGCGCGCGCCATCATCTGGCGATGGCCTCCAACCTGCGCCCCGACCGGCGCGACTACCGCTACTACCGCGAGCGGTTGGCGGCGGCTTCCTAGAGGCCGTCGATCAAGCGGCCGACGTTGCCGCTGTTGAAGTAGGGGCCGAAGGTCCGGGAGCGATTGCGGCGCAGGAGGTAGCTGTTCAAGCCGTTGATGGTCGTGGTGCCGTTGATCAGCCAGCCACCGCCGCTGGCTCCCGGGCTCCAGCGACAATGGATCGCCATCGTCGGTTTGCCGCTGAGGGGAAAGGTGAAGCGATCGCTGCCGAAGTAGGGGGAGTCGCATTCCTGCATCTGACCGCTGTTGCCTGGATAGGCGAAGGATTGGAATTGCTGTTTGCGGCTGAGGTCGTAGGCGACCTTGGCGCCGCCACCCACCGCGTCGGCGAGATTCTGCGCGGCGGCGTTCGGGTAGACCAGGAAGGCGCCGACATCGAAGTTGGGATTGCCCTGCTTTGCCCAGGGCGCGGGGGCGTAGACGCGCCCGCGTTGGGCCACGAAGGTCCCGAACGGCGGCGCTTGTCCCCTCGTGTAGGCGGGGACGAACTCCAGGTACTGGGACCAGAAGCTCTGTCGCCTGCTGTTCACGGGGCCCGAGTTGACGCAGTGAGCCGCGGTCAGCACCAGCTGTCTGGTTGGGCTGTCGATCGCCGTCCCGGAGCAGAATCCGGATTGGCCCCCCTGTCGGACGAAGAGGCGGCCGTTGAAGGAAAAGGGTGGGGTGGTGGGCTGGGAAACGCTCGTGTGGCCGGCGCTCGACAGGGACGCCGTGCCCCGGCCCCCGTCGAGGGGTCGAGCGTTTTGCATGCGCTTTGGCGTCCAGTACGCCTGTACTCGGGCGATCAGCGCTGCCGCGGTGGCGCTGGCGGCGGCACCCCCCGGCTGGTGGACGCGCTGCGCTGCGCCTGCGTTTTCGCTTGCGACTGCGGCCATGCAGGCCACTGTCGCGAGCAGGCATGTCCAGCGCGGCAGTCCTCTGTCGCGGCTCTTCGGCATTCGTATGAGCATAGGGTGCGGGATCGAACCGGCCGACCCCGCAGCTCAGCCACCCTCGGCGGCTTTCCCTTCGCCCAAGTCCTTCTCGGCGTGGGCTTCGTCATCCCGATGCTGAGCCGGCAGCACCGCGGTCACCTCGGTTCCGGCACCGGGGGAACTCTCAACCGTCAGTGTCCCGTCGGCCAACGTCACCCGCTCGCGCATCCCGAGCAAGCCGAACCTATCCGTTTCGGTGCCGAGGTCAAAGCCACACCCTTCGTCGCGAACCTTGACTCGGATGCTGTCCCCATCCTCCCGCACCTCCACCGCGGCTCTATCGGTGTTGGCGTGCCTGTGCACGTTGTTGAGCGCCTCCTGAACCAGCCGGTAGACCGTGTCCTCCGTTTGCGCGAGCAGGCGAGTTGGGTGTCGACCCGCCTCGTGGGCGAGATCGATCTCGAGGTCCACGTCGAGAACTTCGCCCCACGTGAGCCGCTCGACGAGGGCCTCCAGCGCCGACGCGAGCCCCAGCTCGTCCAGGGCGGCGGGGCGCAGGTCCGCGATCAGTCGTCGCATCTCCGATATCGCGATGTCCACCCGCTCCATCGCCTGGGAGATGATCTCTTTGGTCTCGTCCCGAACCGCTCCCCGCCGGGCGGTGGAGAGCATCACCCGCAGGCCCGCCATGCTCTGCAGTGACTCGTCGTGGAGCTCGCGCGCCCAGCGCCCTCGTTCGCGCTCGGCCGCCGCGATGCTCTCTCGCATTCGGCTCTCGGCCACCGACTGAGCGGTGGCCACCGCAGTGGCCGCGCTGGCCGCGAAGGAGTCGAGGACCCTCTCGTCCTCGTCTGTGAAGCCCCCGCTGCGACCCAGTGAGTCGAGCGCGACGAGCACGCCGACCGGATGACCGCGGAAGACCAGGGGCACCGAGAGGGCGGCGCCACCGTCGGGGGGATTGGGTTTGGCGAGCAGGTCTGGGCCGATGCTTGCCAAACGCTGTGGGCGGCGAGCCCTCATCGCCTGGCCCGGGGCGGAACCGTCGATCGGTATGCGCAGATCGGTGTCGCGATCGATCTCCCCGGCGGCGGCAGCGACTCGGAGTTGGCCGCGATCCTCCAGCAGGATCAGCAGCGAACGCGCTTCGACCAGTGCCCGTCCCCGCTTGACGATCGTCTCCAGGATCCGGCTGAGATCCGTTTCGCCCCCCACTGCGCGCGCGATCTCGGTCGTCGCCTCGAGGCTCTGCACCGCCCGCTTGAGACTGTCGCGTTGCTCTTGGACGTTGCGGTAGAGGCGGGCGTTCTCGATCGCGACGGCGGTCCACTCGGCGAGAATCAGCACCGACTGCTCGTCCGCCTCGTCGAACTCGCCCCCCTCTTTTTCGGTCAGATACAGGTTTCCCCAGGCCCGGCCGCGGATCACGATCGGCACCCCGAGGAAGGTGGTCATCGGCGGGTGCCCGGGCGGGAAGCCGTATGAGCGGGGGTGCTCGCCGACGTTGGCGAGCCGCAACGGCAGGGGTTGTTCGATCAGCAGGCCAAGGACTCCGCGTCCCCGGGGCAGGGCCCCGATCTCCCGAGTGATCTCCGGGTCGATGCCATGGGTGATGAAGCGCTCCAACTCCTTGCGGTCGTCATCGAGCACGCCAAGCGCCGCGTAGCGGGCGCCGGTCAGCTCACAGGCGACCTCCAGCACCCGCCCGAAAACGACCTCGGGATCCAGCTCGGCCATCAGGCCGCGGCCGACCTCGATCAGCTGGCGCAGCCGGTGCTCGTCCAATGCCCCGCTGTATGACGCCTGTCCCACGTCAACCCACTTCGTCGTGCATCTGCACTCATACTAACCGTCCCGAGGAATGCTCAACGATTTCTGAGTATGCGAACCTCGCGGGAAAACACGGATGGCGGAACCGTCGGGGAGGGATTAGATGAAGCGCGATGACCTTTTTCGGGGACTCCGAGCGCGACATTAACCTTGTTTCCGTGTCAAACGGCTCCGATCCGCAAGCCCAGAAGGAGACGACGATCGTTCTCGCCGACGACCATGCGGTCGTGCGCAGCGCGCTGCGGATGCTGCTCGAGGCCGAGGAGGACTTCGAGGTTGTTGCTGAGGCGGGCGATGCCGACACCACGGTGCGCTACGTGCGCGGCCACAAGCCGACCGTGTTGATCCTCGACCTGAACATGCCGGGGCGCTCGAGCCTGGAGGCCATCCCCGATATTCAGGAAGCCTCACCCGACACCGAAATCGTCGTGCTGACCATGCAGAATGAGCCGACCTTTGCCCGCAAAGCGCTGCAGGCCGGGGTTCGGGGCTATGTCTTGAAGGAGGCCGCCGACGCGGAGTTGGTTCAGGCGGTGCGCAGCGCCGCCGCCGGCGACACCTATCTGCAGCCGGCGCTGGGGGCGAGGCTGGTTTCCGAGCCGGAATCCAGACGGGGCGACGATCTCAGCGAGCGTGAGCGCGAGGTCCTGCGGCTGATTGCGCTGGGGCACACCAATGCGGAGATCGCCGAGCAGCTCTACCTCAGCATCAGGACGGTGGAGAGCCACCGGGCGCACATCCAGCAGAAGCTGCGGCTCTCCAGCAGGGCGGAGTTGGTCCAGTACGCGCTGGAACACGGCATGGTCGAGACCTAAGGCCGGCGTGCGGGGCAGGGGGTGATCGAGTGGCGCGGCCCGAGTTCGTCGAGATCCCGCCGCTGCCGCTGGACCGCTACAAGCCGCTGTTGGGCGACGCGTATGCGCCATTCGAGGCGATTGCCGTGCGTGCGCGGAGCACCTTCTCCGGGCGAGCGATCTGGCACGTCAACTCGACCCATCGCGGCGGCGGCGTGGCCGAGATGCTGCACTCTCTGCTTCCCTATGTGCGCGGGGCCGGGGTGGACACTCGCTGGGTCGTGTTGCGCGACGGGTCGGACTTCTTCACCGTCACCAAGCGCCTCCACAACAACCTTCACGGCGATCCCGGCGACGGCGGTGACCTCGGCAAGGAGGAGCGGGAGATCTACGAGAGCACATTGGCGCAGAGCGCCCGTCACCTCACCCGCCTGATCCAGCCCAACGACGTCGTCTACCTCCACGACCCGCAGACCGCCGGCCTGGTGCCGGCGGTGCGCTCCAACGGGGTCAACGTGGTTTGGCGCTGCCACATCGGTGTCGACCACCCCAACGATCTCGCCCGTCGTGCCTGGGACTTTCTTCGTCCCTACGTCGTGCAGGCTGACGCTTACGTATTTTCTCGGCCCCAATACCTCTGGGACGGTCTCGACCGCGAGCGGGCCTGGATGGTGCCGCCCTCGGTCGACCCTTTCTCGCCAAAGAACCAGGACATCGAGGCGACGACGGTCGAGGCGATCCTCGGGGAGATCGGTCTCGGCCCCCACGTGCCGACCGTCGCGCCCACCTTCGTTCGTGCCGACGGCAGTCCGGGCAGGGTGGAGCGGCGCGCCGAGATCCTCCAGGAGGGGCCGCTGCCCGCAGGAGCCAGGCTGGTGGCTCAGGTCTCCCGCTGGGACAGGCTTAAGGACCCGATGGGCCTGCTGGACTGTTTCGCTAACCACCTTGCGGACGCCGACGCCCACCTGGTATTGGCCGGCCCGGCCGCGGCGGCCATCTCCGACGATCCGGAGGGCGCCGCCGTCTTGGAGGCGGTTTCCGCCGCCTGGCGGCGGCTGCCGGAGGAACCGCGCAGCAGCGCGCATCTGGTCGTGCTGCCTATGGAGGACCTCGAAGAGAACGGCATGATGGTCAACGCGATCCAGCGCCGCGCCGACGTGCTCGTGCAGAAGAGCATCGCGGAGGGGTTCGGAATGACCGTGGCTGAGGGAATGTGGAAGGCGCGGCCGATGGTCGGCAGCCGCGTCGGCGGCATCCAGGACCAGATCGTCGACGGCGAGAGCGGCGTCCTGGTCGACGATGCAGGCGACCTGGAGGGGTTCGCCGTCGCGATTCGCGGCTTGCTCGACGACCCCGAGCGTGCCGAGCGGCTGGGAAAGGCCGCGCGGAAGCGGATCAAGGAGGGCTTCCTCGGCATTCACCGCCTCAGTCAGTACGTGGAGCTGGTCGCCAGCCTCGGCGCCGAGCGCACCGGTGGCGATGGGGTCCAATCGTCAAGAGCCTGACCGTCGCGGAAAACCCGCAGCGGGTTCGGCGGACTACTGCCGATGATTCGAGATGGGGTGGCGAGGAGGATGGGTTGGCAAGTGTCCCCGCCCTGGAGGAGTGTTGGATGGAGCAGACGCTGGAGTGCCCGAACTGCCACCGAATCGCCCACGGCGAAACGCCCGCCGATCGCTGTCCCCGTTGTGGATTTCGCTTGATCGCATCGACGCGCGAGATGGAGGCTGAGGTTCGGCGTCATCTCTATGGGCGGTCCTCGCTGCGGACCTACGGCGCCGTGGTCAAAGCGGGCGGTGCTCGGACCACCGACTGAAGATGGGACTGGGCAGTATTCGCATCGGCCGCCTGGCGGGAATCCCCATCGGCATACAACCGCTGTGGCTGGTGATCGTCGGGCTGATCACCTGGTCGTTGGGCGCCGTCTATTACCCGGATCGGGTGGCCGGCATCGCTCCGGAGGCTGCCTACGGCTTGGGCTTGCTCAGCGCCCTGCTGCTCTTTGCCAGCATCCTCCTGCACGAGTTGGGCCATGCGGTCGTCGCCCGCCGTCACGGTGTCGAGATCGAGGAGATAGACCTCTGGCTGCTGGGTGGCGTCGCCCGGATGAAGGGCTACCCGCGCGCGGCCGGCGACGAGCTGCGCTTCGCCCTCGCCGGCCCCGCGGTGACGATGGCGATCGCGGCCGCGTTCGGAATCCTCGCGCTGGCCCTGCCGACTGGCGCCCCCGCGGCGCTGCATGCCGTGGTCGATTACCAGGCAATCGTCAACCTGGCGATTCTCGCGTTCAACCTGCTGCCCGCCTTTCCACTTGACGGGGGTCGAGTTGCCAGGGCCCTGCTCTGGAGCCGGATCGGCGACGTCAACCGGGCCACTTCGCTCGCCGCTGCGGTCGGCCGCGGATTCGGCTACGGGATGATCGCTCTCGGCCTGCTGGCTGCCGCCGCCGGTGCGGTGGGCGGCATCTGGCTGGTGGTGGTCGGCTTCTTCGTGATCGTCGCCGCAAAGGCGGAGGAGGGCGGAATGAGGGTTCGCACCGCTTTTGCCGGCCGGGAGGCGGGGCGGTTGATGAGCGCACCGGCTGTTGCGGTGCCCGCCCAGATCAGCGTCGAGGACGCGATCGAGCGGTTCTTCGTCTCCCATCGCTACTCGGCATTTCCCGTTCTGGACGGCACCCGGTTGGTCGGCTTGATCGACCTGCCGACGATCGAACGCATACCGGCTGATCGTCGCCGCGAAACGACCGTCGGAGAGGCTGCCTTCTATGACGACGAGCTGGTCGTCGGCGAGCACCAGGACGTCGCCGAACTGCTCGAGCGCCCCGCATTTCAGCGGGTTGGCCGGGCGGTGGTCCTCGGCGAGCGCGGCAGGGTGGGGATCCTCTCGATCACCGACGTCAACCGTGCTTTGCGGGCGTACGAGCTGAGGGCGACGCCGAGGGTGGGCGGGCGCCTGGCTTGAAACCGCCGAGGAGGATCGCCAGCGTGGCCAGCATCAGCAGTTGAAGGGCCATCCCCAGGGGGGAGGTGAGCGCGTCGAGGGCGACCGAGCCGAGGTTGCGCTCGGCGATGGTGGCGACGCCTACGTAGATCGAATACGAGACGAGTCGGCCACAGAAGAAGGCGACGGTCAAGGGTAGTAGCGGGACCGTCATCAGCCCGGCGGCGACGAACAGTTGACCGGAAGGCACGGGAGAGAGCGCAAACAGCCCCAGCCCGGCTCCGGTGCGCCATCGGTTGGCGGTGAGCGTCGCTTCGGCGCGATCGAGCCGCGCCAGTCGCGCCGCGGAGAATCGCGGCCGCAGTCGTCTCGTGCCGCTCGCAAGCAGGAAGCGGCCGGATGCCGCTGCCAGGGCGCCGCCGAGAACCAGCGGCGCCGCGGGCAAGTCGAAATCGATGCTGAAGAAGACGAGCACCGCCCAAGTCGGGGGGCCGAAGGCCGGCAGCAAGTTCACCGTGAAGACGACGCCAAGCGCGATTGCGAATTCGGTCACGGACACCGGGGCTAACCGTACGTGTCCGGTCAGCGGGGGAGGTGCTCGGCGAACCAGTCCTCGGCCAGGTCGGAGACCTGTTCGAGGGCGCCGGGCTCCTCGAAGAGGTGGGTGGCCCCGGGAATAATCTCGATTCTGTGCGGGCAGCGGAGGCTGGCTGCCGCCTTTTCATTCAGCGTCAGCACCTCGCGATCGTCGCCGCCGACGATGAGCAGGGTCGGCGCGGTGACGCGTTCCAGATATCCCCTCGCCATGTCCGGCCTCCCCCCGCGGGAGACGACAGCGCGAACCCCGCCGTCCAGCTCGGCTGCGGCGCAGAGTGCGGCGGCGGCTCCGGTCGACGCGCCGAAATAGCCGATCTCCATGTCTGTCGTCGGCGGCGTTGAGGTGGCCCAGCGCGTCGCCGCCAGCAGTCGGCCGGCGAGCAGCTCGATGTCGAAGACGTTGCGTCGGTCCAGCTCTTCTTCGGTGGTCAGGAGATCGAAGAGCAGGGTTGCGAGTGCCGCTTCGTTGAGAGATTGCGCGACCTGCCTGTTGCGCACGCTTCTGCGGCTGGAACCGCTGCCGTGGGCGAAGATGACCAGGCCGCGGGAGTCGGTCGGGAGCCGGAGATCACCGGCGAGCCGAACCGGCCCGGCCGGAATCTCTACCTGGGTCTCTTCACGCATCTCTCGGTCGTGAACCTAGGCCGTCCCGGGGCCTGTGTCATCGGGGGAAATCCGAAGCCCGATCCGTGCCTTTCCCCGATGAACGATTCGCGTCCCGCCTGGAGAATCCAACTGTGTGGAGGTCTCGCTGAAGACCCGCTTCAAAGACAGGCGCGACGCAGGACAGCGGCTGGCGGCGCAGTTGATGCCGCTGGCGGGCGAGAACCCGATCGTGGTGGCGCTACCGCGCGGCGGGGTGCCGGTGGCAGCCGAGATCGCGATGGCTCTCGACGCTCCCTTGGAGATCTTCGCCGTGCGCAAGCTCGGCGCGCCGCACAATCCCGAATACGGCATCGGCGCGGTCGCCGAGGATGGCACCCGCGTGATCGACGCCGAGGCGGTGGCGGTGCTGGGCCTCAGTCAGCCGACCATCGACGCGCTGATCGCCCGAGAGACCGAAGAGCTGAGCCGCCGCGTTACGGCCTATCGGGGAGAGCGCCCGACACTCGATCTCGAGGGAAGGACGGTGATCGTCGTCGACGACGGCGTCGCCACCGGGGTCACCGACACCGCGGCGCTACGGGCGCTGCGCCGGCGTCGTCCGGCTCGAACCGTCCTCGCCGTGCCCGTCTGTGCCCCGGACTCCGCCGCTCGCCTGCGTGAGGAGGCAGACGAGGTGGTCTGCCTGGCATTGCCCGCTCTGTTGTACGGAGTCGGGCAGTGGTACAGCGATTTCTCCCAGGTCTCCGACCAAGAGGTGATCTCGACGCTGGACGCGCTGCGCGATGCCGGCGCTTGAGGTGCAGCCGCTCGGCGGTCGTGCCGACGACTACGACGACCTGATCGCGCTGATCGGCGATGCCGGCGTCGTCCTGCTGGGCGAGGCCTCGCATGGCACGCACGAGTTCTACCGCGAGCGGGCGCTGATCACCCGGCGGTTGATCGAAGAGAGGGGCTTTCGCGCAGTGGCCGTCGAAGCCGACTGGCCCGATGCCTACCGGGTCAACCGCTACGTTCGCGGCGCCGCTGAGGACGCCGACGCGGAGGAGGCGCTGCGTGGCTTTCGCCGCTTTCCGACCTGGATGTGGCGCAACGCAGAGGTGCTCGACTTCGTCGGCTGGCTGCGCGCCCACAACGAGGGCATGTCGGAGGCGGCCTCCGGCTTCTACGGCCTCGACCTCTACAGCCTCTATGCCTCGACGGCGGAGGTGATCCGCTATCTCGAGGGCGTCGATCCGTCCGCCGCCGAGCGGGCCCGCCGGCGCTATGCGTGTTTCGAGCAATTCGGCGACGAGCAGGCCTATGGGCACGCGGTCGGTTTCGGAATCAGCGAATCTTGCCGGCGCGGCGTCGTCGCCCAGCTGACTGAGCTGCAGCGCGACGCCGACGCCTATTTGCGTCGCGATGGCATCGCCGCCGAAGACGAGCAGTTCTATGCCGAGCAGAACGCGCGCCTGGTGGCGAGCGCCGAGGAGTACTACCGGTCGATGTTCGCCGATCGCGAAACCTCTTGGAATCTGCGAGATCGGCACATGGCGGACACGCTCAGGCGGCTTCGTCGCCACCTGGAGCGCCACGGCGAGCCGGCTCGGATCGTCGTCTGGGAGCACAACTCGCATATCGGCGACGCCCGGATGACCGAGATGGGCAGCCGCGGCGAGCTGAACGTGGGCCAACTCGCTCGCGAGTGCTGGCCCGACGAGGTGGCGCTGGTCGGCTTCACCACCTACACCGGGACGGTGACCGCCGCCTCGGCCTGGGACGCGCCCGCGGAGCGCAAGCGAGTGCTGCCGGCGCTGCCCGGGAGCTACGAGGCGCTGTTCCACCAGGTCGGAGAGCCGCGCTTCCTCGTTGACCTGCTGACCGGCGCCACCGCGGAGGCGCTGCGCAGCCCTCGCCTGGAGCGAGCGATCGGAGTCATCTACCGCCCCGAGTCGGAGCGGGTCAGCCACTACTTCCGCGCCCGGCTCGCCGGGCAGTTCGATGCCGTCATCCACATCGACGAGACTCGCGCCGTGGAGCCGCTCGAGCGGACGGCAGGCTGGGAGCTCGGCGAGCCGCCGGAGACCTACCCCACCGCGCTTTAGACGAAAAACCGTACTTCTCCCGGATGGCCGTCCATGCCATCGCCCATAGGCTCAACGGGTGGAGCAGGTCAGCGCAGAGTCGGGCCGGGCACCCCGGGTGCTGATCGCCGGCGGCGGAGTCGCCGGGCTGGAGGCGATGCTCGCCCTGCGCGGGCGCGCCGAGGTCGAGATGCACTCGCCCCAGCGCGAGTTTGCCTATCGGCCCCTTGCCGTGGGCGAGCCGTTCGGCGCCGGCCGGGTGCTGACCTTCGACCTCGCCGACCTCGCCGAGCGTGTCGGCGCCTCCTTCCGCCTCGACAGCATCGTCGCGGTCGACGGCGACCGGCGCCATGTCGTAACCCGCGACGGCCACGAAGCCCCCTATGACTTCCTGCTGCTCGCCCATGGCGTGCGGATGCTGTGGGCGGTCCCCGGCGCCGTCACCTTCTGGGGCGTTCCCGACGAGGGCGGCGTAGCCGATGTGGTGAGGGGATTGCGAGAGGGGGAGCTGGGCAGCGCCGTGTTCACGATGCCGGGCGGCTCCAGCTGGCCGCTGCCGACCTATGAGCTGGCGCTGCTCGCCGACGCGGGCCTGGCGCGAGCCGGCGTGGGCGGCGTCGAGCTGAAGATCGTCACCCCCGAGGACGCGCCGCTGCAGCTCTTCGGCGTCCGGGCCGGAGAGCAGGTCGGCGCGCTGCTCGCCGAGCGCGGCATCGAGGTGATCTCCGGCACCCACCCGGTCAAATACGACAGCGGGCTCCTCCACGTCGCTCCCGGCGAGCCGATCGCGACGGACGCGGTGGTCAGCGCCCCGCGCCTCGAGGGACGGCGGATCGCCGGCGTCCCGCACGACCGGGACGGCTTCGTGCCCGTCGACGAGCACTGCCGGGTGATGGGGATGGAGCGCGCCTACGCGGCGGGCGACGTGACCAATTTCCCGGTCAAGCAGGGCGGGATCGCCGCTCAGCAGGCGGATGTCGCCGCCGAGCAGATCGCGGCCGAAGCCGGCGCTGGGGTCGATCCCCAACCCTTCGAGCCGATTCTGCGTGGCACGCTGTGGACGGGGGAGGGGCAGCGCTTCCTCTACGGCCGGCTGACCGGCGGTTATGGCGAGACCTCGGAGCTGACCGAGCACGCGCGGTGGGAGCACGAGGGCAAGATCGTCGGCGCGCACCTGGCGCCGTTCCTCGACTCGCTGCCCGGCGTCGAGCGCCCCGGGGCGCAAACCGGAAACGAGAACCAGATCTCGCCGGTCTGAGTCCGGCCGGCGTCAGTGCAGCAGGGGGAAGACGCAGCGGAATTTCTTCGGGGTAGCGGAATTCACTGAGTTCAGTTGTCCGGCGGCTGAAACCGTCAGCACGCCGTAGGTATTCAGGCCAGAAAACACCGGGATGTCGTTTGACCACTCATCACCCGCATCCAGCGTGCGTTGCTGCGAATACGCGGCGAGCTGAAGCGCCTCGGGTAGCTGCCCGCCCTTCGCCGCGCAGGATTGCGCGGCCGCCGGCGCCTGCAGAGCCGTGTTGCTCGCCGACATCTCCCAGCACTCTCCGGCGAACAGCTCCGTGCCCGGCACGCAGCCCGCCTCGTACCCGTTGACCTTGCTCGCGGTGACGGCGTTGACGGCGTTCAGGGCGGTCTCCGCGTCGACCGCGCTCTGCGCCGTGTCGGCGTGATCGGCGTGCGCCGCCTCCGGCACCTGGCCGAGGCTCATCTCGTCGACCTCGAGTCCCGTCACCACTCCCGGGGCCCCTGCGGCCGGGGAGGCGGAGAGGACACCCGGCTTCAACCGGTTGGCTGGGATCGATCGCGGCTTCAGCCGGTTGCCGGGCAACGACTTCACCCTGATCGCGCCGCCGTTGATCTTGGCCCGCTTTGCCGCGTAGACGGTGCCACCCATCGCGGCGAACAGCGCAATCAAAGAGATGACCAGGGCCGGCGAGGGCCGGCGGCGGGTCCATTGCCTCATTCGCTCCCCCATTCGCGTCGTGTGCCAGTCCGCCCGGCCGGGCCGAGCGGCGCGCGACATTACTGCGGAAAATCAGACCGATAGACAGATATTCAGTGGTCGAAAGACCGCACGGTCGGCTACGGCAGCCGGTCTCGCCTGTCTAATTCGGGGGGTGCCCGACCTGCTCGTCCTGTTCCTCGCCGCCTGCGGCACCGCGCTCGCCACCGGCCTGGGCGCGATCCCCGTCTTCTTCCTCGGCACCCGCGCGGCGCAGCTGACCCCGCTTCTGCTCGGCTTCGCCGCCGGCGTGATGGGGGTCGCCTCGATCGTCGGCCTCCTGCTGCCGGCGACCGATGAAGGCTCCGCAGCGGCTGTCGTCCTCGGCCTGCTGCTCGGTGCCGGCCTGCTCGGCGTCGCCCGCCGCCGCCTCGATACGGACCATCCGTTCATGGGGCGCAGCGGCCCCGGCGCCCGCACCTCGGCCCTGGTCTTCGCCGTCCTCTTCGTCCACAGCCTGCCCGAGGGGCTCGCGGTCGGCACCGCCTTCGCCTCCGACCAGGCGGGGCTCAGCCTCTTCGTCATCCTCGCGATCGCGATCCAGAACATCCCCGAAGGGACCAGCGTCGCGATCCCGATGGCGGCCGCCGGCTACAGCCGCACGCGCCAGTTCTGGGCGGCCGTGGGGACCAGCGCGCCGCAGCCGGTCGGCGCGATCTTCGCTTTCGTCGCCGTCGAGGAGATCCAGTCCCTGCTGCCCTTCTCGTTCGCATTCGCCGCCGGCGCGATGCTGTCCCTGATAGCCGTCGAACTGCTGCCCCAGGCCTACGCCCGCCACGCCCGCTTCGGCCCCACCGTAGGCATGGCGGCGGGCGCCGTGATCATGCTCGTCCTCAGCGCCCTGCTCGGCGTTTAGGCGATCGCCAGGATTCCAAGGGCCGTCACCGAGGCCGCGATCAGCCCGAAGGCGATGCCCGTCGTCCAGCGGTCGATCCTGCCGAGGGCGTGGTCTCCCATCAGCTGTCGATCGTTGCCCAGGGATCGCATGAAGGGGAGGAGGACCAGCAGCAGCACCGCGTTCAGTGCCTGGGAGAGGAAGAGGATCTGGATCAGCGGCGTTCCGGGGATCAGGACCAGGATGGCGGCGACGGCGACCACGGCGCCGAAGCTCAGGTAGAAGGACCGCGCCTCGGAGAAGCTGTCGTCGAGGTCGGCTTTGCGGCCGAACGTCTCCGAGATCGAGTAGGCGGTCGAGAGCGGGACGATCGCCGCGGCGAGCAGGGCCGCGCCGAGGAATCCCAGGCCGAACAGAGTCGCCGCCGCTTCGCCCGCCAGCGGTTCCAGCGCCCGGGCGGCGTCCCCGGCGCCATCGATCGAGACTCCCTGGGTGTGCAGTGTCGCCGCGCAGGCGACGACGACGAAGAGGCCGATCACTCCGGTCAGTACGGCGCCGACGATGACGTCGATGCGCTCGTATTTCAGGTCTTTCACGTGCAGCCGCTTGTCGACCGCGTAGGACTGGATGAAGGCCAGGCCCCAGGGCGCGAGCGTGGTGCCGACCGTCGCCACGGCGACCAGCAGCGCGTCGCGGGTCAGCGGGATCCCGGGCACGACCAGCCCCTTGGCGGCCGCCCCCCAGTCGGGATGGGCGAGCAGGCCGGAGACGATGTAGGCGACGAAGACCGAGCTGAGCGCGAGCAGGAAGTGCTCGACGTGGCGGAAGTTCTCCCGCAGGACCAGGGCCGAGACGCCGACCGCCGCCAGCGGCACGCTGAGGTAGCGGCTCATCCCGCCCAGCAGGTCCATCGCCGCCGCGACCCCGGCGAACTCGGCGCAGAGGGTGCCGGTGTTGGCGATGACCAGGGCGCTGAGCACGAGGCCCGCGGCTCCCCCCCCATAGTGCTCGCGAACCAGCGTCAACAGTCCTTTGCCGGTGACGATCCCCAGCCGTACCCCAAGCTCGTGGAAGATGACCAGCGCCGCGGTGGAGAGGGTGAGCACCCAGAGCAGCTGGTAGCCGTAGTCGGCGCCGAGGATCGAGTAGGTGGTGATCCCGGCCGGGTCGTCGTCGGAAAGGCCGGCCAGCAGGCCGGGGCCGACCACCGCGAGCAGCGTCGCCACCGCGCCCCCGCGCAGCAGCAGGTGGCGGCGACGCGCGACGCGCCAGTGGGTATGACGACCGGGAGTGCGGTGTGCGCGGTCGGGCACGGGCGCCCATACCTTGACCGCCGCCGCCGACGCGACCGCCCGCGCGCCGGGTACACTCGCCCGCGTACATACGGTCGGTGGTCAAGGGAAGTCCGGTGTGAAACCGGCGCGGTCCCGCCACTGTGACCGGGAAAGGAAGCCGCAGGCGCACGTTGCGCCGGCCACTGGGGGCGACACAGAACCCCCGGGAAGGTGCGGCCGTCCACCCCGGAAGCCAGGAGACCTGTCCCCGGCCAGCCATGACAACCCTCGAGGAAAGGGTGGCTTAAATGCCAAGACTCATCTCATTCCGGCTGGTCGCCGCGTGCGCGCTGGTCGTCGTATTCGCCCTCTCGACCGCCGCGTCGGCGATCGCAAAGGGCCCACTCGCCAACCTGCGGGTGGTGAGCAGCAGCGGCAAGGTCCTCGCCGAGGATTCCCTGGGCGCCGGCACCGCGTCGATCAAGACCAGTCCCAAGGCCGATTGCTTCGGCACCGGGACCGGCGGCAGCGGCAAAGCGGTGACGATTCAGGGACCGACCGCGTTGGGCCTGCTGATCAGGGCCTCGAAGTTCACATCGGCGCTGAAGCCGGTGCTGATCTCCGACTACTTCGACTTCGGCCTCGCGCTCTGCGGTGTCGGCGGTCAGGAGGCGACCACGAAGCTGTCCTGGTACCTGAAGGTCAACCACAAGAACCCGAATCTCGGCGGCGAGATGGTGAAGGTGCACGCCGGCGATGACGTTCTCTGGATGCTGGCCTCGTTCCCCTACCCCGACGAGCTGGCGCTGATAGCGCCGGACAAGGCGAAGAAGGGGAAGCCGTTCGGGGTCCGCGTCTTCTCCTACGACGACAGAGGGAAGAAGACGCCGGCCGAGGGCGTGAAGGTCACTGGCGCCAAAGGCCGGACCGGATCGGACGGTCGCACGACTGTGGTGCTCCATCGATCAGGTGTGAACATGTTGCGCGCCAGCCATGGCCAAGACATCCCGTCCAACACCGAGGCGGTTTGTGTGCCCCTATGCACGCTCCCCGAGGCTTAGGCGAAGGCAGGAAATGACCCGGCGCCGTGGCACGGCGGTCGCGATCGCGCTGCTCCTTGCGGCGCTCGCGACCGCCGGCTGCGGCCTTGGTCCGGGGGAGGGCCGCGGAGACGTCGAGCTGACGGTCACGCGGGATTACGGAGCCGAGTCGCTCCTCGACCGCTCGGTCGGCGATGTCACCGAGTCCGACACGGTGATGCGGGTGTTGGACCGCAGCGCCGAGATAACCACCCGCTACGGCGGTGGCTTCGTGCAGTCGATCGACGGCCTCGAAGCCGACCGAGCCTTCGGCGATTCCTTCGACTGGTTCTTCTACGTGAACGGCGTCGAGGCAACGGTGGGCGCCGCCGACTACTCGCTGCGCGGCGGCGAGCGGATCTGGTGGGACTACCGCGAGTGGTCGCAGGCGATGCGGGTGCCGGCAGTGGTCGGCTCGTGGCCGCAGCCGTTCACCGGTGGATACGAGGGAGAACGGCGCCCGGTCGCGGTCGAGTGCATGGGTGAGGGAGCTGCCTGCGTGGAGGTGCGGACCCGGCTGCGAGGCGTCGGAGCATCACCGGTCGCGGGCTCGCCGAACGGCGCGATCCGGGTCCTGGTCGGCCCCTGGGCGCGGGTGCGCGAGGACCCCGCCGCGGCGCTGATCGAAGGCGGTCCGCAGGCCAGTGGCGTGTTCGCCTACTTTGCGGAGCGCGGGGGCGGGTTTGAGCTTCGGGGACTCGACGACGGAGGGGAGCCCGTTCGCGCGTTTGGGCCGAGCGCCGGCCTGGTCGCGGCGACTCGACGCTTCGACGCGCCGCCGGTTTGGGTCGTGACCGGGGCGACGGCAGCCGCCGTGCGCTCGGCGGCGGACCTGCTCGATGCGGCCGATCTGCGCGACCATTACGCAGTGGTTGCCGAGGGCGGGAGAGAGGAAGCGGTTCCTCTGAGATGAGATCGCCGTTCGCCTACACGCCGAGGCCCGGCCCGCTCCAGGCGGCGTCCCCTGGGGCCGCGGTCGTCTTCCTCGGCGCCCTGGTCACGGTCGCCTTCATCTACTCGAATCCGATCGTCCTCGCCGCGGCCGGCTTTGCCGCGGTCCTCGCGGGCCGGCTCGCCGGCGCCCGCGACGCCGTCCGCGCGGCTCTGCGCATGGGCCTCACCCTGGCGGTGCTGATCGTCGCCGTCAACGCCCTCGTCGTCAGCCGCGGGGACACCGTCCTCGCTCGGCTCGGCGACTGGCCGCTGTTCGGGCAGGTCGACGTCACCGCCGAGGCGATCGCCGCCGGCGCGGTGATCGGCCTGCGCGCCGCTGTCGCGATGATCGCCTTCGCCGTCTACTCCTCCTGCGTCGACCCCGACCGCGTGCTGCGCTCCCTGCGCCCGATCGCCGGTCGCTCTGCTCTCACAGCGACGCTGGTCTCCCGTCTCGTCCCGGTCGCCGCCGCAGACGCGGCGCGCCTGCGCGACGCGGCGCGCCTGCGCGGCCCGGCGGCCGCCCCGGTCGGCCGCGCGTCCCTCGCCCGCCGCCTTCTCGCCGGCTCGCTGGATCGGGCCGTCGACGTGGCGGCCACGCTCGAGCTGCGCGGATACGGACTCGATGCCCCGCGCCGGTCAACTCGCGACCGGCCTGAAGGATTGCGGGGCCTATGGGCCGTCAAACCCTTCAACCAGTCGCGGTTCGATCGACGCTTCTACGCGGTCGGCGCGGTTGTCCTTGTCGCGGCGATCGCCGGCAAGCTGCTCGGCGCCGATGGCTTCAGCGCCTACCCGACGATCGAGGTCTCGACCGGCCCGCCGACCCTCGCGCTGGCGGCCCTGCTCGTACTCTCCGGCCTGGCTCCCCATGACTGAGCTGGCGACCCAACCTCGGACCACGCCGGCTCTTCGCGTCGAGAGCCTCACCTACGCCTATCCCAACACAGAGGTCGCGACGCTCCGGGATGTCTCGCTGGAGCTCAGCGGTGGAGAGTTCGCCGTCCTCGCCGGCCGCTCGGCCTCGGGCAAGTCGACGCTGCTGCGCGCCGCTTGTGGCCTCGTTCCTCACTTCCACGGCGGGGAGATCTCCGGCGCCATCGGCGTCGCCGGGCTCGACGCGATCTCATCCGGTCCGGGCGAGCTGGCGAGCGTGGTCGGCTATGTCGCTCAGGACCCGGAGACTCAGATCGTCTCGACCACGGTCGCCGCCGAGATCGCCTTGCCCCTGGAGATGCGGGGCGACCCACCCTCCGCCCGCGCCCGCGCCGTCGAGGAGGTGGCCCTCGCCCTCGCGATCCCGCATCTCCTGAATCGCACCGTGGACACCCTCTCCGGCGGCGAGCTCCAACGGGTCGCTCTCGCCGCCGCTCTCGTCACCCGCCCCCGCCTGGTGCTTCTGGACGAACCCACCTCTCAACTGGACCCTGTGGCCGGTGATGAGCTCATCTGGCTCTTAAGGCGGCTAAACGAAGAATGGGGAGTGGCGATCCTCCTCGCGGAACACCGCTTGGAGCGCTGCTTGGCGGCGGCTGATCGCGTCCTCGCCATCGATTCGGGCGGCCTGGCTTTCGACGGCATCCCGGTCGACTTCCTCGAATGGGCTCAGCGGGCCGACACCGCGCTCGAAACCCCAGCCGCGCGCCTCTTCTCCCTCTGCGGTATCGAGCCACTTCCTGTCGGGGTCCGCGACGCCCGGCATGTTCTCGCTGCTGACTCGAAACGGGGGCTCGGGCGGGTGGTGTCGGGGTGGGGCGGACTCCGCAGCCCGGAGGCTGCTGAGGGCGGGGCCTCATCCCTGGCGCCGAATCGTCCCGTTGCCCGAAGCAGCGCGCAGGGCAAGGAGGGCGCCCCACCCCGGCGACAGGACCCGCCCGCCGCCGCTCTTTCGTCCCGGGGGTTATGGGTCGAGCTTCGGCGAGAGGACAGCGCACACGACGTGCTCAAAGGAATCGATTTGACGGTGGGGCAGTCCGAGCGTGTAGCGCTCATGGGCCGCAACGGAGCCGGAAAGAGCACGCTGTTGCGGGCGGCGGCAGGATTGATCGACCCGGTTCGAGGCAAGCTCGAGACACCCGGCGGGATGGCGCTGCTGACGCAGAACCCAAGCGACTACCTGGTTCGAGAGCGGGTCGGAGACGAGCTGCCTGGGGATGCCGGAATGGCGGCGCTGCGGGTCGTCGGCCTCGAGCACGCGGTCGATGCCGACCCTCGCGACCTGTCGGGAGGCGAGCGGCAGCGGCTGGCGCTGGCGATTGCGCTGGCGGGTCAGATGGAGGGAGAGGAGCTGCCCGGTCTGGTCGCGCTGGACGAGCCGACCCGCGGCATGGACCGCGCCCGCAAGGGGGACCTGGTCGATCTGATCGCGGGGCTCGCGCGCCGCGGGGCGGCGGTGCTGGTCGCCACCCACGATGTCGAGTTCGCCGCAGCCTTCGCCGAGCGGGTGGTGCTGCTCGGCGAGGGAGAGGTGATCGCCGACGGCTCCGCCGGAGAGGTCCTTTCCGGTGGCTGGTATTTCGCCACCGAGGTGGCGCGGGTCCTCGACCTGCCCGGCGTGATCCTGCCCGAGCAGGGTGCCGCGATCCTGATGGAGGGGGAAGCGTGAGCTGGGAGGCGATCAGCTTCCTGATCGTCCTGGCGGTCGTCCTCGGCGGCTTCGCCTGGTATGAGCGCTCGCGCCCTCCCTCGCAGGTGGTGGCTCTGGTCGCGGCGCTGGCGGCACTCGCGATCGCCGGCCGCATCGCCTTCGCGGCATTCCCAAACGTCAAGCCGACGACGGACATCGTCATCTTCGCCGGCTACGCGCTCGGCGCCGCTCCGGGCTTCGCCGTGGGAGCCCTGGCTGCGTTGGTCTCCAACTTCTGGTTCGGCCAGGGCCCCTGGACGCCCTGGCAGATGGCGGGATGGGGGATGTGCGGCGTGTTCGGCGCGGCGCTCGCCCTGGGGGGGCGCAACGCGGGTCGCCTGACGCTGGCAGCCGCCTGTGGCCTTGCCGGCATCGCCTACGGCGCTCTGCTCAACTTCTCGTTGATGGCAACCTATGGCGGTGATCTCTCGCTGGAGCGCTTTCTCACTCTCGAGGCGCGAGCCATACCCTTCGACGTCGCTCATGCGGCGGGCAACGTCGCCCTGGCGCTGGTGGCAGGACCGGCGATGGTCCGCATGCTGACCCGCTTCCGCACCCGTTTCGAGTGGCGCATCCCCGCCCCGGCGGTCGCCGCCCTGCTGGTCGCGCTGCTGCTTCCCGCGCTCTTCCCGGCGTCCTCACATGCCGCCGCCGGCGGCGCAAGCGCCTGGCTGGTGTCCGCTCAGAACGGCGACGGCGGTTGGGGCTCCTCGCCGGACGACGAGTCCAGCGCGGCGATGACCAGCTGGGCGATGCTCGGCCTGGAGGCCGCCGGCCGCAACCCATTCGACGTCCAGCGCAGCGGCCGCAGCCCGGTCGACTTCCTGCGCCGCCACGCGGAGGAGGTGAGCAGCACCGGCGACATCGCTCGCACCATCCTCGCCCTGCAGGGGGCCGGCGCCGATCCTCGCTCGTTTGCGGGCAGGAACCTCGTTGCCGAACTGCTGAAGCGTCGCCGCGCCAACGGCTCGTTCGAAGGCTGGCCGGGCACGACCGCGTTCAGCGTCATCGCTCTGCGCGAGGCAGGCGCCACCGGAGGCCTCGGCGAGACGACCTCCTGGCTGGGCAGGGTGCAGAACAACGATGGCGGTTGGGGCGACGTTCCCGGCTCTCCGAGCACCGCCGACGGCACCGGGGCCGTTATGCAGGCGATGCCCGGCACGAAGGCCGCGCAGCGCGGCCTCTCCTATCTGCGCAAGGCACAGCGCCCCAGCGGCGGCTACGTCACCGGCAGCAACGGCCCCGCCAACTCCCAGTCGACCGGTTGGGCGATCCAGGGAATGATCGCCGTCGGCGCGGACCCCTCGTCGATCGAGGAGGGGGGCCACAGCGCTTACGACTACCTCGCCGCCCGCCAGGCCGGCGACGGCCACTACCGCTACTCGTCCTCCAGCGATCAGACCCCGGTTTGGGTGACCGGCCAGGTCCTGGTCGCCGTGTCCGGCACGGCCTTCCCACTCACCCCATCCCCGCGCACCCCGGCACCCAAGCCCCCAGCCAACAACAACTCCTCAACGGGTACTACCGCCAAGGCTCCGTCAACCGGCTCTTCGGCGACGCCCGGATCGCCCGCCGCCTCTGGCTCTTCCCCTGCATCTGGATCCTCGGCCGTCTCGCCGACCACTGGCAGTGGGGGCGGTGGTGGTGCCCCTCCCGAACGTTTTGCGACTCCCCGCTCGCCAACCCCCGGGGGGATAGCCACACCGCCACCTGCGGGGAGTCGAGAGAGGGAGGGGCCCAGCGCCGCCCCCCCTGAGCCGGTCGTGTTGCAGCAGACAGCCGATATCCCTGATGCCAATGGCAGCTCCAGCGGCCAGGCAGCCGCCGCGACCGCCTTCGGGCTGGCGGCGGGCACCCTGGCCTTCGGCGCCTTCTGGTGGCTTCGCAAACGCTACGGCTGGTAGAAGCGCGAGACTGTGTCGCTGTGGATGTCGAGACCGCGATCCGCACCCGCCGCACGCACAAGGCGTTCGGCGCCGAACGCCTGTCCCGTGAGGAGCTGGAGGAGCTGCTCGAGCTGGCTCGCTGGGCGCCCAACCACAACCTGACCGCGCCCTGGCGCTTTCGGGTGGTGGGGCCGCGGGCGTTGGAGCGGCTGAAGGACGCCGCCGGCGCGGAGGGCGCGGCGAAGCTCGATCGCTGCCCGACCCTGGTCATCGTCTCCGCCGTCCTCGGCGGCGATCCGGTCCAGGATGAGGAGGACCTGCACGCCACCGCCGTCGCCTCCTACATCGTCCTGCTTGCCGCCCACGCCCGCGGACTGGCGGGCTACTGGCGCACGCCGGGCTTGTTGCGTGGCGAGGAGGGGCGTGCCGCGGTAGGCCTCTCGGACACCGAGCGCTTCGTCGGCCTCCTGCACCTCGGCCATCCCCGCCAGGAGAAAGCCGCTCCGGAGCGACCCCCGGTCGAGCGCATGACCATTTACCTCGACTGATGCTCTCGCGCGCGACGGCAATCGAGGAAGTCGCGGGCCGGGACTTCGAGGTGGTCGTGATCGGCGGCGGCATCACTGGGGCCGGCGTCGCCCTCGACGCCGCTTCGCGCGGCTACTCCGTCGCCCTGCTGGAGCGCGGCGATTACGCGCAGGGAACATCCAGCCGCTCCTCGAAGATGGTCCACGGCGGCCTTCGCTACCTGCAGAACTTCGACCTCGGTCTGGTCCGCGAGGCGCTGTTGGAGCGCCAGCTGATGGTTCAGCTCGCGCCCCATCTCGTCTACCCGACGCCCTTTCTCGTTCCCTCCCTGGGCGAGGAGCGCCGCGATCGCAAAGTCGGCATCGGCCTCAACGCCTATGACGTGATGGCGACGACGCGCGTCGGCCGCAGCCGGCGGGAGATGCGCTCCTCCAAGGAGGAGGACGAGGACTTCTACTGGTCGCCGGACCGCCATCGCACGATCGATCGCGACGAGGTGCTGGGGATGATCCCGGCGTTGCGCTCGCGCGATCCCAAGGACGCCTACCTCTTCTACGACTGCCAAACCGACGATGTGCGCCTCGTGCTGACGATCCTCGGAGAGGCGGAGCGCTTCGGCGCGGTGATGCTGAACGGGGCCGAGGTGACCGAGGTCCTGGAACGCGACGGGCGCGCTGTCGGGGTCGCCTGCGTGGAGGCCGAATCGGGCGAGCGCTTCGAGGTGGGGGCTGCCAGCGTCGTCAACGCCACCGGCGTCTGGGCGGACCGAATCCGCCCGGAGGAGATCCTCAACGAGGAGGACGTGCCGCGCATCTCTCCCAGCCGCGGCACCCATCTGCTCGTCGACCGGGCCGACCTCGAGATGGGGCGCGCCGCCTGCATCGTCCCGGCCGGCGAGGGGCGCGCGATCTTCGCCCTGCCCTGGTACGGGCGCACGCTTGTCGGGACCACCGACAACGACTACGACGGCGACATCGACCATCCCCGGCCTGGCGCCGATGACGTCGAGTACCTGCTGGACGCGATCAACTCCTACTTCGGGACCTCGATCGGCGCCGGCGACCTGGTCGGCGCCTACGCCGGCGTCCGCCCGCTGATCTCCACCGGCGATCCCAAGAAGTCGGTCGACATCTCCCGCAAGGCGGAGCTGTACGAGACGTCCTCGGGGATGCTGACGATCACCGGCGGCAAGCTGACCACCTGGCGGCGGATGGCGAAGCAGACGGTCGACCGCCTGGTCGAGCGCGAGGGCCGCGAGGCCACCTGCCACACCGCTGAGATCCCGCTCGGGATGCAGGCCCGTCCAGACGACCTCGAGGCCCCCGAAGGGGTGGGGGAGGACGCCGTCAAACAGCTCGCCTTCCGCTACGGCCACGCGGCGCGGGCGGTCCTCGATCTCGCCTGGAAGAACCCGGCTCTGGCACGGCCGATGGTCGACGGCCGCCCCGACCTGCTCGCCGAGGCCGTCATCGCCGCCCGCCTCGAACAGGCGCGCTCGGTCGCCGACGTGCTGTTGCGTCGCACCCGGCTCGGCATCCTCGCCGCCCCGCAACTGCGAACCGCGGACGACGTGAAACCGGTCGCGGAGGCGATCGGCGGGGAGTTGGGCTGGTCCCGACGTCAGGTCAAGCAGGCGGCCGAAGCCTGGCCGCAGGCCTCCTCCCGGGAGGGAGTCGACCCGGCCGCGGCGCTGTCCGCCCGCACCTAGCCGCGTCAACTAACCTGGCGCTTGATGAAGAAGGAAGAGCTGGAGTCCAAGCACCTCGCAGAGCTGCACGCGCTGGCCGCCGATGCGGGCGTTCCCCGCTACCGGATGCTGCCCAAGGCCGAGCTGGTCGAGGCGCTTGCCGCCGGGAACGGGACCGCCGCGCAGCGCCCGGCCGAGCCGGAGGTCGTTACGACCGGGGTCGCGGAGGCGCCGCGACCCCCCCGCCGCAGGCGCCGCCGCCGCTTTCTGCGCCGCCGCAAGGGAGGCCCCCGCGAGCACGCAGATCGCTGGCTGGAGGCGTGGAACGCCCACGACATCGACGCGATCCTCGAGTGCTATGCGGAGGAGATCGACTTCGCCTCGCCGACGGTCGCTGCGTTCGGTGGACCCCAGGGCGGGCAGCTGCGCGGGCGCGAGGAGCTGCGCGCCCACTTCGCCCGCGGGCTGGAGCGAGCGCCCGCGCTCGCCTTCACCGAGGAGGCGCTGCTGACCGGCTCCGGCGGCTACGCCCTGGTCTACCGGCGCGAGGACGGCGCCCGCGTGGTCGAGTCGGTGGAGCTGAACGAGGACGGCGAGGCGATCCGCGCCCGCGCCTTCTACGAAGGCTCCTGAAGAGGACTGGCTCCTAGCGGCGGTAGGCGATGCGCCGCCAGGACGGCTCTTTGGACAGCTCGATCAACTCCGAGCTGCGATCCGGTTGCACGTAGCCGAAGGTCTGGGTCCGCTCGTCGAAGACGACGTCCAGCTCACCTTCCTTGACCCGCTGGTCCAGCCAGGCGCCGCGGAAGACGAGCCGGCGCAGCCAGTGGACGAGGCTGCGGTTGGAGGGGCCGACCAGGTCCTCCCAGTTCTCGTTGATGTGCTCGCCAAGGGGAGAGGAGGGCTCGGCGATTTCACCGCTGACCGCCAGATCGAGCAGATCGTCCAGCTCTTCGGGGCTCAGGCCTTGGTCGACGAACCCGAGCTTGACCGCAGCCTGCTCGACGCGCTGCCCGAAGTCCTCCTCGTTGAACGAGAAGCGCAGCTCGCCATATTCGAGCACGTAGTCGGAGCCCGACTCATAGTTCCCTCTGCGGGTCGTCTTCTTATCCACGGTTGAAAGCCCATCAACTCCCGCCAGCCCAGCGGGAGTGGTGCAGGATCATGCCGATCATCGTAGTCCGATGCCCGTGCGTGCCCGTGCCTGAACGAGGGTTTGCACCCGCGGGGGCGAAGGGCGATCGGTCTACCCTCGGCTCCGAGCGCCCATGATCGACCTCCACTGCCACATCCTTCCCGGCGTCGACGACGGCGCCCGCGACCTCGACGACGCCGCGGCGATGGCCCGCATCGGGGCCGAAGACGGGGTCGAGGTCGTTTGCGCCACGCCCCACATCCGCCACGACCACGACGTCCGCATCCACGAGGTGGCCGGCCGGGTGGCGGCCCTCAACGCGCGCCTGCGCGAGGACGGCACGCCGCTGGTCGTCCTGCAGGGAGGAGAGGTGGCGGAGACCGCTGTCGAGGACTTAAGCGAGGAGGAGCTGTCCCGCGTGGCTCTGGGCGGGGGGCGCTGGATCCTGCTGGAGCCGGCGCCGGGACCGCTCTCCGACAACCTGCGCTGGGCCGTGGAGCATCTGGCCGGGCGGGGCCATCGTGCCCTGATCGCCCACCCCGAGAGACATCTCTGCGCCGACATGTTCGAGCGCCTGGGGGAGCTGATCGGCGACGGTGCCCTGGTCCAGGCGACCGCCGACTTCTTCCTGCGCGAGGAGATGAGTGCCGGGATGCTGGCCCTGGCCGAGGCCGGGTTCGTCCATGTCCTCAGTAGCGACTCGCATACCTCCCTCGGCGGCCGGCAGCTGCGGCTCGCCGCCGCCTTCGAGCGGCTGGGCGAGGTGGAGCGGCTGGCGCCACACCTGGAGTGGATTGCCGAGACTGCGCCGCGGGCGATAGTCGAGGGCGAGGCCCTAACGGTCCCCTTCGAGGTCTCGGTCTAGCCGAGCGGGCGCAGCTCGACTCGTTCCGCCAACTCCTCGACCACCGAGCGGGCGCCGGTCCCCAAGCCGTGGTGGAGGAAGTTTGCGGCTCCGGCGGCGGCGCCGATCCGCAGCGTCTCCTCCCACTTGCGACCGGCGGCGAGCGAGGCGCTGAGCGCTCCCATCATCGAGTCCCCGCAGCCCTCGCGCGAGCCGCGATCGAAGCGCGGTGGCACCAGCAGCCAGGCCTCGCCGTCGCGGACCACCATCGCCGGCTCCTCCGCCCGGGTGATGATCGCCGTTGCGGCACCTTGCTCCAGCAGTCGCTCGGCGGCGGCGCGCAGTCGCTCATCGCCGTCCACCCGGTCCTCGATGAAGCGGGCCAACTCCCAGTCATTGATCTTGACCAGGTCGGGCTTGCCCTCCAGGGCGCTGTTGAGGCGCGGGGGAGAGAGGTCGACCACGACCGGCGTCCCATTGGCGCGCACGTCGGCGACCAGGTTGCCGTATATCTCCAGCGGCAGCGCCTCGCCGGGATAGGGGCCGCAGAGGGCGAGCACGTCAGCGTCGATCGCCGCCGCGACCGTGGCGGCGAAGAGGTCGTCGACCTCGTGGCGAGAGGGCGGCATGCTGGCGCTCTGGGCGAGCGGCCGGCGCTCGCCCTCGCGACGGTCATGGATGTAGGCGCCGCTGTTCTCGGTGGTCTCGGTCAGGCGCAGTCCGATCGGCATCTGCTCCAACAGCGGCCGCAGCACCACGCCTGTCTCCCCTCCGATGAAGCCGCAGAGGACGGGGCGGGCGCCCAGCTCGGCGGCCATCCGCGCCACCCACACCCCCTGCCCGGCGGCGTGGACGTGGATGTCGTCGCCTCCGTCCGCGGTCAACGCCTCGATCGTGATCGAGAGCATCGGGTGGGGGCCGAAGACCGCGACCCTGGGCTGTGGGCTCATCCCGGCAGAGGGTAGACGCCCGGCGTCGCCATGCCCAGGGGGCGAATCGGGCGTCTTCGGAGGCTTGGCGCCGCGTGACCCCCGAGCCGATCGCCGCCAGGCTCCGCTCCCTTCCCGTGGAGACGATTCAGGGCCGGAAGGTGCCGGTGGCGGTCGGCCTTCGCGCCCGCCTACTCGGCCTGGCGGGGCTGCGTCGCGAGGAGGTCGGGGTCGGACTGCTCATTCCTCGCTGCTCCAGCGTTCACACCTGCGGCATGCGCTTTGCCTTGGACCTCGTCTTCCTCGATGCGGGGCGCCGGGTGCTGGCGGTGCGGTGCGGTGTGAGCCCGTTTCGCGTCGTCTCGTTTCGAGCCGCGGACGCCGTGCTCGAGGTTCCGGCCGGGCAGGGGGGAGAGTTTCATTGGCGAGGGGATTAGAGCGGCGTGCTACCCCGCAAGCGAGAGATTGGCAGCGTCGTCATCTGCGAAGACGACCCGGTGACGCTCGAGCTGCTCAGCGATCACCTCACCGCCGATCGCTACCAGGCACTGGCGGCGCCGACCGCTCATGATGCGCTTCGCTTCTGCCGCTACAGCCAGCCCGACCTGATGTTGCTCGACCTCCAGCTCCCCGACGCGTCGGGCCTCGACGTACTGCGGGAGATCCGTCACTCCGACGGGATCGCCTCTCGGTTCGACCCTCGCCTGCCGGTGATCGTCCTGACCGGCCGCGGCGCCGACGAGGAGCGGGTGCGCGGCCTCGAGGCCGGCGCGGACGACTACCTCGTCAAGCCCTTCCACTATCCGGAGCTGCGCGCGCGGATCTCCGCGGTGCTGCGGCGGGTCGCCACCCAGCCGGAAGGGCCGTGCAGGGTGGGGGAGATCGCCCTCGATCCGGCGACTCGCACCTGCAAGGTGGGAGAGCGAGATGTCCACCTCTCCAACAAGGAGTTCTCCCTGCTGCGGCTGCTCGCCTCCGACCCCGGACGGGTGTTCTCCAAGGATGAGCTGCTGCGAATCGTCTGGGGGTATGAGAGCCCCTGTCGCACCCGCACTCTCGATTCCCACGCGAGCCGGCTGCGGCGCAAACTCGACCCCGAGGGTGGCCGCTACATAGTCAACTGCTGGGGCGTCGGCTATCGCCTGCTTGACGGGTGACGGAGGTGGCCGACATTGCAATCGGTTGGCCGGTCGCGGCCTCGATGGCGCTGGTCATGACCGCGCAGGGATGGCGGGCTGGGCGGCGGCGCAACGCGCTCAACGAAGCTCTGCACGAGCTGCGCCGCCCGCTCCAGGCGATGGCCCTCGCCAGCTCGGGGTCTCAGCCGAGCGCACCGGGAGCCGTCGCGGGCTCGATCGACCTCGCCGCGGCGGCGCTGGAGAGGCTCGATCGGGAGATCAACGGCGGCGGGCCGGCCGCCACGGCGACCCGCAGGGCGGTGCCGTTTCAGCCGCTCCTGCGGGCTGCGGTGGGTCGCTGGAGAGCGCGTGTCGCGCTGGCTGGAGGGTCGATAGACCTGCGCTGGTTCGCCGGCGCCGCCGTGGTCGAAGGCGAGCAGAGCGGGCTGGCGCAGGCGCTCGACAACCTGATCGTCAACGCGATCGAGCACGGCGGGCCCGCGATAGTCGTCGAGGGTCGCCGCAGCGGGGATCGGTTGCGGCTGGCGATCGCCGATTCCGGGAGGGTCTCGCGTCCGGAAAGTCGCCGCGGCAGCCCAGCCGAAGTGATCGCCCGGCTGACCGGACGTCGACGACACGGGCATGGTCTCGAGGTGGTGCGACGGGTCGCCGCGGAGCATGATGGCCGTTTTGTCCTGCGCAGCTCCGAGCGCGGCTCGCTCGCGGTGCTGGAGCTGCCCCTCGCCGCCGACGGCATCGAGCGGGCGGCATGAGCAGGAGGGGTCGGGCGCTCGCCTTCCTGTTGCTGGCGCTGGCGGCGGCCGCGATCGCGGCTGGGGTTGCCAACGGATACGGATCGCGTGTCGCCCACAGCTATGGCGAGTTGCGCCCCGCGACGATCCTCGTCACGCCTCTTCCCGCGGGTCGCCCGATCGGGCCAAAGGAGCTCTCGACCGCGATCGAGGTTAGGCGGGTGCCGATGCGTTTCGTGCCTTCGGGGACGTTGACCTCACCGACCGACGCGCTTGGCCTGATTCCCAAGGCAACGCTGCCGGCCGGCTCGTATCTGCTCGCCGCTCAACTGCGCCGGCCCGGAGGCCGGGGGCCTGTCCCAGCCGGGCTCGGCGAAGGTCTCCGCCCGGTTGAGATCGCGGTCAGCGGCGCCGACGCGTTGCTCGCGATCGGGCGCTCTGTCGGCGGGACGAGCGTCGACGTCGTGGTGACCAAGGAGCCGAGCGGAGTGGGGAGGGGGCGAACCTACGTTGCCGCCTCGAGGGTGCCGCTGATCGCCCTCGGTCCCGGCCCTGACGGTCCCGGTCCGGGAGGGCTGTCGAGCGCGACCCTGGGTCTCACCAAGCACCAGGCTCTGGTCCTGATCGCCGCCGAGAACTTTGCTCGTCAGGTGACCCTGCTGCCGCGAGGTTGAAGCGGGTGTCCGTCCGCGACAGGCACGTGGAGGAGTTGGCCGGCTCGCTGCGGTCCCGCCTCGTCGAGCGCCGCCGCTCCGAGGCGGCGGCAGGCCGCATGTCCAGCGGTGATTTGCAGGACGCGGTGGATCGGCTGGTCGAGGAGGAGGCGGCATTGCTCGATGCCCGGACCAAGGCTGAGGTCGCCGCCCGAATCGTCCGCGACACGGTCGGCCTCGGCCCTCTGGAGGATTTGCTCGCCGATCCGGAGGTCGAAGAGGTGATGGTCAACGGACCGAGCCGGGTGTACGTCGAGCGGCGTGGGCGGATCGTGTGCGCCGGTGTCGCATTCTCCGACGAAGAGGAGCTGCGCAATGCGATTGAACGGATTCTCGCTCCGCTCGGTCGCCGGGTCGATGAGCTCAGCCCGATGGTCGACGCCCGACTCGCCGACGGCTCTCGCGTCAATGTGGTGATCCCGCCGCTGGCGATCGATGGGCCGATCGTGTCGATCCGCCGCTTCAGTGCCGAACCCCCGGGGCCGAATGAGCTCGTCGAGCTGGGAACGCTGAGCGCGACGCAGTGCAAGCTGCTGGAGGACGCGGTTGCCGGGCGCCGCAGCGTCCTGATCAGCGGTGGCACCGGCTCAGGCAAGACGACACTGTTGAACGCGCTGTCCAGCTTCATCGCGCCGGGAGAACGGGTGGTGACGATCGAGGACGCGGCGGAGCTTCGCCTCCAGCAGCCTCATGTCGTTCGGCTGGAGAGCCGCCCCGCCAGCGTCGAGGGCCGCGGCGAGGTGACTATTCGCGACCTGCTCCGCAACGCGCTGCGGATGCGGCCCGATCGGATCGTGATCGGCGAGGTGCGCGGGGTGGAGGCGCTGGACCTGCTCACGGCGTTGAACACCGGTCACGACGGAGCCCTTTCGACCGTTCACGCGAACTCCCCCGCCGAGGCGTTGAGTCGGTTGGAGACCCTCGCCCTGATGGCGGGGGTGGGGTTGCCGCATGAGGCGATCGCCGAGCAGGTGCAGAGGGGGATTGATCTCATCGTCCACCTCGAGCGGCGGTCCGACGGGTCGCGTCACGTCGCCGAGATTGCCGAGGTGGTGCGGGCGGTCGGCGGCACCGCGGTCCGCTCCGTGGCCGATCTCTCCGTCGCCGCATGAGAGTTCTGCCGACGTTGATCGGCGCCGCGGCCGGAGGGCTTTGCGCGCTGGCGGCGCGCGAAGCGGTGCTGGCGAGCCCGGCGGCCGCTCGATGGATGCGTGTCGCGCTGGAGCCGCTGCGGCGGGCGGGGCGGGAGGGGTATGCGCCCTCGACTCTGGAGCGGCGGCGCCTGATGGGCCTGGGGGCGGTCGCCGCGGTGCTGGGCGGCTGGTTTCTGGTCGGCGCGTCCCTCGCCCTGCCGCTGGCGGTCGCCGGCCCGGGGGTCGCGGCCTGGGCGATCTCCAGCCGTCGCGCTCGCTACCGCTCGGCGGTGGAGCGCGCCCTCCCGGACATCGCCGGGGCGATCGCCGACTCGCTCAGCGCCGGGCGTTCGCTGCGCGCTTCCCTGCCGGCGGCGGCTGCCTCTCTCGACGGCCCGCCCGCGGTGGAGCTTGCTCGGCTCGGCGCCGAGCTCGACCTGGGGGCGCCGACCGCCGGGGCGATCGAGGAGTGGCGGCTGCGGATGCGCTCGCCGCGGGTCGATGCCTTTGCCGCGGCCCTGCTCAGCCAGCGTCTGGCCGGCGGTGACCTGGCCGGCCTTTTGCGTCGCTTCGCTGCGGGCGCGGCGGAGCGCGACCGAGTCGCGGAGGACGCCCGCTCGGCGACGGCGCAGGCCCGCTTCACCGGCCTGCTGGTCGTCGCGATGCCGAGCGGCGGCGCCCTCTTCGCCGAGTTGATCCAACCCGGGTTCCTGGCCAAGCTGCTCGGAGCCCCCGCCGCCGCAGTGTTGCTGGCACTTGCCGCGGCTCTTCAGGTCGCCGGCTTCTTCGCGATCCGCCGCCTCTCGAAGGTCGTCGAATGAGCGCCGCCTCTCTGCTGGCTGCGATCGCGGTGCTGCTCGGCTTCGCGGGGGCGCGAGAGCTGCTCGCGTCGCGCAGAGGCGCGGAGGACACTCTTTCTTTCGGGACTCGGGGTCGCTCGGCGGCGGCTGCCCTCAGGCTGGGCCTGCCCGAGCGACTTGCCCGTGCCGGTCTGGCAGAGCGCTATCCGCTGCCGGCCGTGCTGATGGCAAAGCTCGCCGGCATCGCCGCCGGTGGCATCGTGGCGATGATCGCGGCGCCGGCGGCGCCCGGCAGAATCTCCTGGCTTGTGGCGATCGGGATGCCGGCCGCCGGGTTCGTCGTTCCCGACGCACTGCTGGAGCGGGAGGCCCGGCGCCGTAGCCGCCGTCTTGTCGGCGCCCTCCCCGACACGCTCGACCTGCTCGCCGTCAGCACCACCTCCGGCCGCAGCGTCGCCGCCGGGTTCGAAGAGCTGGCGCGGGGAAGCGACGGGCCCTTGGCCGACGAGTTGCGGGTGACGGTTGCCGAGCTCTCCTGCGGCGAGCCGCTCGCTGAGGCTCTGGCCTCGCTGCGCTCGCGCGTCCCGGGCAGCGAGCTTGCGACACTCTGCGCGTCGATCGAGCGCTCGCGCCGCTTCGGCTCACCTCTGGCAGAGCAGCTGCGCCGTCAGTCGAGCTCGCTGCGTCGAAATCAACGACGCGCCGTAGAGGAGCGGGCCGCCCGGGCGGCGCCGAAGATCCAGCTGGTGGTGGCTCTGGTCCTCGTTCCCTCCGTGTTGCTGATGATCGCCGCTGGCCTGATCGCCAACGCCGGCTCCCTGCTCAACTTCTAGCTTCTAAGCCGGGTGTAACGCGTTTGACAGGTAATGGCTGTCAAACGCGTTACACCCGAGACTCGCTGGCCTCTTCCCGCAGTCGGGTCGCCACTGCGGCCGAGGCCTGGCAGACGACGTCCAGCGCCTCGGCGTTCTCCTTATGGCCGTTGACGTAGCAGCAGAGGGTGCCGTCGACCAGCTCGAAGGCGAACTTCTTCGGCGCCGAGTCGGTCAGCCAGACGATGAAGGTGGGGGAGAAGAGCTGGCGCAGCCAGTTGGCGTCCTGGCCCTCGCGGGCGAAGATCTCGTACTTGTCATCCAGCGCCTCGCTCTCCAGCTTGACCCGCTCTTTCGAGCCGCGGAAGACGTCCTCGAACTTCTCCAGGGCGCGCAGGCCGGACTTGCGCTGGCAGTACAGCTCGGGGACGCCGCCGGCGCACTCGGGCACCTCGATCAGACCGACGGTGTAGCGGTAGTAGTTGGTCTGCCGGTTGCCCTCGCTGTCGGTGGTCTCGTCCTCATATGTGAAGAGGGCGAGCATGCCGTCGACGCCGTCGGCCAACGGGCCGGAGAGCAGCCGCTCGGCGTAGCGGTCATCCCCTTTGCGCAGCAGCGGGGTTGCTGCGGGCAGCCGGCTGCGGCCGCTGAGCTGCAGGCCGCGCTGTTGAGCGTAGACCGCGAAGAAGTCGTCCTCGGCGCGTGAGTCGGCGATCGCGAAGATGACGATCAGGACGATCAGGAAGGCGCCGACCGCAGCGGCAGCGCCAACCGCGGGGCTGAGGAAAGCGGTGCCCGCCACGCCGGCCGCCACGACCGCGACGGTGATGGCGAGCCAGGTCGTCTGCCTGCCGATCAGGTGCTTGAAGTGGACGCCACGCAGGTCATTGGCGTCGTCGGGCAGGCTCACGGCCGGAACCTACCGAGCGGGGTGCAATGGGGCTTGCATTGGATGGTCGTGTTGCAAAGTGGGGGAAAGTGGGGTACTGTGGCGCTCGAGTTGAAGCCCATGGACCGGGGTGGTGAGGCTCCTCCCACCTCATCACCTCGGTCCAAACTCTTTCTCCAGCCCTCCCGAAAGGAATCGAAGCGGTGGCATTTCGGGGTATCTACGAGCACAGTCTCGACTCCAAGGACCGCCTAACCGTTCCTTCCCGGTTCCGCGCGGCGCTCTCCGATGGAGTTGTTCTGTCCAAGGGCTTCGACCCCTGCGTCTGGTTGCACACGCCCGAGGGCTACGAGGATCTCTCCGCTCGCTTCCTGACCCCGCACAGCCCCTTCGGCAGCGAGGCGCGCCGCATGCGGCGCCGATTCCACGGGGGATCTTTCGACGAGAAGCTCGACTCCGCCGGCCGCATCCGCGTGCCCAAGCCTTTGCTCGAGCATGCCGGCCTCGATGGCGCCTGCGTAGTCGTCGGCACCGGGGAGTATCTGGAAATCTGGAGCGCCGACGCCTGGGCGAAGCAGGAGGAGGCGCTCGACGCCGAGGCGCCGCAGATCGCCGAGGGCCTCGCGGGGGTCGAAGGATGAGCCTTGCGCACGCGGTCTCCGTACCCGCCAACCTTCCTTCCTATATGCCGACCGAACACGAGCCAGTCCTCGCCGCCGAGCTGATCGCCCTGCTCGCTCCTCAGCCGGGGCAGGTCGCCGTCGACTGCACCTTCGGCGGTGGCGGTCACGCGCGGCTGCTCGCCGAGCGGCTCGGGCCCGAGGGGATGCTCATCTGCATCGACCGCGATCCCGCCGCCGCCGCCCGCTTTGCCGACTTCGCTGCCGAGATCCCCTGCAAATCTCGCTTTATCGGCGAGGACTTCTCGGCAGGGCTTCGGGCCCTGCGCGGCGAAGGCACCAAGCCAGACATGATCTACATGGACCTCGGCATGTCCTCGATGCAGGTTGACGCCTGGGAGCGGGGCTTCTCCTACTCCTATGACGCACCGCTCGACATGCGAATGGACACGCGAGGGGCCTTCACCGCCGCCGATCTGGTCAACGAGTGGCCGGAGTCTCGGATCGCCCAGGTCCTGCGCCGCTTTGGGGAGGAGCGCTTCGCAGGAGGCATTGCCCGGGAGATCGTCCGTCGTCGCCCGCTCTCGACTACCGCGGAGCTGGTTGCCGCGGTGAAGGCGGGAATGCCGGCCTCGGCCCGCTTCGGCGGCGGCCACCCCGCCAAGCGGACCTTTCAAGCGCTCCGAATAGCTGTCAACGGCGAGCTGGACGCGCTCGACGACGCCCTGCCCACCGCCTGGGGGATGTTGCCGGTCGGCGGGCGCCTCGCCGCGATTTCCTTTCACTCGCTCGAGGATCGCCGCGTCAAGCGGTTCCTCGCCGAGCGCGCCAAGGGCTGCATCTGTCCGCCCGAGCTTCCCGTCTGCGCCTGCGGCCGCGAGCCGGAGGCGGAGTTGCTGACCCGTCGCGCGATCGCGCCGGGCGCCGATGAGATCGCCGCCAACCCGCGCTCGAAGTCGGCGCACCTGCGCGGCGCGATGAAGATCGCCGAGGCGGCCTGATGGCCGTCGCCGCTCCCGCTCGCAAGGCAGCGCCGGCCCGGGCTCCCGCTCGCAAGCCCGCCCCCTCGCGACGTCCAGCGGCGCGTCAGGCGCGGGCTCGCACGGCTCCCGCTCGCGCGCCACAGCGCGCGCCGAAGCGACGTCCCGCGCCCAAGAGGACCGGCGCCCACGTCATTCCCCTCGCTGCCGTTCGCACCGCCAGCGCCGTCAGGCAGCTGCCTGACTCCAGCCTGATGGTGCGGATGACCCGCGGGCGCGCCTGGATCGCGGTACTCGGCGTACTGCTCGCCGGGATCGTCGCGCTGAACGTCGTCACGCTCAGCCTTGCCGCATCCGCCGGGAAGATCGACCAGAACATCCAGGCCCTCGACCAGGAGAACTCGATCCTTCGCAGCCGTGACGCGCAGCGCTCAGGGAGCGCCCGGGTTCGCCATGACGGAGCGGCGCTCGGGTTGACCGTTCCGGCGGCGGATGCGGTCAGATACCTGCGGGCGGATGGAGATGACGTCGCCACAGCCGCCCGACGACTGGCCGCGGCGGGCACGGCCTACTAGGGCTCGATGCGCACTATCGAGCGCAGGATCGGCCTTCTCTTCGCCGGGTTCCTGCTCTGCTTCCTCGTCATCGTCGGCCGCGCCTTCTGGCTGCAGGGGGTGAAGGGCGCCGAGCTGGCCTCGGAAGCCACCTATCAGCAGACCGATGTCGTCACCGTCCCGGGCCTGCGCGGCAGCGTCCTCGATCGCCACGGCAAGGCGCTGGCCGCCTCTGAGGACGCCGCGACGATCTATGCGACGCCCTACCAGGTGAAGAATCCGCAGCGCGCCGCGGACAAACTCGCCACGATCCTCGGTGAGGACCCGGGTGACGTGCTGAAGAGCCTCACTGCCGATTCCGGTTTCTCCTACGTCGCCAAGAAAGTCGACGTGCCGACGGCGGCGCGGGTCGACAGGCTCGAGTTGGCTGGGATCGGCCAACTGCCGGACAGCCGCCGCACCTACCCCCAGGGGGAGATGGCAGCGCAGGTGATCGGCGCGGTCGGCGATGAGAGCCAGGGCCTGACCGGTTTGGAGGTGGGCGAGGAGTCGGTCCTCCACGGGGTCGATGGCGAGCGCCAGGTGGTCAAGGACGCGCTCGGTGAGCCGATTCGCCTGAACACGATCACCGAGGCAAGCGACGGCAAGGACATCCAGCTCACCCTCGACCCCGCGATCCAGTCCAAGACGGAGGAGGTTCTCGCCGCCGTAGGCGCGACCTACGCGCCAAAGGGCGCCACGGCGATCGTCATGGATCCGCGCAGTTCCCAGGTCCTGGCGATGGCCAACTGGCCGCCTGTCGACCTCGAGAACCTCTCCAGCGCCAATCCGGAGGACCTGATCAACCGGGCGACCGGGTTCACCTACGAGCCGGGCTCTACCTTCAAGGCGTTCACTGTCGCGGCGGCGCTTCAGGAAGGCTTGGTCACCCCGGAGTCCTCCTTCACCTTGCCGCCGTCGATCCAGGTCGCCGACCGGACGATCTCCGACGCCGAGGCGCGCCCGACGGTGACGCTCAGCGTCGCCCAGATCCTCGCCGAGTCCTCCAACGTCGGCGCGGTGACGATCGGCCTTCAGGTGGGCAGCACGCGCTTCAGTCGCTGGATCGACCGCTTTGGCTTCGGCCGTCCCACTGGCGTCCAGTTCCCCGCCGAGGAGCGGGGGATAGTCCCCGGGCTGTCGGATTACTCGGGATCGACGATGGGCAACCTGCCGATCGGGCAGGGCCTTTCGGTGACGCCGATGCAGATGATGGCCGGCTATGCGGCAATCGCCGACGGCGGGATTCTGCGCCGGCCGCAGCTGATCCAGAAAGTCGACGGCGAGCCGGTGACGGAGCCGCCCGGGCGCCGGGTGATCTCCGCCGGCGTCGCCGATCAGGTGCGGACGATGCTGGAAGGGGTGTTGGCCGCGGGGGGAACCGCCTCGGAGGTCAGCGTGCCCGGCTACACCCTGGCCGGCAAGACCGGCACCGCGGAGGTGGCGGAGAACGGGACCTATTCGGAGACGAAATACGTCGCTTCGTTCATAGGCTTCGCGCCTGCGCAGGATCCGCGGCTGCTGGTCTCGGTGATCGTCGACCAGCCGCAGGGGGACATCTACGGCGGCTCTGTCGCCGCTCCGGCGTTCGGCGAGATCGCCCAGTTCGCGCTGCCCTATCTCGGAGTGCCCCAGGAATAGGGGCACCCGACCCCCTACCTAGAATCCGCTCCGTGAGATTGGCAGAGCTCGTCGCCGCAGCCGAGGGCGCCCGGATCGCGGGCGACGGTGCGGTTGAGGTCTCCTCGCTCGCCTACGACAGCCGCAAGGTCGAGCCGGGGGCGCTGTTCTTCTGTGTGCCCGGGGAGAAGGTCGATGGGCATGAGTTCGCGGCAGTGGCGGTCGAGGCGGGCGCCGCTGCGCTCCTGGTTGAACGGGAGCTGGATCTCGATGTGGCCCAGGCGGTCGTCGATGACGCGCGGGCGGCAATGGCGTCCGTCGCGGCGCGATTCTGGGGGGACCCCACCGACGAGCTGAAGGTCGTGGGGATCACCGGGACCAACGGCAAGACGACCACCGCGTTCCTCGTCCGGGAGATCCTCGAGGAGGCAGGGATCGGGTGTGGATTGCTGGGCACCGTGAAGCAGGTGGTCGGTGGGGCGGAGGAGGAAGTCGAGCGGACCACTCCGGAGGCGGTCGACCTGCAAGCGACCTTTCGGCGAATGCTGGAGGCCGGCGATCGTGCCTGTGCGATGGAGGTTTCCTCGCATGCGCTTGCCCTTCATCGCTGCGACGCGATTCACTTCGAGGTGGCGCTGTTCACGAACCTGACCCAGGATCACCTCGACTTCCACGGTGATATGGAGGACTACTTCCAGTCGAAGCGGGCGCTTTTCGCGATGGGCCCGAGGGCCTCGATCGTCAATGTCGACGATCCATACGGGCGCCGGCTGGCGGAGGAGTTCGACTGCGTCACCTTTTCGGCTGCGGGTGCGGAGGCCGGTTTCACCGCTCACGGGGTCTCCTTCGACGCGAGGGGAGCCTCTTTTGCGGTGTTGGGGCTCGGGGGGGAGGCGCAGATACAGACGGCCCTCCCGGGAGACTTCAACGTCGCCAATGCGCTCGGCGCATTCGCCGTCGCGACGGCGCTTGGCGTCGACCCCCAGGTCGCCGCCGCGGGGCTCACCCGGGCCGGGCGCGCTCCGGGGCGCTTCGAGCCGATCGACGAGGGGCAGGGATTCGCCGTGTTGGTCGACTACGCCCACACGCCCGATTCGCTGGAGAACGTGCTGCGCGCGGCGAGGCGCTTGACCGAGGGGAGCCTGATCTCGGTCTTCGGCGCCGGTGGCGACCGCGACAGGGAGAAGCGCCCGAAGATGGGCAGGGCGGGGGCGGAGCTGTCGGATCTGGCGGTTCTCACCTCCGACAATCCCCGCTCGGAGTCGCCCGAGGCGATCGTCGCCGAGGTCCGAGCGGGGATCGAGGACGACTCCAATGTGGAGGTGGAGGTCGACCGGCGCACGGCGATCGCGCTCGCCTTCGACCGCGCCCGCCCGGGAGACACCGTGGTGATCGCCGGCAAGGGCCATGAGCAGGGGCAGGAATTTGAGCGGGGGCGCAAGATCCCGTTTGACGATCGCGAGGTCGCCCGCGAGGAGCTGAGAAAGCTCGGGGGCCGCTCTTGAACCTGGGCCCGAGGGAGATCGCCGCCGCTATGGGCGCCGAAATCGTCGCGGAGGGGACGAACGACTCTCCTGCGCGCGCGGTGATCGATTCTCGCGAGGCCCCGGGCGCCCTCTTCTTCGGGCTGCGCGGCGAGAACGTCGACGGCGGCGAGTTCGGCAGCGCGGCGATCGCCGCCGGCGCGTGGGGAGTGGTCGTTCCCGTCGATCGAGCCGCCCGCCTCGACGGAGCCTGGGTTTTCGCCTCGGCGGACCCGCTCGCCGCCCTTCAGGACCTCGCCCGCGCCTGGCGCCGCGCGCTGGGGGCCAAGGTGCTTGGAATCACCGGATCTGTGGGCAAGACCTCGGTCAAGGACATAGCGCGGGCGCTGCTGCCCGGCCGGGTTCACGCCAACCGCCAGAACCTCAACACGGAGATCGGGTTGCCGCTGACCATTCTCGAGGCGCCGCCCGGCGCCGAGACGCTGGTGTTGGAGATGGCCATGCGCGGCCCCGGTCAGATCGCCCAGCTGGCGGCGATCGCGGAGCCCGACGTGGCCGTCATCACCAACGTCGGCCCGGTCCACGTCGAGCTGCTTGGCTCGGTTGAGGCGATCGCCGCGGCGAAGGCGGAGGTGATCGGGGCACTGCCCGAGGATGGAGTCGCCGTCGTCCCCGTCGAGGCGGGGGAGTTGGAGCCTCACCTGGGGAGCGCCCCGCGACTGCTTCGCTTCGGTCCGGGCGGAGACGTCTACGCCGCCACGCGGCAGATCAACGAGGGGGTTACGCAGGCTCGGATCGACACCCCTCTCGGCAGCGAGGTCTTCCACTTCCCCTTCACGGAAGCGCACAACCTCCTCAACGCGCTGGCCGCCGTCGCTGCCGGGGTGGCGTTGGACGTCTCCCCTGCTGAGATGTCAGACGGGGCGGCGGATGTAGGCTTCTCCCGCTTCCGCGGCGAACGCCTCGAGCTGGGCGACGGAATCGTCCTCGTGAACGACTGCTACAACGCCAACCCGGTGTCGATGCGAGCGGCGCTCGACCATCTGGCAACCCTGGACGCCAAGCGCCACGTCGCCGTCTTGGGTGAGATGGCGGAATTGGGGAGCGCCGCCGCCGAGTACCACCGCGCGGTCGGCGAGCATGCCCGCGCCGAGGGAATCGACCTGTTGATCGGAGTCGACGAGCCGGCGCGCGAGTACGGCCCGGACGAGCTGGTCGGCACTCCCGAGGAGGCGGCGGAGCTGCTCGCGGCACAGCTGGAGCCGGGGGATGCGGTGCTGGTCAAGGGCTCGCGCTCCGCCGGCCTCGAGGCGGTCGCCGAGGCCCTCGAGGAGCTTCGCTGATGGGCGAGGTCCTCATCGCCGGAATGGCGGCGATGCTGATCTGCATCTTTCTCGGCCCCAAGTTCATCGAGTACCTGCGGGTGAAGGAGTTCGGCCAGCACATCCGCGAGGACGGACCGCAGGAGCATCATGCGAAGGCGGGGACGCCGACGATGGGAGGGCTGATCGTCTTCGCCGCGATCTGCGTTCCCTACCTCGTCCTCTCCGATCGCGACGCCCAGAGTCTTGCCGTCTTCGGCGTCGCGCTGGGCTGCGCGACGCTCGGCTTCGCCGACGACTTCATCAAGATCGTCAAGCGCCGCTCGCTTGGCCTCTCCGCCCGCTGGAAGCTCCTCTTCCAGGTGTTCCTGGCGCTCGGCCTCTGGTGGGTGGCACGCCATGAGGTCGGCCTAGAGCCTGTCCTCGAGTTCCGGATAGGCGACGGCAGCGTCGACCTCGGCCCGGTTCTCTACTTCGTCCTCGTCTTCCTCGTCATCGCCGGCACCTCCAACGGGGTCAACCTCACCGATGGGTTGGACGGCCTCGCCGCCGGCTCCTGCGCGATCGTCCTGCTCGCCTATACCGCGATCGCCTTCGTCACCAACGAGCAGCAGAACCTGGCGCTGCTCTCCGCATGCATGGTCGGCGCCTGCATCGGCTTCCTCTGGTTCAACGCCTTTCCGGCCTCGATCTTCATGGGTGACACCGGCTCGCTCGGCCTCGGCGGCGCGATCGGCGCCCTCGCCGTGATGACTCAGACCGAAGTCCTGCTGATCATCATCGGCGGCATCTTCGTGATCGAGGCGCTGTCGGTCGCGATCCAGGTCTTCTCCTTCAAAGCCTTCCGCCGCCGCGTTCTCCTCATGGCGCCCCTCCACCACCACTTCGAGATGATGGCCTGGTCGGAGACCAAGATCATGCTCCGCTTCTGGATCATCGCCGCCGTCTGCTCGGGAATCGGCTTCACGCTCTACCAGCAGTCGATCGGTCGCTAGGGCTTGCGGGAGTAAGGTCGGGAGACCCCACCGAGGAGGAACTATGAGCGTCCTTATCCGCTTCGCCCCCGCGAGCCTGACCGCGGCACAGTACGACGAGAGCGTCCGCAAGCTCGAGGAGTCGGGTGACTTCCCCCCTGACGGTCTCGAATATCACGTGTGCTTCGGCACCGAGGGCAGCCTTCGCGTCAGTGAGATCTGGGACTCCCGCGAGGAGCTCGAGGCGTTCGGCGAGCGACTGATGCCGGTGCTCTCCGAGGTCGGGATCGATCCCGGCGAGCCGGAGGTGATCGAGATCTACAACATCGTCAAGCGGTAAGCCTCGACCGCTCCCGCTTCTTCGCCGAGGTTCACGCGGCGAGTTCGGTGGCAGCGCCGATCGGCAGCCACCGGACCCGCTTGCGCACGTCTTCGGGCGCATCGGCGAACTCGTGCTCGATCGCCTCTCGTCCTTCCCGGAAGTGCTTCCAACCTTCGTAGTGGATTGGGATGACGGTCTGCGGCTGGAGGAGTCCGCACAGCTCCACGGCTTCTCTGGCGGTCATCGTGAAGCGCGCCGGGCCTGAGATCGGGAAGCGCACGCCGCCCAGGTGCAGGAGCGCGGTGCCGACCGTCAGGCGATCGGCCACCTCGCGCACACCGTCGTAGAGCACGGTGTCGCCCGAGATCCAGAGGACACCGTGCTCCTGGCCCTCCCACTTGAGCGCGAAGCCGATCACGTCGCCGACGATCGGGTGGCTCAGTGGCGGACCATGGCGACAGGGCGTCGCGGTGATCTCGATCGAGGGGCGTGCCGGGTCCTCGAGCCGGGTGCTTTCCCATGGCCCGAGACCGCGAGCGGCGCCGCCGAGGCGCTTCGCCCCCGGAACGGTGGTGATGACGGTGCCCGCCGACGGCAGGAATGCACGCCCGGCGGCGTCGAGGTTGTCGTCGTGATGATCGTGGCTGAGCAGCACCGCGTCGATCGGCTCGAGGTCGGAAGCCGCTATCGCCGGTCCGGTCAGTTTCTTCGAGCCGGTGCCCCAGCCGAACCGATAGCTCCCCCCGGGCGGATCGAATGTCGGATCGGTCAACAAGCGCCAGCCTCCGACTTCGATCAGAACCGTCGGGCCGCCGATGTGGGTGAGGGAGATTTCCATCGCGACATACTGACCGAGACCAGGGCTCGCTGCGACGATCGCTCAGGGAGACTGAGCCGATGCAGATCCGATCGGCACGCCCGGCTGACGTCGCGTCCATCGACGACCTCGTCCAGCGTGCCTATGACCCGTACATAGAGCGCATCGGCCGACGGCCCGCGCCGATGGACGACGACTATGCGGAGAAGGTCGGCCAGGGCGGCGTTTTCGTCGCGGAAGAAGCCGACATCGTCGGGCTCCTCGTCCTGAGCCACCAGCGGGAGCACGTGCTCATCGAGAACGTGGCCGTCGATCCAGACCGTCAAAGCGAAGGCATCGGCCGGGCGCTTCTCGCCTTGCGGAGGACTTTGCGCGAGAGAGCCGCGTCGCGACGATGCGGCTCTACACCAACGCCAAGATGACCGAGAACCTGGAGCTCTACCTCCGGCTTGGCTATCGGGAAGTCGATCGCCGCTGCGAGCTCGGCTTCGAGCGAGTCTTTCTCGCCAAGCGCCTCGGGGCCTGATGCTGGAGGCCAAGTCAATTCTGCGGGCGGCCTACCGCGCGTTCAACGCCCGGGATGTAGAGGCCGCAGTCGAGCTGATGCATCCCGAGGTGGACTGGCCCAATGCTTGGGAGGGCGGTCGGGTGGTTGGCCGGGCTGCGGTTCGCGACTATTGGAGTCGGCAGTTCGAAGCCATCTCCAGCAAAGTCGAGCCGGAGCGCTTCACCGAGGAGTCGGACGGCAGCATCACGGTCGATATCCATCAGGTGGTCCACGACGCGCGTACCGGCGAACTCATCTCCGACTCCCATCTCCGACACCGCTACCAACTCGAGAAGGGACTGGTGGTGCGGATGGATGTCCTGGAGCCGCCTGGCGAGCAGTAGACGCCCCGCACCGCTGGTCACGGATTCCGAACAGGTCCGGCGCCCGACGGATCGAAGATATGTCGGATGAGCGCGCCCCCGCCGAAGAAGTCTCGGCCGCCCCGGCCCGAGGGGCCTTTCCTGGTCGTTGGCTTGGCCCGGTCGGGGCAGGCTGCCGCCGAGCTTTTGGCTGGGATGGGGGAAGTCGTGCGGGGCGTCGATTCCGGGCACCCGGATGGGGCGGCAGGGCTGGGGGCGACCGGCGTCGAAGTTGTCCTGGATACGGATGGATTGGCTCTTTTGGAAGGGACACGGACCGTCGTCAAGAGCCCGGGCGTGCCCCGGGAGGCGCCGGTGATCGCTGCCGCCCTGGAGCGCGGCATCGAGGTGATCGGCGAGCTGGAGCTCGCCTGGCGAGAAGTTCCCAACCGCTTTGTCGCGGTGACCGGAACCAATGGCAAGACGACCACGGTCGAGCTGCTCGGGCACCTCTACCGGACCGCGGGCGAGCCGGTTGCCCTCGCCGGTAACGTCGGCACGCCGCTCTCCGCGCTGGCGACTTATTCGGCAAATACGGGGAACAAGTCGCCAGAAGGCGCCGAAATCGACCCCGCCGCCACCGTCGTCTGCGAGGCCTCCAGCTTTCAGCTCGAGGACGCCACCTCCTTCGCGCCCGAGTGCGCCGTCTTCCTCAATCTGGCGCCCGACCATCTCGACCGCCACGCCGATCTCGACTCCTATCTGGCGGCGAAGTTGCGGATTTTCGCCAACCAGGGCAACGACGACGTCGCCGTCTACAACGCCGATGACCCGGCCCTCGCGGGCGTCGACCTTGGCGGTTGCGCGCGGCGCGTCTCCTTCTGTCGTGGGGCGGGGCCGGACTGCGAGGTCTCGCTCGCCGAAGGCACGATCTTCCACGACGGCGAGCCGCTTCTCGCCGTCGACGAACTGGGGCTGTTGGGGGCGCACAACGCCTCCAACGCGATGGCTGCGGCGGCCGCGGCGCTCTCGATGGGGATAGATCGCGACGCCGTGCGCGAGGGCCTGCGCTCCTTTGCCGGCGTCCCCCACCGGCTGGAGCCGGTGGCCGAGATCGACGGCGTCCGCTTCGTCAACGACTCCAAGGCGACCAATGTCGCCTCGGCGACGGTCGCCATCCGCGCCTTCGAGGAAGGCGTGCACGCGATCCTCGGCGGCAGCGAGAAGGGGGAGCCCTTCGCACCGCTCGCCGACCCGGTCCGCGAGCGCTGCGCCGCCTGCTATCTGATCGGGGCCGCAGCCGAGCGCCTCGCCGAGGAGCTGGCGCCGGTCGTCGAGACGGGGGTCGAGTTGCACCGCTGCGCCGACCTCGAGGACGCGGTGCGCCGCGCCGCCGCCGCGGCGGCGGCCGGCGACGTCGTCCTGCTCTCTCCGGCTTGCGCCAGCTTCGACTCCTTCCGGGATTTCGAGCAGCGCGGGGAGCGCTTCCGCCAGATCGTGGAGGGACTGCGGTGAAGTCCCGATCTGCCGAGTACAACCTGCTGCTGACAGCGACGCTCTGCCTGCTGGCGCTGGGCGCGGTGATGGTCTTCTCCGCCAGCTCCACCACCCAGGTGCTGAACGACGGCGGTCTCTCCAACAGCGCCTTCTACCTGAAGCGCACGCTGATGTTCGGGGCCGTGGGCCTGGTGATCATGCACCTTGTCGCTCGCCACGGACTCGCCACCGTCCGCCGTCTCACACCGGCGATCCTCGCCGGCTCGCTCTTCCTCTTGCTCGTGGTGCTCGTCGCCGGTTCCAACGTCAACGGATCCAGCCGCTGGCTCGGCTCCGGCTTCCTGCAGGTCCAGCCCTCGGAGATCGCCAAGGTGGCGCTGATCCTCTACGGCGCCGACCTGCTTGCGTCCAAGCCAAAGCGGGTGGGGTCGATCGAAGGGCTGATGCCGTTCCTGTTGGTGGTCGGGGCTGCCTGCCTGCTGATCGTCGCCGAGCCCGACCTGGGAACGACGCTGGTGATCGCCTTCGCGGTCGGCGCCACCCTCATCGCCGCCGGGGCGCGGCTGCGGGACCTGGGACTGATCGCCCTCATCCTCGGCAGCTGCGCTCTGTTGCTCACCGTGATCGAGCCCTACCGGATGGCGCGCCTCACGGGCTTTCTCAACCCAGGGGCCGATGCGGCCGGGGCCGGCTTCCAGGCGGCCCAGGCGAAGATCGCCCTCGGCTCCGGCGGCCTGTTCGGCGTCGGCATCGGAAACGGCGTCCAGAAGGCCTTCTATCTGCCTGAGGCCCACACGGACATGATCTCGGCGGTGATCGGCGAGGAGCTGGGCTTGGTGGGCATCACCGCTGTCGTCGGCCTCTTTGCGATGTTCGGCTACGCGGGGCTTCAGGTTGCCCGCAAAGCCAGGGATCGCTACGGCAAGCTGCTGGTTGCCGGCCTCACTTCGCTGATCCTCGTCCAGGCGACGATCAATCTCTGTGCGGTGATGGGTCTCGCGCCGCTCACGGGGATTCCGCTGCCCTTTGTTTCCTATGGCAACAGCAGCCTGATGGCGAGCCTCTTTGCGGTTGGGCTGATCCTCAACGTGGCGGGAGGTGGGAAAGCGGGCGCCGCACGGTCCGCCCGGACTGCGCGCCGGGCCAAGCGCGCCCCGGCGCGATCCACCCGGTCCACCCGCGCTGGCAAACTGCGCGTCGTCGAGGGTGGACGAGCGCCTGCGCGCGGAAGGAGCAAGACCAGCGGTGCCAAGAAGTCCCACAGTCGTAGTGGCGGCGGGGGGAACCGCCGGCCACGTCGTGCCGGCCATGGCGGTCGCCGACGAGCTTCGCGCTAGCGGTGCCGAGGTCTCCTTCCTCGGCACCCGCGATCGGATCGAGGCGGAGCTGGCCCCTGCCGCCGGCTATGAGATCGACTATCTGAAGGTGCGCGGGATCGATCGACGCAACCCCCTGCGCGCCGCGCGGGCCGGCGTTGAGGCGCTTGGCGCTGTCGGGGCCGCGCGCCGCGCGCTCCGGGCCCGTGGCGCCGACGTGGTGATGGGTGGCGGCGGCTTTGTCGCCGGGCCGGCCGGCTTGGCGGCGGTACTGGCCGGGGTCCCTCTGGTGCTGACCGAGGCCGACAGTCATCTTGGGCTCGCCAACCGCCTGCTGGCCGGGCGGGCGAAGCGGGTCTGCCTCTCCTTTCCGATCGCCGGGCGGGAGGGCGAGCGCTACCTCGTGACCGGGCGGCCGGTACCTCGCGTGGTGCTGGCCGCGGATCGAGCCGCTGCCAGGGAGAGGTTTGGCGTCGCGCCCGACGATCGCTGTCTGTTGGTGATGGGCGGCAGCCAGGGCGCCCGCTCGATCAACCTCGGTGCGGTGGAGGCGTTCGCGGAGCGACCCGGGCGTGACTTCCACGTCGTTCACCTCGCAGGTCGGCGGGATTTCGAGGAGCTGGAGGACCGACTGAGCGAAGCGCCGCACCGCGCTCGCTATACCTTGCTCGCCTACGAGCCCGATCTCGGCGACGTCTTGGCCGCCTGCGACCTGGTCCTGGGCCGCTCGGGTGGCTCGATCTTCGAGGTGACCGCGGTGGGAAGGCCGGCGATTCTCGTTCCCTACCCCCATGCCACCGCCGATCACCAGAGCGCCAACGCCGACTGGATGGTCGACGCCGGGGCAGCGGAGGCGATCCCCGACGCCGAGCTGAGCGCCGAGCGACTCGCCGCCGAGGTGGGGGAGCTGCTGGGCGATGGAGAACGGCTTGCGGTGATGGCGTCGGCCTCGGCCCGATTGGCGATGCCCGACGCGGCCCGCCGCGTCGCCGAGGAGATCCTGGCGGTAGTTCGATGAGCGCAGGGAGAGATTGGGCCGGCCGCCGGCTGCACTTCGTCGGCATCGGCGGCGCCGGGATGAGCGGCCTGGCGCTCGTCTGCGCCGAGCTGGGGGCTTCGGTGACCGGCAGCGACCGCGCCGACTCCTCCTATATGGAGCGACTGCGCTCCGCCGGCCTCCAACCGGTGATCGGTCACGACGCCGCGAACCTGGCCGATGGCGTCGAGGTCGTCGTCTCAACCGCGATCGCCGACGACAATCCCGAGCTGGACCTCGCTCGCAAACGCGGAGCGCCTGTGCTGCACCGTGGTGAGCTGCTTGCCGAGTTGTGCGCCCAGAAGAGGCTGATCGCGGTTGCCGGCACTCACGGCAAGACGACCACGACCGCGATGCTGGTCTGGGCGCTGCGGGGGCTGGGCGTCGACCCCCCCTTTTTCGTCGGCGGGGAGGTGCCGGGCCTCGGCCCCGACGACGCGGCCGCCAACGCCGGTTGGGGTGGGGGGGATTGGGTTGTCGCCGAGGCCGATGAGAGCGACGCCAGCTTCCTGAAGCTGGCGCCCGAGGTGGCAATCGTCACCAATGTCGAGATGGATCACCACACTCGTTGGGGCTCGCTGGCCGAGTTGCACACCGCCTTCCGTCGGTTCCTGTCGCCCGCGGCAGGAGTTGCGATTCCAGCCGACCACAGCTTGGACCATCTGGTCAATGAGGGGCAGACGATCGGCTTCGACGCCGGTGAGCCAGGGCCCACCGCGCTGCCGCTCGTCGTCCCGGGGCGCCACAACCTGCTCAATGCCCGCGCCGCGCTGGCCGCGATCGAGCTGGCCGGACTGGACGTCGACGCCGCCGCCGTGGCGCTCGGCAACTTCCCCGGGGTGCGCCGACGGCTCGAGCTGAAGGGCGAGCACAAGGGCACCCGCATCTACGACGACTACGCACACCACCCGACCGAGGTGCGCGCTGCCCTCTCCGCACTGCGCGAGCTGAGTCCCAAGCGCCTCCTTGCAGTCTTCCAGCCCCATCTCTACTCGCGGACCAAGGCTCTCGCGGAGCAGTTCGGCGCGGCGCTGGCGCTGGCGGACGAAGTCGCGGTCCTCGACGTCTATCCCGCTCGCGAGGAGCCTGTCGGTGAGCTTGCCGGAGTGAGCGGCCTGAGCATCGCCCAGGCGGCGGCTGAGCGAATGGGAGGGCGGCCTGTTTGGTGGTTGCCCGACGCCGAGGAGGCGCGCGGTGCTCTTGCCGACCGCCTGGACCACAACCAGGCGCTCGGCATCGAGGATCAAATCCTGGTCACGATCGGCGCCGGAGACATCTTCAAGCTCGCCGAGGAGTTGGTCGGCGAGGAGGTGGTGAGTTGAGCGCACCGCCTGAAGGGATCGAGCGCGACTTCCCGTTGGCCCGGCTCACCACCGTGCGCACCGGCGGCCCGGCCGACTGGTTCGCGCGCCCCACCATGGAGGAGCAGCTGCTGGCGATGCTCGCTTGGGCCGACGCGGAGGGATTGGCGATCGGGACGATCGGTTCGGGGTCGAACCTGTTGGTGGCCGACGACGGATTTCGCGGCCTCGCGATCAAGCTCGACGGCGAGCTGGCGACGATTGAGCGTGAGGGAGACCGCGTTCTCTGCGGCGGGGGCGCCCGATTGCCCTCGGCCTCGGCGAAGGCAGCCGGCTGGGGGCTGTCCGGCCTCGAGTTCGGGATCAACATCCCCGGCACCGCGGGCGGGGCGGTGAAGATGAATGCCAACGCTTACGGCGGCCAGCTCGCGAAGGTCCTGGAGTGGGTCGACGTCTGCTCCGCGGCCGGCCGGGAGCGCCGCCCGCCCGGGCAGCTCGGGTTCGCCTACCGCAGCTCGAGCCTGGGGCCTACAGAGGTCGTCTCGCGGGCCTCCTTCCTGCTTTCTCCGGCCGATCCGGTGGCGGTCAAGGCGACCCTGGCGGGCATGCGGGAAAAGCGCCGTGAGGCCCAGCCCTCCGGGATCAAGACCTTCGGCTCGACCTTCAAGAACCCGCCCGGCGAGCGCACCGCCGGGCAGCTGCTGGCGGCGGTCGGCTGCGGCGGCCTGAAACGCGGCAGAGCTCGCTTCTCGAGCAAGCACGCAAATTTCGTCGAGAACACCGGGGGGGCGACGACGGCCGACGTCTTGGAATTGATGGCCGAGGGCCGGCGTCGCGTCCATGAGCGCTTCGGTGTGGAGCTCGAGCCCGAGGTCCAGCTGCTGGGCGAGGTGCGTTGGCCCGACGGCTGGGAGCTGTGAAGCGCCGCGCCGCCGTCCTGGCTGCCGCCGTCGCTCTTGCGGCGGCCGCCTGGTGGCTTTTCCTGCGCGGGGACCATGTCGAACCACGGCTGGTTCAGACGAAGCCGATCGCGACGATCGGCTCGGGATCCGGCGCGGTTGGGGTCGCCGGCGACGGGACGGTGTTGAGTTGGCTTCCTGCCCCCGAGGATGGTTCGCTGCCTCGGCTGCCGCTAACCGAGCCGCCCCCCGGCGGGCGGCTCGCCGGACCCGCCCTCCAACAGGCGCGTGTGCTGGGCGCTGCGCCGGCTGGTCTGCGCCCATATATAGAGAGCAGCTTCTATGGGGACAGCGGGGTGGACGTGGTGTTGAAGGCAGGGGTCCAGCTGCGCTTCGGCAGTGCCTCACAAGCCACGAAGAAGTGGCGGGCGGCCGCTGCGGTGCTGGCCGATCCCACTGTGACGACGCTCGATTACGTCGATCTCTATGTCCCAGGCAGGCCTACGTTCGGCGGCTCCGGGCACTCCCTGCCTGCCGTTCCCTAAACCCTCGACCAAAGGCTGAGAATAGGGAAACTCTTAAGTAGGACTTGAGAGTTTCCCTTGCAGGATGCGTCCCGGTCGTTTGACAGTAGGCGGCTAATACCCTACGTTGAGCGCAATTTCCAAGCTTCAGTGACTCTCAGAACCCTTGAGCATCCCTGAAGGCTCGGACGGAATAAAGGCTCAACTCAAACGCCAACCTCTCATTTGCTGAGAGTGGCACTCGGAGAAATCGGGAGATGGAATCCACTTACCTTGCGGTGATCAAGGTCGTCGGGGCCGGCGGCGGGGGAACCAATGCCGTCAGCCGGATGGTCGATGCCGGAATCCGGGGCGTTGAGTTCGTCGCGGTCAACACCGACGCCCAGGCCCTGCAGGCCTGCGACGCCGACATCAAACTCTCGATCGGCCAGGAGCTGACCCGAGGATTGGGTGCCGGCGGCAATCCAGAGGTTGGCGCCGGCGCCGCGGCAGAGAGCCGCGATGAGATCAAGGAGGCGCTGAAGGGCGCCGACATGGTCTTCGTCACCGCCGGCGAGGGCGGTGGCACCGGCACCGGCTCGGCGCCGATCATCGCCGAGATCGCCAAGGAGGAGATCGGCGCCCTGACGGTCGGCGCGGTCACCAAGCCGTTCGAGTTCGAAGGCAAACGGCGCATGCAGCAGGCGCTCGAGGGGATCGAGAAGCTCCGCAACAACGTCGACACCCTGATCATCGTCCCCAACGAGAAGCTGCTGCAGGCGGTCGAGCGGCGGACCAGCGTCCTCGAGGCGTTCCGTCAGGCCGACGACATCCTGCGCCAGGGCGTGCAGGGCATCACCGACCTGATCACGATCCCCGGCCTGATCAACCTCGACTTCGCCGATGTGCGGACGATCATGCGCGACGCCGGCTCGGCTCTGATGGGGGTCGGCTCCGCCGCCGGCGAGGCTCGCGCCCTGGATGCCGCCAAGGCGGCGATCACCTCGCCGCTGATCGAAGAGTCGATCAAGGGCGCGACCGGGATGCTGCTGAACATCACCGGCCCCGAGGATCTCGGCCTTTTCGAGGTCAACGAGGCGGCCCAGCTGGTCCAGGCCGAGGCTGACGACAACGCCAACATCATCTTCGGCTCGGTCGTCGACCAGTCGATGCGCGACGAGGTTCGGGTCACGGTGATCGCCACCGGCTTCGAGGGCTTCGAGCTGCTTGCCCGTTCGCCCCAGCGCGTTCGCCGTCGCTACGAGAGCCGGCCGCGGGTCTCGGCGGATGACACCGACATTCGCAAACTGCGCGTCTCCGACGACGACATCGACGTTCCCGGGTTCCTCAAGGAATAGGCGGTCGGCGCAGCGCGCGAGCTAGTTCAAGCTGGGTTGGCCTCGGCCCAGGTGACGATTGCCTCCGAGCCGCCAATCCACTGGCCGTCGTCGGTCTCCAGTGCCGGCACCCAGTTCTGCCCAGTCTTCTCCTTGACCAGTTTCCGGGCCGGCGTCTGGAGCGCGTCAGGCAGCGCGCCGAAGCTGAGCGCGTGGACGACCTCCGGATCGTAGCCGGCCTCGGTCAGGGCCTTGTGGGCGTTGGCACAGGGATGGCCGCTGGACCTGATGTGCAACTCGCGTTTCGTCCAGCAAACGTAGAGCTTCATCCCGGGCAAGCTACTCCAATACGCTGCCGCGCGTGACTGATCCGGCGCTGCGGCGCACCTCCCTCTACGAGCGTCACGCGGAGCTCGGCGCCAGGCTGGTGCCGTTTGCCGGCTGGGAGATGCCCGTGCAGTACGAGGGCATCCGTGAGGAGCACATGGCGGTTCGCACCCACGCCGGCATGTTCGACGTCTCCCACATGGGGGAGGTCGAGGTCGAGGGTCCGGGGGCGCTTGCCTTCCTGCAGCGCGTCCTCTCCAACGACGTCGCCGCGATCGGCCTCGGTGGCGCTCAGTACTCCTGCCTCTGCAACGAGGAGGGAGGAGTACTCGATGACCTCTTTGCCTACCGGCTCGGCGACGATCGCTACCTGCTCGTCACCAACTCCGCCAATCACGACGCCGATCTCGTCTGGCTGGGACGCTGGAGTCGCGACTTCGACGTCGCCGTCCGGGATGTCGCCGATCGCTACGCGATGCTCGCCGTGCAGGGACCGCATGCGCGGCAGATCGTGGCGGCGACGCTGAACCTCGACCTGCCGCCGCGCATGCGGGTCGCGACGGAGCGGATCGGTGGGCGCCCGGCGCAGATCTGCGGCACCGGCTATACCGGCGAGGATGGGGTCGAGCTCTTGTTCGACCCCGAGGTCGCGCCGGCGATCTGGGCCGAGCTGCTCGACGCCGGCGTCGTTCCCTGCGGTCTCGGCGCCCGCGACACGCTGCGCCTCGAGGCCTGCTTTCACCTGCACGGCAACGACCTCTCTCCAGAGCGCAACCCGATCGAGGCCGGCCTCGGCTGGTGCTGTGTCGAGCAGACCGGATTCGTCGGCTCCGAGGCGATCGCTCGGGCCCGCTCGGAGGGCACCGCAGAGAAGCTGGCGCCGTTCACGATCGAGGGCAGGGGCATCCCGCGCCCGGGCAACGAGGTGCTGAAAGACGGCGCGCCTGCCGGCGAGGTAACCAGCGGCAGCTTCTCTCCCTCTCTGGATGTGGGAATTGGGATGGCCTACGTCCGCGCCCAGCTGGCCGTGCCGGGGACCGAGGTCGAGATCGACGTGCGCGGCAAACTACGCGCCGGCCGGATAGCTTCCAAGCCCCTCTACAGGAAGGAGAACTGAGTTGTCCGAGGCGACCTACCCCGATGAGCTGATCTACCACGACCAGCACGACTGGGCCCGTTTGGAGGGAGACGAGCATGCCGTCTTCGGGATCACCTGGTACGCGCAGGACAGCCTCGGCGAGGTCGTCTTCTACGACCCGCCGGAGGTGGGCGCGACCGTCACGAAAGACTCCACATACTCAGAGGTCGAATCGGTGAAGGCGGTCTCCGACGTGATCGCGCCGCTCTCCGGAGAGATCGTCGAGGTGAACGAGAGCCTGGCCGACGCGCCGGAGAAGGTCAACCAGGATCCCTACGGAGAGGGCTGGCTGGTCAAGGTCAAACTGAGCGACCCCGCAGAGGCGGACGCCCTGCTCAGCGCCGCCGAATATCGCAAGTTGCTTGCTTGAGCGCGGAGCAAGCAAGCGTCCATATCTGATTTTCGCGCAGCGAGCGAAGCGCGAAAATTTATGCGGTCACCTCCTTGCGTAGCCTTAGCGGCGTGACGCGCTACACATCCGCTACGCCCGCTGACCGAGCCGAGATGCTCGCGGCGATCGGCGTCGACTCGCCGGCCGAGCTATTCGAGCAGATCCCCGAGCCGCTGCGCCTCGGGCGACCGCTGGAGCTGCCGCAGGGGCTGAGCGAGGCGGAGGTCTTCGAGCGGCTGGCGGCGCTGGCCGATCGCAACGCCGACGCCGAACGCGAGATCTGCTTCATCGGGGCTGGGATGTACGACCACTACGTGCCGGCGATCGTCGACGCGATCACCCAGCGCTCGGAGTTCCTCACCCCCTACACGCCCTACCAACCGGAGATCTCCCAGGGCGGGCTGCAGGCGATGTTCGAGTTCCAGACCGCGATGTCGGAGTTGACAGGCCTGCCGGTCTCCGGCGCCGGGCTCTATGAGGGGCCGTCCTCGGTCGCCTCGGCCGGGTACCTGGCGATCGGGGCGACCGGCCGCCGTCGCTTCGTCGTCTCCCGCGGCGTCCATCCACACAGCCGCGAGACCCTGACGACCTACGCCCAGGGCTATGGCGCCGAGGTGGTCGAGGTCGACCTCGCCGACGGCGTGACAGAGGCCGAGTCCCTGGTCGCCGCGGTCGACGGCGAGACCGCCGCGGTCTTCCTGCAGAGCCCCAATTTCCTCGGCGCGGTCGAGGATGTCGAGGCGCTCGGCGCCGCCGCCAAGGAGCATGGAGCGTTGCTGGTCGTCGCCTGTGACCCGATGACCCTCGGCATCCTCAAGCCACCCGGCGAGGGGGGGGCCGACATCGCTCTCGGCGAGGGGCAGCCCCTCGGCAACAGACTCGACTTCGGCGGTCCCTCCTTCGGCTTCTTCTGTGCCACCGAGGAGCACATCCGCCGCATGCCCGGACGGATCGCCGGCGAGACCGACGATGTGGACGGCCGCCGTGGCTTCGTCCTGGCCCTGCAGACCCGGGAGCAGCACATCCGCCGCGAGAAGGCGACCAACAACATCTGCACCGCCCAGGCGCTGAACGCCCTGGCGGCGATGATCCACCTCGCCTGGCTCGGCCGCCAGGGGTTCCGCGAGCTGGGCGAGCTGCTGGTTCAGCGAACCGCCTATGCGCGCGAGCAGCTGACGGCAGTGGAGGGCGTCGAGGCGCTTCACGAGGCCCCCGTGGTTCGCGAGTTCGCGGTTCGCCTCGATGCGCCCGTCGACCGCGTCCTGGAGCGCTGCGCCGAGCGCGGCATCGCCGCCGGCTACCCGCTCGCTCGCGATTACCCAGAGCACGAGGACGGCCTGCTGATCGCGATCACCGAGCGCCGCAGCCGTGAGCAGATCGACGAACTTGCTGCCGCTCTGGGCGCCGCGATCTCCGCTGAGAGGGTGGCGGTCGGATGAGGGCGGAATTGGTGGAGACACCTATGCAACGCGAGCGAGCGGTCACGATCTACGAGAAGTCGAAGCCCGGCCGCCGCGCCGCCGCGCTGCCCGAGGCGGGCGTGCCGGAGAAGCCGCTCGACGAGCTGATCCCCGCCCATCTGCTGCGCGACGAGCCGCCGCGTCTGCCCGAGGTCGCCGAGCCGGAGATCGTCCGCCACTACAACCGCCTTTCGCGCCGCAACTTCGACCTCGACACGGGCTTCTACCCGCTCGGCTCCTGCACGATGAAGCACAACCCGCGGCTCAACGAGCGGGTCGCGGCGCTGCCGGGGCACGCCCGCCTGCACCCGGCGCAGGACCCCAAGCGCGCCCAGGGCGCGCTTGAGCTGATGTGGCTGCTGCAGCGCTCACTGGCCGAGATTTGCGGCCTGCCACACGTCAGCCTCCAGCCCTCTGCCGGGTCGCACGGCGAGCTGGCGGGCCTGCTGCTGACACGCGCCTTCCATGCCGACCGGGGGGAGACGCGGACCAAGGTGCTCGCTCCCGACACCTCGCACGGCACCAACCCGGCCTCGGTGACGATGGCCGGATACGAGGTGGTCAAGGTCGCCACCAACGAGCGCGGCGGCGTCGAGATGGACGACCTGCGGGCCAAGATCGACGACGAGGTCGCCTGTCTGATGCTGACCAACCCCAACACCCTCGGCCTCTTCGATGAGAACATCGCCGAGATCGCCGGCTTGATCCACGAGGTGGGCGGGACCCTCTACTACGACGGCGCCAACCTCAACGCGGTGATGGGCCACTCGCGCCCGGGCGACATGGGCTTCGACATCGTCCACGTCAACCTGCACAAGTCCTTCAGCCAGCCGCACGGCGGCGGCGGCCCCGGCGCCGGGCCGATCGCCGTCTCGGATCGAATCGAGCCCTTTCTGCCGCGGCCCCAGGTCGTGCGCCGGGAGGGTGGCAACGGCAGCGGCCCCCTCTATGACCTCGACTACGACCGGCCCAAGTCGATCGGCCGCCTGCGCGGCTTCCAGGGCAACTTCGGCGTCTTCGTCCGCTCCTACGCCTACATCCTCAGCCTCGGCGCCGACGGTCTCGCCGAGGCCTCGGAGACCGCTGTGCTGAACGCCAATTACCTGAAGGCGCGCATGGCCGAGGGCCGTGCCGGCGAGCGCCTGCCGATCGCCTTCGACCGCCACTGCATGCACGAGTTCGTCCTCTCCGGCAAGTCGATGAAGAAGGAGCTGGGGGTAGCCACCCTCGATCTCGCCAAGCGGCTGCTCGACTTCGGCTTCCACCCGCCCACCGTCTACTTTCCGCTGCTGGTCGACGAGGCCCTGATGATCGAGCCGACCGAGACGGAGACCAAGGAGAGTCTCGACGCCTTCGCCGACGCCATCGAAGAGATTCTCGCCGAGGCCGAGACCGACCCCGAGATCGCCAAGCAGGCCCCCTACACGACCCCGGTCCGCCGCCTCGACGAAGTCAAGGCGACCCGCCGCCCGGTCATCCGCCAGACGCTGGTCGATTAGTTCGGCCTTGGCTCAGCCGAGCCCCTCTGTGAAGCCCTGGCGCCAGCTCGGGTAGCGGAGCTGCCACGCCAGCTCTCGCTTCGCCTTCGCGTTGGAGGCGCCGCAGATCTCGGTCATCATCTCGGTCGCCGCTTCGCCCGCTGCGAGGCGACCGAGCCAGCGCGGCACGCGCCTGGGCGGCTTCGCCCCGATCGCCTCGGCCAAGAAGGGCAGCCAGTCCGCAACCCGAGCCGGATCGTCATCGACGATGTTGTAGATGCCGGAAGGGCCGCCGTTCACGGCGGCGACGGTGGCGGCCGCCGCGTCCTCGACATGGATGAACGACCAGACGCCGGCGCCCGACCCGACCACCGGGAAGCGCCGCTTGCGCACCATTTCGGTCACGCTCCCATCGGGCTCGGCGCCGAGCGAGGTTCCGGGGCCATAGAAAGAGCCGTAGCGCAGCACGATCCCCTCGATTCCCTCGGCGCCGAGGACCGCGCCCTCGAGATGGCGGATCGCGTCGAGGATGCCGCGAAAGGAGGGAAGGGGGTCGGGGTCCAGCGGGTCCCCCTCGGTCTTGATCGCGTCGTCACGATGCTCGTAAGGCCAGCCGCCGTAGCTCTGGGCGACGAAGCGCCGCGTTCCGGCGGCGCGAGCCGCGGCGAGCAGGTGGTCGGTGCCCTCGGTGCGAAGTCGGTTGGTAAGCGCGAACTCCCGATCGAGGCGCCTGGTGTCGAGTCTCGCCGGGATCGCGGTCAGTTCGTGGACGATCACGTCTGGCTCCGCCGCGTCGACCACCCGCATGACCTCATCGCGATCCAGCGCGTCGGCGACTACCGGCTGCGCGCCGAGTTCGCTGAGCGAATCCCCCTTTGACCGCGACCGGGTCATTCCCACCACCGAATGCCCGGCGGCGACGAGTTGCGGGACCAGCTGCCTGCCCAGCGCTCCGCTGGCGCCCGCTACGAAAATCTTCATGCGTTCTCCTCTGGTCGGATCTACAGCTTCGGAAGCCTCTGCTTCAACTCCAGCACAGATGAGAAGAGGTCACCCGCGTCCTCCAGCCTTGCGAGGACGTCGCCGGCCTCGAAGACGAGGCATGTGGAATCGCCGCTTTCGGCGCATCCCTCCACCTCTTCCCAGGTGATCGGTGTCGAAACCGTGGGCCGCTCGCGGGCGCGCAGTGAGTAGACGGCGATCGTCGTTTTGCGCTCGTTGTTCTGGTACCAGTCGATGAAGACCTTGCCCTTGCGGAGGGTCTTTTTGCCCATCTTCGCGATCACCTCCTCGGGCGTCTGCTTCGCCAGCAGCTGGGCGAGTGCCTGGGCGAATGGGCGCGTCTCCTCGTAGCTGGTCGGCGTGTTCAGCGGGACGTAGACCTGCATTCCCTTCGACCCGGAGGTCTTCGCGAAGCACTCGACCTCGAAGTGATCGAGCATCTCCTTCAACCGCAGGCCCACTTTGCAGCAGTCGACGATGTCCGCCGGGGGTCCGGGGTCGAGGTCGAAGGCGAGCACGGTCGGCTGCTCATGCTTGCTCCCAAGCGAGAGCGACGGGTGCAGCTCGATCGCCGCCAGCTGCGCCATCCAGACCAGGGTCGGGAGGTCCTCGCAGACGCAGTAGTCGATGTAGCCCGAGCGAGGGCCGGCCAGCACCCGGGTCGTCTTCACCCAGTCGGGACGGTGCTTGGGACAGCGCTTCTCGAAGAAGGCCGCCTCGGTGTCGTCGACGCCTTCGGGAAAGCGGCGGAGGGTCAGCGCCCGGCCCTTGAGGTGGGGGATCATCGCCGGCGCCACCTTCGCGTAGTAGTCGACGACCTCGCCCTTGGTGAAACCCGCCTTCGGGTAGAGGACCTTGTCGAGGTTGGTGAGCTTCAGCTCACGACCGTCGACCTCGACCTGGCGGCTTTCGGCCATTCAGAGTCGATCCCGGTAGGGGTTTCGCTTAACTTTTTCGAGTCGCGTCTTTGGCTGCCGACTATGGCTGGCGGCGAAAAAGTACAAGACGCTTCACCCCTACCGGGATCGGCTCTTGGACGCCGTCCTGGAGTTCGAGGACAAGCGCTTTTTCGCCGGGGCTTTTTTGGCCTTTGCCTTGCGTTTCTTGGTCGGTTTGCCGCTGTCCTTGCCCTGTACCGCGGCGATGCTCTCCTCCAGCGCCGCCATCAGATCGGGGGCCTTGGTCGCCTCGCGCTGCTCGGCTTCGGCCGGCGCTACGACCTCTTCGCCGGCGGCCTTGCGTTCGATCATCGCCAGCAGCTCCTCGCGGTACTCGTCGCGGTAGGCGCCGGGATCGAAGTCGCGGGTCAGTGAATCGATCAACTGCTCGGCCATCTCCACCTCGCGCTTGGCGACCTTCGGCTTCTCGGCAGGCAGGACGTCCTCCAGCTCGGCGGCGGGCACGACCTCGTCGGCGAAGCGCATCGTGGTCAGGGTCAGCACGCCGTCGCTGGGGCGGATCGCCGCCAGGTGCTCCTTGTTGCGGAAGACGAAGCGGGCGATTGCCACCTTGCCCGATTGCCGCATCGCCTGCGCGAGCAGCGAGTAGGCCTTCTCGGCTCCGTCCGCCGGGCCGAGGTAGTAAGGGCTGTCGAAGTAGATCGGGTCGATCTGGTCGAGGTCGACGAAGTCCTGGACCTCGATCGAGCGGCTCTTCTCCGGCGCCAGCGCCGCCAGCTCGTCCTTGTTCAGCGGCACGTAGCGATCCGGGGTGATCTCGAACGCCTTGACGATCTTCTCGTAGGGGACCTCCTCGTCGGTCCCCTCGGCGACGCGGCGGTGGCGGATGCGGGCGCCGTCGGACTCGCGGATCTCACGCAGGCCGATGCCGCGCCGGGCCACCGCGCTGTAGAGCTTCACGGGCACGTTGAGGAGCCCGAAGCTGATCGAGCCGCTCCAGATCGCTCTTGCCATCAGACCATCACCTACCCGAATCTTCCCAGTCGATAGCCCGCCGCGTCCAGGGCCAATCGGCGGCGGGAGCCATCTTGCGGGCGGTGGGGGATCATGCGTCCGTGCTCTTCGAGTTGCGCGACGTCAGCCTCACCCGCGGCAAGCGACAGGTGCTCGACTCGGTCGGCGCTCGGCTGCCGGCGGGGGCGACCGCGGTCGTCGGCCCATCCGGCAGTGGCAAGTCGACCCTGCTGCGCCTGCTCAACCGACTCGCCGATCCAGACAGTGGCACGATCTCCTACCGGGAAAGGCCCCTGATCGAATACGACCCGCTGGCATTGCGGCGGGAGGTCTCGCTGGTGCCGCAGCTGCCCGCCCTGCTCGAGGGAACGGTCGAGTCGAACCTGCGCTTTGCGGCCGGGCTTGCCGGCGAGCCTCTCGACGCCGCTCGCTGCTTGCGACTCGCCGGGCTCGACCTCGCATTCGCCGAGCGCGACGTCGCCGAGCTCTCGGTGGGCGAGGCACAGCGGACGATGCTCGCCCGCGCTCTCTCTCAGAACCCCCGCGTGTTGTTGCTCGACGAGCCGACCTCGGCTCTGGATCACGGGGCGCGCGACGCGGTTGAGGCGACGCTGGGGGAGCTGCGGCGACGGCTGGACATATCGATCGTGCTGGTGAGTCACGACCCCGAGCAGGCTCGTCGCCTCGGCGACTGGGTGGTACGGCTCGATGCGGGCCGGGTCGTCGAAGAGGGCCCGGTGGAGAGGATTCTCGCGTGAGCAGCTCGATCCACGTCTCGCTCGGGCAGGTGGCGGCGGCGCTGACGCTGGTCGTGCTTGCCGTCGCCATCTCCTTCTGGCGCAAGGCCGACCTGGAGGAGGACATCGCCGTCGCGGCGGCCCGTTCCTTCGTCCAGCTGACCGCGATCGGCTACGCGATAAAGCTGATCTTCGACGTCGACTCGCTCTGGCTGGTGCTGGCGCTGCTGACGGTGATGGTCCTCTTCGGCGCGCTCACCGCCCGCAGCCGGGCCGCGGCGGTCCCGGGCGCCTTCTGGCCACTGCTGATCGCGCTGGCGATCGCCGGGGCGAGCACCCTCGGCTTGGTGGTCGCCCTCGGCGTCTTCGATCCGACGCCCCGCTATCTGGTGCCGGTCGGCGGCATGGTCATCGGCAACGCGATGACGGCCTCGGCGGTGGCGCTCAACCGCCTCGGCGACGAGTTCGGCGACTCACGCGGAAAGATCGAGGCGACGCTGGCGTTGGGGGCGACGGCGCGGGAAGCGGCCTCGCCCTTCGTCCGCCGTGCCCTGCGCTCGGGGATGATCACCCTGGTCGACTCGACCAAGACCACCGGGTTGATCTTCTTCCCGGGGACGATGGTCGGGATGCTGCTGGCCGGCGCCGACCCGACCGATGCGGTCCGCTTGCAGCTGATCCTCCTCTACGCTCTGCTCGGCAGCGTCGCGATCGCCGCCCTGATCGCCACCGGGCTCGCCTACCGCAACTTCTTCACCTCGGCGCAGCAGCTGCGGGAGCCGGAGGCCAGCCTGTCGGACTGAAGGCGTATTGGCCTACGCCAGGGTGCCGTCGGGCACGAGCCACTCGTGCCGGAGGCCGGTGACGGCGGCGATTCGCTCGTAGTCGCGGTCATAGTGGACAAGCGGCACGCCGGCTTGCTCGGCCACCGCGGCGAGCAGGAGGTCGGCGGGTGGCACGCGACGGTGGTCGCCCTTGGGCGCCAGTGCGAGCTGAGTCTCGAGGGCATGGCTCCAGATGCCGGCCGCCATTGGCACCGACTCGAAGGCCGCGAGGCGTTCGGTGACCTCGCCGGCGCGATGCTCGTTCGGGGCAAGACGAGTCAGCTCCAACACGACCAGGTCACAGACCAGCACCCTCCCGGATGCGACCTCGGCGTTGAACCACTTGGCCAGATGCGGGAAGCGGCGGTCGCGGGCCCAGGTCCAGACGCCGGTGTCGAAGAGGGCCGGGTCATCGAGTTGGACAGGCTGTGGGGAGGGTTCGGCGTTCAGAAGCGCTCCCGGCCGGCGGCAACCTCCTGCGGAGTGCCGTCGATGTCGCGCAACACGTCGAAGCCTTGTAGGGCGCGGCGGCGAGCAGCCTCGCGCAGGGCGGCGTTGACGGTTTCGCTGAGCCCCTTGGTGCCCAGCTCACGGCGTGCGGCGTCGAGCGCTCGGTCGTCTACATCAACTGTGGTGCGCGTCATTCGCATCAGTATAAGGCATCAGATACTCACATCTTTCCCCTGGTGGGGGGCATGAGACTCAGGGTGCGAAAGAGCTGTGCGTCGCACAGCACCAGCTGTCGATCTTCGGGAAGGGCGCTCTTCCCGAATGGCCGGGCGAGAAAACCGAGGCGATGCCCTCGACCGCCTGGATCCGGCCGGCTCTGCGGAGTGAGAGGAAGAGCCACTGGTCCGCGTCGGGCCACGACACGAGCAGGCGGCTGCCGTCCGGCGACCAGGTGAGGTCGGAGAGTTCGCCGGAGACCGCGAAGGGGCGTCGCCGCGGGCCGCCATCGGGGTCTACTGCGATCACTTCGCTGTGGGGTCCCCCGGCCGGTCTCGCCGGCAGCCGCAACAGCGCAGCGATCGTCCGATCCCGCGGGGAGAAGGCGGCGGCCCGCACCGCCGCGTTGCGCGGCAGCGGGACCCGCCGGGGCGGTCCGGTCTCGATTCGCTGGGAGAGCTTGTCGCTGCTCACAGCACGCAGCCAGAGACCGCGCTCGGTCCACTCGAGCAGCAGAGAACCGTCCGGCGACCAAGCCAGCCCGAGTGTGCCAGGGATGGCGAGAGCCGACGCCGCGAGCTCGCCGGAGTCGGTGTCGACCATCCGCAGCCTTCGCTTCCCGTCGACGTAGGCGAGCAGGTGAAGCCCGGACGGGACCCAGGCCGGGGGAGCGAAGGCGACGTCGGGGTCGACCGCCCGGTCCTCCGTGCCGTCGGCGTTGACGACTCGCAGCTCGCGCCCGGTTCGGTAGGCGATGCGGACGCCGGACGGAGACCAGCGCGGATCGGCGATGGCCGAGGCGGCGGAGATCGACCAACGCGGCGTTCCATCCGGCTCCAGCGCGCTCAGCGTGGAACCCGCTGTCGCCGCAACGAAAAGCCCGTGCGGGGACCAGGTTGCGTCCCCGTATTGCCCGAGGAGGCGGCGGGAGCCATCGGGCTGCACCACCCATGGCCCCGCTTGGGACTGAACCAGCAGGCGACCGCCCCCCGGCACCTCGGTCAGAGCCCGCTCGGCGTCGGGCACGCCGGTCGTAAAGACGTTCCTGACCCAGTCTCTGACCGCGGCGCCGGCGGGAGAGAGCAATATCCCCATGAGCAAGGCGCTGATTCCCACGGCGAGCGCGAGGCGCGGAAACGCTTGGCGTCGAGGCGTCTGGCGTTGTGCGAACACTTCGGAGGCCATCAGGAGCCCGCGGCGCTCGGCTTCCGCTTCACGAGGTATTGGCGTCTCGCGGAGCAGTGCACTGAGCCGGTCCTCGTTCACCGCTCCACCTCCAGCTGGGCGCCAAGCCGGTCGAGGGCTCGCCGCAGTCGGGAGTTCACCGTTCCCCGCGGCAGCTCGAGCATGTGCGCGATTTCGCCCGGCGTGTAGTCGAGCAGGTATCGCAGCACGACCACTGCGCGTTGCTCGGGCGGTAGTTGGGCGAGGGCCTCCATCAACTCCTCACCGACCTCCTCCGGTGGCTGCCCGGTCTCGACCCCTGGCGTCGGGTCATCGATCCTGCGCCGCAGGGCCTCCCGGCGCCCCCAGTCGATCGCCCGGTTGACGACGATCCGGTGCAACCAGGGAGCGAAGGGGCGGCGACGATCGAAGCGATCGAGGGCATCGATCGCGGCGAGAAAGGCATCCTGGGTGACGTCCTCGGCCGCGGCTGCATCGTGGACGACGAGGTATGCCGCCCGGTGAGCGCGACGCCAGTGGGCGGAATAGAGCGCCGCGAGCGCCTCTCCTGACCCATGCTGGGCCTCTCGGATGAGCCTGCGTTCAACCTTTGCCGGTGGCGGCTCTTGCCATCCGGTCTGCTCGGCTGCGCCGCTCTCAGCTCCCAACCCTCACCTCTTCCGCGGGACATCTCAATCTTCGCCCACTTCCCGTCCGAGCAGCACCACCGCGCGGTCGAGCCTTGACTCGAGGACGTTGCCAAGCGGGCGGCGGGGCAGCTCGACCACGAACGAGGCGGTCCCGGGGAAGCGGTGGTTCTGCCAGTTCGGCGCGGTGCCGGCGAGCCATGGCAGGCGGCGAAAGGGGATCCGTGCGAGATCGGCGAAGCGCCTGGCCGCGGGAACGCTGCCGTCCCAGGCGCGAACCAGGGGCCGGTGCGCGTAATGCTGGTGAAACCAGATCGTCACTTCAGGCCGCAGTCTGTTGACGATCCGGGCCGCGAGGCGCGTCTCGGGCTCTGAGAAGGGGTGGGGCCCGGAATACTGTGGATCTCCTCGTCTACCGATCGGCTTCCATCCGGCCGGGAAGTTGCGATTCAGATCCACACCGCGGCCGTTCAGCCGGCTGCCGAGCGCGAAGCCATCCGGGTTGAGGTTTGGCACCAAGTAGATGTCTGAGACGGGATCGGGGCAGCCGCTGGCAGGGGCGAGCGGCTGGAGTTCCCGTGCCGCGCACTCATCGCCGTGGATGCAGCCGAAGACCAGCACCTCCCCTTCAAACGCTGGATCGCCTCTCTGGAGGAGCCCGATCGGCCGGCCCGCGGCCGAATGCCCCGCGACACCCCGGCGCGCGAGCAGGTTGCCCGGGCCGCGCGGGGTTTGAGCGAAGGCGAGAAAGCCCTCGGCCGAGCTGCGGTTCGCAGCCACCTGATTCGCCGGCCCCAGCTGATCCATCTCCTCCTTCGTCGCCGGCACTGCTCGTCCGACGCCGATCAGGACGATGCCGCAGGCGCCGGCGATGACGGCGGCGAAGAGAAGCCGGCGCTGGTTCAAAGTCTCTCCATGCGTTCGCCGCCGTCGGCGGTGCGCCGATTCCGCACACCGATCCAGGTCAGAAGCGCCGCCGTGATCACACCGAGCGCCGCGATCGGCGGCCATGGCCCAACCCCGCTTGACGCCGTCGCCACCGGCTGCGCCCGGTTGACCTCGCGGCTCCGCGTGTCGACGGTGAGCAGCGCCTCTCGTCTGCCTCCCTCTCGCGTCCGCTTGAAGACGACGAGCCTTCCGTTCCGTCCAGCCGCCAGGCTGAAGGCAAATGGCTCGCGGCCGCTCTCGAGCTGCGGTAGGTCGATGCAGGCCGCGCGGCCGGCGACGGTGTCGAGCGCGTGAACGAAGGGGTCCCGGACCCCGGGTGATCCCCGTCCGTCATGCCGCCCGCCTCCGTACCCGGCGTACAGCGTGTAGGCCCAGCGGCCGTCCGCGCTCGTCACCCGGGAAACCGGCAACCCGCTCATCTGCTCCCACGGCTCCTCGGGGTCGACGATTGCTCCAGGGCGCAGCTTGCCGCTGCTCTCGTCGAGGGCGCGTACTCGGTACGGGCCTCCGTCGACCCGGTTGAGGTGTTCGATCAGGTAGACGGTCGAGCCGTCAGGTGAGATCGCGTCAAAGCTGAAGCTGCCAGGCAGGCTCAGCTTGTCGATTGCGTGGCGCGGCCGATTCTCCCCGCCCGGATGGCGCAGTTGGCGTTCGGTGTGGATGACCGCCAGGCCGGTGGTTCGCGGCGGATAGATCCAGGAAAAGCGGCTGAGGACGAGGGTGCTGCCATCGGCCGAGAGTCCGCCGACCGTATCGTCGTAAGCGGCGGCCGGGATCGAGTATTGACCGGGCAGGTACCACCAGCGACCGACTCGTCCGCCTTGCCTGTCGATTCGGGCTACCACGGTGAATCTGTCGGACTTGCCCCCCGAGCTCGCCTTATAGGGGGTGGTCGGCGCGAAGGCGACGTATCGGTGGGGAAGGCCGCTTCTCGTTGCTCCCTGCACGGACGCCGTCAGCCCCTTAGCGGCTGCGCTGGGCGATATCGCGGCGCAGCCGACCAGGGCGAGCATTCCGACCAACGCAAATCTCTTTGTCATCCCTTCCCTCCTCGCGGTTTCACCATGAGTACGGGCGAGAGGCGGGCAGAGGTCCCGGTCATGCGGAGCGGGCAGGGGAAGCGGCTGCGTACACTCGCCCGGTGACCCGCCAACAGCGCTTGACGCTGGTCGCGACGATCCTCGGCTCGACGGTCGTCTTCCTCGACTCGACCGTCGTCAACGTGGCACTGCCGGCGATCGCCGACGGGCTCGACGCCGGCTTGGCCGGGCAGCAGTGGGTGGTCGAGGCCTATCTGCTCACCTTGGTTTCGCTGTTGCTGGTCGGCGGCAGCCTCGGCGACCAGTTCGGCCGGCGGCGGATGTTCGTATTCGGCCTGGTCGGCTTCGGCGCCACCTCGCTGCTCTGCGCCGTCGCCCCCTCGGTCGAGTTCCTCGTCGGCGCTCGCGCCCTGCAGGGCATCACGGGCGCTCTGCTCGTCCCGGGCTCGCTGGCGATCGTCGCCGCCACCTTCGAGGGTGCGGCGCGGGGCAAGGCGGTCGGCACCTGGACCGCCTGGACCGGGATCGCGACCGTGTTCGGCCCGGCGGGAGGAGGGGCGCTGATCGAAGCGCTCTCCTGGCGGGCGATCTTTTGGGTCAACCTGCCGCTGATCGTCGTCACCGTGGCGCTGACCATGCACTCGGTGCGCGAGAGCCGCGACCCCGACGCGTCCCGCGGCATCGACTGGGCTGGGATCGGCCTCTCCGCTGCCGGTCTCGGCGGTCCCGTCTTCGCCCTGATCGAGCAGCCGACGCACGGCTGGGGGGACCCGTTGGTATGGGCGCCGATGGCGATCGGCATTGCTTGCTTCGCTCTCTTTGTCCTCCACGAAGCGCGCGCTCGTCACCCGATGCTCGACCTCGCCCTCTTCCGGATCCGCAACTTCTGGGTCGCCAACCTGACCACCTTGACGGCCTACGCCGGCTTGATCGCCGGCCTCTTCTTCGTCGGCCTCTTCCTCCAGCAGGTAGCTGGGTACTCGGCACTGGAAGCCGGCTTGGCGACGACGCCGATCTCGCTGATCCTCTTCATCCTCTCGCCTCGCTTTGGCCGAATCGCCTCTGGCACCGGCCCGCGGCTGCCGATGAGCCTCGGGCCGGTCGTCGGCGGCATCGGCTTGATCCTCTTGCTCCGGGTCGGCTCTGATCCCAGCTATCTCGGCGATGTCTTTCCTGCGCTGGTGGTCTTCGGCCTCGGTCTTTCCGCCACGGTCGCGCCGCTGACCGCGACCGTGCTCGACTCAGTCGAAGAACGTCACGTCGGCATCGCATCCGGCGTCAACAACGGCATCTCCCGTGTCGCCGGCCTGCTGGCAATCGCCGTCCTCGGCGCGGTGATCTCCGCCAAGTTCGGCTCGATCGCCGGCGCCGATATCGACGCCGGGCCCCTGACCGCGCAGGCCCCGGACGCCTCGACTGCCGCTTTCCACCTCGGCATCCTGATCGCCGGCCTGCTGATGATCGCCGGTGGCATAGTTGCCGGGCTGGGCATCGTCAATCCCGACCGCCGCTTCGAGACCGTTCCCGCCGGCGGCGCCGCCTCGGCGGGCGAATGCGGCCACGGCGCCGACGCCGACTGCGCACAGCAGCCCGAACAGGCGCCCCCGGTTGAAGCGGTTTGAGAGCAGAGACGGGGTGCCCCTCGAACGGGCGGATACTCAAAGTGCCGGTCTAATTAGACCGGCACTTGTCCGGGCGAGGGCACCCCGTCTCTGGCCCCCTGAAATAGGCTGCGCGCCGTGAGCGCCCCCGTCATCTTCTCTGGCATTCAGCCGACCGGCCGCAAGCACCTCGGCAACTTCATCGGGGCGATTCGCCAGTACGTCGAGGCGCAGGATCGCGGCGACCCGGCGATCTTCTGCATCGTCGACCTGCACGCGCTCTCGGTCGCCTACGACCCGGCCGAACTGCGCGAGCGCTTCTACGACACGACCGCGATTCTGCTTGCCGCCGGCCTCGATCCCGCCCGTTGCATCCTCTTTCGCCAGTCCGACGTGCATGAGCACACCGAGCTGACCTGGCTGCTCTCGGCGGTCACCGCCCACGGCGACCTCAACCGCATGCACCAGTTCAAGGACAAGTCGGCGCGCCAGCGCGAGCTTGTCTCGGCGGCTCTCTTCTTCTACCCGGTGCTGCAGGCAGCCGACGTCCTCGCCTACAGAGCCGGCGAGGTGCCGGTAGGGGAGGATCAGCGCCAGCACATCGAGCTGATGCGGGAGATCGCCCGCCGTTTCAATGAGCGTTTCGGCGGGAACCTGGTCGAGCCCGAGCACCGCATTCCCGAGCTTGGTGCCCGGATCATGGACCTGCAGGAGCCGGAGCGGAAGATGTCGACCACCGGCGCCACCGAGGCCGGCACCGTCTACGTGCTCGATGAGCCCGACGCGATCCGCAAGAAGTTCGGCAGCGCGGTCACCGACTCCGGCCGGGAGATCGTCCGCTCCGAGGACAAGCCCGGGATCACGAACCTGATCGACGTCCTCGCCGTCGCCCGCGGGGTGAGCCCGGCGCAGGTCGAGCAGGAGTTCGCCGGCGCGGGCTACGGCGACTTCAAGCAGGCGGTCGCCGAGGGGGTGATCGATCTGCTCGCCCCTGTCCGCGAGCGCTACGCCGAGCTTCGAGCCGATGAGGCAACGCTGGAATCGACCCTGGCCGAGGGCGCCGCGAAGGCTCGCGCGATCGCTTCGCTGACCGTCGCCGAGGTCCGCGACCGCATGGGCATCGGCTCTCCGCGTTAACTTGAACCTGTGACCGTCGCCGAGCTGGATCTCGACCTCGACGTATTCGCGGGGCCGTTCGACCTGCTGATGGCGATCGTCCTGCGCGAGGAGGTCAGCCTGCTCGAGGTCGAGCTGGGCGAGGTCGTCGTCGCCTACGTCGAGCACCTCGAGCGCGAGGGGGAGCTCGAGTTGGAGGTGGCGACCGAGTTCCTGGTCCTGATCGCCTCGCTGCTGGAGCTGAAGTCGCGGCTGTTGCTGCCCGGCGCCGAAGAGGAGATCGAGGAGCTCGGCCCCGAGGAGGCGGTCGAGGAACTGCTGGCGCGGCTGCTCGAGTACCGGCGCTACCGCGACGCGGCGGCGACCCTGGAGGAGCGTTTCGAGGCGGCCCGTGGCTACCTGTACCGCTCGGCGCCGCTGCCGGCGGAGCTGCGCCGGGTGGCGCTTGACGCGGCGAGCGCTGCCTATGACCCCGAGCAGCTCGGCGCTGCCCTCGGCGATCTGCTGGCGACCCCCCCGGAGGTCGACATCAGCCACATCCGCCCCACCGTCTCGCTGGAGCGGCGGCTGCGAGCTCTGCGCGATGCGCTCGCGCGGCGTTCCAGCTTCGACTTCGACGAGCAGTTCGGCGACGAGGACAGGCTGACCCAGGCTGTGACCCTCTTCGCTTTGCTCGAGCTCTACCGCAAGGGTGAGGTGACCTGGGCGCAGGACAAGCCGCTTGGCCCGATCGAGATCAGGAAGGTGACATGAGTCGGGGAAGACCTCGCCATGAATGACCTGGCCCGCACGATCGAGGCGCTGCTCTTCCTCTCGCCGCAGCCAGTCAGCGCCGCCGACCTCGCTGAGGCGACAGAGGCCAAAGAAGGCCAGGTCGCCGAGGCGATCGACCTGCTGCGCGAGGATCTGGCGGAGGGAAGGCGCGGTGTCGTCCTGCGCGAAGTCGCCGGCGGCTTCGCCCTGGCCAGTGCGCCGCAGGCCGAGGGGGCCGCGCGCCGGCTGCTGGCCAAACCGCGCACCCCGCCGCTGACCCAGGCCCAGGCCGAGACGCTGGCGATCGTCGCCTACCTGCAGCCGGTGTCCCGGCCCGAGGTGGCCCGCATCCGCGGCGTCTCCTCGGAGTCCGCGGTGCAGACGCTGGCCGAGCGCGGCCTGATCGAAGAATCCGGGCGCTCCCGTTTCGGCGCCGCGATCTTCAAGACCACCGAACTGTTCGAGCGGCTCTTCGGCCTCTCCGGCTTGGACCAGCTGCCGGATCCCTCGAAATTCGACCCCACCCCCGAGGACGAGCGGGAATTGCGCGAGCGGCTGCTCAAGGCCGGCGAGCAGCGCGCCGAGTAGTGCGCCTCGCCAAGTACCTCGCCCACGGCGGCGTCGCCTCGCGGCGGATGGCCGAGAAGGTCATCGCCAACGGCCGGGTGACGGTCGGCGGCGAGGTCGTCACCGATCCGGCGCGGGATGTTGGCGACGCCGACGACGTCCGTGTCGACGGCAGTCCCGTCGCCGCCGAACCGCGCGAGATCTGGGCGGTGAACAAGCCGGCGGGGGTGGTCTCGACCGCAAAGGAGCCCGGCGATCGCCCGGCGGTTGTCACCCTGGTCGACTCCAAGGCCCGCCTCTACCCGGTTGGACGACTCGATGCCGACTCGACCGGCCTCTTGCTGCTGACCAATGACGGCGAACTGGCCAACCGCCTCACCCATCCCCGCTACGAGGTGCCAAAGGCCTACCGCGTCGAGCTGCGCCGCCCGCCCTCGGAGAGCGACCTGGGCAAGCTGGCCCACGGGGTGGAGCTGGAGGACGGCATGACGGCCCCTGCCAAGGTGCGCCGCCTCGGCGAGCGCGAGGTCGAGATCGTCCTGCGCGAGGGCCGCAACCGCCAGGTCCGCCGTATGGCCGAGGCGGTCGGCAACCGCGTCGTCTCCCTGCGTCGCGTCCGCTTCGGCCCGATCGAGCTGGCCGACCTTCCCGAAGGCAAGTCCCGCCGCCTCTCCGACGATGAGATCTCCCGCCTCTGGGAAGATTCCCGCCGATGAGCGACGAGCGACTTTTCGCGGTGCGGGGCGCGGTGCAGGCGGAGGTAAACGACGCCGCGGCGATCCTCGCCTCCACCGAGGAGTTGATGCGTGAGCTGCTTGGCCGCAACAGCCTCGCCCCGGAGGAGATGGTCAGCTGTCTGTTCACGACCACCGATGACCTCGATGCCGAGTTCCCCGCTGTCGCGGCCCGCAACCTCGGTCTTGCCTCGGTGCCGCTGCTCTGCGCGCAGGAGATCGCGGTCCCCGGCGCGATGCCGCGCGTGATCCGGGTGATGGTCCACTACTACGCCGCCGCGGGTCATTCCCCCACCCACGTCTACCTGGGGGCGACCCAAGGGCTGCGCTCGGACCTCCACGCCGCACAATAGATATTCAACGGAAGACCCCGAAGGGGAGCGGGAGTCCCGAAATCCCAGGCTCGCTCGTTGGTCATCGGTAACGCTTTTCTCTCTCGCGACCAATAAGAGGTATGGAGACTGAAAGGGCAGTGTCGAATCCGTCCAGTGCCCTCGGTCGTCGGATTTGCTTGATTGCCATGCACGAGCATGGGGTCGGTCCCCAGCATTTGCGCTGGATCGGCACCGATCCCGACATCTTCGACGCCTTCTACCGCGAGCACGTCGAGGGAGTTCAGCGCTTCGTGGTCCGCCGCGTCGGCGACCGCGAGCGTGCGGCCGACCTGACCGCGGAGATCTTCCTCGCGGCGATCGACTCGGCCCCTCGCTACCGGGCACAGCAGGGCACGCCGAAGGCTTGGCTCCTCGGAATAGCTCGAGTCGTTGTCGCCGGCGATGGCCGCCAACGTGAGCGCCAAAGGCTGGGGGAGGAGCGACTGCGCGGCAGCACGCTGCTCGACGAGGACGACGCGGCGCGACTGGATGCACGGATCGATGCCGCCACCCGCTCCCGCGAGCTCTACGCGGCGATGGATCGCCTCCCCGAAGGGGAGCGGGCGGTGCTGGAACTGGTCGCGATCGACGAACTGAGCCTCGCGGAGGCTGCCACCGCGGCCGGCCTGCGACCCGTGACCGCCCGCGTGCGACTGCACCGCGCCCGGCGCAAGCTCCGCACCGAGCTCGAGGCGGCGGCGATCGAACCAATCCCGAACAAGGAGGACCAACCGTGACTCAGCAGCGGACACCAGGCAACAACTTCGAGGAGCGATTGCTGGCCCGTCTCAAGGCGGAGGTGGCTGAGCGCGGCGGCGCCGAGGAGGCTTCCGCGGGTGGCGCGACTACGACGCCGGCATGGCGCCGACGGGCGCCTCGCCTCGCCCTCGGCGCTGTTGTCGCGATGGCATCGGTAACGGCGGTGCTCGTATTCGGCGCCGGCGGCGACAACGCTCCTGCGGCCTTCGCGGTCGAACCGCAGGAGGGCGGCGGAGTCACTGTCAAGATCTACAGCCTCCGCGACGCTCCCGGCCTCGAACAAGCCCTCGAGGAAGCCGGGATCAAGTCCCAGGTGACATGGCTGCCGGCCGGGATGGTTTGCCGGGAACCCCACTACACGCCCTCGATCGTGCATCTTCCGGGCGGCGGAACCCTGGGCGGCATGACTATGGGAGGTCCCGAACCATTTACTTTCGGAATCGGCAGCACCCGGCAATGGCGCGAACGTATGGGGGAGCACATGCGGGGAGAGATTTCCGACGATGAATTTAGGAGTTCGACCCCGAATTTGAATCTCGACCCGGAAGCGTTTCGCCCGGATCAGTCGGTGATCCTCTCCGGATCTCCCGTCCCCTACGACGGCGATCCCGAGGGGGGGAGCGTCGCGCACATGGGAATCGCAGAAGGCCCGGTTGAACCCTGCGAACCTGTCCCGGCGCGGCCCGACAGCAGCGGCCCTTACGGGCTTCCCGGTAGCGCTCGGGACGGAGCCGACTACACCCCGAGCGGGTGACGAAGTACCGTTTCGGTCGGGAGGCAGCCCCAGCGACGGATGAGTAGCGGCTAACGGCGACGCCCGGTCGAGTGGCCTTGTGCCCTCGCCCGGGCTCTGACACGCTCCTTTGCTCATGACCGTCACCTTCGCGGAAAAGCTCGCCCGCATGCCGGGCTATCAGGCCGGCGTGCCGACCGGGCAGGCGCCCGAGGCGATCGCCTCGGGGGGAATCGCCCAGCTCGCCTCCAACGAGTCGCCCCTCCCGCCGCACCCGGCGGTGATCGAGGCGATCCACAACGCCACCGGGGCGATGAACCGCTACCCCGATCCCGACGCGACCCTGTTGCGCCGGCGGATAGCCGAGCGCTACGACGCCGAGCCCGGCCGGATCGCCGTCGGCAACGGCTCCTGCGAGATCCTGCTCGCCGCCGCCGAAGCGCTCTGCGAGCCGGGAGACGAGATCCTCTACGCCTGGCCCGCCTTCTCGATGTACCCATACCTGCCGGCGTTGACCGGCGCCCGTGAGATCCGCGTGCCGCTCGCCGATGGCGACGTCCACGACCTCGACGCGATGGCGTCGGAGGTCACCGCGGCGACTCAGCTGCTGCTGATCTGTAACCCCAATAACCCGACCGGGACCCACCTGCCGGCAGCCGAGGTCGCAGCGTTCTGCGAGCGGATTCCCGCCCACGTGACCGTCGCCCTCGACGAGGCCTACGTCGAGTTTCAGACGAACGACGACCCCGACGCCACCATTGGCCTGCTCGCCGACTTCCCCAACCTGGTCGTCCTGCGCACCTTCAGCAAGTGCTACGGCCTCGCCGGGCTGCGGGTCGGCTACGCGATCGGCTCGGCCAAGTTCCGCGCCGCGGTCGACGCGGTGCGCCAGCCGTTCAGCGTCAACGCCCTCGCCCAGGCGGCGGGCGCGGAGGCGATCCTGCACCAGGACGACGTCACCAAGCGGGTCGAGGGCACGATCGCCGAGCGCCTGCGCGTCGAAGAAGCGCTGCGCGCGATGGGCCTCGCCACCGCCGACACCCAGGCCAACTTCTCCTGGGTCGACCTTGGAGACGCGGACGAGGCGGGGGTGGTCGCCGGCCTCGCCGAGCGCCAGATCGCGGTTCGCCCCGGCACCCCCCTCGGCGACCCGGGCCACATCCGCGTCAGCTACGGCACGCCGGCCGAGAACGACCGCTTCCTTGCGGCCATGGCCGACCTGCTCGGCGTCACCGGTTAGTCCGGGGTATGGCAGGAGTGAGTGGTTTTTGACATTGCCGTAGTCGAGTCTCGACACACGACACCCACATGGCACTCAGATCTGCTCAGGGTCATGCGATGCCTCGGATCAGCTGCTTCTACGGCATCGTCATCACGATGTACTTCCGCGACCACAATCCACCTCACTTCCATGCAACCTGTGGTGAGTACTCCGCCAAGATCGAAATCGCGACCGGCGAGGCCTTTGAGGGCAGGTTGCCGCGACGTGCAACGCGGCTCATTCGCAAGTGGACGGCACTGCATCGCTCGGAACTTGAAGCGAACTGGGAGCTTGCGAGGTCACGTAAAGCGCTCGCTAACATCGATCCACTGCCATGACGGTCGAGGTCGAATCTATTCGCGTAACCGAGGTTGAATCGCTCGGTGGTTTCTCTTTGCGCCTACGGTTCAACGACGGCGCCGAACGCATTCTCGATTTCGCTGATGAGCTTTGGGGGCCAGTTTTCGAGCCACTGAGACAGGACCCTGGTCTATTTGGCCAAGTGCGAGTCGACCCGGACCTAGGCACAATCGTCTGGCCTAACGGCGCCGATATGGATCCCGATGTCCTTCGCGGTCGGCGCGATCCGGCTTGAACGCCGGGTCTCATTGCTCGACCGGGCACGCTTCACCTGCTAAAAGTTCTTCGAGGTGAAGCGAACGAGCCACACCGCGAGCGGCATCCGCGCCCCCGGCGTCGCGCTCGACTCTGCCCGCTTCTCCTATTACTGGCGATTTAGCTAGGCGTCCGGCCGCCGCGGCATCGCGCCGCACCCATTGAGCAATCGGCCCGGGCGCCGGCATTCCCCGTTTCGCGCGTCCCGCGTGTGCGCTCGCATGGCCGGGATGGCACTGAAAGTAGGATTTTCCGAGGTTTGGAGAAAGGCGACGAGCAAAAGATGATGATCGGGATGACAGAGGACGCGGCACGCGACCGGGTGCGCGATCGCCGCATCGAGCGGATCGTCGAGCTGGCCACCCCGGCGACGCTGCTGGAGGAGCTGCCGCTTGGCGAGCAGCGCACCGAGGCCGTGGTCCGCAGTCGCGGTGAGGTCACAGCCGTGCTCGACGGCAACGACGACCGCCTGCTGGTCGTGGTCGGCCCGTGCAGCGTCCATGACCCGGAGGCGGCACTCGACTACGCGAAACGTCTGAGCCAGAAGGCGAACGAGCTGGGCGAAGACCTGCTGATCGCGATGCGCGTCTACTTCGAGAAGCCGCGCACCACGACCGGCTGGAAGGGGCTGATCAACGATCCGCACCTCGACGGCAGCGGCGACGTCAACCACGGCCTGCGCGTGGCCCGCGAGCTGCTCTTGGAGGTGCTCGACCTCGGCTTGCCGGTCGGCTGCGAGTTCCTCGACCCCATCACCCCCCAGTACATCGCCGACGCGGTCGCCTGGGGGGCGATCGGCGCCCGCACGACCGAGAGCCAGATCCACCGCCAGCTCGGCTCCGGCCTCTCGATGCCGATCGGCTTCAAGAACCGCACCGACGGCAACGTCCAGGTCGCGGTCGATGCCGTTCGCGCCTCGGCCGTCGCTCATGCCTTTGCCGGAATCGACGATGCCGGGGTGCCGGCGATCCTGCACACGACCGGCAACCCGGACGGCCACGTGATCCTGCGCGGGGGGCGCGGCGCGCCCAACTACGGGGCCGCCGGAGTCGAAGACGCCCTGGCCAAGCTGCGGGCCGCCGGCCTGCCCGAGCGGCTGGTGATCGACGCCTCCCACGACAACAGCGGCAAGGACCCCGGTCGCCAGGTCGAGGCGGCCGGCGACATCGCCGACCAGGTTGCGTCGGGCAACTCGGCGATCGCCGGGGTGATGCTGGAGTCGTTCCTGGTCGGCGGTCGCCAGGACCTGGAGGGTGAGGGCGATCTGATCTACGGCCAGTCGGTCACCGACGCCTGCATCGACTGGGAGCAGACGGTTGTCGTGCTCGATCGCCTGGCGGCGGCTGTCCGGGCACGGCGCGGCGGATGAAGATCGCCGTCCTCGGCGTCGGCCTGATCGGCGGCTCGATCGGGCTGGCGGCGCGACGCGGGCTCGAGGGTGTCGAGGTGGTCGGCTACGACCCGGACTCGGAGACGCTGGATCGAGCGATGTCAGAAGGCGCGATAGATCGTCGCGCAGCGACGATCGCGGAGGCCTGCGAAGGTGCCGACCTGGTCTTCTGCGCGGCGCCGGTAAGGGCCCTGCCCGAGCTGGCGCGCGCCGCGCTCGATGCCTGTGGTCCGGAGTGCGTGGTCACCGACGCCGGCTCGACGAAGCGGGAGATAGTCGCCGCCCTGGGCGAGGACGAGCGCTTCATCGGCGGCCATCCTCTGGCCGGCGCCGAGACCTCCGGGGTCGAGAATGCCCGTGCCGACATCTTCGAGGGCGCGCGCTGGTACCTGACCCCGACCGAGCGCTCCGGCGGCCTCCTCTATGACCGCCTCCAGCGTGCGATCGCCGACCTGGGCGCTCGACCGCAGGCGATCGACGCCGAGGCTCACGACCGGATGATGGCGACCGTCAGCCACCTGCCGCATGTGCTCGCCAACGCGCTGGCCGGCCAGGCGGCAGCGGAGCTGGCTCGCGACTCCGAGCGAATGCCCGAGGTGGGCCCGAGCTTTCGCGACATGACCCGCGTGGCCGGCTCCAACCCGGCGATCTGGATCGACATCTTCTCGACCAATCGCGAGGCAGTCGCCGAAGCGGTCGACGCGGCGGGGGAGCGCCTGCGAGAAGCGGCGGAGCTGATACGCGCCGGCGATCGCGACGCCGTCGCCGCCTGGCACACCGATGCGGTGGAGAACCGCCGCGCGCTGCTCGAGCCCGAGCGCGGCGCCGGCCCCCTGCGCGAGCTGCGCGTCGTCGTGCCCAACCGGCCCGGCACCGTCGCCGAGCTGGCCCTGGCGCTGGGCGAGGCGGGAGTCAACATCGAGGACATGGCGCTCTACCCGGCGCCGGACATGACCTCAGGGGCGATCTCCCTCTGGGTCTCCGGTCCCGAGCAGGCCGAGCGCGCTGCCGCGCTGGTTCGCGAGCTGGGCCATACGGTCTCCGTCATCGGCACGGGGGGCTAGGCATGGCCCGCTTCGAACCAACAGGCCCCCTGCGCGGGAGCCTGCGCCCGCCGGCGGACAAGTCGATCTCTCACCGGGCGGCGCTGATCGCTGCGATGGGGGAGGGGGATTCCGAAGTTGTCGGCTATCTGGACTCCGCCGACACGCGCTCGACGCTCGCGGCTGTCGCCGCCCTCGGCGCGGGGCTGGAGCCGCGAGCGGCGGCGCTCGAGCCGACGATGAAGATCAGCGGCATCGGCCTGCGCGACGTCTCCTCGGCGGAGATCGACGTCGGCAACGCCGGCACGCTGCTGCGTCTGCTGCCCGGCTGGCTCGCGGGGCAGGAGGAGGGCACCTGGGCGCTGGACGGCGACGAGTCGATTCGCCGCCGCCCGGTCGATCGCGTCGCTGAGCCGCTGCGCCTGATGGGAGCGCGGCTGCGCTGTCGCGACGATCGTCTGCCACCGCTGGAGATCGAGGGCGCGCCGCTGCACGGCATCTCCTACGAGCTGCCCGTGGCGAGCGCTCAGGTCAAGTCCTGTCTGCTCTTCGCCGGCCTGCTCGCCGAGGGGGAGACGCGCGTGGTCGAGCCGCTGCCGACTCGCGACCACAGCGAGCGGATGCTGGCGGCCGCCGGAGCCGAGATCGCACGCGACGGCGGCGCGGTCCGCGTGCGCCCCACGGCCCGGTTGGAGCCGAATCGCATCGTCGTTCCCACCGATTTCTCCTCGGCCGCCTTTCCCATGGTCGCCGCGCTGCTCGTCGGAGGCAGCGACATCGAGCTGGTCGAGGTCGGTCTCAACCCGACTCGGACCGGGCTGCTCGCGATCTTGCAGCGGATGGGCGCCACGATCGACCTGGAGCTCGAGGGCGAAGAGGGCGGGGAGCCGATCGGCCGCATCCGTATTCGCGCGTCGGAGCTGCGGGGAACGGAGGTCGGTGGTGCCGAGGTTCCGCTTGCGATCGATGAGCTGCCACTGGTCGCGCTCGCAGCCTGCTTTGCCGAGGGCACGACGACGATCCGCGATGCAGCCGAGCTGCGGCGCAAGGAGTCGGACCGGATCGTCACTGTTACCGCCGCTCTGACGGCGCTCGGCGGCCGGGTCGAGCCGACCGAGGACGGCATGATCGTCGAGGGAACGGGGGGCCTGCGCGGCGGCGCGATCGAGTCCCACGGCGATCACCGCATCGCGATGCTGGGCGCGGTGGCGGGCCTGGCCTCCGAGGAGGGCGTGGAAGTCGCCGACATGGGCGCCGCCGCCGTCAGCTATCCGGGTTTCGAAGCCGACCTCGCCTCGTTGCTGGGCGACTGACGCCTACCCTCTGCCGCCATGGTTATCGCGATCGATGGGCCCGCCGGGGCCGGCAAGTCCTCCGTAGCCCGCGGCGTCGCCGCGGCGCTCGGCTTCACCTACCTCGATTCGGGGGCGATGTACCGCTGCGTGGCGCTGGCCGGCATCGAGCGCGCCGCCGACCTCGACGACGCTGAGGTCATGGGGGTGCTCGCCCGCTCGCTGGAGATCGCTTTCGGAGGGGGTGCGGTCCAGCTCGACGGTCGCGACGCCACGGCCGAGATTCGCGAGCCCCAGGTCACCGAGGCCTCCTCGCGCGTCTCGGTTCACCCGGGTGTGCGCGAGGCGATGGTCGCCCGCCAGCGCGAGCTGATCGCGGCCGGGCGCTACGTCGCCGAAGGGCGGGACATCGGCACCGTCGTCAGCCCCGACTCTCCCCTCAAGGTCTTCCTCACCGCCTCCGAGGAAGAGCGCGCTCGCCGCCGCGCCGCCCAGACAGGGGAGGACCCCGCGGCTGTTCTCAGCGCTCAGCGCGAGCGCGACGAGCGCGACGCCACCCGCGAGCACAGTGCCCTGCGCGCCGCCGAGGACGCGATCGAACTGGACACCACGGATCTCGCCCTCGACGAAGTCGTGTCCCGGATCGTCGCCCTCGCTCGCGAGCGAGGCCTCGCATGAGAGCCGGCGGTCCTGGCGACTTATTCGCCTATATGCCGAATAAGTCGCCAGGAGTGGAGATCTGAACATGAGCAGACTCCCCACAGTTGCCGTCGTCGGCTTCCCCAACGTCGGCAAGAGCACGCTGGTCAACCGCCTGGTCGGCGGCCGCGAGGCGGTGACCGACGCCGAGCCCGGCGTCACTCGGGATCGCAAGCGCCTTCCCTGCGAGTGGAACGGGGTTGCCTTCGAGCTGGTCGACACCGGCGGGATCGACCTTCAGGACGAGGCCGAGCTGGCCCGCGACGTGCAGCGCCAGGCCCGCCTGGGGATCGCTGAGGCCGAGCTCGTGTTGCTGGTGGTCGACGGTCGCGCCGGGGTCCGCGCCGGCGACGCGGAGCTGGCCAAGACCCTGCGCGAGGGCGAGGCTCCGGTCCTCGTCGTCGTCAACAAAGTCGACCGGCCGGGAGATGAGCACCTGGCGGCCGAGTTCCACAAGCTGGGTCTGGGGGAGCCGATCCCGGCCTCCGCCACCCATGGCCTGGGCAGCGGCGATCTGCTGGACCGAATCACCGAGTCGCTCGGAGATCGGGCGCGACCCGACGAGCGCGTCGATGCGGTGCGTGTCGCGGTGATCGGCCGACCCAACGCCGGCAAGTCCTCGCTGGTCAACGCCTTCCTCGGCTCCGACCGTGTGATCGTCTCCGAGCAGGCCGGCACGACCCGCGACGCGATCGACACCGAGCTCGAGGTCGACGGTCGCCGCGTGATCCTGGTCGACACCGCCGGTCTGCGGCGCCGCTCCAAGGTCGCCGGCAGCGTCGACTACTACGCCCAGCTGCGCACCGAGCGCGCGGTCGAGCGCGCCGACGTCGCCCTGGTCGTATGCGACGCCTCCGAGGGAGTCACAGCCGAGGACCTGCGCGTCGCCGAGCTGGCGATGCGGGCCGGCTGCGCCACCCTGCTGGTCCTCAACAAGTGGGACATCGGCTCGACCGACATCGATGACGCCCGCGCCCGGGTCGAGCGAAAGCTGCGCCTGCGACCGGCTGTGGTCACCTGCTCGGCGACGCGGGGGCGCAACGTCCCGAACCTCCTGCCCAAGGCGTTGGAGCTGGCGGACAAGGCGGCGGAGCGGATTCCCACTCCGGAGCTGAACCGCTTCGTCTCCGACGTCGTCGCCAAGACTCCGCCCCCGGCCCGCCGCGGCCGCCGCCTCCGCCTCTATTACGCCGCTCAGGTGGGTGAGCGGCCGCCGCGCATCGCGATCCAGGTCAACGACCGCAAGCTGATCAGTCGCGACTGGGCCTACCACCTAGAGAACCGCCTTCGCGAGGCCTACGGATTGGAGGGCGTCCCCCTGATCATCGACTTCGTGCCGCACTCCGGGCGGCGTCGCTAGGCTTCGCTCCATGCCAGAAAGCCAGCCGCTCGCCGAGGGCGAGTACCTCTTCACGTCCGAGTCCGTAACCGAGGGTCATCCCGACAAGGTTTGCGACCAGATATCCGACTCGGTCCTCGACGCCGTGATGGCCGAGGACCCCGAGGGGCGGGTCGCCTGCGAGAGCCTCGTAAACACAGGGATGGCGGTCGTCTCCGGAGAGATCTCCACCGAGGTTCACCTCGACGTCCCCGAGATCGTTCGCGAGACGATTCGCGACATCGGGTACGACCACGGTGACTACGGCTACAACTGCGACCACATCTCGGTCTTGGTCTCCCTCGACAAGCAGTCGCCCGACATCGCCCAGGGCGTCGACGCGGCTTACGAGACTCGGCTCGAGGGGGGCTCGCTGGACGACGAGCTGCTCATTGCCGGCGCCGGCGACCAGGGGATGATGTTCGGCTACGCGACCGACGAAACCGAGGCGCTTATGCCGATGCCGATCCATATCGCGCACCGGCTGGCCGAACAGCTCGCCGCGGTGCGAAAGAACGACACCCTCGACTATCTCGGCCCCGACGGCAAGACCCAGGTCACGGTTCGGTACGCCGACGGTCGCCCCGTGCGGGTCGAGAAGCTGCTGATCTCCACCCAGCATGCCGACGGCGTCGACTCGGAGCTGAAGATCAAGCCGGACCTCTGGGAGCACGTGGTGCTGCCGGTGCTGACGGCTGAGGTTCCCGGCCTCTACGACGAGGCCGAGCTGCGCAGGGGCTTCCTCGTCAACCCGACCGGCAAGTTCGTGATCGGCGGCCCCGTCGGCGACGCGGGCCTCACCGGTCGCAAGATCATCGTCGACACCTACGGCGGAATGGCCCGCCATGGCGGTGGCGCCTTCTCCGGCAAGGACCCCTCCAAGGTCGACCGGTCCGCCGCCTACGCGGCGCGGTACGTGGCCAAGAACGTGGTTGCCGCCGAGCTGGCGCAGCGCTGCGAGGTCCAGGTCGCCTACGCGATCGGCGTTGCCCACCCGATCTCGCTGATGGTCGAGACCTTCGGCACCGGCAAGCTCCCCGACGCGGAGATCTCCCGCCTGGTCGAGGCCGAGTTCGACTTGCGGCCGGGGGCATTCCGTCGCTACCTCGACCTGCACCGCCCGATCTTCCGCAAGACCGCTGCCTACGGGCACTTCGGCCGTGACGACGCCGACTTCACCTGGGAGAAGACCGACCGCGCCGACGCCCTGCGCGCCGCCGCGGGTGCCGCAAGCGCAACCGCTTAGCTCGGCGGCTGCGCTTCTCCAAGGCCGTGCGCGCCGGCCGCGCTCGCTCCAGTTGCCTGATCCACGCGGTGGACCACGTCGCCCGGGCGGCGACGCCGGAGAAGATGAAGTTGTAGTCGTCGCCGGCCGCGGTGTCGAAGTCGACGTCGCCGATCTGCATCAGCCGCTGGTAGACGCTCTGGCTGTAGTTGACGTTCTGGACCCGCTCCAGCCGCGTCTCCTGGATCTCGCGGGAGACGATCCCCCGCTTGATGTTGAGACGCCGGTTCGTGATCGTGTAGGTGGTCGCGACGCGCTTCACGAATCCGATCAGCACGGTCAGGGCGATCGTCACCAGGACGACGAGGAAGACGGTCCCCCCGCTGCCGCCGAACAGCTTGACGATCGCGCCGAGGATCGCGGCGATCAGGATCCCTTTCAGGTAGAAGCCGAGAATCGCCCTCCACGACGGGTGGCCCTCGAAGATCACCTGCTCCCCGGGGCTGAGGTTGAGGCCGGGCACGTGGCCAGCATACCCGCGGCGTCCGCTTCTCTCCATACCTTGGCGAGGTGTCGATAGCCAAGGTCGAGCCGCTCACCACGGCCCGCGCGCTGCGCGGGCCGTTCGACTACCGGCTGCCCGACGAGATGGCCGATCTCGACGTGGGAAGCGTGGTCCGGGTCCCGTTCGGGCGCCGGCGCGTCCTCGGCGTGGTGGTCGGTCTGGCGGAGACTTCAGAGATCCCCCCCGAGCGCCTGGCCGAGCCGCTCGAGGCACTCGAGACCGGGGTCCCGGCAGAGCTGGTCCGCCTCGGCCTCTGGGTGGCCCGCGAGTATTGCTCCACCCCCTCGCGCGGGCTGCGCCTGGTGCTGCCGCCGGGGGCCGGGGTTCGCAAACGCCGCAGCAGGCCGCGTGTCGAGCACGCCGAAGTCGGCGAGGCGACCGTCGCCGCACCACCGTTGCATCCCGAGCAGGAGCGCGCCGTCGCCGCCATTGTCGCGGCGCTGGACGGCGAGGTCGATGCCGATCGAGAGCTCCTTCTGCACGGGGTGACCGGGTCGGGCAAGACCGAGGTCTACCTCGCGGCCGTCGAGGCGGCGCTGGCGCAGGGGCGGGGGGCCATCGTCCTCGTTCCCGAGATCGGACTCGCGCCGCAGGCGGTCTCCCGCTTCCGGGCGCGACTCGGCGATCGGATCGCCGTTCTGCATTCGGCCCTCACCGACGGGCAGCGCCACGATGAGTGGCGAAGGCTCCGCGACGGCGAGGCAGCGGTCTGCGTCGGGCCTCGCTCGGCGGTCTTCGCCCCGGTGGAGAACCTCGGCCTGATCGTGATCGACGAGGAGCACGACCCCTCCTACAAGCAGGAGGGCGACCCTTGCTATGACGCTCGCGCCGTCGCCCGCCACCGGGCCGGGGAGCGCGGCGCCGTGCTGCTTGCCGGGACCGCGACGCCTCGCCCGGAATCGTGGCTCGAGCTGCCGCGGCTCGAGCTGCCGAGCCGGGTCGACGGACGACGGATGCCTCCGGTCGAGGTGCTCGACATGCGCGCCGCCGACCCGCGTTCGGGTCCGCTGCACCCCTCCACATGGGAGAGGTTGGAGCAGGTGCGCCGTGACGGTGCGAAGGCGATCGTGATGATCAACCGGCGCGGCTTCGCTCCCTGGCTCACCTGCCGCTCGTGCGGGCACCACTGGAACTGTCCCAACTGCGACGTCTCCCTGATCCTCCACCGTCACAACGGTCGGCTCGTATGCCACCACTGTGCCCATTCCGCGCCGCTGCCCGGAGTCTGCGAGGAGTGCGGATCGACCACCCTTTCCCGCGTTGGCGCGGGGACCGAGCGGATCGAAGAGCTGCTCACCAGGCGGCTGGGCCCGATGCCGGTCCTCCGGCTCGACTCCGACACCGCCGCCGCTCGTGGCGCCCACGCCGAGATCCTCGCTCGCTTCGACGCTGCTCCCAGCGCTGTCCTGGTCGGCACCCAGATGGTCGCCAAGGGCCACGATTTTCCCGAGGTGACGCTGAGCGCGATCCTCGATGCGGATGCGACGCTGCGCTTCCCCGACTTTCGTGCCGGGGAGCGGACCTTTGCGATGGTGGCTCAGCTTGCCGGCCGCTCGGGGCGCGGCAGGGCCGGGGGGGAGGTGATCGTCCAGACTCTGGCCCCGCAGGCGCCGAGCATCGCGTACGCCGCGGCCCACGACGCCGCCGGGTTCATGGCGCAGGAGCTGGAGCGCCGCCGCATCCTCCGCTACCCGCCCTACTCGCACCTGGTCCGAATCAACCTCTCCGCCGAGGAGGAGCCCCGCCTCGATGCGCTCGGCGCTCGCCTCGCGGGCGAGCTGGCCGATGCGCTGCCGGAGGGGTCGGACCTGCTCGGGCCCGCTCCGATGTTCCGCGTCCGCAACAGATACCGGCGCAGGCTGATGGTCAAGGCCGAGGACCGGGAAGGAACTGTGGGCGCGGTGCGCGAAGTTGTGGAGGAGCTCGCCGCCGATCGCTCCCTGCGCGAGGTGGCGATCGGCGTCGACGTCGATCCCCAGTAGGAGAGCTGCCACAGTGCTTAGACTCGATATCCGATGAGTGAGAAGACCGAGACCGAGAGCGCCAAGCACCAGCTTGAAACGGAGCTGGCGGAGCGTCGCGAGGCGGCCCTCGCCCATGTCGTCAAGTTCGGCGACCCGGTCCTGAAGAGCAAGGCCTCGGCGGTGACCGAGTTCGGCCCGGAGCTGCGCGCCGAGGTCGAGCGGATGATTCAGATCATGCGCGACGGGATGGGCGTCGGGCTCGCGGCCACCCAGCTGGGTGTGCTGCGTCGGCTGCTCGTCTTTCAGGCCGGTCCCGACGCTGAGCCCGCCGCGCTGATCAATCCCGAGATCGACTGGCTCTCCGACGAGGTGATTCTCGCCGAGGAGGGATGTCTCAGCCTGCCCCGGGTCTCGATGGACGTCGAGCGCCCGCTGCACGTGCGGATCTCCGGCTTCGACACCGGAGGTGAGACGGTCGTCCTAGAGGCGTCGGGCCTCGAGGCCCGCGTTCTCCAGCACGAGATCGATCATCTCGACGGAGTGCTGATCCTCGACCGCACCAGCCGCGAGCAGCGCAAGGGCGCGCTGCGGGCGCTGCGCGAGGGCGGCAGCTACAGCCCGCCGTCGGCTACCGAGCAGGAAGAGGCGGCCGGCGAGCACCGCGAACCGCGCACGGACGCGTGAGGACCGTCTATCTCGGGACGTCGGCTTTCGCCGCGGACGTGTTGCGGCGCCTCGCCGACTCTCCGCACCGCCCGCTGCTGGTCCTGACTCCCCCAGATCGCCCCAAGGGACGGGGCCGGCGGACTCAATCTCCGCCCACCGCCGAGGCCGCGCATGAGCTGGGGGTCGAGCTTTGCCAGGCCGAGAACATCAACGAGGACAGCGCCTTCGAGCGCATTCGCGCCGTTGCCCCCGAGGCCGTCGCCGTCTGCGCCTTCGGTCAGCTGATTCGCGAACCGCTGCTCTCACGGTGGCCCCTGTTGAACGTTCACCCTTCGCTGCTGCCGCGCTGGCGCGGCGCGGCGCCGATCGAGCGGGCGATCATGTCCGGCGACGAGCGCACCGGCGTCTGCGTGATGCGGGTTACCGAGGGTCTCGACTCCGGGCCGGTGGCGCTCTGCGAGGAGACCGCGATCGGGCCGGAGGAGGACTTCGAGGGGCTCTCCACCCGGCTCGCCGCGCTTGGCGGGGAGCTGCTCGTCCAGGCGTTGGACCTGCAGGCCGAGGGCGGGCTGAAGTGGAGCGAACAGGACGAGGAGGCGGCGACCTACGCAGAGAAGATCGACCCGGCTGAGCGCCGCCTCGACCCCAAGCGGCCGGCTACCGAGCTTGCCCGTGTGGTCCGCGCTTTGACGCCCCATGTCGGGGCCTACCTCGAAACAGCCGACGGATCGCGGTTGGGAGTTAGGCGGGCCCGGCCCGTCGACGTCAGCGTCAAGCTCGGCGAGGTCCACTCCGAGTGGGGCGCGCTGCTGCTCGGCTGTGGGCAGGGGGCGCTGCGCCTCGAGGTGGTGCAACCCCAGGGGGGCAAGCCGATGCCGGCCGACGCCTATCTGCGCGGGCACCCGCTGCCTAGGCTGTGAGCGCGGAGCGAGCAAGCGTCCATCTCTGGCTCTTCGCGCCGCGAGCGAAGCGCGAACCATTGCCATGAGCGAGGTTGCGTCCGTGCGGGCCCTCGCCTTCGGGGTCATCCGCGCCACCTTCGAGCAGGGGGATCACACCGAGCGAGCGTTTCGCGACGCTGCCGACGAAGGCGGTTTGACCGGTCGCGAGCGGGCACAGGCGCAGCGGCTCTCCTACGGCGCCGTGCAGCGCCGGGGCACCTCCGACGCGGCGATCGAGCGCCTGGCGGATCGTTCCGTCCGCCTCCTCGACCCGCCTGTCCTGGCGGGGCTGCGCCTGGGCCTCTATGAGCTGCTGTTCGCCGATTCCACCCCCGATTACGCCGCGGTCGATCAGGCGGTCGAGCTGGTCAAGCGGGCCGGCGCGGCCCACGCCGCCGGGCTCGTCAATGCGGTGCTGCGCCGCGCGATCCGCGAGCGTGAGGCGCTCCTCTCAGCGCTTGGCGACGACTCGACCCCGGAGGCGGCGGCGATCGCCCACTCGGCGCCGCTCTGGCTGGCGCGGATGTGGTGGGAGGAGCTGGGAGGCGAGGAAGCCCGCCCTCTGCTGGCCGCCTGCAACGGGCCGGCTGAGACGTCGATGCGGGTGAACACCCTGCGGTCGAGCAGGGAGGAGATGCTCGCGGCGCTGCGCGGAGAGGGGGTCCAGGCGCGCGATCCCGAGGCGGAATGGCCGCTTGCCGCGCCCGAGTCGATCGTGATCGAGGGCCGTATGGGCGAGGCGACGCCGGCCAGGATCGCAGCCGGTGAGCTGACTCCCCAGAGCCGCGGCTCCGCCGCGGTGGTCGAGATTCTCGACCCTCACCAGGGCGAGCATGTGCTCGACCTCTGTGCCGGGCCGGGAATCAAGACGGGACAGATCGCCGCGCGAATGGGCGATCGCGGCGAGGTGATCTCGGTCGAGTCGGACTCGGCGCGCGCCGCCGAGGTCGCCGAGCAGGCCCGCCGCCTGGGGCTGCGCAGCGTCACCGTGATCGAGGCCGACGCCACCGCGATGGAGATGCCGTCGGGGTTCGACCGGATCCTGCTCGACGCGCCCTGCTCGGATCTCGGCGCACTCGCCTCTCGCCCGGACGCCCGCTGGCGCAAGTCCCCGCGGGCCATCGAGCGCCTGGCCGGGGTTCAGGAGCAAATGCTTCGGCGAGCCGCCGGCCTTCTGCGCCCGGGCGGCGTCCTCGTCTACTCAACCTGCACGATCTCCCGTCGCGAGAACGAGGAAAGGGTGGCGGGGTTGCTCGAGGCGTCCGTGGCCGGGGAGGCCCCACCGCTCGAGGTGGAGGACCTCGGCACCCGCGCTTCGCCGCTCGCTTCGCCGCTGGATCCCCGCTGTCTGCAGCTCCGCCCGGATCGCGATTGCACGACCGGTTTCTTCATCTGCCGCCTGAGGCGCAATGATTGACGGAATGGCCGGCGAGACCGAGGGGGGCGGTGAGGGGGGCAGTCCCCTGCGCCGAGCACCCTGTCCGAGTTGTGGCGAGCCTTGGCTGCGCCCGACTCAGCTGCCTGGCCGCTTCCGCTGCGTGTACTGTCTGCGCCGCTTCGAACTCGTCTCGCAGTGCCCCGACTGCGGCGAGCACCAGACAATTGCGCGGATGAGCCATACGGAAGACATGCAGTGCCAGACCTGCAGCGGCTCGATGCTGAAGCCGGTATAGGCATGAGCGCTCGGATACAGGAGCTGATCGCCGAGCCACGGGTCGCGCCGTCGATCCTCTCTGCCGATTTTTCGCGGTTGGGGGAGCAGGTGGACGAGGTGATGGCTGCCGGGGCGCGGGTAATCCACTTCGACGTGATGGACGGGCACTTCGTCCCGCCGATCACGATCGGGCCTCTGGTCGCGAGCTCGATAGCCGACCGGGTTCACGATGCCGGCGGCGCCCTCGACGTCCACCTGATGATCGCCGAGCCCGACCAGCACGTCGAGGCATTCGCCGAGGCGGGCGCCGACTCGATCACCTTCCACGCCGAGGCGACTCCGCACGCCAACCGCATCCTCACCAAGATTCGAGAGCTGGGCTGTGAAGCGGGAATCGCGATCAATCCCGCCACCCCTGTCGAGGCGGTCGCCGAGCTGCGCGGCTACGCCGACATCGTCCTCTGCATGACGATCAACCCCGGCTGGGGCGGCCAGACCCTGATCCCCGAGTCCCACGACAAGCTTCGTCGCCTCGCGCCGCTCGTCGGCGATGCTCGCATCGAGGTCGACGGCGGCATCGACGCAACGACCGTCGGCCCGATTGCCGAAGCCGGCGCTTCGCTCTTCGTCGCCGGCTCCGCAATCTTCGGCGCGGAAGACCCGGCTGCCGCCTACACCGAGATAGTCGCCGCCGCCGGCGCTGCCTAGGACTCAGCCGGAAGAGCGGTGGGGGCGATCAAGGCCCCCGCGACTTCCTGCCACCAGGAGCGCTCCGCTTCGCTGACGCCGGGTCGCCGCGCTCGCCGCTCGCACCAGTCCGCGAGCTGGCGGCGGCCACCCACCGCGAGGTGGCGGGTGCCGGTGATCGCAAAGCGCCCATCGGCGAGCGCGACCAGGGCACCGGGCTCGTCGTGTCGCGTGCGCAGTCGCGCCCGCACCTCGATCCCGTCCACGTGTTCGGGCGCCGCCGGGTCTCCGTCGAGCGTGCTGCCGGGTCGAACGGAGAAGACCTGCGGCGCTCCTCGCCGGGGCAGCAACAGCGGCGCCGGCTCGCCCAGCGGGCCCTCGCGCCAGCGACGAGTCAGCTGCTCGACCGCTTCGCGGCGATGCTCCTGGACGAGCATGTGCAGCTCGTCTCCAGCTTCGATCCGGGTCGACCCGCGCGGCGCGATCGCTCGCCCGTCGCGGACGATCAGATGGACCAGTGCCTCGCGTGGCAGCCCCAGCTCCTTGACCATCAGCCCCGCCGCCGCGTCACCTTCGCGAACGCGCCAGGCGATCAGCTCGCCACCCAGTTCGCGCACCATGCCGATGTCGGCGACAGGCTGTGGCAGCGCCGACTCGGTGGTCGTCAGGCCGAGGCGGCGGGCAAGCGGCTCGATTGTCGCCCCCTGCACCAGGGTCGAGGTGACGACGATGAAGAAGACGACGTTGAAGATCAAATTCGCCTCGGCGACCCCCGCGACCACCGGGAAAGTGGCGAGCCAGATCGGGATCGCGCCTCTCAGCCCCGCCCAGCTCAGCATCGTCCGCTCGCGGATGTTGAGTCTCGTCGGTTGGGTGACGATCATCGTCGCCAATGGCCGGGCGACGAGGATCAGCAGCGCCGAGATCAGCAGCCCCTTGCCGGCCACGCCCCAGAGCTGGCTGGGGAAGACGAGCAGACCAAGCACGAAGAAGAGGCTGATCTGGGCGAGCCAGCTGAGGCCCTGGTGGAAGGCGACGATCGTGCTGCGCGCGGGCAGGGAGCCGGTGCCGAGCACGAGGGCGGTCGCATAGACAGCGAGGAACCCGGAGCCGCCGAGGGTTTCCGCGACGCCGTAGGAGAGCGCTGCGGTGGCGATCGACGCCACCGGATAGAGGCCCTGGGTGGGCAACTCGACGCGCTCGAATGCGCGACGGGCGAGCCAACCGGCGCCGAGGCCGAGGACGGCGCCGAGCGAGAGCTTGACCACGAAGGCAAGCAGCATGTCCGGCGCCCCGTAGGAGGGGTCGGAGATCCAGTCGGCGAAGCCGACCACGAGCAGCAGCGCCACCGGGTCGTTCATCCCGGACTCCCCCTCCAGGGTGCGCGCGAGGGGGCGTTCGAGCCGGGAGCCGCGCAGCACGGCGAAGATCGCGGCGGAGTCGGTGGCTGCCACAGCCGAGCCCAGGATCAAGCCCTCGAGGGTGCTGAGGTCGAAGATGACGACCGCAGCGAACCCGGTCACCATCGCGGTGAGGAAGGTGCCGAGGGTCGCCAGTCCCAGGGCGGTGCCGAAGACCGGGCGGATCTCGTGCCAGCCCGCGGTCAGCCCGCCCTCGAAGAGGATCAGCACCAGGCCGATCGTTCCCAGCGTCCGGGTCATCTCGGCATCGTCGAATTCGACGCCGCCGATCCCGTCGGAGCCGATCAACATTCCCAGTCCGAGGAACAGCAGCAGGCCCGGCACCCGCACCCGATCGGCGATCAACGCCGCTCCGATTCCCGCGGCCAGCAGGATGCCGGCGACGAGGAGGAGGCCGGCGTCGGACATCGCTAGGCCCCTTCGTCGACCGCCGCCAGGCGGGCTTCCAGCTCCTCGGTGGAGCCGAGCCGGGGCACGTCCTCAGCGCGCTCGTGCGGACGTCGGTAGATCAGGTACAGCAGGCCGAGTAACAGCCCCGCGGTGAGGGCGAATCCGATCTCGACCCGGCGAAACTCATCTGCGATCAGGGGCACGAAGTTCCAGGCGATGAAGAAGGCGGCGCAGCCGATCCAGCGCACGGAGGCGCGGCGCACCTGACCCTGTGCGAGGCAGGCCTGGTTGATCGTCACCGAGGAGAGGTAGAGGCCCATCCCGGCGGTGATCAAAAGCAGGCCCTCTCGGTCGTAGGTGAACTTCTTGCTGAAGGCGAGCTGCATCAGCTGCGGGCCGGCGATCAGGACGAAGACTGCGACTATCGCCGTGAAGGCGGCGATCCCGGCCAGGACCATCCGCACCGAGTGATGGAACTCCTCCTCGCTGCCCTCCTCGGTAGACGCGTGGAGGCTGGTCAGGTGGGGGAGGATGCTGGTCGAAACCGCCTGGAACAGCTGCAACGGGGCCCGGGCGATCATCAGCACGTTGAAGATGAAACCAGCCGCGGCAGCGCCCTCGAACCCCCGCACGATCAGCGGCCCGGCGTTGAGGAAGACCTGCTCGCTGAACATGATCAGCAGCACCGCGGCGGCGAAACCGCTGCCATGCGCGAGGCTGAATTCAGAGGCGTTTTCATCCCCTACCGGCGTCGGGGGCGCCGTCCGGGCTTTGCGGGCGAAGGCGGCCGGGATGACCATCAGGGAGAGGGCCGGGGCGGCGACGATCCCGATCGCCACCGCCGATTGCCCGCTCAGCAGCCCGACCGCGACCAGCACCGCGAACAGGGTGCGGAAGACCGATTCCGAGAGGATCAGCGCCGTGAACAGGCCGAACTGGCCGTAGCCCGCCAGGTAGCCACGGGCGAAGTAGCTCGCCGCGTAGAACAGCACTGCCGAGAAGAAGATCCAGTAGAGAGCCTCGCTGCCCTGCAGCAGACCGTCTGCGATCGGCTCGTGCAGGGCTAGTGTGACGACGGCGAAGAAGGCGGCGAGGCCGAGCTGGATCTTCGCCGCCACCCGCATCGGCTCGCCGATCGGCTCCCCTTTCACCAGCCGTTCGGAGATGTGCCGTGAGAGCAGTTGGTCGACTGGGCGATAGAGGGTCGAGACGGTGATGAAGACTGCCGACCAGAGCACCGTGATCTCCCCGTAGTCGGGCTTGGAGAGCACATGCGAGGCGATGAAGAAGTAGGCGTAGGTGATGGCGCCGGTGAGGCCGACGCCGACGGCGAGGAAGCTCGCCGTCTTGCCGTATTCGGCCGACGCGGAGCCGCGCTTTTCGTCGCTCATCGCCCGCCCGACGCGCCGCGCTCGTAGTGGGAGGGCGCGACCCCCAGCGACAGCTCCACCCGGCGCACGCGCTCGAAGACGCGCTGCGTCATCACTCGCTGGCTCGCCAACAGGTCTCCGATGACCCCCAACGCCAGCAGCTGCACGGCGGCGATGAACAGCACTGCGCCAAGGATCAGCGACTGGATGTGCCCGCCGCTGTCGCCGTTGAAGATCCAGTCGATCAAGAAGGGCATCCAGGCGGCCAGCGCCGCCAGGCCAACCACCAGGCCGGCTGTGGCGAACACTTTCAGCGGCTCATAGCGGGCGTAGATGCGCAGGATCGAGAGGGCATTGCGGCGCACGTAGGAACCGGTCGAGTCGAACAGGCGGGACTCCCGCGTCTGCGGGTTGGTGGCGATCTGCACCTGATCTACCGCGACCAGCATCTTTCCCGCCTGGATCAGGCTCTCCAGGGTGTAGGTGAAGTTGTCGACCACGAGCAGGCCCAGCGCCGCCTCTCGGTTATAGGCGCGGAAGCCCGACGTGGTGTCGGCGATGTCGGTGCCCGAGAGTCGCCTCACAACCCAGCTGCCGACCCTCTGCAGGGCCTTCTTTGCGCCGGAGAAGTGCTCGATCTGGGCGACCTGGCGGTCACCGACGACGATGTCTGCCTCGCCGGCAAGGACAGGCGCGACGAGCTTGGGGACGTCGGCGCCGTTGTACTGATTGTCGGCGTCGGTGTTGACGATGATGTCGGCGCCCAACTTCAGGCAGGCGTCGAGGCCCGCCTGGAACCCGGCCGCCAGGCCCTTGTTGTTGGTCAGGCGCACGATGTGCTCGACCCCGTGTGCGCGGGCGACCTCGACCGTGCGGTCGGTCGAGCCGTCGTCGATCACCAGCAGCTCCACCGTGTCGATGCCGTCGATCTGGCGCGGCAGATCGGCGATCGTCGCCGCAAGGGTTTCTTCCTCGTTGAGGCAGGGGATTTGGACGATCAGCTTCATGGGAGCCGGGTCAGGGTATCCATGGAGTAGGAGGTAGGGAGGATGGGGTGTCCCTCCGTTTGCTGGGTTTTTCGCCATGGCCCTTCGCGGCCGTCCGAGATTGTGGGTGGGGCGAAAAACAGGACGCCGCGCGCTCCGGAACACCCCATCCTCTCTTTCGCGCGCAGGCAGGAGTACCATTGATTGACTTGTCAATCAGTCGATGACCGCACAGCTGACAGATATCGATCGGTCCTATTTGCAGCTGGCCCTTGAGCTTGCCGAGGGCGGGCGCGGGCGGGTCAGTCCGAATCCGCTGGTGGGGGCTGTGCTTGTGCGGGACGGTGAGGTGATTGGCGAGGGATTTCACGCTGAGTTGGGGGATTTGCATGCTGAGCGGGCCGCGCTGGAGAACTGCCGTGAGCGCGGCGAGGACCCGACCGGGGCGACGATGTACGTGACGCTGGAGCCATGTGCGCATCAGGGGCGCCAGCCTCCGTGCACAGACGCGATCCTCGAGGCGGGGATCGCCCGGGTCGTAGTCGCCTCCGACGATCCAAGCGAGAAGGCTGCCGGGCGTGGTCCGGGGATTCTCAGGGACGGGGGGGTTGAGGTCGAGCTCGCCGCCGGCGAAGAGGCCGCCGCCGCTCGGCTTCTCAACCAGTCGTTCCGCAAGCATGCTCGCACCGGACTGCCGCTGGTGACCTTGAAGATGGCGATGTCGATGGACGGCCGCTTCGCGACGCCGCCTAGCGACTCGCAGTGGATCTCCGACGAGCGAAGCCGTGAACTGGTTCACCTCTGGCGCACCGAACACGACGTGATAGCCGTAGGTATCGGCACCGTTTTGGCCGACGATCCCCTTCTAACCGCTCGCATTCCCGACGCCCGCCAGCCCACCCGCGTCGTCTTCGACCGTCAGGCTCGCCTTCCCCTCGACTCCCAATTGCTTCGCACCTTGGATCAGTCCCCGGTGATCGTCGTCGTCTCTCCGGAGGCCGACGCCTCCCCTCTGCGCGAGGCCGGCGCGGAGGTCCTCGTCGCGGATGGGATCGAGGCCGCTCTAGCCGACCTCGGGCGTCGCGGCATAACCAGCCTCTTTCTCGAAGGCGGCCCCACCCTCGCCGCCGCATTCATCGAAGCCGGGGAGGTTGATGAGGCACGTACCTTCGTTGCGCCGGTTCTGCTGAGTGGATCCAGGCGAGTGCCTGCGCTGGACGGTTCCGAGGACACCCTGGTCACGGCCCGTTTCAAGGAGTGGTGATGTTCACGGGCCTAATCCAGGACGTTGGCGGGGTGGAGTCGGTCGAGTCCGGCGCCGAGGGCGCGCGGCTGCGAATCGCGACCTCGCTGGCGGCGGAGATCGGCCTCGGCGACTCGATCGCCGTCGACGGCGTCTGCCTCACCCGGGTGCAACGCAAAGGACAGCAAATAGATGCAGAACGCGTTTCACCCGAAGTCGAGGCCGATCGCCTCGAGGTGGAGGCGATGAATCAGACGCTGTCAGTGACCACGCTGGGAGATCTGAAAGCTGGCGATCAGGTCAACCTGGAGCTTGCGATGAAGGCCTCGGACCGCCTCGGCGGCCACATCGTGCAGGGTCACGTCGATGGTGTCGGAGAAGTCGTCTCCATTGCCGAGGACGGGTTTGCGCGATGCCTGCGAGTGGCGCTGGAGCCCGAGCTTGCGCGCTATGTGGTCGAAAAGGGGTCGATTGCGCTGAACGGCGTCAGCCTCACCGTCGCGGCGTTGGGCGAGGGCTGGGTTGAGGTCTCGCTCATTCCCGAGACCTTGGAGCGGACCGGTCTCGGCGAGCTGGCGCCGGGCGACAGGCTGAACGTGGAGTGCGACATCGTGGCGAAGTACGTGGAGCGGATCATGGGACCATTGGCCGGAAAGGAGCAGGCGTGAGCCAAATGACGGAGACGCAGAGGACAGAGGATGCGGCAAAGGCGGGCGAGAGCCCGTTCTCGACGATCGAGGAGGCGATCGAGGAGATTCGCCGCGGTCGCATGGTCGTGGTCTGCGACGGCGAGGATCGCGAGAACGAGGGCGATCTCGTCATGGCGGCGCAGTTCGCCACGCCGGAGGCGGTCAACTTCATGGCCAAGGAGGCTCGCGGGCTTATCTGCCTGGCGCTCACCGCCGAGCGCTGTGAGCGGCTCGGCCTCAATCTGATGGCGGCCAAGAACGAGGCGCCGCTGCAGACAGCCTTCACGGTGACCATCGAGGCGGCCGGCGGGGTCAGCACGGGCATCTCCGCTCACGATCGCGCCCACACGATCCAGGTGGCGATCGACCCCGGCTCGGGCCCGAGCGACATCGTCGTTCCCGGCCACATGTTTCCGCTTCGCGCCAAAGAGGGGGGTGTGTTGGAGCGCACCGGCCACACCGAGGCCAGCGTCGATCTCGCCCGCCTGGCGGGTCTCACCCCAGCCGGCGTCATCTGCGAGGTGATGAACGACGACGGCACGATGGCCCGCGTTCCCGACCTCATTCCCTACTGCGAGAAGCACAAGCTGAAGATGGTCACGGTCGCCGATCTGATCGCCTATCGCCGTCGTACGGAGAAGCTGGTCGAGCGGGTGGTGGCCACCGCCCTGCCGACCGAGTTCGGCGACTTCACCGCGGTCGGCTACCGCTCGCTGGTCGACGACAAACACCACGTCGCGATGGTCAAGGGCGAGGTCGACGGGGCCGAGGACGTGCTGGTCCGCGTCCACAGCGAATGCCTCACCGGCGACGTCTTCCACAGCCTGCGCTGCGACTGCGGCGACCAACTGACCGCGGCGCTCTCGATGATCGAGCGCGAGGGCCGCGGCGTCCTGCTCTACCTCTCCCAGGAGGGGCGTGGGATCGGCCTGCTCAACAAGCTGAGGGCGTACAAGCTCCAGGAGGAGGGGGCCGACACCGTCGAGGCCAACCTCAAGCTCGGTCTGCCCGCCGATCTGCGCGATTACGGGATCGGGGCCCAGATCCTCGGCGACCTCGGCCTGACCAGCATCCGCATCCTCACCAACAACCCGAAAAAGATCGTCGGGCTGGAGGGATATGGACTCTCTGTCACCGAGCAGGTGCCGATCGAGGCGGTTCCGAACTCCCACAACGAGGACTACCTGCGGGCAAAGCGCGACAAGCTCGGCCACTCCCTGCATCACCAGGGCCTCGCCCTCGACGAGGAGATGATCCACGACGAGGAGGAGCGCGACGCCGGAGCGGCAGATGGCTGAAGACGGTTCGTTCCTCGAGCGCTTTGACGATGCCGAGCGCTCGATCCTCTCCTCCTTCCGCTTCGCCGTCTGCGTCGGCCGCTTCTACGAGGACCTGGCGCAGCGGCTGCTGAAAGGCGCGGAGGAGGGATTCGCGATGGCGGGGGTGCCGGCGGCCTCGGTCCGCCACGCCTCGGTCCCGGGCGCCTACGAGCTGCCCTTCGCTGCCCGGTTGCACGCCGACAGCGGCGACTTCGACGGGATCGTCTGCCTCGGCGTCGTCATCCGCGGCGAGACCGATCACTACGACTTCGTCTGCGCCGAAGCCGCGCGCGGAATCCAGGACGTGCAATTGGCGACCGGCGTGCCCTGCGCCTTTGGCGTGATCACCTGCGACACGATGGAGCAGGCGCTTGCCCGCGCAGGGGGTGGCAAGCGCGACCAGGGTCGAAACGCCGCTCTGACTGTCGCCCGCATGGCCCTTCTCAAACGTCAGCTGGCCTGATCGCCTACCATCCAGCGTCCTCATGGCCAAGGTATGCCACAGCTGCGGCAAGAAACCGGCGTTCGGAAACTCGCGCAGCCACTCGATGATCGCCACCAAACGGCGCTTCGATCCGAATCTCCAGAAGGTTCGGATTCAGGAGAACGGCCGCACCCTGCGCGCTTACGTCTGCACTCGCTGCTTGAAGTCCAGCAAGGTCACCAAGGCCGCCTAGGCCCAGAGTAGATTCAGCCTCCGTATGGCTGATCCCTCGATCGAGCGCTTCCGGCGCGTCATCACCTCGGCCTACGCCTCCCTGGAGGCACGTCGCCAGGAGGTCAACGACCTGAACGTCTTCCCGGTTGCCGACGGCGATACCGGGGACAACATGGCGATGACCATGCGCGCCGTGATGGAGGAGCTCGATCGGCTCGACGGGCTCGAGGTCGACGAGGTGGGAAGGACCCGGCTGGTTCAGGCTCTCGCGCGGGCTGCGTTGATGGGCGCCCGCGGCAACTCCGGCGTCATCCTCAGCCAGATCGTTCGCGGCGCCGCCGAGGAGCTGGCCAGCCGACCGGGGGAGCTGGTCGACCCTGTGCTTGTGGCTTCGGCCTTCGCCAGGGCCGCCGACGCTGCCTACGACTCGGTGCGCGAGCCCGCGGAGGGCACGATGTTGACCGTCTTTCGTGAGATGGCCCACTCGATTGCCCGCCAGCTGGCCCATTTGGAAGCGGACAAGCAACGACTCGGCAGGGGCGTCTCCGACGCCGAGCAGGATGAGGTTCTCGCCGAGGTGCTGGAGCGGGCGATCGAGGACGGGAAACGGGCTGTGGAGAGAACGCCCGAGCAGCTCGACGTGCTACGCGAGTCCGGTGTCGTCGACGCCGGTGGCTACGGCTTGGTGTTGATTCTCGCCGGGGTGGTGGCCGGGCTCCGCGGCGACGGCTCCAAGCTGCCCGAGGTGCCTCGCCAGGAGGCCCCCCGCCTCAGCCGTCCCCACCATGAAGACAGTCGCTATCGCTACTGCACGAATTTCATCGTCTCCGGCACCGGACTCGTGGGGCGCGAGTTCGTTCCCCTGCTCGAGGGCCTTGGGGACTCGGTCCTGGTGGTAGGCGACGAGGTGACGCTGAAGATCCATGTTCACACCGACGCACCGGAGGCGGCGGTCGCGCTTTTCGAAGACTCCGGGGAGGTGACGAACCTCGACGTTGCGGACATGCGCGAGCAGATCGCAGAGCGCCGAGCCCGCCTGGAAGCCGGTCGCACCGGCGCCTTGGCGGTTGCCGCGGGCGAAGGGCTGGAGCGCCTCTTCGCCGAGCTGGGCGCCCACGTGGTGGCAGGAGGGGAGACGCTGAACCCGTCGACCTACGAGCTGTTGGCCGGCATTCACGAGGTTTCCGCCGAGGAGGTCCTCGTCCTGCCCAGCTCGTCAAACGTGGTGATGGCGGCCGAGCGTGCTTGCGAGCTGTCCGAGAAGCCGGCTCGGGTGGTCGCTGCGAACTCCCAGCAGGAGAGCCTCTTGGCGTTGGTGGAGATGGACCCCGAGGCCTCGGGCGAGGAAAACGCGGCGCGACTCGAGGCGGCGCTGGAGGGGATTGGCACCGGGGGAGTCGCGCCTGCCGCCCGCGACGACGCGCAGGATCGCTTCCGCAAAGGCGACGCTGTCGGCTTTGTCGACGGTGAGATCGTGGCTTGGGGGGGCGCCGGCTCGACTTTGGCGGCCACGATAGAGCGCCTTTCCGAGGGTGCTGAGATCGTCACCGTGATCGCCGGTGAGGGCGCGCCGATCCCGATCTCGGAGGTCGACACCCATTCTCCCGACGGGGTCGAGCTCGAGATCCATGACGGAGGCCAGCCGAGCTGGTGGTGGCTCCTCGCCGCCCAGTGAAAAGGGGGTCAACTACGGCTTCGAATCCGGGGTTGTCCCGGATGAATCGGGAAGCAGGGCCGGACTAGCCTGGTGGAAGTGACGCCGAGTAGCCACAGCCAATTTCGCCAAGCCCTTGATCGGCGATACGGCCTGACGACCCTAACGTTTGCGGCGTTGATGTCGCTGGGTGGAGTGCTCGTTCCCGCCGCGGTCGGGTCGAACCACAGCTACCCCGCCACCTACAGCGGCGCGGCGGCAAGCGGAGGCACGGTGGAATTCGACGTCTCCGCGGACGGCGCCGGCGTCACACGGTTCGCGATCTCCGGGGTGTCGACGACCTGTGGAACGGTCAACGGGACCGCCGCCGGCGTGTTCCCGATCGCCAACGACGCGTTCTCCAACGGCAGCCCGACCGCGATCGGCCTTCGCTTCAACGGCTCCTTTCCCGCCGCGCAGCAGGCTCAGGGGACGCTCTCCTTCCGCCTGGGCGGCTTCCCGGGCTGCACCAGCGACAATGTGAGCTGGACGGCGAGGACCTCCACGCCACCGCCGGACTTCACGGCTCCCCAGTCGAAGATCAACTCCGGCCCATCTGGCAGCACCGAGTCGCGCAAGGCGACTTTCCGCTTTCGCTCGAGCGAAAGCGGGTCGACCTTCCAATGCAAGCTCGACCGCAAGCCCTGGCAGGGATGCCGCTCGCCGAAGACCTATCGCAACCTGAAGGCGGGAAAGCACACCTTCAAGGTGCGGGCCCGGGACAGCGCCGGTAACGTCGACCCAACCCCCGCCAAGCGCACCTGGCGCGTCGAGTCTCGCGGCTAAGCTTGCCCGGTAATGGGCGGCGTAAGCAGCTTCGAGCCGGAGCCGGCTGCGGCGCCAATCGGGGTCGAGCCGCCGCGCTCCTTCTGTGAGGCTAAGGGGCAGTCCCGCGAGGCCTTGCTGGCGGCACTGCTCCACTGGCCGCGCCCCAGCGTCCTCGACGCCTCGCTAAAGATTCTCGAGGGCATTGGCCCGAAGCTTGCCGATGCCGCTGCCGCAGCCGGTATCGCAACCATCGGCGACCTCCTGCTCCGTGTGCCACATACCCATCGAGATCGCACGATCGTCCCCGTGGCGGACCTTGAGCCCGGAGGCAAGGGGACGGTTCGTGTAGAGGTGTTGGGCAACACGCCGCGTCCGTTCCGTCGCCGCGGTTTCTCGATCACCTCGGTCAAGGTCGGTGACGAATCGGGTTCTGTTCGAGCGTCCTGGTTCAACCAGCCTTGGGTAGCCCAGAAGCTCACACCGGGCACAAACTGGCTGCTTACCGGCTCGCTCGACAGACGTGGCTTCCGGGTGTCTGAGTACGAGCCGATCGAAGCGGGGCGAGAGGGGGAGGTCCCCCGGCCCCCCCGCGACACGCAGCTGATGCCCGTTCACCCCGCGACGGAGAAGTTAAAGGCGCAGCGGATTCGGGAGTGGGTGGAGCAGGCGGTGAAGTGGGCGCCGAATGTGGTGGAAGGGTTGCCGGCGGAGATGCGGGCGCGGAGGGGATTGGCCGGAGCCGCCGATGCGGTCAAGGCCGTTCACTTCCCCGAGAGCGAGAGCGATGTCGAGGAGGCACGGAAGCGGTTGGCCTTCGAGGAGCTGTTTCTGTATCAGGCGATCCTGGCTACGCGGAAACGCGCGCACCGGGTGGCGCGACCGGGGCCGCGGTTGGGGACGGCCGGGAGGACGGTGGGGCGGTGGATCGAGTCGTTGCCGTTCGAGCCGACCGGGGATCAGCTGAAGGCATTCGACGAGATCGATGCGGATCTCGATTCGGGTGAGCCGATGCAGCGGTTGCTGATGGGGGAGGTGGGCAGCGGCAAGACCGTGGTTGCGCTGTACGCGATGTTGCGGGCGCTGGAGAAGGGCTTCCAAGCGGCGCTGATGGCCCCCACGGAGACGCTGGCGGAGCAGCACGCGGCGACGCTCAACCGGCTTCTGGCGCACGATCTGATCCCATTCGCCCTGCTGACCGGAGCGACGCCGGCGCCGCGGCGCAAAGATTCGCTGGAGCGGCTGGCCAGCGGCGAGCTGGGGTTGGTGGTGGGAACGCACGCGTTGATCGAGCCGGGAGTTCGGTTCTCTCGCCTCGGGGTCTGCGTCGTCGACGAGCAGCACCGGTTCGGGGTCCAGCAACGCCGAGCGCTGGACTCGAAGGGAGTGGAGGGGATGGCGCCGCACGTGCTGCACATGACCGCGACGCCGATTCCGCGCACGCTCTCGCTGACCGCCTATGGGGATCTGGATACGACCGCCTTGCATGAGCTGCCGGCCGGTCGCAAGCCGGTGCAGACCCGGCTGGTGGAGGAGGGTGACCGCCCCGCCGCCTACGAGTTCATCCGCGAGCGACTGCGCGAGGGACGCCAGGCATATGTGGTCTGCCCGCTGGTGTCGGAGTCGGAGAAGCTGCAGGGAAAGGCAGCGGAGAAGGAGGCCGCTCGCCTTGCCGCCGAGGAGCTGCGCGACTTCGAGGTCGGCGTCCTCCACGGCCAGATGCCCTCGGCTCGCAAGGCTGAGGCGATGGAGGCGTTCGCCGCCGGCGCCACCGACGTGTTGGTTGCGACCACCGTGATCGAGGTCGGCATCGACGTCTCCAACGCGACCGTGATGGTGATCGAGGGGGCGGAGCGCTACGGGGTCTCCCAGCTGCACCAGCTGCGGGGCCGGGTGGGGCGGGGCGAGCACGCGTCCCACTGCCTGCTGTTCGCCGAGGAGGCGGGTGGGATGGCGCGGAGGCGGCTGTCGGCCGTCGCCCGCGAGCGCGACGGCTTCAAGCTGGCAGAGGTAGATCTCAGCCTGCGGGGAGAGGGAGAGATCCTGGGGACACGCCAGCACGGCCTTCCCCGCTTCGCGGTGGCCGAGCTTCCCGAGGACACGCCGACCCTCGTCCAGGCCCGCGACGAGGTGCTGGCACTGTTGCGCCGCCACGGTGCCCTCGACGCGCCCGAGCTGGGGCCACTGCTGGAAGCCGCCCGCCGTCGCTTCGGCACCGACGCCGCCGACCCGATACCACTCTGATGTGCGCGTAATCGCAGGAGAGCTGGGAGGGCAGCGGCTGATCGCGCCGCGGGGCTGGAAGGTGCGGCCGACCTCCGACCGCGTCCGCGAGGCGATCTTCTCGGCGCTCGGCGACCGGGTGGTGGGCGCCCGCGTCCTCGACCTCTACTGCGGCACCGGCGCCCTTGCGATCGAGGCGCTCTCGCGCGGCGCCGCGGGGGCCACCCTGGTCGATCGGGACACTCGCGCCGCTCTCGGCAACATCGAGCGCCTTGGCCTGCGCGACCGCGTCGAACTGGTCCGCGCCGACGCGGTGCGCTGGCTGGCGGCGCAGCCTTCTCCACCCGATGGGCTCGGCTTCGACCTCGTCTTTGTCGACGCCCCCTATAGAATCGCCGACCGCGTGGGGCGGGAACTGGACACTCATTTGCCGCGCCTCCTCGCCGAGGGGGGGCGCCTGGTGATCGAAAGCGGCGCCCGTCGCCCACTTCGACTTACCGCCCTCGAGCAGCTGCGCCAGCGTCGCTACGGTGGAACGGACGTCTCCTTCTACGGGGGGCCGCCCCGATGAGCCAGCGCAACGGCACCGTCGTTTGCCCGGGCAGTTATGACCCGGTCACCAACGGACACCTGGACATCATCACCCGTACCTCGCAGGTCTTCGAGAAGGTCGTGGTCGGGGTCGTCAACAACCCCGTCCGCAAGGAGAAGACGCTGTTCACCGCGGAGGAGCGCAAAGTCTTCATCGACGCCGCGACGGCCGACCTGCCCAACGTCGAGGTGGCGGTCTTCTCGAACCTCCTGGTCGAATTCGCGCGCGATAACAATGCGACCGCGATCGTCAAGGGGTTGCGGGCGATCTCCGACTTCGAGTACGAGTTCGAGATGGCGCAGCTGAACCGGAAGTTGGACCCGGGAATCGAGAGCATCTACGTGATCGCCTCTCCCCACTACAGCTTTCTCTCGTCCACCGGAGTCAAGGAGATGGCCACTTTCGGCGGCGACGTCTCCGACCTAGTTCCGGGCTCTGTGGCGGGCGCTCTGGCGCAGCGCCTGGGCGACAGGTAGGCTTTTTCGGAAGAGGCGCCGTGGGCGAGAGTTTGCAAAAAGCCGAGGAAATCACGGCTTCTTCACCAAAGATGCCGCTGACACGTAGGCTTACGACCTGCTGATGGACGTTCTGGTTCTCATAGACAAGCTGGACGACCTGGTCCACAACGCCCGCCCGGTCCCCCTGACCGATCAGGTACGTGTGGACAGAGAGGAGATCTACGATCTCCTCGACCAGATGCGCGCCACGATCCCCGAGGAGATCAAGCAGGCGCGCTGGATCGTCAAGGAGCGCCAGGAGATGCTGGCCGAGGCGAAGCGCGAGGCGGAGCGGATCGTTCGCGAGGCTCGCGAGCAGCAGGCCAGGTTGATCTCCGACGAGGAGGTCACCAAGCAGGCCGAGCGCGCCGCCGATGAGATCGTCGAGGACGCGCGTACGCGTGAGCGGGAGATTCGACTCGGCGCCGAGGACTACGCCGATGAGATCCTCAACACGCTCGAGGTGAACCTCCAGAAGTTCCTCGCCGCGGTGCAGCGAGGGCGGGACCGCCTCGCCGGACGTGACGAAGAGCCGGTCGCAGAGCTCGACGAGCAGCAGCAGTAGCAAAGCAATTCCCAGGGTGGGGGAGGTCGGGCATGTCCCCCTCGCGCTAGCCGGCTTCGCCGGTAGCGCCGCGCTCGGGATACACGCCCGACCCCCCCCTTTACAGGGACGGTTGCTTTCCGCTTTTAGCTTGGTGAGGTTGCCGCTGCTGGGGGGCTAGTCCAGCTTGAGATCGTTGAGCTTGGCCCAGCGGGGGTCGGGGGCGGAGTCGTGGCGATGTTCTTTTGAGTCGTTGAGAGATTCGCCGCAAACCGGGCAGAGGCCGGCGCAGTCGGGACGACAGAGGAGCTGGGTCGGGGTTGCGAGGACGGCGGCGTCGTGGGCCCAGCGGCCTACGTCAAGCTCGTCGTCGACGACGTACGGGCTGAGGAGCTCTTCGTCGTCTGTGTCCTGCTGGTTCACCTCGCGAGTATCTATCTCCAGATCGATGGCCGCGGAGTCCAGGCAGCGCATGCAGGGCCCTTCGAGGTGGACGGTGAAGCGCAGGCGAAAGGCGTAGCCGCCGCTGGGCCGGGAGATGTCGAGGCGGACGGTGGGGGCTGACGGCGTCGGAAGGTATGTCTGCCCGCCCGCCTCGAGCGGCTCCAGTCCGACCGGTAGATCCAGCCGCCTGCCCTCCCCGTGGGACAGCGAAAGGCGCGTGAGGTCGATGATCGTGGTGGCGTGGGCCATGGGCTCCGCTGGGCAGGGACTTACGATGGCTCACCACGAGATTACGGAATGGGCCAATTCGACTGGACACCCGACGAGTACCTCGAGCGCATCCACGCCAAGGTGCCGCGCTATGACGAGCTTCAGGAGCAGGCGATCGCCGCGATTCCCTTCCCCCCCGAGCGGGTGCTGGAGCTGGGGATGGGAACGGGGGAGACCACCCGCCGCCTGATCGAGGCCTATCCCGAGGCCTGGGTCATCGGCCTCGACTCCAGCCCCGACATGGTCTTCCGCGCTCGGCAGACATACGACGACGTCCAGCTCGCCCGCATGGAGGACCCGTTGCCCGACGGTCCCTGGGACCTGGTGATCTCGGTCCTCTCGACCGCCGAGCTCACCGACGACCAGCTCCAGGCTCTCTGTCGCCGCGTCCGCGAGCAATCACGCGCTTTGGTCATCGCCGATGCTTTCGATTCGGAGCGCTTGGAGCATCTGATCGCCTGGTGTAACGGTCGGCTTGTGTGGCAGGGGGACGGCCTTGCGGTGGTGCGTGCGGAGTATTAGGGAGGAGCCGGGGGTGTCTCCCCGCTCGCTGTCCCTTCGGGTAGCGCCGCTCGCGGGAGACACCCCCGGCTCCTCCTCGACAGGTCGCGCGCTTGAGCGCCCAACTCCGACCCTCCGCAGGCCGGCACCCGCTACCATGCCGCGACCGATGGCCGTCCCGAAGAAGCGAACTTCCAGTGCCCGGCGTGATAAGCGACGCGCCACCCACAAGGCCGGCAAGGCGCGGTTGAACAACTGCCCGCGTTGTCACAGCCCGCGCCTGCCGCACCGGGTTTGTCCCACCTGTGGGACCTATGACGGCCGCGAAGTGATCTCGCACCGCGCTCCCCAGGCGCCGGCGCCCTCCGACGCCGAGTAGCGATGTCCGAGGGGCGCGGCGTGACCGTTGCCCTCGATGGGTACGGGGCCGAGCAAGGGTTCGACGTGCTTGCGGAGGGTGCCCGGATCGCTGCCGCGGACGGGATTGGCGTTCGCGTGTTCGGTCCGGCCGAGAAGTTGAAGCTTGAGAGGGTCGATGGCGTGGAGGTGGTTCCCACCGACGAGTGGATCGCCAACGAGGAGGACCCCGTCCCCGCGGTCCGCGCCAAAAAGGAGGCATCGGTTGTGCGCGCTGCGCGCGACGTGGCCGAAGGGCGGGCCGGCGCGATGGCGAGCGCGGGCTCGACCGGCGCGACGATGGCGGCCGCGACCTTCGGCCTGCGCAGGCTGAAGGGCGTACAGCGTCCGGCGCTCGCCGCGCAGCTTCCCGTCCCCGGAAAGCCCGTCCTCTTCCTCGACGTTGGGGCCAATGTTGAGGTTCGCGCCCAGCACCTCATTCAGTTCGCCTTCCTCGGCGCCGCCTTTGCCGAGGCGGTGATGGAGATCGAGCGCCCGCGGGTCGCCCTGCTCTCGGTTGGCGAAGAGCCCGGCAAGGGCAGGGAGGAGACGGTCGTCGCCCACGCGGCTCTCGCCGCCGCGCCCCGCATCGACTTCGTCGGCAACATCGAGGGCGGCGACCTTCCGGCGGGCGCCGCGGACGTTGTGGTGAGCGACGGGTTCACCGGAAACGTCGCCCTCAAGCTGATGGAGGGAACCGCCAAGGCGGTGACGGGTGCGATCCGCGACGCGGCCGGCTCCAACCCGTTCGCGGCGCTCGGCGGTCTGCTGATGCGGCCGGCGCTGGGAGGCCTGCGACGCGAGCTGCACCCCGATTCCACCGGCGGCGCGATCTTGCTGGGGCTTCGCGGGATCGCCGTGGTCGGCCACGGCAGCTCGGGGGCCGAGGGGATCGCCAACGCGGTGCGCCTGGCGGCGCGTTGCGTGGAGGTCGACGCTGTCGGCCGCACCGCGGCGTTGCTCAGCGAGGGCGGGGCCACCCGTGGCTCTCTGGCCGGAGGCGACGGCGCGTGATAGGAACCCGGTTTATCCGATGACCCGCGAAGAAGTCCTCTCCCTGGTTCGCTCTCACCTCGCCGACGAGCTGGAGGTCGACGCCGCGAAGATCGCCGAGGAGACGCGCTTCAAGCAGGACCTCGATGCCGACTCGCTCGATCTCTATGAGCTGGTCATGGAGCTGGAGGATCGCTACGGGATCTCGGTCTCCGAAGAGCAGGCGGCGAAGATCGAGACGGTTGGCGACGCTGTCGACTTCGTGCTCGAGCACGCTCCCGCCTGAGCGACGTGGGGACCGGAGACGACACCGCGGTCGCCGCCCTGGCGGCGCTGGTCGCCGCGCTTCCGGAGGACCTGAAACGCGAGGCGCTCACCCACTCCTCGTGGGCGGAGGAGCGGATCGACTCCTACGAACGGCTTGCCTTCATCGGCGACAGCGTCCTGGGGCTCGCGGTTGCCTCCGACCTCTTCGCCCGCTTCAGGGGGATCGACTCCGGTGGGCTGACCAAGATCCACAACCAGACGGTCAGCGGCGTCTCCTGCGCGGAGGTTGGCCGTCTGCTGGGTGTGCCGGAGATGCTGCGCGCGGCGATGCCGGGCGATGTGCCGGCAGCGATCCCGGCTGACGTCCTGCTCGGTGGCGAGAGGCCCCTGCCCGAAGCCACCGAGGCGCTGATCGGCGCCTGCTTCCTGGCCTTCGGCTTCGAGCGCACGGCCGCCGCGGTAGCCGAGGCGTTCGAGCCGCGCATTGAGCTTGCGGCCAAGACGCGCATCGACTTCAAGTCCGCGTTGCAGGAACTGCTCGCTCGGCGCGGGTCGCGCGTAAGCTATGAGGTGACCGCCGAGTCCGGACCCCCGCACGAGCGGACCTTCGAGGTGGCGGCGGTCGTCGGCTCCGAGCGGGTCGGGGAGGGAGAGGGTCGGAGCAAGAAGGCGGCTGAACAGGCCGCGGCTGAGCAGGCGCTGAAGCGATTCGGGGGATGAGGCGGTTGGCGAAGGTCGCGTCCGACACAGTCGCAAGCCTTCGGAGCTGAGGACCGGGACGAGATGTATCTGAAATCGATCACGATGAAGGGGTTCAAGTCGTTCCCCGAACGGGCGAAGCTGGAGTTCTCGCCCGGCGTCAGCGTGATCGTCGGGCCGAACGGCTCGGGCAAGTCGAACATCACAGACGCGGTGCTCTGGGCGCTGGGGGAGCAGAGCCCTGGCGCGATCCGCGGCGCCTCGATGCAGGACGTCATCTCCGCCGGTGGCAAGGGCGTTGGCCAGCGGCGCCAAGCCGAGGTCGAGGTGGTGATCGACAATGCCGAAGGGCGCGCCGCAACTGAGCTGTCCGAGATCTCCGTGCAGCGGCGGCTCGATCGCTCCGGCGAAGGGGAATACCGCCTAAACGGCGCCCGCTGTCGGCTGGTCGACGTGGTCGAGGTCCTCTCCGACACGAACCTGGGGCGGGAGATGCATTCCGTGATCAGCCAGGGCCGGGTCGAGTCGATCGTCCACTCCAAGCCGCGCGAGCGGCGGCTGCTGGTCGAGGAGGCTGCCGGCCTCGGCAAGCACCGCAAGCGCCGCCGGCGTGCGGAGCTGAAGCTGAGGGCGGCGCGGGACAACCTCGACCGCGCTCTCGATCTGGAGCGGGAGGCACGCGCCCGATTGCGGCCGCTGAAGCGCCAGGCGCAGGCTGCGGAGCTGGGGCTGCGGATCGAGCGCGAGGAGCTGGGGCTGAAGGCGAAGCTGGTCTCCGAGGAGCTGCGTTTTGGCGCCGATCGCGCCGCCGCGGCGGAGAAGGCCGCTGAGAAAGCGCGCGTGGCGCGCGGGGGACTGGAGGAGAGGCTTGCCGAGGTCAGCGAGCGCCGTCGCGTCGCCGAAGAGCGCTTCGCCGACCGCGATCGCGAGCGCACCCAGGCATGGGGGCTGCTCACCAAGCTGCGCGGCGAGCAGGAGCGGGTTGCGGTCCGCGCCGCGAGCCTTTCGGGCCGCGAGGTCGAGCTCGGCGCGGCGCTCAAGGCTCTGCGCGCCGAGTTGGGCCCGCTGACCCTGGACCTCGGCTCGACCGAAGGCGGCTCCGCACAGCGGGCGCGCAAGCTGGAGGAGGAGTTGGGGGAGATCGACGCGGGGCTGGCCGCTGCCGCCGGGGGCCTCGCCCGCGCTCGGAGCGAGGACGCCGCCGAGTCGGCCCGCGAGGCGGCGCTTGGCGAGGTTCGCAGCGGAGCCGAGCGGGCGTCTCGCCATGCGCGCCGGGCTGAGGGCCTGCTTGGCGAGCGCCACCGCGAGGCGCTGCGCAAGCGTGTTGCCGCCGGCGAGGCGCTGCTGGAGGACGTGCGCGCCGCCGTCACGGCTATCGACGCTGCCGTCGCGGCGATCCGGGCTCGCGTGCAGAGCACCGAGGGCAAGGTGCTCGGAGGCGAGGGGGAGGGGGACGAGATCGCCGAAGAGATGCGTTCCTGCTCCCAGCAGGAGGCTGAGCTGCAGGCGCAGATGAAGGCCGCCTCCGATGAGTTGACCAAGGCCGAGGTCGAGGCCGCCCACCTTGGCGACCGTCGCGCCGAGGCAGCCCGCGAGCTGGCTTCGATCGCCGAGCGCCTCGAAGAGGAGATCGGCCCGGCCGAGCAGCCCTTGAGTGAAGAGGATCGGGCCGACATCGACCGGCGCCTACAGCGCTTGGAGCGCCGCCGCGCCCAGATCGGGCCCGTCAACCCCCTCGCCGAGCAGGAATACGAGGAGGCTCGCGAACACGTCGAGAGCCTCCAGGCCCAGCGCGAGGACACCGAGCGGGGAATGCGGGAGCTGGAGACGCTGATCCGCGACATAGACCGCGAGATCGAGCGCGCCTTCGAAGAGACCTTCGAAGCGACCGCAAAGAACTTCGGAGAGATGGTCGAGCACCTCTTCCCCGGAGGCCGGGGGGCGTTGCGCCGCGTCAGCCTGCGCCCGGTCCGGGACCCGGAGGACGCGAGCGGAGAAGCCGAGGGTGAAGACGCTGAAGGGGAGGAAGAGGAGGAGCGCGAGGAGCTCGGGGTCGAGATCGAGGTCACGCCCGCGGGCAAGTCGACCCGCAAGCTCTCCCTGCTCTCCGGCGGCGAGAAGTCCCTGGTGGCGCTGGCGTTCGTCTTTGCCGTCTTCCTCGCGCGTCCCTGCCCCTTCTACATCCTCGACGAGGTGGAGGCTGCGCTCGACGACGCCAACATCGACCGTTTCCTGCAGCTGATCCGCCGTTTCTCCGATCGTGCCCAGTTCGTGATCGTCACCCACCAGAAACGGACGATGGATGCCGCCGACGTCCTCTATGGGGTCAGCATGGGCGGCGATGGCGTCACCAAGGTCGTTTCCCGCCGCCTTCCGCGCGAAGCGGAGGATGCGGCTCAGGCGCCGACCACACCACCTTTTGCCGGTATCGCCTCTCCAGCACGGGACTCCGCAGAAGCGGCGTAAGCGCTATTCCGAATTTAAAAAATCCACACGTTCCTGGTGTGGGTCCTGCGCTACCCTCCTCTCGAGGGAGTAAGAAAGGGGTCCCATGGCGCAACGCCACATGGACAGGCTGACGTCGTTCGACACGTCGTTCCTGGCCAACGAGAAGCGGAATGGGCACATGGCGATCGGCGCCGTGATGATCTGCGAGGGCTCGGCTCCCGATTTCGAGGACTTCACCGCCCACATTCGCAGCCGCCTGCATCAGCTGCCCCGCTTTCGCCAACGCGTGGTGTTCCCGCCATTGCAGCTCGGCCGGCCCTTCTGGGTTGACTTCCCCGAGTTCGACCTCGAGGACCACGTCAGGCATGAGACTCTGCCCGCGCCCGGCACCGACGCGCAGTTCCACGAGCTGGTCGGAAGGCGCCTCTCGCCGCCCCTGGATCGCTCCAAGCCGCTGTGGGAGCTGTGCCTCGTCGATGGCTTCGAGGACGACCGCTTCGGAATCGTCTACAAGACCCACCACGCGCTCGCAGACGGCATATCGGCCGTCGACATCGGCATTCTCCTCTTCGACGTCGAGCCGAAATTCGAGCCGGCTCGCACAGAGGTCCCCTGGCAGCCGGAGCAGCCGCCCTCACGGGCTCGTCTCGCCGGTAAGGCGTTGACGGGGTTTGGCGCGACCTTCGGTCGACTCGGGCGCTGGCTCTGGAACGCGTTCCGCGCTCCCCGGCGAGCGGCGAAGCGCGCATCCGACGGGCTGGCGGGCCTTTGGGAGGTCACCTGGGCCCTGACCAAGCCCGCGCCGAAGACCCCACTCAACGTCGCCATCGGCCCCGATCGCTGCTTCTGCTGGATGCAATCCGATCTCGATGACTTCAAGCAGATCAAGAACAGGCTCGGCGGCACCGTCAACGACGTCTCACTTGCCGTCACAGCCGGCGCATTGCGACGGTGGCTTCAAGAGCGCGACGTCGATACCGATGGCCTCGTGATGCGGGCGCTGGTCCCGGTCTCGGTGCGTGCTGAGGACGAGCATGGTGAACTGGGCAACCGGTTGACCGCGATGCGCGGCCCGCTGCCGGTCCATATCGCAGACCCCCTTCATCGACTGCACACGGTCGCCGAGGAGATGGACGCGCTGAAGGCCTCCAAGCAGGCACTTGGGGCCGAGGCGATCTGGGGTCTCAACGACTGGTTCCGCGACTTCGCGCCGCCGCTGTTGCTCGGTCCGACCGCGGCGATCAACTTCTCGACCCGCCTCTTCAACATGCTCGTCACCAACTTCCCGGGGCCGCAGATGCCGTTCTTTGTGCTTGGCCGAGAGTTGATCGGCGTCTACCCCGTGGGCTTCCTCGCGCAGGGCCACGCCATGGGGGTGGCAATCCTCAGCTACAACGGCAAGATGCACTTCGGGCTGCTCGCCGATCGCGACACTGTTGGCGACCTCGAGCCGATCGCCCGGTACATCGAGGACGCGATCGACGAGCTGCGCACCGCTGCCGCCGCCACCGCTGCGAAGGATCCGGCGCCCGAGGCACACCGCGTCGTCTGACCGCCACCGCTGCTTCGGGTGTAACGCATATGACAGGTAATGGCTGTCATATGCGTTACACCCATCTGATCTAGCCTTGCCCGCGCAGATGGCGACTGAGTGGCAGGAGATATTCGACCTCGGCGAGCGAAGTCTCGACTCGGTCGAGCAGCGTGAGGCGGCTGGCGAGAGTGAGCGCGCGGGGGTCTTCCGCCGTCTCCGCGAGAGCCTCTCGAAAAGCCGCAGGGCACTGGTCGAGGAGATCTCCGCCAGCCTCTTCGACCGGATCGACGAGGAGACCTGGGAGCGGCTTGAGGAGGCGCTGATACTCGCCGATGTCGGCGCTCCGACCACCGCCGAGGTGGTTGAGCGGCTGGAGCAGGACGTCGAGAGCGGTGCGGTCTCCGCCGATGGGGAGGCGGTCCGCGACCGCCTGATCGAGATCCTCGCCGAGGTTTCAGCGAACGGCCGCGCTCCGATCGATCTCAGTGGCCGACCCGCGGTGCTGTTGATGGTCGGCGTCAACGGCACCGGCAAGACGACGACCATCGGCAAGATCGCCTGGCATCTCTCCAAGGAGTTCGGCCTCTCGGTCGTGCTCGGCGCCGCCGACACCTACCGGGCCGCCGCCGCCGAGCAGCTGGCCGAGTGGGCCGACCGCGCGGGCGCGGATCTGGTTCGCTCCGAAGCTGGCGCCGATCCCGGCTCGGTCGCCTTCGACGCGGTCGCTGCCGCTCGCGCCCGCGGCGCCGACGTGGTGATCGTCGACACCGCCGGCCGCCTTCACACCCAGGGCAATCTGATGGACGAGCTGGCCAAGGTGCGGCGGGTTATCGCCAAGCAAATCCCCGACGCGCCGCACGAGACCCTGCTGACCATCGACGCGACCACGGGCCAGAACGGCCTTCGCCAGGCGAAGGTCTTCTCCGAGGCGGTTGAGGTCGACGGCGTCGTGCTGACCAAGCTGGACGGGACCGCCAAGGGGGGGATCGTGCTGGCGATCGCCGGCGAGCTGGGCATTCCGGTCAAACTGATCGGGAGCGGCGAAGCGCTCGAGGACCTGCGCCCCTTCGACCCCTCCGACTTCGCCCGCGCCCTGCTCACCCCCTAAGCTCAAAGCGGTGTTCGACCAGCTCTCAGACCGCCTGCAGGCGACCCTCTCCGAAGTTCGCTCTCGCGGCAAGCTGAACGAGTCCGACGTCGACGCGGCCATGCGCGAGATCCGCCTGGCTCTGCTCGAGGCGGACGTCAACTTCAAAGTCGTCAAAAGCTTCACCAAAAGTCTGAAGGAGCGCTGCCTCGGCTCCGAGGTGCTGGAGAGCCTGGATCCGGGTCAGCAGGTCGTGAAGATCGTCAACGAGGAGCTGACCGAGCTGATGGGGGGCACCGGTCGCGACATCGCCTTTGCCTCCGCCGGCCCCACGGTGATCCTGATGGCCGGGCTTCAGGGCTCCGGGAAGACGACTGCCTGCGCGAAGCTGGCCCGCCATCTCGGTGAGGCCGGCAAGGACGTCGCCCTCGCCGCCTGTGACGTCTACCGGCCCGCGGCGGTCGATCAGCTGGTCACGGTCGGGGAGCGGGCCGGAGCGCACGTGTACGAGCAGGGAACCGAGCCTGACCCGGTCGAGATCGCGGGGTGGGCGCTGGATCGGGCTGTCGAAGAGGGTCGCGACGTCTTGATCGTCGACACCGCCGGCCGCCTCCACATCGATCAGGACCTGATGGCCGAGCTGGCGCGGATACGCAAGAAGGTGAAGCCCCACGACGTCTTGCTGGTCGTCGACGCGATGACCGGCCAGGATGCGGTCGAGGTCGCGGAGTCCTTTGCCGAGGCGGCCGAGTTCGACGGCGTGGTGATGACCAAGCTCGACGGCGACGCCCGCGGCGGCGCCGCGCTTTCGGTCAAGGCGGTCACCGGCAAGCCGATCCTCTTCGCCTCCACTGGCGAGAAACTGGAGGACTTCGACCGCTTCCATCCCGACCGGATGGCCTCCCGCATCCTCGGCATGGGCGATGTCCTCACCCTGATCGAGAAAGCCGAGCAGCAGGTAGACGAGAAGCAGGCTCTCGACCTCCAGGAGAAACTGAAGCGGGATCAGTTCACGCTAGAGGACTTCCTCCAGCAGATGCGCCAGGTGCGCAAGATGGGCCCGCTCAGCGGACTGATCGGGATGATGCCGGGGATGGGTGCGATGAAGCAGCTCAAGAACGCTGACGTCGACGAGGGGGAGCTGGATCGAGTCGAGGCGATCATCCTCTCGATGACGCCGGGTGAGAGGGCGGACCCCGGGCTGATCAACGGCTCTCGGCGCAAGCGGATCGCCACCGGCTCGGGCACCAAAGTCCAGCATGTCAACCAGCTGGTCAAGCAGTTCGATCAGATGCGCAAGCTGATGAGGCAGATGGCGTCCGGCAAGATGCCCGATCCGCAGCAATTAGCTCAAATGGCCGGGGGAGCGCCACGTCCGAAGCCCCGTAGGCGCTAACCTGCTCGATCCCAATGGCTGTCCGGATAAGACTCAGAAGAGTGGGTTCCAAGAAGAACCCGATCTGGCGCATCGTGGTCGCCGACAAACGCTCGCCCCGCGACGGGCGCACGATCGAGACGATCGGCCAGTACAACCCGCAGACCGAGCCGTCGATCATCGAGATCGACGAGGCCCGTGCGCGCCATTGGCTGGAGCACGGGGCGCAGCCATCGGAGACGGTCGCGACGCTGCTGCGCACCAAGGGCATCGCCGCTTCGGGCAGCTGATGCGATGACCGAGTTGCTCGAGTTCCTCGTCAGGGCTCTGGTCGAGGACCCTGAAGCTGTCGTGGTGGAGGAGCTGGAGGAGGACGGTGACCTCGTCTATGAGATCACCGTCGCCGAGGAGGACCTCGGCCGGGTGATCGGCAAAGGTGGCCGGGTCGCAAACGCGATCCGGACCATTGCCAAGGCCGCCGCGGTCCGAATCGACCGCCGAGTCATAGTCGACATCCTGGACTGAGACAGTGAGCGGGGTCCGCTCATGAAGCTCGACATCTTCACGTTGTTCCCCGAGGCGTTCGATTGGTTTCAGTCGCAGCGAAGTGTGCAGAACGCGCTTGCGGAGGGAAACGAGCTGCGGCTGTTCAACTACCGTGATACGACGCCGCTGGGGGCCGGTCAGGTCGATGACGCGCCCTACGGCGGCGGCGCCGGCATGGTTCTGAGGGTCGATGTGGTCGACGCCGCGTTGAGAGCCGCTTATCCGGAGGAGAAGCCGCGGATCGTCCTTCTCTCGCCTACGGGGAGGCTGCTGGACGACGAGTTGGCAGACGAGCTGACAGCGGAGCCTCACTTGGCGTTGCTGTGCGGGCGGTATGAGGGATTCGATGAGCGGGTGCACGAGCATCTCGTCGACGATGAGGTCTCGATCGGCCGCTACGTGCTGGCCGGCGGTGAGCTGCCGGCGATGGTCGTGGCCGATGTCGTGATGCGAAAGCTGCCGGGGGCGCTCGGTCATGCCGACAGCGCGGTCGAGGAATCGTTCAGCCGCGTGCTCGAGGGGGCGCCGGAGTACCCGCACTACACCAGGCCACCGGTCTATCGGGGGTGGGATGTGCCCGATGTCCTGCTCTCCGGAGACCATGAGCGGGTGCGCGACTGGCGGGTCGCGCAGAGCCGCGCCCGCGCCGAGCAGTTCGACTCGGACCAGGAGTAGCTACCATTGCCGCCACCGCGCGGCGCCGATCACCGGAGCCGGCGGTTTTTTCTCGCCAAGGATTTGCAATGAGCGCAATCATCGACAGCATCGAGCGCGACCAGCTGAGGCAGGGGCTACCCTCGTTTTCCTCCGGCGATCGCGTCCGTGTCCATTTTCAGGTGGTCGAGGGAAATCGCCGCCGCACCCAGGTCTTCGAAGGGATCGTTCTTCGTCGCCAGGGGTCGGGCGTCCGTGAGACCTTCACTGTCCGCAAGCAATCCTTCGGGGTCGGTGTCGAGCGGACGTTCCCTCTGCACTCGCCCAAGATCGAGAAGCTGGAGGTGGCGGCACGCGGCGACGTGCGCCGGGCAAAGCTCTATTACCTTCGTGGGCGTATCGGCAAGGCTGCGCGGGTTGCCGAACGGCGCTGGGGCATCGACGAGGAGCTGATTTCCGCGCCGACTTCCGCCGAAGAGCCGGAGGCGGTCGACGCCGAGGGTGTCACTCAAGCAGAAGACGAAGCCGCTCAGGCCGCGGGTCCTGTCGCGGAAGAGGACTCCTCGTCCTCGCAAGCTGCGGGCGAGGAGCCCACCTCCACGCCACCCGCGGACGAGGCGTCCGTATCCGACGAAACTGCCACCGAGGCGTCCGCTGAGCCGGATGCTGTCGAGGAAGAGGCGGAGGAAGAGGCTGACGGCGGGGGGTCCGAGGCCGAGGACGCCAAGGACTCGGCCTGAACCCCTCGATTCCCAAGCCGCAGAGCCGTGGCGGCGGGCTGGTCGAGCTCGTGGTCATCGTCGCGCTCGCCCTCGGGTTGGCGCTCGCGATTCAGGCCTGGATCGTCAAGCCCTACCAAATCCCCTCCCAGTCGATGGAACCAACCCTCGACGTCGGCCAGCGGGTCCTGGTCAACCGCTTCCTCTATCACCTCACAGATCCCAGCCCCGGGGACATCGTCGTCTTTCACCCGCCGGCAGGAGCCGATCAGGGCACGGAGTGCGGGGTCGCGCATTCTCCAGAACAGGCTTGTCCGCGGCCGACCCCGAAGCGCTCCAGTCAGAACTTCATCAAGCGGATCGTCGCCGGGCCGGGGGACACGCTCAGCGTTCGCGACGGCCACCCGGTTGTGAACGGCGTCGAGAAGACAGATGAGCCCTACACGCTGCCGTGTGGCAATGGCGGCGCCTGCAATTTGCCGAAACCGATCAAGATTCCGGCGGGCCATTACTTCATGATGGGCGACAATCGTGGGGCGAGCGACGACAGCCGTTTCTGGGGACCGGTCCCCCGCGACTGGATCATCGGCAAGGCCTTCGCCACCTATTGGCCCCCCAACCGGGTCGGGGTCCTCTAAGTCGAAGTCGCACCGGCGCAGGCTGGCGCGCACGCGCAAGCTCTTCGCCTTCGACCGCGGCTTGGATAGCCGTTTAGTTGCCGGCGCCGACGAGGCGGGGCGGGGGTGCCTGGCAGGGCCGCTGGTCGCGGCCGCGGTCCTGATCGACTACGAGAAGCTCTCCAACGCCGACCGCCGCGCCCTCGCCGGACTGCACGACTCCAAGCAGATGACTGCCGAGCGGCGTGAGGAGCTGTATCCGAGCGTGCTGCGAGCCGCGGCTCGGGTCAGCGTCGTGGTGCGCTGCGTGCGCGGGATCGACGATCGCGGCCTGCACGTGACGAACATCGAGGCTCTCGCAAGCGCCCTGGAACGGCTCGAGCCGGGGGAGGCGACCTGCCTGGTCGACGGCTTCTCGCTACGCGATTGCGCCGTGCCGCATCGCGCCGTGGTCGAGGGGGACGGGACGAGCGCCGCGATTGCCGCCGCCTCGGTGGTGGCGAAGGTGACCCGCGATCGATATATGCACGGCGCCGGCCGCGAGCACCCGGGCTGGGGCTTCGAGGAGCACGTCGGCTACTCGACGCCCGAGCACCGCGAGGCGATTGGCCGGATCGGGATCTCGGCGCTGCATCGCCGCTCATTCCAATCGGTCGCCTACTCCCAGCTGGAACTCGCCTGACCGGCGCATATCGGCGTCCTCGGTCGCTCGCGTGCAGAGCACGCCACGCTCCCTGCGTCTTTGATCTGCCCGGTCAGCCCCGCCCGCTTCAAAACGCTGCTCGGATGTATTCCACGTCAACTACTCGACCGCCGCGGTCAAGGGTCACGCCCACCGCGTCGAAGCGGATCTCGACGTATGGGGCGATATCTCTGCGCTCCGCCATCCAGGCGGTGGCCAGGCGGCGGATGCGCAGCTGCTTCTTGCGCCCGACGCCGTGGACCGGGCGCTCGGGACCGAAGGCAGAGCCCTGGTGCCCGGCCTTCACCTCGACGAAGACCAGGGTGTGGCCGTCACGGGCGACGATGTCCAGCTCGCCATAGCGAGTGCGGGCGTTGCGCTCGACCACCTCCCAGCCGGCGGCGGCGAGTCGCGCGGCGACGAAGTCCTCCGCCGCGCGCCCGATCCTTTGCCGCGCTTCGGTCATCGGCGCCCGAGGCTAGGTCGCCGCCGCGCGCAGGTGGCGCGCAGATCGTCACATCTCTGAGCAATTCCGAAGCGTGACGTCTTTGGCACGAAGAGACCGGAAAGGTTTGGCAGTCCGAGCACCACCCGTGACTCGGCGCCTCCTAGCGTCACAGTCGTGCTCGCCACAGCCCGGACATTCACGCTCGACGGCATCTCCGCCCGCTCAGTGCGGGTCGAGGTCGACGTCCATCGCGGCCTGCCGTCCTTCTCGCTCGTCGGCTTGCCGGACACGGCGGTCAGGGAGGCGCGTGAGCGAGTGCGGGCGGCGATGGTCAACTGTGGCTTCGAATTCCCGCTGCGCAGAATCGTCGCCAACCTGGCGCCCGCCAGTCTGCGCAAGGCTGGGCCGGGGATGGACCTGGCGCTTGCCACCGCGCTGCTCACCGCTTCCGGCCAGCTGAGCTGGGAGGCCTTGCCTCGCTTGGCGATGGTGGGGGAGTTGGCCCTGGATGGCTCGGTCCGGCCCGTCTCGGGGGTGCTGGCGATCGCCGAAGCTGCACGGGAGCAGGGTGCCGAGGCGGTGGCGGTGCCGGCCGAGAACGGCTCCGAGGCGGCGATGGCCGAGGACATCGAAGTGATCGCGCTGGAGAGCCTCGAACAGTTGCGGCGGCTGGCCGGCGGCGATTGGAAGCCGCCTAGGCCCGACCCCCTGCCGTTGACGCTGAATGGCCACGGGCCGGACCTCGCCGACCTGCGGGGGCAGCGCCACCTGCGCTACGCGATGGAGGTCGCGGCAGCCGGAGGCCACAGCCTGCTGATGATCGGCCCCCCTGGCGCCGGCAAGTCGCTGGCGGCCAGCCGACTTCCTTCGATCCTGCCCCCGCTGGCTTCGGAGGAGGCGTTGGAGGTGGCGCGAATCGCGAGCGCCTGCGGCCGGCTTCGAGGCGGGCCGATCTCCGGACGCCCGTTCCGCGCGCCCCACCACACGATCAGCCCGGCCGGACTGGTCGGGGGAGGCAACCCGCCCAACCCCGGCGAGGCGACACAGGCTCACCGCGGGGTCCTCTTTCTCGACGAGCTCTGCGAGTTTCGGCGCGACACCCTGGAAGCGCTGCGGGCGCCGCTGGAGACGGGCAGGGTGTCGATCTCCAGGGCAGGGTCATGGCGACAGCTCCCCTGTCGTTTCATGCTGGTCGCGGCGTCCAACCCATGCCCCTGTGGGCGGGGCGATGCCGATCCGGAGTGCAGCTGCGCGCCAATCGCGGTCCAGCGCTACCAGGGGCGGCTGAGCGGGGCCTTGGCGGATCGCATCGACATCCTCGCCGCGATCCGCCAGCCCAGCGCCCAGGAGATCTCCGGTGAGCCGGGAGAGCCCTCAGACATTGTTCGCGGCAGGGTTTCGGAAGCCCGGGAGCGCCAGGAGCACCGGCTCGGCGCCGGACGTTGCAACGCGGAGATGACTCCTGCCGAGGCTCGCGAGTGCCTGCTGGAGGAAGAGGCCGCGGCCTTGCTCGCAGAGGCCTATTCCCGACGCCGACTCAGCGGTCGCGCCCACGACCGGGTGCTGCGCCTCGCGCAGACGATCGCCGATCTCGCCGGCGACGGGGTGATCTGCCGCGATCAGATGGCGCAGGCGCTCCAGCTGCGTAAGAGGGGCCCCGCGTGAGTGCCGCGCCCCGCAGCTGCCCGGCGTGCCTTCGTCGCTCTTGGCTTCTTTCGCATCTCGCTCCTTACATCGAGAAGATCGCGACGGGTGCGCCGGGGTCGCGCTCCCCCGAGCTGCTGCGCCTCTCCAATGAGGATCTCGCCGCCGCCGCCGCGCCGAAGGCTGCCGCGCAGATCCTCTCGGCAATTGAGGCAATCCCCGAACGCGCCCTCGCCGACGATCTGCGGGCGGCACAGTGCTGGGCCTGTTGCCGCCATGACCAGTGCTACCCATCCGGGCTCCGCGACGCGACGGATGCGCCCTGGGCCCTGATCGGCCGTGGCGATGCGCAGCTGCTGGACAAGCTCGAGCCGGACGGGCTGGTGACCGTGGTCGGAGCGAGGCGAGCAACCTCTTACGGTCGCGAGATCGCCCGCGAGCTGGGCCGTGAGCTGGCGAGCGCCGGGCTTGTCGTGGTCAGCGGCCTCGCCTTCGGCATCGACGCCTGCGCCCACCGTGGCGCGCTCGATGCAGGCCTCACCGTCGCCGTGCTCGGCTGTGGCGTCGACGTTCCCTACCCGGCTGCGCACCGATCGCTGTGGCGGCGGATCTGCGAGCGGGGGCTTGTGCTCTCCGAGCAACCGCCCGGCGCCGGGGTCTGGCGCTGGACCTTTCCCGCCCGCAACCGGATCATGGCGGCGCTGGCCGGGATGACGGTGGTCGTCGAGGCGGCGGAGCGCTCCGGCTCTCTGATCACGGCCGATCTCGCCGCCGACTTGGGCCGGGATCTCGGCGCGGTGCCCGGACCCGTCAGCTCGCGATCCTCGGCGGGCCCGAACAACCTGCTGGCGGGAGGCGCCTGCCTCGTGCGCGATGCCCAGGACGTGCTCGACGCGATGCTCGGACCGGGAGCGCGGCGAGTTGAGAGGGCCGGCGTGCGGCTCGACTCCGAGCTGCTGGAGATCCTCGACGCGGTCGAGCGAGGCGAGGACACCTGCGACGCAGTCGCGGTTGAGCTCGACCTCTCTGGACCTGAGGCTGCCTTGGCGCTGTCGAGGCTGGAGATGCTGGGCTACGTCTCCTGTTCGATGGTCGGCGTGTATTCCCGAACCCTTCTCCAGCCGCCCTGCGAGCCATCTATCTAGGCTGCGAGTGTGACCTCCGACGTTCGCATTCCCGCCGTGCTCTCGATCGCCGGCTCGGACTCCGGCGGCGGCGCCGGCATCCAGGCCGACCTCAAGGCCTTCGCTCGCTGTGGAGTGCACGGGATGACCGCGATCACCGCGATCACTGCCCAGAACACAGTCGGGGTGAGCGCCGTCGAGGCGGTCTCGCCGGAAACGATCGTCGCCCAAGTCGGCGCCGTGGCCGAGGACATCGGCGTCGACGCTGTGAAGATCGGGATGCTCGGCACAGCGGAGACGGTCGATGCTGTCGTCGAGGCGCTGGCACTGATCGGCGATGCCCCGGTCGTCGTCGACCCCGTGATGGTTGCCGAGAGCGGCGCCGTTCTGCTTGACGAGAATGCCCGCGCGGCGCTGATCGAGCGCCTGCTGCCGCTCGCGACCGTTGCCACGCCGAACATCCCTGAGGCGGTCGCGCTGACCGGTGCCACCGAGCCCATCGCGCAGGAAGACCTGGCTCGGGAGATGCTGGCGCTGGGACCGCGCGCGGTCGTCGTAACCGGTGGCCACGGCGAGGGGATGGTCGATCTCTTCTTCGACGGGCACGAAGCGGTCGCGATCGAAGGGGAGCGCCACCCGGACGGCGCCGCGCACGGATCTGGATGCACCCACTCTTCCGCCTTGGCCGCATATCTCGCATGGGGCGCGACGTCGCTGGAGGCTGCTCGCAGGGCGCGTCAGGTTGCCTCGGACGCTGTAGCTCACGGGCTGCGAGGGATCGGCGCGGGCGCCGGCCCCGTCGACGTCTTCGATCTCGCTTCGCGACCGCGTCAGTAGATTTCGCCCATGAGCTCCAACGGCGGCACCAAGACCGCACTCCCACGACCTCGCTCCAGCGTCGTCTTCGACGGCCCCGACCGCGCCGCCGCCCGCGCCTACATGAAGGGGGTCGGCTTCGACGACGATGCCCTCAGTCGGCCGACGGTCGGGATCGCCAACACTTGGACCGAGGCGATGCCCTGCAACTTCCACCTGCGCGGCCTCGCCGAGCATGTGAAACAGGGAGTGCGTGCCGCCGGCGGCACGCCGATGGAGTTCAACACGGTGGCGATCTCCGACGGGATCACGATGGGGACCCAGGGAATGAAGGCATCGCTGATCAGCCGTGAAGTGATCGCCGACTCGATCGAGCTGATGGCCCGCGGCTACCAGTTCGACGCGATCGTCGTCCTCTGCGCCTGCGACAAGACGATCCCCGGGGGGGCGATGGCGCTGGCTCGGCTCGACGTGCCGTCGGTGCTGCTCTACGGCGGCTCGATCGCTCCCGGTCGCTGGCACGATCGCGACGTGACGATCCTCGATGTGTTCGAAGCTATGGGGGCTCACGCCGCCGGTGACATGAGCGACGAGGAGCTGCATGAGCTGGAGGGCGTCGCCAGCCCGGGTGCCGGCGCCTGCGGCGGTCAGTTCACCGCCAACACGATGGCCTGTGCCTTCGAGGCGCTTGGGATCAGTCCCGGCGGCTCGGCGATGGTCCCGGCCGAGGATGACGAGAAGGGAACGGTCGCGGAGAAGATCGGCGAGCTGGTGATGAATGTGCTGGCCCAGGATCTGCGGCCAAGCCGGGTGATCACCCGCGACTCGCTGGAGAACGCGATCGCCTGTGCCTGCGCATCGGGCGGCTCGACCAACGTCGTTCTGCACCTGATCGCTCTCGCCCATGAGGCCGGGATAGAGCTCGAGATGGATGACTTCGAGCGGATATCTCGCGCCACGCCCCTGCTCGCCGACCTCAAGCCGGGAGGGCGCTTCGTCGCAACCGACCTCTACCGCGCCGGTGGCGTGCCCCTGATACTCAAGCGGCTGGCTGAGGCCGGCAGCCTCCACGAGGACGCGATGACCGTCACCGGCAAGACGATCGGCGAGGTCGCCGAGGGCGCCGAGGAGGCCGAGGGCCAAGAGGTCGTGCGGCCGCTCTCGGATCCGTTGAAGGAAGAGGGCGGGCTGGCGATCCTGAGGGGCAACCTCGCCCCCGAGGGCGCGGTGGTGAAGCTCGCCGGCACCGAGCGCACCAAGCAGGTCGGCCCCGCCCGTGTCTTCGAGTCTGAGGAGGAGTGCTTCCGCGCGGTCAAGGAGCAGAGCATCAGGGCCGGCGACATCGTTGTCATTCGCAACGAGGGGCCGGCTGGGGGGCCCGGCATGCGGGAGATGCTGCAGGTCACCGCGGCGATCGTCGGCGAGGGCCTCGGCGAAGAGGTCGCGCTGCTCACCGACGGGCGCTTCTCCGGCGCGACTCGCGGCCTGATGGCAGGCCACGTCGCCCCCGAGGCGGCCAAGGGCGGGCCGATCGCAGCAGTGCGCGAGGGCGATGAGATCAGCCTCGACATTGTGGCCCGCCGCATCGACGTCGACCTCTCCGACGAGGAAATCGCCAAACGCGTCGCCGAGTACCAGGCGCCGGAGCCCCTCTACGAGCGCGGCGTGATGGCCAAGTACGCGGCCACGGTTTCGTCGGCGTCCGAAGGCGCCGTGACGGATTGACTCTCAGCCCAAGAAGTCGTCCAGCAACGCGTTGAAGCGCGCCGGGCGTTCCAGCTGGGGTATGTGGCCGGTGCGCTCGAAGATCTCCAGTCGCGAGACTGGGATGCGCCGGTGCAAGCTGAGGCTTGCCTGCACGGGGATTACGCGGTCGTCGAAGCCCCAGACGATCATGGTCGGGGCCTCGATCGCGCCGAGGCGGTCGCGGAGGTCGAATCGGATCGCCGCCCGCAGCACATCGGTGAAAGCGGGCCCGCGCAGACCCCCGTTCATCTGCTCCCAGAGCAGCTCCGGTCGCAGTTTCTCCGGGTAGCGGACGAAGCTGCGCCAGAAGAAGCGCCGGGTTCGTGGTCGGCATACCAGCCACTTGGCGCCATCGGCGACCGGGGGGCCGAACGCTCTCCATGCCCATGCGATCGCGCTTGCCCGCTGCTCCGGGCTCCAGGTGTTGATCAGCCCCGCGCTCGAGACGAGGACCAGTGGGCCAAAGGTGTCGGGCGACATGGTCTGAGCCTCCAAGGCGACCAGGCCGCCGAGCGAGTTGCCGACGAGCGGCGTTTCGCGACTGAGGTCGAGCTTCTCGCAGAAGTCGCGAACCAGCCGCCCGTATGCGGGGATGTCGATTGGCCAGTCCGGCGTCGGGCTGCTGCCGAACCCGGGTAGGTCGAGCGCAATCGCCCGCCGCCCCCGCCCGAAGTGGGGGAGGTTCTCGAGCCAGTTCTGCCAGGAGCCGGAGAGGCCGTGGATGAAGAGGATCGGCTCACCCGCGCCGATCTCGACATAGCCAACTTCGGCTCCTGGCAGCTCCACCCGGCGCAGGTGCTCGCGCCAGTCGATCTTCAGCCATTCGGGGTCGGGATTGCCGTAGTCGGCGGCGACGCGACCGCCACTCCCGGTCCCCGCCTTAGGCATAGCCCATTCTCTCCAGAACCGGGATCTCTCGGATCTGGGGAGGTTGCAGGTGGTCCCAGAGGATTCCCCTGGGCCTGTCGTACTGGCGCTCCACGTCGATAACCGCGCGGGGCGTCGCGATCACGTCAACCGGCAGATCGTGGGCGGTCATCGAAAGGTGCTGGCGGAGGATCTGAGTCGGGTGCACCGTGGTCGCCACCGTCGTGTGGCCGTCGATCTTGCCGGCGTCGATCAGGATTCCGTACTCGAGGTCGGAGTAGCCGCCGCCTTTGCCGACCCGTGCGCCGCTGAGGTTCACCGCCACCGAGCCGCAGAGGACGAAGTCGATTTCAGGCAGGTCGTCGAGGGCGATCACCCGGCCGTGCTTCAGCGCCCCCTTGATCGTCGCCGCCTCCTTCACCGCGGATTTCGTCAGCTTCTTCGGGTCGAGCACTCGGAAGGGATGGGGGTCGCGCAGCCTCGGCACCGCCATGATCACCGTCTTGCCTTCCTCGAGGGCGATCCTGCGCGCGTAGGTCTGGGGGGAGTCTGGGTTGGCCTTGATCGTCCGCGCGCGCTTCCAGGCGCGGTGGCCGGCGAGCTTCTCGGCGGCCAGCTTCGCGCCGGCAAAATTCGGGATCCTCCCCTCGGCGCCGGGGAAGCGGGACACGCCCGCGCGGTCCATCGCCTTCCAGACCTCCTTGCGGACCTCGTCCTTGGAGCTCACGGAAGAAAGATATCCGCCAGAACGACCGATTCGTGTGCCTAAACTGCTCGCGATGGGGCGCAGAGCCAAAGTCGCGATCATCGGTGGTGTACTGGCACTCATCCTCGTCGCCGTCGGCGCCTACGCGTATGACGCCTCACGGGACGACACGATCGCTGATGGCGTGACGATCGGCGGCGTCGACGTCGGTGGTCTCGATGCGCGCCAGGCCAGGCGCGCGGTCCATCGCGAGCTGATTGCGCCGCTGCGCCACTCGCTGCGAGTGGGCTACGACGGCGACTCATGGGAGTTGCCTGGGAAGATGCTGAAGGTCCACGCGGACCTCGAGAGCGCGGTCGAGCAAGCGCTTTCGGCCAGTCGCGAAGGTGGTCTTCCGGCTCGCCTGGTCAGGTACGTCACCGGTGGTGACGTGGACGAGGGAATCCCCGCCGACGTCACCTACTCCCAGCCGGCGGTGAACCGCTTCGTGCGACATGTGGCCGCGGCGGTTAACCGCGAGCCTCAGGACGCAACTGTGGCCGCAACGGGGGACTCGCTCAGCGTCTCTCCCGCCAGGTATGGCAGAAAGCTGCGCGACAACCTGCTGACCAGAGAGTTGAACGCGGCGGTGCTGAATGCGACGGCCCCGCACCGGATTGCCGCTCGTACCCATCCGGTGAAGCCCGAGGTGACCGGCGATGAGGTTGCCGCCGAGTACCCGTCGTATCTGACCCTCGATCGCGAGACCTTCACCCTGCGCCTCTGGAAGAACCTGAAGCTGGCAAAGACCTACACGGTGGCGGTCGGCCAGGTCGGGCTCGAGACTCCGGCCGGGCTGTACCACATCCAGGACAAGCAGGTTGACCCCACCTGGAACGTCCCCAACTCGGCCTGGGCGGGCAGTCTCGCCGGGCAATCGATCCCGCCCGGGCCGTCAAATCCGCTGAAGGCGCGCTGGATGGGCATCTTCTCCGGCGCCGGCATCCACGGCACCGACGCGACCTACTCGCTCGGCACTGCGGCTTCGCACGGCTGCGTGCGAATGTCGATCCCCGACGTGATCGAGCTCTACGATCAGGTCGAGGTCGGCACCCCGATTTACATCGATTGACCGCAGGCGCCGGGCGGGCGGTGGCGAACCTCTGACCATGACTTGGGCCAAGGCGATCGCGGATTACGATCGGGATCTGCAGGGTCGCGGTCTCGCCGAGCGGACGCGGCGCGCATATGCAGTCGACCTCGGACAGTTCGTCGAGTGGGCTGGAGGGCGCTCTCCAGGCGAAATCCGCCACCGCGACGTCCGCCGCTACGCCGCCGGCCTCTCCTCCGGCGGCGCTTCGCCGGCGACGGTGGCCCGCAAGCTGGCGGCGATTCGCAGCCTCTTCGACTTCCTGGTTCGCACCGGGCGGGCAGGGCAGAATCCGGCCGACCTGGTCTCCAGCCCTAAGCGCGAGCAGAAGCTGCCGCGGGTGCTCTCGACCGAGCAGATGCGCTCGCTGCTGGAGCGGATCCCCGCCCGAACGCCGCTGGAGCTGCGTGACCGCGCGATGCTGGAGTTGGCCTACTCCTGCGGGCTGCGTTGCGAGGAGGTCGTCAACCTGGACGTTGGCGCCTTCGACCCCGAGACCGAGCAGTTACGAGTGCGCGGCAAGGGCTCCAAGGAGCGGCTGGTTCCCGTCGGCGAGCCGGCGCAGCAGGCGTTGCGGCGATACGAAGAGCGCGCTCGCCATGCGCTCGCCTCCGATCCGCGCGAGGCGGCGTTGTTCCTCTCCAAGAGTGGTCGCCGCCTCTCCAACTCCGATGTCACCCGTCGCCTCGGCCTCTGGGTCCGCACGGCCGCGCTTTCCGCGGGCGTCTCACCTCACTCCCTGCGCCACTCGTTCGCAACCCATCTGCTCGAGGGCGGAGCGGATCTGCGCACGATCCAAGAGCTTCTCGGCCACGCTTCCATCTCCACCACCCAGGTCTACACGCGGGTCGACGCCGCCCGCCTGCGCGACACCTACGCCGCCGCGCATCCCCGTGCCTGAGGCGAACCTGTCTTCGAAATCCGCCATTCGACCCTAGAATCGACAAAGAGGCGATGGAAACCGGCGTAAAAGAGGTGGAGCTGCGGGATCTGTGGCGCCGCTACAAGGAGGAGGGCGACGCGACGGCTCGCGAGCGCCTGGTGGTCGCCTACTCGCCGATGGTCAAATTCGTCGCAGGCCGGCTGGGGGCGGGCCTGCCCTCGCACGTCGAGGACGCGGACCTCATCTCCTATGGGCTGATGGGCCTGATCGGCGCGATCGAGCGCTTCGAGCCCGAGCGCGGGATCAAATTCGAGACCTTCGCGATGACGCGTATTCGCGGCGCGATCATCGACGAGCTGCGCTCGCTCGATTGGGTGCCACGCTCGGTGCGTGCCCGCGCTCGCGAGATCGAAGCCGCCCAAGCCAAGCTCGAGCACGAGCTGCAGCGGGCCCCGACCGACGAGGAGCTGGCGGCGAAGCTCGGCATCGACGAAGAGGAGCTTCAAACCTCGTTGCTGGAGATCGCCAACTCCTCGGTGTACGCGCTGGACGAGCTTTGGACGATCTCCGACTCCTCGGGCGATCAGGTTTCCCTGTTGGACACGATCGCCGACGATGGGGCGGCCGATCCCCAGGCCGCGCTCGACACCAGCGAGGTCAAGGATCGCCTCACGGAGGCGATCGCCTCGTTGCCGGAGCGCGAGCAGCTCGTCGTCGCCCTCTACTACTACGAGAACCTCACCCTGCGGGAGATCGGCGAGGTGCTGGGCGTCACCGAGTCACGTGTCTCCCAGCTGCACACCAAGGCGGTGATGCGCTTGAAGTCGCACTTGCAAGGGGTGTAGCTTCAATGTGTGCCGCACAAGGCCGCTGACCGGATTCGCAATGTCGCCCTGATCGGCCACCGGGGCAGCGGCAAGACGAGCCTGCACGAGGCGATGCTGTTCGAGGCCGGCGCCGTCAATCGGCTGGGAGCGGTGGACGAGGGAACGACGGTCTCCGACCACGAGCCCGATGAGCACGAGCGCGGGATGTCGATCGGCGCTTCGGTCGCCGGCTTCGAGCATGGCGAACGGGAGATCAACCTGATCGACACGCCGGGTGAGCCGAGCTTCGTCGCCGACGCCGCCGCCGCGCTGCGGATTGCCGATGCGGCGGTGGTTGTCGTCAACGGGGTTATGGGCGTTGAGGTGCACACCGAGCGGCTCTGGCGCCGCGCCGATGCGGAGGGATTGGCGCGACTGGTCTTCGTCAACATGCTCGACCGCGAGCGCGCCGATTTCTTCCGTGCCCTCGATTCCCTGAAGGAGGCCTTCGGCCCGCACGCGGTCGCCACCGAGATTCCGATCGGCGCCGAGCATGAGGTGCGCGGCGTGATCGATCTGATCGACATGGAGGCATTCGTCTACGACGGCGCCGGCCGCGGCAACTCCCAGAAGGTGGAGATCCCCGAGGAGTTGCGTGAGGGGGCCGAGGAGTACCGCGAGAAGCTGATGGACGAGGTCGCGGAGAACTCCGACGAGTTGATGGAGCGCTACCTCGACGGTGAGGAGATCGACCACGGCGAGATCGTCGGAGTGTTGAAGCAAGGGGTGACCGCCGGGCGGCTCTTCCCGGTCACCTGCGGGGTCGCGACCGCCAACCTTGGAACCAACCGGCTGTTGGATGCGCTGGTCGAGGATCTGCCCTCTCCGGCGATGCGCGGGCCCGTGGTGGCGCTGGGGGAAGAGGGAGAGGCGATCGAGATCGAGCCCGACGAGAAAGGCCCCCTCGTCGCCTACGTCTTCAAGACCGTCGCCGATCCCTACACCGGCCGCGTCAACCTCTTTCGCGTCCAGCGCGGGACCCTTCGCTCCGATTCCCATGTCGTCAATGTGACCCGCGCCCAGAAGGAGCGGATCGGTCAGCTCGCGCGCCCGCTTGGCAAGGACCTGAAGCCCGTCGACGAGCTGGGGGCGGGCGACATCGGCGCGATCGCCAAGCTGAAGGGGACGCGGGCGGGGGATGTGCTGTGCGAGGAGCAGGAGGCGATCGCCTTCCCGTCCCTGGACCTGCCGGCGCCGGTGATGGCGTTCGCCTATGAGGTGAAGTCGAAGGGGGATGAGGAGAAGGCTGCGACCGCGGTGCGGCGGCTTAGCGAGGAGGACCCGACCCTGGACGTCCACCGAGACCCCGAGACGGGCGAGCAGATCATCGCCGGCCTCACGCAGATCCATGTCGAGGTGATCGTCGACCGCATGCGTCGCCGCTTCGGCGCCGAGATCGCGTTGCACCCGCCGCGCGTGCCCTACCAGGAGTCGATCCGGCGAGAGGCGGGTTCCCACGCGCGTTACAAGAAGCAGTCAGGGGGCCGGGGCCAGTTCGCCGATTGTCGAATCGAGATCGAGCCCGCCGCCGAGGGCGCGGGGCTGGAGTTCGTCAACGCGATCAAGGGCGGCGCGATTCCGGGCAGCTTCATCCCCGCCGTGGAGAAGGGCGTGCGGGAGGCGATGGAGCACGGCACGATCGCCGGCTACCCGGTCAAGGACGTGCGGGTGCGGTTGGTCGACGGCAAGCACCACGACGTCGACTCCTCCGAGATGGCCTTCAAGGTGGCCGGCTCGATGGCCTTCAGACAGGCGATGGAGGAAGCCGACCCGGTTCTGCTGGAGCCGATCGTGCGGTTGACCGTCAACTGCCCGGACGATGTCGTCGGCGACGTGATCGGCGATCTCAACTCGCGCCGGGGGCACCCGCTGGGCATGGAGCCGAAGGGCTCGATGACCGAGCTGAAGGCGGAGGTGCCGATGGCGGAGGTGCTCGACTACGCGCCCGATCTGCGTTCGATCAGCGGCGGCCGCGGAGATTTCACGATGGAGTTCGACCGCTACGAGGAAGTCCCCTCGAATCTGGCGTCAAGGGTGGTTGCCGCGGAGAAAAGCGAGGGAGCCCGGGTCAGCGCTTAGTTGAATTGGCCAAGCAGCTGTTGGTGCAGGGCCTGGATCTCGTCGCTCGGCGCGCTGCCCAGCTCCCTGTTGAGGAGCTTTCGCAGCTCGTCGTATGTGCGCAGCGCCTCAGCAGCATTGCCCGAAGCCACCAGGGCCCGCATCAGGTTCAGGTATCCGGATTCGCGGAACGGCGCGGCCCGGATCAGGGCTCGGGCCGAGCGCTCGGCTCCGGCCAGCTCCGAGCCGCCGAGCCCGATTCCGGCGCGGGCGATCATCTCGTGCGAGCGAAGCTCCAATTCCTCGAGCTCGTGTCGCACCTCGTCGACCCATGGGGCATCGAATCCGGCCAGGAAGGGCCGGCCGGCGATGTTGAGGGAGATGTGGGCGTGCGTCCAAGCGTCTCGCCAGTCGTTGGCCTCGAGCGCCGAGTCGGCGACGCGGATCGCCCGCTCGGCGGCTTCGATGTCGACCCAGGTGTTCTCGGGGAGGCGGAGCTCGACCGTGGCGCGGCCGGCCAGCGCCTTCGAGCCGAGCGCGCTGCGCAGGTGCGAGAGCTGTGTGCGGAGCGCCGCGGGCGGATCGACCGGGGGGGATTCGGGCCAAATCGCGGTTATCAGCTCATCGCGGCTGACGGCCCGATCGCGATTGAGGACGAGATATGCGAGCAAAACCCGCCCTTTTTTCCCGCGCAGGACCGGGGTGACGTGCTGGCCCTCGACATCGGCTTTCAGGCGCCCACAGAGCTGAATGCGCGTCGTGCCCGCCTCTGCCGGGGGCATCGATTGAAACGATACGGAAACGCTGTCTTCACGGAAGGGCAACACGTGTAATGCAAGATCGACAGCGATGCCCGGCAACTTAACCCTCGATACTCAAGCTTCAAATCTGACACTCCGATGCGAATGCGGCACAATCGTGTTTGCACATGAAGAACATCGCTTGGTCGAGTTAGCAAGATTGCATTTCAGCGAGTTCCATCCGGACCTCGGTGCCAATGTGCCGGCTGACCTGATTTTGGCCATGGCAGAACAAAAAGGAGATACGCAGCAGTGACCGGAACCAGCAACATCAAAACCGGCCTGCGCGCGGTGATATCGATTGCGGTGCTTGCAGCCGCCCTCGTGCTGCCCGCACAGGCTTTTGCCCAGAACGACTGTTCCAACGTGGGGTCCGACCCCACCGCGGCTCAGTACTGCCCGCCCAGCGACGTCCAGGTGGGTGACGTAAATACCCAAAGCAATCCAAACCCCTCAAACAACCCATCGTCGGCCTCCGTGCCCAGCGGCACTGCGGCTGTCACCACCTCTAACGATGGCGGCTCGCTGCCCTTCACCGGGCTCGACGTCGGCATTCTGCTTCTGGTGGCGACGGTTCTGACCGGAACCGGCTTGGCGCTGCGGCGCCTGACGGCATCCCGCCACGAGAGCTGAGGCTCTCTAGACGAGAGGACGACATGGGCGACGCAAAGGCATTTCCTCATCTGACTGCGCTTCGTGCGCAGCGGCTACTTGGGATTTCTGCCTTCAGCGTCGCCCCTGCGGCGGTCGCCGGCCTGATGGCCAGCGGCCACCTGCACAGCGCCGGACAGGGGGTCATCGTGTTCGCTGCTGTGCTCTTCGCCAGCCTCGTGCTGGAGCGTGAGCGCTATCCGCTGCACCTGATGCCGCTCGCGTCTTTTGTGGTTCGGGCCTCGGTCCCGGTGATCGGGGTCGGGCTGGCTCTTGCGACGTTCGCGCTGGCGGGCGCCCCCGAGTCAGCTTGGGACATGGCAATTCCCCTGGTTGGGGCATGGATAGTCACCGCCTTTGCGGTGTGGAATAGGGCTCGTTTCGACTCATCGCGGCAAATCCGCATCGGTGTGATCGGATCTCCCGGATTGGCAATCGGCCTCGCCGAGGAACTGCGCCTATCCGGAATTCGCTCCTACACCGTTGTTGGGTGGGTCGATGGCGAAAAGCCGACAGCCGAGCGCGCGGCGGGAGGCCCGCGCCGACTCGGTTCCTTCGATCAGGTCCGCGAAGTGGTGACCCGCCACTCGATCGACTTCCTGGTCCACTCCAGCGGCACATCGGTCGACGAGGCCGAGCCTCGCCGCTCGCGCCTCGAGATATTCGAGGGAGTCGCCGAGGAGTGTCTCGATCTGCCCGTGCGGCTGATCGAGGCGAGCCAGCTCTACGAAGATCTTCTTGGGCATGTGCCGCTGGGTCAGTCGAACGCGGCCTGGTTCCAATACTTGCTGCACCCCCGCTACCGAGCCGGTGCGCCGTGGTCGAAGCGAGCCTTCGACCTGATCGTCGGCGCTTCGATGTTGCTCGTCATGGCGCCGGTGCTCGTGGCCTTCGCAATTGCCGTCAAGCTGACCGACGGCGGCCCGATCTTCTACCGCCAGCGCCGCATCGGCGAGGGTGGCCGTGCCTTCGAGATGATCAAGCTGCGGTCCATGCGGGTCGCCGCCGAGGACGACCGGGCTGAGTGGTCAAAGGACGCGGATGACCGGGTGACGTCTGTCGGGCGGGTCATGCGCCGCCTGCACATCGACGAGATGCCGCAGCTGTGGAACGTCCTTCGCGGCCAGATGACGATCGTCGGTCCGCGCCCGGAGCGCCCCGAGCTGATCGTCGAGCTCGAGCGGCAGTTCGCCTACTACGATCGTCGCCACCTGGTCAAGCCCGGCTTGGCCGGCTGGGCTCAGGCACGGTGCGGTTACGGCGGCTCCGAGGAGGGGACGGGCTGGAAGCTCTGCCACGACCTCTTCTACCTGAAGCACCGCTCGGTCTATTTCGATTCGCTGGTCCTGCTGGAGAACGTGCGGGTCTCGTTCGGCAGCGGCGTTCAGTTCGGCGTCCGGGCCCCCCAAGAGCAGTTCATCTTCGGGCAGCCCGGCCGGGTCCACTGAGGGTCGAAGCCCCCCGCAGTCGCTGGTAGTTTGGCCGGATGGAGCGCGTCGACAGCTGCGCTGTTTGCGGTCGCACAATTCTGGCCGGTGAGCGGACCAGGACCTACCTCAGCCCGAAGGGCGGGCCCGCCTCCGTTTGCGAGCTCTGCCGGGACCGGGTGGAGCGACTCGGCTGGGCCGACCCCGCCGCGCCTGGCGCCAACGTCGGGCGCCTGCGCGACTCTCATCCCGCGGAGACGCCCGCGGAGCGACTGCGGCGCGCCGTGGAGCGCTTCAATTCCGACGAGGCCGCGCGCACGGTTGGCGGCTTAGCCCGCACGTTGGGCGAGCCGTGGGTATCTGTCGGGGCCTCTGCGGGCTCGCCGAGCGAAGTGCGGATAACCGTCGCCTGGGAGCTGTCTTGGTATCAGTGGGGCGTCGACCTCGGCGATGAGCTGCGGCCCGCCTTCCCGCTCGACAAGGGCAGCGAGATCGATCAGCTCGATGGCTCCGCTCGGCAATGGAATGCGACTCTCGCCGATGGACGCATCGTTCTCGGCGCCCCTGCACGGCCGGTTGCCTGACCTTGGCGAAGCTGACGGTCAACGTCGACGGTGGCGCCCGAGGCAACCCCGGGCCGGCGGCGATCGCCGCAGTGGTGCGGAACGCAGGCGGAGAGATCCTCCAAGAGAGGGGGGAGGCGATCGGCCGGGCCACCAACAACGTCGCCGAGTACAGGGCGCTGCTCCTCGGGATTGCGATGGCCGCGGAGCTGGGCGCCAGTGAGCTGGAGCTGATTGGAGATTCCGAGCTGGTGGTTCGTCAGGTCCAGGGCACCTACAAGGTCAAGGACGCGGCCCTGCGCAAGCTGCACAGCGAGGTGAAGCGGGCGCTGGGCCCCTTCGAGGCCTGGTCGATCCGCCACGTCCGCCGTGAGCACAACGCCGAGGCCGACCGTCTCGTCAACGAGGCCCTCGATGGCTAAGCCGATCGATCCCGGCGTGGACATCGGCCACGTTCACCTCAAAGTCGCCGACGTCGACCGTGCCCTGGGCTTCTACTGCGACGTGCTCGGCTTCGAGCTGCAGCAGCGCTATGGCGAGGATGCCGCCTTCGTCTCGGCCGGCGGCTACCACCACCACATCGGCCTCAACACCTGGCACTCGAAGGGCGGGTCTCCGCCTCCGTCGGGCAGCACCGGCCTCTTCCACACGGCCATTCGCTACCCGACGCGCCGCGCCCTCGCCGATGCCATGAAGCGCCTCGCCGATGCCGGCATCCCCCTCACCGGGGCCTCCGACCACGGCGTCAGCGAGGCCCTCTACCTCAGCGACCCCGATGGCAACGGTGTCGAGCTCTACTGGGATCGCCCCCGCGACCAGTGGCCCGAGCCCCAGCCGGGCAACAAGGTGGAGATGTACGTTCGTCCCCTGGATCTCCAGGATCTGCTGGCCGAGCTCGACCGCTGAGCCCCAGGACCCACGGCTATACTCGACCCCCGATGCGGCTGTAGCTCAGCTGGCTAGAGCGTCTGCTTGCCATGCAGAAGGTCGAGGGTTCGAATCCCTTCAGCCGCTTTTTCGCGAATACCAAGACTCGACGGCCAGGAGCAGACCGAATATCGTCGGTATCCCACGATCGAGGAGGCTTTCATGTATGTCCGTGCTGTCAGGTTTACCGACGTATCTGCCGAGCGGATGCAGGAGCTCCTTGCTCGTATCGAGGAGTCCGACGGGCCACCGCCCGGCGTGCCCGCCACGGGTCTCAAGGTCTTGTTCGATGAGGCGCAGGGAACAGCGGTGGTCCTTCAGCACTTCGAGAGCGCGGAGGACATGGAGGTCGGAGGCAAAGTGTTCAGCGCGATGGATTCGTCGGAGACACCCGGCACTCGTGCATCGGTGGACATGTGTGAAGTGAAGCTCGAGCGGACGCTCACCTGAAGCCTCCCATTTCACCTGCGATCTAAAAGCTGCCCGACATGGGTGGGGGCAAGATCGGCCTGGGTGGCGTCAATCGAGGAGAGCGAGCCTGCCTTTGAGACCTCGAAGCACGCCACGGATTTATTGTCTCCGTCTATGCCAGAAGAAACTGACTCCGCCACCGCCACATCCGTAGAGCAACCCGACCTCGCCGCAGCCGCGTCTGCAGTCGAGACTGCCGGCTCGGTTGTCGAGGACGCCTTCAAGCACCTCGCCGCCGCCGGCGACGTCGACGCCGACCAGGTCGTCGCCTACGACCTCGCGCACGCCGCAGCGGCGGTCGAGAGTGCTCGGGCCGTCCTTGTCTACGGAGAGAAAGGGGACGAGGAAGCCCGCATCGCATGCGCCTTCGTCGCCGACTCCATCCATGACGTTGCCACCCGGCTCATGGGTCGCGAGCAGGAGTGGGGCGCCGAGCCGGGGGCTCTCGATTCCGCGCTCGCCTTTGCGCGCTCCTATCGCTCTCCGGAGTTCCTCTCGGAGCTCTGTGGGATCCAGGGGCCGCGCCACCTCGACGACGACTTCGTGATGGTGCAGGACACCTTCCGGCGCTTTGCGGAGGAGCAGATCCGTCCGATCGCCGAGGAGATCCACCGCAACAACGAGGACATTCCCGAGGAGATCATTGAAGGGCTGTCTGAGATCGGGACGTTCGGCGTCTCGATACCCGAGGAGTACGAAGGCTTCGCAGCTGAAGGCGAGGGCGAGTATCTCTCGATGGTTGTTGCGACGGAAGAGCTCTCGCGCGGCTCGCTCGGCGTCGGCGGCTCGCTGGTCACCCGCCCCGAGATCCTGGCGCGGGCGCTCTTGGCAGGCGGCACCGAGGAGCAGAAGCGGGAGTGGCTGCCGCGCATGGCCAGCGGTGAGCTGATGGTCGGGATCGCCGTGACGGAGCCCGACTACGGGTCCGACGTCGCCTCACTGAGGACCACGGCCACCCGGGACGGAGACGGCTGGCGGATCAACGGCGTCAAGACCTGGTGCACCTTTGGTGCCAGGGCAGACGTGTACATGCTGCTGGCGCGGACCGACCCCGATCGCTCAAAGGGCCACAAGGGACTTTCGCTCTTCATCGTCCCAAAAGAGCGCGGGTCCGGCCACGGGTTCGAGCTCAGGCAGGCGGAGGGCGGCAGCATGGAGGGCAGCGCGATCGACACGATCGGCTACCGCGGGATGCACTCCTATGAGGTTGCGTTCGACAACTGGTACGTCCCCGCGGAGAACCTGATCGGCGGCGAGGAGGGGCTCGGGCGCGGCTTCTATCTCCAGATGGCGGGTTTCGAGAACGGCCGCATCCAGACCGCGGCGCGTGCGGTGGGCGTGATGCAGGCCGCGTACGAGGCCGCGTACGACTACGCGTCGGAGCGCAATGTCTTCGGCAAGCCGATCATCGAGTTTCAGCTCACCCGCGCGAAGCTGGCCCGGATGGCGGTGATCATCCAGGCCAGCCGCCAGTTCGCCTATCGCGTGGCCCGTCTGATGGCGCAGGGCGAAGGGGCCATGGAGGCCTCGATGGTCAAGGCCTACGTGTGCCGGGCCGCGGAGTGGGTGACCCGAGAGGCGATGCAGATCCATGGCGGCATGGGCTACGCCGAGGAGTTCCCGGTCAGCCGTTACTACGTGGATGCCCGGGTGCTGTCGATCTTCGAGGGTGCGGACGAGATCCTTGCCCTCAAGGTCATTGCTCGACGGCTTGCTCGGTAACCATTTGGCCGGGCTGACCGGCTCACTAGCATGGCCCTATGAACGGCCTGAGAGTGCCCGGCGGAGTTGTGCACAAGCTCCCGGTCGACCTGCGTAAGGCCCTGATCGCCAGCACGAAGGCACTCGACGCCTGGAAGGACATCACGCCCCTGGCCCGCAACGAGTTCATCTGCTGGGTCGAGGACGCCAAGCAGGAGACGACCCGAGAGCGCCGCATTCGCCGGACCCGGGAGGAGCTTGAGGAAGGCCAGCGCCGGCCCTGCTGCTGGCCGGGCTGCCAGCACCGCGAGCGCACGAAGCCGCTCGATGCCGACGCGTGACGTTCTCGCATCAGCCGCTTTCCATCTGTATCGGACCAGGGGCGAGCGCGTCGGGGTCGTGTCCCGGGCGGATGACGGCTCCGGCGTCGCGAAGGGCGCAGAGGCGGTCGGCCGATGCCGCTTGGGCATCGAAGTCGTCGGCGAAGACCGGGAACCGGCGGTCGTCTAGGCCGGAGGCGAAGTGGGTGACGTCGCCGCCGATGACGAGGCGCTCGCCGACACGGACCGACTGGTGACCAGGTGTGTGTCCGGGTGTCGACAGCAGCTGGATCGACCCGTCGCCAAGCAGGTCGTGGTCGCCGTCGATCAGCATTATCTGCTCGGCAATGGCGCCGTAGTCGACGGGGAAGTAGAAGTTCTTCGCGATCGAGGCCGCATCGTGGCCCGCCTCCCATTCGCGGCGCTGCACGACGATCGGGACCGATGACGGCAGCAGCGCCAGCCCTCCGGCGTGGTCGAAGTGCAGGTGCGTCATCACGACCTTGGTGATCGTGGTCAGGTCGATCTGCTCGTCGATGCTCGCGTCCAGCTCGAGCTGGAACAGCTTGAGCGCGTCGATCTCCCCGTAGTGGCGCGTCGCGTCTTTGGCTGCGGCTGGATGCAGACCCGTGTCGACGAGGATCCGCTCCTCGGCGGTCTCGATGACGTAGGCGGGAACGGGGAAGCGGACCTGCCGGTCGAAGTCGTCGTCCCGGCGCCAGATGCCGGCGGCTGAGGTGAACCAGCCGGCGTTGAGCATTTCGACCTTCATCGCCACGTCACGCTAGAGAGAAACTCGGTCGCGTCCGCTGAGCGACCTAGCCTGGTCGCCACCGTGTCCCGATCGCTGCGGCCGCAATTGCTTGTCCTCGTCGCGCTCCTTGCTGCCTTTGCGCTCGGGGGCCTGTCGTTCGCGGCGCTCAGCAAATCCGATGACGCCGCCAGCGTCACGCGAAACGCCCTCGCCCAGACGAGCAGGGTCCAGGGAGCGCCCAATCGCAGCCTGATCTTGAGTCGGGTCGCGGTCGACCCGGGGGCCGAGCTTGCCCTGCATTATCACCTCGGATCGCAGGTAGCCCGCATTCAGTCGGGGGTTCTCCGCTACACCGTTCAGCATGGGTCGGTCGTCGTCCGCCGCGGGGAATCCGACCGGGGTCCGCAGGTCGTTCGCACCATCAAGGCAGGTCAGACCGGCAGCATTCATGCCGGCGAGTGGATCGTCGAGCAGCCTTCGGACATTCACCGGGCCGCCAACAAGGGCTCCCGGCCGGTCGTCATCTATCTGGCGACCCTCCTTAAGACAGGCGCCCCACCGGCGACCCTCGTCTCACCCTCTCGCCCTCGCTAGGCTTCGATCCCTCTCCGGCGCCTTGGCGGAGTGGCTACGCAGCGGCCTGCAAAGCCGTTTACACCGGTTCGATTCCGGTAGGCGCCTTCCCCGCATATCCCGCTCTCAATGCGGTCTGAGCGGGATGAGCCTGAACCGGTTGGGTCCGGTCGAAACCGATTGTGTGCCAGTCGCACTGGCACACGACTGGCACACGGCCGCTGGTTGGTCTCCGACCCTAGCTGGCTAGGCTGCCCGGCGAATCGTGGTCGAGGTGCCCATGTGGTCCTTCATCCACTTGACATGGGCGTCCGTGAAGTTCGTCGCCCAAGCGTCCCCGGTGACGTCGAACGTCAGAACCCTGTCGTTGCTGTCCACGACCTTCATCAGCTCGTCCCTGACGGTGGCCGCGCTTTTGTTCGTGCGAATCAGCCACAGGGACTGGAGCGGCCGCGCCCAGAAGCCGGTGGCCTTGATGTAGTCGTGGACGGGCTTGTAGGTGCGCCCCGGCTCAATGAGGTCGTAGTTGATCTGGATGGTGTTCATCGCTTCTATTCTTCTGTATTCAATTTCGGCAGCCTGAGCGGCTACTACTCCAAAATCAACGTATCCAGCGCCTCAGATGGAACCGCGGTGCGGCTGGACAGCGGCACTGATGCAGGGCTGCTGTCCGCCCCCAGGGAGGCGTCTAGGTGCACGCGAACTACCGAGGGGCGGGGAGGGGACTCAGCAGTCCCAGACTTGGCGGCGCCTAAGTAAGAATCGAAGTTGGAGCGGATAGATCACCAGCGTGAGAACGAGCGCGACTGCCGCCGCGGTGATCCGCCCTACAGCGGAGTTGTGGTTGTTGAGAGCGATAAGTGCCCCGATCCCGAGAATGAAGCCAGGGATCCCAACGAACCACATGAAGTAGTCGACCGGACCCTCAAGTTCTCCGTGCGGCCCCGATCCAGGCGGGTACGGGAGCGCATCCCTTCTCTTGATCGAAAGTTCGGAGACCCTCCCGCTGACACTGACCTCGCTCGCCTGGCCCGCCGACAGCAATTGGATCTGCATGAGGTCTCCGGGGTTGATGAGGATGGGTTTCAGCTTGGCGCACTCGCCGTCGAGCAGGAAGGTCGGTTCCAGATCTTCTGGGCGGCGAGCCGTGCACGTCGCGGAGATGACCTCGGACACCCCGGTCAGCCGGAGGACAATGTCGTTCTCGAAGCTCTGCGGCGTGATCGCCCGGTCGCCCGTGTTGACGATGCGCAGGATCATGATCGCGGGATCGGTGACCTCCAAGTCGCGGTGAATGAGGGAGAAGGTCTCCGGCAGGCTTGCTGGAAGGACCGCCGAGTTCGTCTGGACGAAGTACTCGAGCCGCGTCTTCGGCCGCCGCTTGACGTAAGCGAGCGTGGCCACCACCAGGCCGAGCAGAGCGAGCGCGACGCCGACCCATGTCCCCACCGAATCCACGACGCGAGCTTATCCGCAGGATTCCGGGGCCTCACGTTGCGCCTGCGGCATTATCGACACAGAGGAAGCCCGGCGACGCACAGCGCCGGGGAGACCACTTCCCGCGGGCGTCGCTCTCTGCCGGGGGCGGCCCTGGAGCTTCACGCAGTTTGCGGGGGCGGCTCTTCCAGTCCCCAGTTAGTGACCGCCGGTCCCGGCGTAAAATCTGTCTACTGTGTTCCAGGCAGTAGAGGCCGACGCGAAGCGGGCGCTGGATCGCGGCAGCCTGCGGGCGCCAGCGGCGACGACAGTGCGCGAGGCCGCGGATGCCTGGGTGGCCGGAGCTGAGGTGGGGGAGATCCTCAACGGCAAGGGCCAGCCCTACAAGCCCGCGACACTGCGCGGCTACCGGCAGGCGCTGAAAGACCGAGTGCTGCCGGTGCTGGGTCAGCACAAGCTGGCGGTGACGACCAGCGATCTGCAAGAACTAGTTGACCAGTGGGTGGGGGAGGGGCCGGCGCTCTGGTGGCCGCCGTCCCGGACGATGACCGCGCCTGTGGGCCACGGCCCTCTACGCGGGCCTGCAGTACGGCGAGCTTCGGGCGCTGCGGTGGCGGAACGTAGACCTGGCGGGCGGGACGATCCGCGTGACCGAGCTGGGACCCGAAGGATGGCGGCCATAGCTCCGAAGACGGCTACGTCGCGGCGCTCGACGCCGATTCCGGAGGCGCTCCGCGATGCACTGGTGGAGCACCGACTGCGGATCGCCGCGGGCGTCAATGCCAAGGCTCTTTCCGCGTTCATGGGCCACAGCAGCATCAAGGTGACGTTCGACCTGTATGGCCATCTGATGCGTGGGGCCGAGACTGAGGCCACGGCACGGCCTGATGCCTTCCTGGCTGTTCCCACTCAGACTCAAATACCGTCCGGCGGCTCGGACACTATTGCCGCCGATGGCCAGCGCACGCATGGTCTACGGGGAGCGAAATGGGGCCTCCATCACGCAGCCCCAGGGGTGGCAGACGAGCAGCGGCGGGTACCGTCTATCCGATGGCCCAGGTAGAATCCGAACGTATGTTCGTTAGCGAAACTCTCGTGAGTGTGCGCGAGAGGGCCGCCATTCTCGCCCTGCTCGCTCGTCATGCCCTCCCTTGGAACAGGCTTGCTGGCGCGATCGAGGAGGAGGGCAGCGCCCTGTCTCTGCTCCGCAGTATCGACTCGGATGCTGAGCAGCGCCTGTTTGAGGTGGAGAAGGCGTCAGTCTCACTCGACGATCTGGAAGACAAGGTCCATGCCTGGGCCAAAGAAGGCATCGACCTAATCACCGTGCTCGACCAGGCCTACCCGCTCAACCTCCGCACTGTGCACGACAGGCCTCCTGTTCTGTTCGTTCGCGGCAGGCTCCTCGAGGCAGACCAGCGCTCCGTCGCTGTGGTGGGGACGCGCAAGGCGAGCGAGGACGCCCTGGCTCTGACTAGAAGCGTCGTCGGGGAGCTGGTGAGCGCCGATCACGTCATCGCCAGCGGCCTCGCCGCTGGCATTGACACGGCCGCCCACACAGCCGCACTTGATCTAGGGGCTCGCACCGTCGCGGTCATCGGAACGGGTCTCCGCCACAGCTTCCCGAAACAGAACGCGGCATTGCAGGAGCGCCTTGCGACTGAGAGTGCTGTGATTTCGCAGTTCTGGCCGGGCCAGGAACCACGTAGATGGACGTTCCCGCAGCGGAACGCGGTGATGTCGGGCTTTGCCCGCGCCACCGTCGTCATGGAGGCCTCCCACACAAGCGGAGCGAGAATGCAGGCCCGGCTCGCGCTTGAACACGGCCGCCCCGCCTTTCTCATGGAGTCGCTGCTCGTCCACAAATGGGCACAGGGCTTCGCAAAGCGGCCGGGGGCCTACGTGGTGTCCAGCGGAGAGGAAGTAGTCGCTCACCTTGAGCGCCTCTACTCGGCGGATCTGATCCTCAGCGGCTAGCTGCTTCTAGACTCGGCCGATGGCTGAGCGCCTGACAGTCACCGAGGCCAGCGAGACGTATGCAAGCGCGATGCGAAACGTGCTCCCGGCGGGCGCCGGGGTGTGCAACACCTGCCATACCTTCATCGACCCCCAGTACTCGGTTTGCTACCCCTGTCTCGCGCAGTCAGAGGCTCTCGACGCGGTAGTGCCGATCACCTACAGCGAACACATCGGGCAGATGCATACGGCGCTGCGGGCCTACAAGGAGGAGCCGACCTCGGCGCAGGGGTATCCGCTTGCTCGTCTCACTGCGATTCTGTGGCGGTTCGCCGACGCCCACGAGGCCTGCGTCGCCCGCGCCACGGGGGTGGAGAGCTTCGATCTGGTGACGACCGTGCCGTCAAGCACCCCGGAGCGCGATGAGGAGCGCGGCAACCTTCGACAGATGGTGGAATGGTGCAAGCCGTTTGAGGGCCGGTTCCAACGCGTCTTGCGAGCCACCGGAGAGGTAGAGCCAGGGCGTGGGTTCGATGCCCGGAAATACGCCTCAGCTGAGTCGCTGAAGGGGGCATCGGTGCTTCTGATCGACGACACGTGGGTGAGGGGCGGGCACGCCCAGTCGGCGGGTCAGGCGTTGCTCCAGGCGGGTGCCCACCACGTGGGCATGATCGTTATCGGCCGACATTTCCACAGAGACTGGAAGATCAACGACGACGAAACTTCGGAGGACCGCTTCGACGCCCTCCCGCGGGTATTTGACTGGGAGACCTGCGCTGTGCACGGGGCCTGAGCGCGGCGGGATTGCATCCGGGCGGCCTGACACCGTATCCCCGTGGGCAACCCGGTCACGTGGACAGACGAATGGCAGGTCTTCCTAGTCGCGGCCCAGCTCGGCGTTCTTCTGGTCGCCGCTGCGGTTGCAGGGTGGCAGGTGCTGGAGGCCCGCAGGCTCCGGTTGGAGCGGAACCGCCCGTTTGTGGTCGTGGATTTCGACATAGACGAGAGCAAGGGCTACCTGCTCTTCTTCGAAGTGACGAACATGGGGACCTCGCTCGCTCGGGACGTTCAGATCGCTATCGAGCCGCCCTTGGAGAGCGCGATCGACGTTGAGGTAAGCAAGCTCAAGATGCTCAATGAGGGCATCGCGTCCTTACCCCCCGGCAAGAAGCTGCGGACCTTTTTCGACATGAGTTTTCGGCGGAACGAAGAACGTCCAGACCTCCCAATGACTTACACGGCAACGGTCCACTACGCGGACGAGCAGCGGAAGCGGGAATTCACCGAGACGTACGACCTGGACCTGGACCAGTACATGAACATGCAGTTCGTTACCAACCATGGCCTGGACGACATCTACGAAGAGTTCAAGCGGACGCGCACCATGATGGAAAAGTGGGGGCGAGGCGGAAGTGGGGGCTTGCTTACCCTGACGCCCGAGCAAGCTCGCGACGAGAGCGCCAGAACGAGCAAGCGCATGAAGGCCCATCGCAGGTTGAGGGAGGACGCAGAAAGACGCGCCACTGGCGCACAAACTGGCACACCGGACGATGACACCGCTTGAACAAGCCCGTTCAGCCCCTACTTGTGGGCCTGCAAAGCCGTTTACACCGGTTCGATTCCGGTAGGCGCCTTCCCCCGAATTCAACGGCTTCCGGCTTCTCGGTCGGTTGCGATATGGCTCAGGTGCAGCGGCACTTTGACGACCGCGCGGCCGATGTTTCGTACCATCGAGCGCATGGCGATCGAGCGGATGGACCACGTTGGCGTCGTGGTTGACGACCTCGCAGCCGCAATCGAGTTCTTCGTCGAACTTGGACTCGAACTGCGGGGCGAAGAGTCGGTCGAGGGCAGCTGGGTGGACCGCGTCGTGGGGCTCGACGACGTCGGGGCGGAGATCGCCATGCTGCAGACTCCGGACGGCCACGGGCGACGAGCTGGCGAAATTCCACACGCCGTCGACCCAGGGTGGCAACGGGTACGCGCCGGCGAACACACCGGGCATCCGCCATGTCGCATTCGCCGTCGAAGACATCGACGCCGCAGTTGCCGGCCTGCGAGCTCGCGGTGCTGAGCTCATCGGCGAGCTCGAGCAATACGAGGACAGCTATCGGCTCTGCTACGTCCGTGGCCCCGAGGGGATCATCGTCGAGCTGGCGGAGAAGATCGGCTGAGTCAACCTCATCGACCGTCCTTAGCGGCTCGTTGCCAGTTGGGGCGCAGGTAGGCCTCTTTGAAGCCGGCGCGGAGGATGTTGCGGTAGCTGGCCGAGGGGCGGTCGGCGGTGCGTTCGCCGGTCTCGACGAAGAGGGTGTGGCAGCTGGCCTCTGCTGCGTCGACGATGCGGCGGTGGAGCAGGGCCGATTGGCAGCCTCGGCCGCGAGCGGACTCGAGGGTTGCGGCGATGCCGAACTCGGCCACGTGGTCGTTGATGAGCATCGCGGCGCAGGCTTGGGGCTCGTCGTCGATCACGGCGACGTAGCAGCGCCAGCCAGGTCGTCCGGGCAGGTCGCTGAAGAGGGTGGCTGCCCAGGGCGGCATTTCGAAGCCCGCGGCGCCGATGCGCCCCAGGGGCTCACCTTCTCCCCGGGAGAGCTCCCGCACCTCGACCCCATCGGGCTCGGGCATGTTCGGCGGGGAGGCGTCTCGCACGAACTTCATCCAGGCATAGCCGTGCTCGTAGCCGCGGCGCTGCAGCAGATCCTCCGTCGCCTCGGCGGCGGGCGCCTTCGGCGACACAGGCACGTAGAAGTTGACGTCCTGCGCCTCGGCCCAAACAAGCGCGGATTCGAGATGACCGCCTTCGACCGCGTCCGCCTCGGCTGCGCCCAGGACCAGGTTGAGCATGCGCGCGTTTGGCAGATCTCTGACCACCGAGGCCTGGATTGGGCCGAAGCTCTTCAGCTCGATGCCGTGCTCGGAGGCCACTTCAGGCGGCACCGAATCCCATATCTCGCGCCAGAAGCGCCTCTCGGTCTCGTCCAGCGCGGCTGGGTCGTAGGCGGTGTCGCGGTTGCCTTCGACCATCGCGGGTCAGCTTAGAGAACGGAAAAGGGCCCCGTAAGGGGCCCTTGTGTTTCCGAAGGACGTACCACCAGAGAGATACATGTCGCTGGCTCGTCGGTCCTCAAGCCTTTGAAGTTGTGCGCCGGTGCTTGGCGACTGTAGATAAATAAACACCGCGTTCGCTGGAAAGTTGCACAAGGTGCATCGGCTCTTGCAGCGATGAACTTGAGCGATTTTCTTATGCCCTCGATCCATGGTTTCGACAGGCGTCGCTCCTCGCCTGCGCGCTGCTAGATTCAGATATCCCGGGCGTATAGCTCAGTTGGGAGAGCGCCAGCTCGACAAGCTGGAGGTCACTGGTTCGAGCCCAGTTACGCCCATTCCCGCCGTCTGCAAGGAGCTGCCGATGACCCACCGCCTGCTGCGCGCCGAGGATGCCTACTGGCGGGAGTCGAACCAGATGCGGGTGCTGAACACGGATCTGGCGAAGCAGCTGGAGGCCACGAGACTCGGCGCCCGGCTCTGGCGGCTGCGGCCGGGCGAGGCGTCGACGCGGCATCGTCACGCCGAGGAGGAGGAGCTATACGTCCTGCTCGAGGGCAGGGGCCGGATACGAATCGGCGACGACGCCTACGAGTTCGGCGCGCTTGACGCGATGCTCGTCGAGCCCAGGACCGTGCGGCAGCTCTTCAACGACACGGAGGTCGAAGCGCTCTGGCTCGTCGTCGGCGCCCCGCCCGGGCCTGCAAACACGCTCGAGATGACCGAAGCGCAGCTGCGCGACCTCTATCCCGACGGGCCACGCGCCCTGCCGCCGGAGCTCGGCGGAGGGCAGTTCACGCCGCCCTCCTGACCGAGTTTCGGCGCGGGCAGCCTCAGGCGGTCGTCGGCAGCATCACCTGCGTCAGGCGGAAGCTGTTGCCGGACGGGTCGCGGAAGCCGGAGTCGATGCCGTAGGGGCGCTGCTCCGGCGGCTCGGTGAATTCGACACCGCGGGCCGTCAGCTCCTCATAGGAGGCTTGACAGTCGTCGGTCGTGAGGAACACGGTGCCGGCGAAGCCCTTTGCCATCAGGTTGCGAACCTGCCCGGCGGTCTCCTCGTCCATCACCGGCGGACCGGGGATGGCCATCAGCACGATCGAGACCTCCTCTTGCCCGACCGGCCCGACCGTGAGCCAGCGGAAGTCCCCCATCTCGGGAAGGGTGACGTCGGCGCGGACCTCCATGCCGACCTTCTCCGTGTAGAAGGCGAGTGCCTCGTCCTGATCGTGAACCCATAGCTGCGCGTTTGCGATCTTCATCGTTTCCTCCTTGTCGGGATCGTCTCGGCGTCGATGCTAGGTCGGCGCGACGGGGCTGTCTTCTCGAAACGTGCGGTGTTGGGGCCGTCCATAGGCGCGCACGACACAGGCTGGAACCAGGGCGTTCAGAGACGCCGGCGGGAAGCTCGCCCGGTACGCCGTCGGCGTCAAGTCGTAGGCCCGTTTGAAGCTGGTCGTGAAGGAGCCGATGCCCTGCAGGCCGACCGCGAGGCAGATCTCGGCGACAGATTGGTCGGTCGTTCGCAGCAGCGAGGCGGCGCGCTCGAGCCGTCGCGTCAGCAGGTAGGCGTGCGGCGACTCGTCGAAGGCTCGGCGGAACTCGCGGCTGAAATGAGCGCGGGAGAGGCCTGCCTCGCGAGCGAGATCATCCACCCCCAGCGGTTCGAAGTAGCGCGCGTCCGCGAGGTCCTTGGCTCGCAGAAGATGCCTTGCGGGCGGGACGAACGCCATCGCTTCAGTCTAGGCTCGCCGCCGGTGATCGCGACCTATGCAGCCGTGCTGGCCGTTTGCGCCGCCTCGCTCGCGTTGGGGCAGGCGGCGGTCGCGCTTTGCGGCGGTCGCCGGTGGTCCTGGTTGGCGCCGGCTGTCGGGCTGGCGCTGCTCTGCGCGGTCTGTTGGGCGACCGTGCGGATGCCCGGAGAGGGGGTCCTTTCCGCTGTCGCCGTTTTGGCGCTCGTCATCGCCTCGGTGGGGTTTCTTCGCGGGCGAGTCGACGGGGGTGGGGAGGCGTTGCGTATCGGCTTTCCCGTCGGGTTCATCGCGCTGGCCGCCGCCTCGCTGCCGTTCATCGTCGAGGGTCACTTCGGGATCCTCGGCACCGGCTTCAACCCCGACATGTCCCAGCACCTGCTGGCGGTCGATCGCCTCGCCGATGGCGCCGGGTCCCAGCTTCTCCACCAGGGCTATCCGTTGGGCCCGCACGCGATCGTCGTCGCTCTGAACAAGGGCCTTGGGATCGGCCTCGTCCAGGGCTTCGGCGGCCTGACCGTCGCCGTCGCCGTGCTCGCCCCACTGACCGCACTTGCCGCCTTCGCCGAGCTTTCGTCGCCGCGTCGCATCGGCGGCGCCCTCGTGGTCGGCCTTGCCTACATGGTTGCCTCCTACTTCGCCCAGGGCGCCTTCAAGGAGACGATGCAGGCGCTTTTCGTGCTCGCCTTCGTGCTTGCCCTGCGGGAGAGCACGAAAGAGGTCTGGGCAGGACAGCTGTTGCGCCTGGTCCCGGCCGCGCTGATCGCAGTTGGCAGCGTCTACGCCTACAGCTTCCCGGGCTTGATCTGGCTGGTCGGGGCTCTGGCGCTCTGGCTTGCGCTGGAGCGATCGCTGCCGGTGCGGCCCATGCTGCTGGCGCTGGTCGTCTTCGGCGTGTTGGCCCTGCCGGAGCTCGGCAGGATGATCGACTTCCACAGCTTCGAGACCTTCGACCCGGCCGGCCCCGGCCTGGGCAACCTCTTCGGCCAGGTCTCCCCGTTCGAGGCGCTGGGAATCTGGCCCTCCGGCGATTTCCGGCTCGCGCCTGGCGATGGGGCGGTGCCCGCGGTCGTCTACTACCTCGGCGCGGCGTTCGCCGCGCTGCTGCTGATCCACGGCCTGGTCTGGTGCTTGCGGCGTCGCGAAAGCGCGATTCTCGCCGGCCTGTTCGCGGTCGCCGCCGTCTACGCCCTCACCCGCCTCGCCGGCACTCCCTACACCGCTGCGAAGTCGATCGTCGTCGCGGCGCCGATTGCGGCTCTGATCATCCTGCTACCCCTGCTGAGAGCGAGCGATTGGCGACTTATTCGGCCATACCGCGAGAAAGTCGCCAACAGCCGACGCAAATCGGCGTATGCCTCCCTCGCCGCCGCTTGTTACGTGCTCGCCGCGGGCGGCTGCTCGCTGCTTGCCTTCGCCAATGCACCGGTCGGGCCGACCGCCTACACACCCGCGCTGACGGAGCTGCGTCCTCTGATCGCCTCCGGCGCGACGCTCGTCCTCGCCTCGGATGCACTGCTCGACGACCAGCACGGCGCCCGCTACATCGTCTGGGAGCTGCGCGGTGGGCGGGTCTGCGTCGGTTCTGAGGCGGCTGCGGGCGCCAGGCTCCCGCGTGGAATCCGCTTCGTGGTCACTGAGGGCGTGCCTCACCGCCCCCCGTACGGCGCTCTGCGGGTTCGCCGCGTCGACGCCCCCTACGTCCTTTGGGAGCGCATCGGTCCGCTCCGTGGCCACAGCGATTGCCCGCTGATCGCCGTACGCCAGGCGCGGCAGGGGTCGTAAGTAGCATGGGCCGCATCGAAGCCGCGACCGGAAAGATCACCGTGAAGCTGCCCGATGGCACGCCCTTGGAGCTGCCCGATGGCGCAACCGGGGGGGACGCCGCCGCGGCGATAGGGCCCGGCTTGGCCAAGGCCGCGCTGGCGATTCGCGTCGATGGCGAGCTGCGCGATCTCTCCGCGCCGCTGCCGGATGGAGCCGGGGTCGCGATCCTCACCGACCGCGACCCCGAGGCCCTCGAGCTGATCCGCCACGACGCCGCCCACGTGATGGCCGAGGCCGTCCAGGAGCTGTACCCGGGAACAAAGGTGACGATCGGCCCGGCAATCGAGGGCGGCTTCTACTACGACTTCGACTTTCCCGAGGACGTCAAGGTCACCGACGCCGACCTCGAGCGAATCGAGGAGGCGATGCGCGCCCACATCAAGGCCGACGAGGAGTTCTCCCGCCGCGACATCCCGATCGCCGAAGCGATTGAGATCTTCAGGGAGCAGGGCGAGGACTACAAGGTCGAGCTGATCGAGGATCTGGTCCGCGACGAGGGGGTCGAGACCGTCTCGCTGTATCGCAACGGCCCCTTCGAGGACCTCTGCCGCGGCCCCCACGGCCCCTCGACCGGCCGGATCAAGGCGATCAAGCTCAGCTCACTCGCCGGCGCCTACTGGCGCGGCGACGAGAAGCGCCAGATGCTGACTCGCATCTACGGCACGGCCTTCTTCTCGAAGAAGGACCTCGAGACCCACCTGGAGCGGATCGAGCAGGCAAAGGCCCGCGATCACCGTCGCCTCGGCCCCCAGCTGGGCCTTTTCATGCTGCGCGAGGAGGCCCCCGGGATGCCGTTCTGGCTTCCAAACGGGACCACTCTCCTGCACCTGATCGAGGACGAGGTCCAGAGCCAGCTGCGCCGGCGCGGCTATCAGGAGATTGCCACGCCGCAGGTTCTCGACGAGCAGCTCTGGCACCGCTCCGGGCACTGGGAGAACTACCGCGAGGACATGTTCTTCATGCAGGACGGCGAACGGCGTTTCGCGCTGCGGCCGATGAACTGCCCCGGCGCCTGCCTCGTCTTTGGCTCCGAGCGCCACTCCTACCGAGAGCTGCCGCTGCGCCTGGCCGAGTTCGGCCGCGTCACCCGCAACGAGCGCGAGGGCGTCCTGCACGGCCTGCTTCGCGTCCGCGCCTTCACCCAGGACGATGCCCATGTCTACTGCGCCGAGGAGCAGATCACCGACGAGGTGGCCGACATCTGCGAGGCGATCGACGAGCTGTACGCGCGCTTTGGCTTCGAGGACGTGCGGGTGGAGCTGTCGACCCGCCCGGAGAAGTCGATCGGCACCGACGAGCAGTGGGAGAAGGCGGAGGCGGCGTTGACCGAGGCGCTCGATCGCCAGGATCGCGAATACGAGCTGAACCCCGGCGACGGGGCCTTCTACGGGCCGAAGATCGACTTCCACGTCACCGACGCGCTCGGCCGCTCATGGCAGTGCGGCACCTGCCAGCTGGACTTCTTCATGCCGGAGCGCTTCGACCTCGCCTATACCGGCGCCGATGACGCTCCCCATCGGCCGGTGATGATCCACCGCGCCCTCCTGGGCTCGATGGAGCGCTTCGCCGGGATCCTGATCGAGCACTACGCGGGTCGCTTCCCCCTCTGGCTGGCTCCGGTGCAGGCGATCGTTTTGCCGGTCGCCGATCGTCACAACGAGTACGCCGCCCGGGTCGCCGCGGAGCTGCGAGAGGCAGGCGTGCGGATCACGGTCGACGAGCGCTCCGAGTCGGTCGGCAGGAAGATCCGCGATGCCGAGCTGGGCCGCTATCCCTACATGCTGGTGGTGGGGGATCGCGAGGAGGACGACGGCGCCGTCGCGCCGCGTTCCCATTCCGACGGCGAGCTTGACCCGATGTCGATCGGAGAGTTCGCCGAGTTGATAAAGCGCCAAAGCGCGTGAATCGATTTGCCAAGCGCCGCCATGCCTCTATACTGCGCGCACTTGTTCGCAGGCATGACATCCCCAGCGCGCTCCACACTTTGAGCGCCCAACGTGCCAACGCGCCTACCTCTCGTCCGCTTGAAGCTTCCCTCCTCACTTAGATAGTGCCGGTCCCGCGCAGGTTCGATCGGCGCCCTCCAGAGCGCGACACGACTCGGGTCAATGAGCGGATTCGGGTGCCGAAAGTGCGCCTGATCGGCGCCGAGGGAGAGCAACTCGGAATCCTCGAGACAGCCGATGCGCTGAAACGCGCTCAGGACGCAGACCTCGACCTGGTAGAGGTCGCGCCCAACGCGAAGCCGCCGGTAACCCGCCTGCTCGACTACTCGAAGTACAAGTACGAGCAGGAGCAGAAGCAGAAGGCCGCCCGCAAGCACCAGCAGCAGGTCAACATCCGCGAGATCAAGCTGCGGCCGAAGATCGCCGACCACGATTACGAGACCAAGAAGGGCCATGTCGAGCGCTTCCTTCGCCACCAGGACAAGGTCAAGGTGACGATCATGTTCCGCGGCCGCGAGCAGGCCCATCCCGAGCGAGGCAGGGCTCTGCTCCAGCGCCTCTTCGAGGACCTGAACGGCCTCGCCGTAATCGAGTCCGAGCCGCTTCAGGAGGGTCGCAACATGAGCATGCTGCTCGGCCCCGGCAAGGATGCGGTGAAGGTGGAGGACGCCAAGCCCGACGACGTCGCTGCGGCCGAGGGCTAGGCAGCGGCGATCACGTCGGCGATTCGCTCGCCGGCGCGGCCGTCCCAGAGGGGAGGTGGTTCGGGCCGCTTCGCCGGTCGCTCGGCCAGCGCCGCCGGGATCCCTGCGATTGCAGCCGGGTCGAGCCCCAGCAGGGTGTTGGTGCCGGCGCGGACCGTCACCGGCCGCTCGGTGTTGTCGCGCAGCGTGAAACAGGGGATGCCGAGGTAAGTCGTCTCTTCCTGGATTCCGCCGGAGTCGGTGAGCACCGCGCCCGCGTCGGCCAGCAGTGAGAGAAAGTCGAGGTAGCCGAGCGGCTCGCTCAGCAGCAGCCCCGGATGATCGGAATCGACCTCCTCCATCATCTTGCGGGTGCGCGGGTGAACCGGGAAGACGATAGGCATCTTGCGGGCAAGGGCCGCCAGCTGCCGCATCGTCTCCGCCAGCAGCGGCCCGTCGACGAGGGCGGGGCGGTGCAGGGTGACGAGGGCGAACTGCCCCGGCTCCACCCCCAGGCGACCGGCGGCGCCGGCGGCGCGGAAGCGATCCTCCAAGGCCACCAGCGTGTCGATCATCGTGTTGCCGACGAAGTGCATGCGCTCGTCGGGGATGCCCTCGGCGCGCAGGTTGTCGATCGCCTCGTCGCAGTGAAGGAACAGGTACTGGGAGAACTCGTCGGCGACGATCCGGTTGACCTCTTCCGGCATCGTGCGGTCGAAGCTGCGCAGCCCCGATTCGATGTGGGCCACCGGGATGTTCATCTTCACCGCGGTAAGCGCCGCCGCCAGGGTTGAGTTGACGTCGCCGGGAACCATCACCAGGTCGGGTGCTTCGTCGGCGAGCACCGGCTCCAGCCGCTCCATCACCCGCGCCGTCTGCTGGGCGTGGCTTCCCGATCCGACCTCCAGCATGTGATCGGGGGCGGACACTCCCAGCTCCTCGAAGAAGACCTCCGACATCAGACGGTCGTAGTGCTGTCCGGTGTGGACGAGCGTGTGCTGGGCGTCCGGCAGCCGCCGGTGCAGTGCCGAGATCACCGGCGCCGTCTTGACGAAGTTCGGCCGAGTGCCGATCACGTAGAGGAGGCGCATCGGCGCAGCGTATCCGCGAGGTTGGCCAGGCGCCTGATTCAATGCCTCCCCGATGGAAGGCTCCCAGGAGATCCCGGTCTTCGACCTGCAGGTACCGCAGGAAGACCTGGACGCAGTCGCCGAAACGCTCAGCTCCGGCTGGTGGACGATGGGGCCGCGCGTGGCCGAGTTCGAGCGCGCGTTCGCCGATCAGCTCGGCTGTGCCGAGGTGGTCGCAACTTCGTCCTGCACCGCGGCGCTTCACCTCTCGATGCTCTGCGCCGGGGTCGGGGAAGGCGACGAGGTGATCGTCCCGTCCTTCACCTTCGTCGCGACCGCCGCCGCGGTTCTCTACACCGGCGCCACGCCCGTCTTCGCAGACATCGTCGGCCAGAACGACCTGGGGGTCGACCCAGACCACGTCGAGGAGCTGCTCAGCGAGAGGACGAAGGCGGTCGTGACGGTTCACTACGCCGGCTATCCCGCCGCGGTCGACCGACTCGAGAGGCTGTGCTCAGAGCGCGGTCTGGCGCTGATCGAGGACAGCGCGCACGCGCCGAGCGCGACCTTCGACGGTCGCAAGCTCGGGACATTTGGCTTGGCGGGGGCGTTCAGCTTCTTCCCCAACAAGGTCCTGGCTGTGGGCGAGGGAGGAGCGCTCGCAACCGACGACGAGGAGGTGGCGACCCGGGCACGCGCGTTGCGCTCCCACGCGATGACCACTGTCACCTGGGAGCGTCACCGCGGGCACGCGCTCGGCTATGACGTCACCGATGTCGGGTTCAACTACCGGATGGACGAGCCTCGCGCTGCGCTTCTCCTCTCCCGCCTGGGCCGTCTCGAGGGAGAGATAGAGAGGCGGCGGGCCATCGTCGCCAGGTATCGCGCCGCCCTGCAGGGATTAAGCGGTGTGACCGTGCCGTACCTCGATGAGCAGGTGGGGCAGTCTTCGTGCTTCGCGATGGCGGTGATGGTGGACGATCCCGAGCATCGCGACGAGGTGCGTGAGCGCATGCGGGAGCAGGGTGTGCGCACGACGGTCATGTATCCGGGCATCCATGAGTTCACGGCTTACCGTGAGCGCTTCCCGGGAGTGTCCCTGCCCCGCACCGAGCTTGCCTCGCGCAGCCAGATCGCCCTACCGCTCTTCTCCCATATGGAGGACGGCCAGGTCGACCGGGTGGTCGAGGCTCTCGAGGGTGCGCTGGGGTAGTACCCGCGCATCTCGGCGCCTGTCTGCTTCAATAACCGTCCCCATGCCCAAGATGAAGACCCATTCCGGCGCCAAGAAGCGGTTTCGCAAGACCGCCAAGGGCAAGCTGCGCGGTCGGCGCGCCTACTCGAGCCACATCCTCGAGAAAAAGTCGCCGAAGCGCAAGCGCCGCATGGCGCGGCCCGTCGAGATCTCCAAGCCGGACCAGAAACGGGTCCGGCAGCTGCTCGGAGGCAAGAAGTGAGCCGGGTCAAGCGTTCGGTCCACGCCAAAAAGAAGCGCCGCAAGGTGCTCAAGGAAGCGAAGGGCTACTACGGTCGCAAGCATTCCTCCTACCGGTTCGCCAAAGAGCAGGTGCAGCGCTCGGGGATGTACGCCTATCGCGACCGGCGCAACCGCAAGCGCGATTTCCGCCGGCTCTGGATCACCCGCATCAACGCCGCCGCGCGGCTCGAGGGGATGAGTTACTCGGAGCTGATCCACGGCCTCAGCAAGGCCGAGGTCGAGGTCAACCGCAAGATGCTCGCCGACATCGCCGTCAACGACCGCGATGCGTTTCGCCGATTCGTGGAGCTTGCCCGGGAGGGTGCGGCCGCCTAGCCGCAGCCATCACTCCACTTTCCCGGGCGGGCCTTCTCAGGCCCGCTTTTTTGTGGCCGGGGCAGGTCCAGGAGAAGGTATGTGGGAGAAGAAAGAGACAGATCCGACGAGAGACCCGAACAGGATGACGATCGAAAGCCCCCAGAACGAGAAGCTGAAACTGGTCCGCAGGTT
>DASVDE010000001.1:0-114119 GCA_036381235.1 Solirubrobacterales bacterium | reverse complement strand
GATCCACATCAAGATGAGCGGCTGCCCCAACGGCTGCAGCCAGCACCACATCGCCAACATCGGCTTCTACGGCGCCTCGCTGAAAGTCGGCGGTCGCCAGATGCCCGCCTACATCCCGCACGTCGGCGGCAACTACGTGGGCGGCGAGATCGTCTTCGGCAAGCGGCTCAAATCGCGCCTGCCCGCCAAACGGGTGCCGGAGGCGGTCGAGCGCTGGATCAGGCTCTATGAGGCCGAGCGCAACGACGGCGAGGAGTTCAACGACTTCGCCGAGCGGATCGGCGCCGAGCGCTTCGAAGAGACGGTCAAGGAGCTGACCCTGCCCGCCGAGTTCAGCCTCGAGACGATGCAGCAGTTCATCGATTGGAACCGCTCCAGCCCCTACAAGGTCGAGCGCGGGGAGGGGGAGTGCGCGATATGAGCCCCCCGGCGACTGCGACCGCACCGCTCAATTTCATTTCCTCCGAGGAGTGGGCCAAATCGGTGGCCGAGGAGCTCGAGGACAGCACCGCCCAGGAGGCGATCGAGTGGATGTTCGACACCTTCGGCGAGCGTCACTACATCGCCTGCTCCTTCCAGAAAACGAGCTCGGTGACCGCCCACATCGCGACCCGGATCAACCCGGAGGCGCGCTTCTTCTACCTCGACACCGACGTCCTCTTCAAGGAGACCTACGAGACCCGCGACCGGCTCTCCGAGTTCCTCGGGGTCGAGTTCGACCGCTTCCACAACCTCACCCTGGAGGAGCAGGCGGAGCAGTACGGCGACGAGCTCTGGAAGAGCGATCCCGACTCCTGCTGCGGTCTGCGCAAGGTCGAGCCGATGCGCCGCGCCCTCTCTTCCGTAGACTGCTGGGCCGCCGGTGTCCGCCGCGGAGATTCCAGCAGACGTTCCAAGACGCCGAAGTTCGGCTGGGACAAGAAATTCAACCTCTGGAAGCTGAACCCCCTCGCGGACTGGTCCGAGCGCGACGTCTGGAACTACATCCGTGAGCACCACCTCCCGTACAACCCCCTCCACGACCACGGCTACCCGTCGATCGGCTGCACGCACTGCACGAAGCCGGTCGGGCCGGGCGGCTCGCCGCGTGACGGGCGCTGGGCCGGCCTGTCGAAGACGGAGTGCGGGATCAACTGAGACGACTTCCTGCATCGAGCTGATTCTTTAGCGCTTTCCGCGTAACTTCGATTTCTTTTTCCATCCCTTTCCCGATCCGATTGGTGAGAAATAACCCGTGAGTGAGACGATGACTGAGCTTTCCCTGACCCTTGACGAGCGCCATACAGCGGACTTCGAGATGATCGGCAACGGCGGCTTCGCGCCGCTGACCGGCTTCCAGGGCTCCGCCGACTGGGAGCGCGTCTGCGCCGAGATGCGCACCGTGGACGGCGACTACTGGCCGATCCCGATCACCCTCGCCTCCGACCTCGAGTGCGAGGTCGGCGACAAGATCGCCCTCTCCAGCGACGAAGGCAAGCCGCTCGGCACGCTCACCGTCGAGGAGATCTGGGAGCGCGACGTCAAGCGCGAGGCGGAGCAGGTGTACGGCACGGCCGACGAGGAGCACCCGGGCGTCGCCGCGATCTACGCCGAGGGCAACCGCATGCTCGCCGGCCCGATCGAGGTCGACGCGCTCCCGGATCACGAGGAGGCCTTCATGCGGCGCTACAAGACGCCCGCCGAGCACAAGGCCGACTTCGAGGCCCGCGGCTGGAAGAGGATCGTCGCCTTCCAGACCCGCAACCCGATCCACCGCGCCCACGAGTACCTGACCAAGGCGGCGCTGGAGACCTGCGACGGGCTCTTCATCCACCCGCTGATCGGCAAGACCAAGGCCGGCGACATTCCCGCCGACGTGCGGATGCGCTGCTACGAGGTGCTGATGGAGAAGTACTACCCGAACGACCGGGTGATGCTGGGAGTGAAGCCGGCGAAGATGCACTACGCCGGCCCGCGGGAGGCGGTCCTGCACGCGATCGTCCGCCGCAACTACGGCGCCACCCACTTCATCGTCGGCCGCGACCACGCCGGCGCGGGCGATTACTACGGCACCTACGACGCGCAGAAGATCTTCGACACGATCGACATCGACGAGCTCGGGATCGAGCCGCTGATGTTCGAGCACACCTTCTGGTGCAACGAGTGCGAGGGGTTGGCCTCGAACAAGACCTGCCCGCACGACCAAGAGGCGCACCTCTTCCTCTCAGGGACAAAGGTCCGCGAGATGCTCGGCAACGGCGAGAGGCCGCCGCACGAGTTCTCGCGCGATGAGGTCGCCGACATCCTGATCGACGCTTACAAGGAGGACTGAACGAGCATGGCTGACGAGAAGGGCTTCACCCTCTGGTTCACCGGGCTTTCCGGTGCCGGCAAGACGACCATTTCCCGGCTGCTGGAGGGGCATCTGCTCGAGCGCGGCTGCAAGCTGGAGATCCTCGATGGCGACGTGGTGCGCGAGAACCTCTCCAAGGGGCTTGGCTTCTCCAAAGAGGACCGCGACACCAACATCCGCCGAATCGCCTTCGTCGCCGACCTGCTCAGCCGCAACGGCGTGCCGGTGATCACCGCGGCGATCTCCCCCTATGCGGAGATCCGCGACGAGGCGCGTGAGCTGATGGGCGAGCGCTTCATCGAGGTCTACGTCAAGGCATCGGTCGACACCTGCGCCGAGCGCGACGTCAAGGGCCTCTACAAGAAAGCCTTCGCGGGAGAGATCAAGGAGTTCACCGGTGTCTCCGACCCCTACGAGGCTCCAGAGAACCCCGACTGGATTTGCGACACCGAGAACGAGACGCCGGAGGAGTCGGCGGACAAGCTGTTGGCTTACCTCGAGCAGCGCGACCTGATTCCGGGTCCCGCGGTCACCGCGTAGCGATTTCGGCGGGGAGGGGTCAGTCGCCCCTCCCCTGACAAACGCCGCCCTAATGAGGGCGGCGTTTTGAGTATCCGTCAGTTGAGGGGCGACTGACCCCTCCTCTCCACAGTGCTCGGGCGGGACCGCGGGGCCGGGCAGGTCGCTGAGCGACACCGAGCGGTCGCGGCATAGCTAAGGTGAGCGCGTGGGCGAGCGTAACTTGCACTCGCGGGCCAACGACTCACGCGTCGCCGTCGCAGGGCGATCCCGCCGAGCATCGGCATCCGTGCGTTCCCTCGAAGAGGCGTGCTCGGAGCTTGCATCTCGGTTGCGCGCCAGGCGCCCTGAGCTCGAAGAGGGCCTCGCCGATCTCATCGGCGCAATCTCCGATCCCCGTGATCTCGCCGACCCCAACTATCTGGATAGCCTGCCCGCCAATCGCACCGCGATCGTCGATTACGCCGTCGATGTGATCGAAGTGGGCGAGCGTCGCGCCCCCGACGTCCCACCAACCGTGCTTGCGTCGGCCCGCTGGGCAGCTCGCTCCGGTGTTGCCCTCGACACCGTCCTGCGGCGCTATTCAGTCGGCAATGCCCAATTCTGCGAGGTCCTCGTCGAGGAGGCGGAGCACACCGGAACTTCACTCTCCATTCTTCGCCGCCTGCTGCGCCGGCAGGCTACGGCCTTTGACCGCATGCAAAAAAAGGTGAGCGAAGAGTACGTTCGCGAGGCCAATAGCCGGCCGACCACCACCGAAGAGTGGCGCCGGGAATACATCAAAGGATTGCTCGCCGGCCGAGCGCCCAGTGGCGATGTGGATATCGACTATGACCTCGATGGCCACCACCTCGGCCTGATGGCGAGGGGGGAAGGAACCCACGAGGTGATGCGCGAGCTGGCGAAGAGACTCGATCGCCGCTTGCTCGCAGGCCGCCGGGAAGAGGAGCCGGTCTGGGCATGTTGGCTCGGTGGCAGGAGTCCGCTCGCGGCCGAACAGGCGCTGCGAGCGCTTGACGAAATCCCGATGGATGGGATGCTCGTCACCGTCGGGGAGCCCAATGAAGGGCTTTCTGGGTGGCGACTCAGCCATCGCCAGGCCAAGGCGGCGCTGTCGATTGCTGAGCGGCGAGGGCAGCCGATCCTCCGCTACGCCGATGTCGCCGTGCTGGCATCGATTCTCCGCGACGACCTGGGAGCTACTTCGCTGCACCAGCTCTATTTGGAGCCGCTCGAAAGAGGGCGGGACGACGGCAAGGTGGCGCGCGACACCCTGCGCGCCTACTTCGCCGCCGAGCGGAACATCTCCTCGACCGCTGCTGCGCTGGGCGTCGATCGCCGCACGGTCACGAATCGCATTCGCGCTATCGAGGACCTCTTCGGCCGCCCTCTCAAGGACTACGCGACGGAGCTGGAGATCGCATTGCGACTCGCTGATTGACTCCTAATTACCGCTGGGCGGTTCGAGCATGTCTGGGCCGCATCAGCGCACCTTGAGCCTGATCTGCATCCAGGGGTGGATCGTGCAGATAAGGCGGTAGGTCCCCCGCTTGGTGAAGCGTTTGACGAAGTTGACGCCCCGCCTGCTGGTCGTGCGCGACCTGAAGCGTCCGCCCGGGCCTCCTGTCTTGACCACGTTGTGGGAGTTGTTCCCGATCCACTCGAATCGGACCTTGGTGCCTCGTCTCACGGTCTTGTGGCTCGGCTTGAAGAAGAAATCGCCCACCTTCACGGTGGCTGTCGGTGCCGGTTGCGCGACCCCGTCGAACACGGGGAGGGCCCCCAGGGCGACGATGGCCATCAGGACGAGAGTCGTGATCTTGCGCATCGGACCTCCTTAGCTGTTGACGGAGGCAGGCTAGGGTGGGCGCTCAGGGGCTCGCCTTCCCAGTTTGCTGAATTGGGGGTGAGCCAAGGCCCCACATTGGGGAAGTGGCGGCCACACGTAGCCGGGGAAGATCGGCCCCGATGCCATCTCGCGAGACAGGGAGCAAGCGCATGGGGAGCCGGGTCTACGTTGCGGTTGTCGGGGCCGTACTGGTGCTGATCGTCGCGACGAGTGCTCTCGCCGATGTGACTCGATTCGGGTCGCTCGTCCTTAGGGGCGACGGTGGAGTTTTCCCCACCAAGCTGCCCAAGCACAGACAGGCACCTATTGCGGGCTATGTGAGCGCGCGGCTCAGTACCGCCGACGGCAGCCATCCTCCCGCGATCAAAGAGGTGATGGTCGACTTCGACAAGGCGTTTCAGGTGAACACACTAGGCCTGCCTGTTTGCAAGTCGGGCCAGCTCCAGGCCCGCGACACCGACGACGCGAAGAAGGCCTGTTCGGAGGCGATCGTCGGCAGCGGCAATGGCGAGGTCGAGGTGCAGTTCGAGGACTCGGCGCCCTTCACAGCCAAGGGCCCGCTCGTTCTCTTCAACGGCGGCGTCAAGGGCGGCGTGACTACGCTGTTCATCCACGCCTACGTCAATGTGCCGACCCCGACCGCGATAGTCACCGCGGTAAAGATCACTCGCGTCGCCCACAGCCGTTTCGGTCTTCACGCGGTCGCTGAGATCCCGGAGATCGCGGGCGGCGCCGGCTCGGTTACCGGGTTCAGGTTCAAGATCAAACGCACGTTCAGCTACAGGGGGGAGAAGAAGAGCTTCATTACCGCCAGCTGCCCGGCCGGCTTTTTATTCGCAAGCGCGCAGGTCCAATTCACCGATGGCACCACGATGAAGCTAGGTCGCGCTATCCACTGCACCGCGCAGGGTTAGCTGTCTGACTCGAATTGGAGGCATGACAGCGTGGCAAGCGCTTTCGCCAATGACCTACTTAAACGCCCACAGGCACATTTCTCGTTCGTGCACACGCTCAATTCCGGCGATCTCAACGGGGCGACTGCGTGTTTTGCCAGGGACGCCTGTCTGATCACGCCTGACGCCACGGCCATCCACGGGCGAGACCGGATCCGACCCGTTCTCGCCCAGCTGATCGCTCGACGTTCGGAGATAAGGGTTGAGTCCTGCAACGTCGTCATTGCCGGCGAGGTGGCGCTGGCCAGGGAGCGCTGGACGATCCGCTCCATCGGCGTCGAAGGCTCGCGCTTCGAGCAGACCCTCAGCCCGACCTTGGTCCTGCGTCGTATCGATGAGCGATGGAAGCTCATGATCGTCGCGCCCTGGTGCGACGCGGAATAGCTCCCGGCTTATGGCCTGGGTGGGACCTGGGGTTCGTCGAGGCCGTAGGTGTTGTAGGCGCCGAACTCGGAGAAGGTCTTGTGGGTGGGGCCGTGGTAGTCGGATGAGCCTGTGGGGACGAGGTTGAGCTCTTCGCAAAGCTCGAGCAAGTGGGCGGTCTGCTCCTTGCTGTGGGTTGGGTAGAAGGCCTCGATTCCGTCGATCGGCAGGGCGCGGATCAACTCGTCGACCTCGGTTGGCACAGAGATGTCCCAGTAGGGGTGGGCGACGACGGCTACGCCGCCGGCCTCGTGAATGATCTCGACCGCCTGCTCGGCGGTTGGCCAGCGGCGGGGGACGAAGGCCTTGGCGCCGGGTACCAGGTACTCCTCGAAGAAGGGGCCGAGGTCGCCGGTTGCCCCGGCCGCGCGGGCGATGTGGGGGCGGCCGATCGAGAGCGCGTCGCCCGCCTCCCTGACGGCGTCCTCGAGGTGGATGTCGAAGCCGAAGCCACGCAGTCTCTCGACGATCTCGCCCGCCCGCGTCACCCGCTCGTGCTGGGCGCGCTCGCAGGCGGGGGCGATCTTCCCCAGGTCGACCCAGTAGCCGCAGATGTGGAGGTCGTCGGCGTATTCGTGCACGCAGGACATCTCGATCGCGGGAACCAGCTCGATCCCCAGCCGCTCAGCCGCCTCGGCCGCCTCGGCCACCCCGGCGATCGCGTCGTGGTCGCTCAGCGCCAGCGTCGTCACCCCGGCCTCCGCCGCCTTTTCGACGACTCCGGCCGGCTCCAGCTGCCCGTCGGAGACGGTCGAGTGGCTCTGCAGCTCGATCAGCATCGGCGGGCAGCCTAGCCGCGCCCGCTATCCGTGGGCGCTACGGTCCGTTTGGCCGTTTCGATGGTTTAGGGGAGGAACAGGCCTGTAGATGACAGGGAAAAGCGCAAAACCTGCCGGGTCGATGGGCGTTGGCCGCAGGCTGCTCGCGGCGGCATCGCTGACTGGGGCGTTGATGCTGCTGCTCGCATCCTCGGCGCCTGCCGCGCCCGCATGGTTGCCGGCGATGGATCTATCGGGACCCGGTAAAGACGCGACCAGCTCGGCTGTCGCTATGGGCGATTCCGGAGAGACGGTTGCGATCTGGGAGCGCCAAAACGGCATCAACCACGACGTCCAGGTATCGACCCGGAGCCCCGGCAGCGCCTTTTCCGCTCCTGTCGACCTGTCTCCGAGCTCGACCAACCCCGATGTCGCGATCTCGCCGCAGGGCGAGGCGGTTGCCGTGTGGCGGCACTTCGATATCGCCAGTGGCAAATACGTGACCCAGGCCGCGACCCGCGCGCCGGGCGGCAGCTTTTCGGCTCCGATTGACATCTCGGTCTCCTCCACCGCGGCTGCTCCCCGCGACTTCCATGTCGCGGTCGGCCCGGGGGGCGCTGCCGCCCTGGTTTGGATTCAGAAGGATCCGGATTCTGTCGAGGATCCGAATCAGTTCTCTGTACTGGCGTCGGTACGGCCGGCCGGTGGCAGCTTCTCCGCGCCCATGATCGTCTCGCCCCTCCCGCTCGTTGTTGGAGACGATGCCAACAACCCCGGCGTTGCGGTTGACGCCTCAGGCGATGTGGTCGTGGCCTGGCAGTACAACGACAGCGCTCTTGCTCACTCGCTGATCCAGGTCTCCAGCCGTCTGGCTGGAGCGAGCTTTGCCGCCCCGATCCCTATCTCCGACACCAGCCACGACGCCGGTCTCCCTGCCGTGGCGATGGATGCAACCGGGGAGGCAACGGTGGTCTGGGCGGAGTCCGATGGCGTCGATCAGCTCATTCGGGCTGCCAGTGGCGCTCCGGGTGGGAGCTTCACAAGCCCGGTCGATCTCTCCGCGAGCGGCCAGGATGCCTTTACCCCTGATATCGCGATCGCGCCCGGCGGTGACGCAACCGCGGTCTGGACTCGTTCGAACGGCTCCAACTTCATCATCCAGGCCGCGACCCGCCCGCCCGGGGGTGTCTTTTCGGCGCCGGCCGACCTCTCCGCACCCGGTCAGGACGCCTTCGATCCGGAGGTGGCAATGAACGCCTCCGGGGCTGCGACGGTCGTCTGGAGGCGATCTGACGGCCTCAGCGCGATCGCGCAGGCCGCGACCCGAGAGCCGGGTGGCGCCTTCTCGCCCCCGGCCGACCTCTCCGCACCCGGCCAGGACGCGGTTTCGCCCGGGGTGGCGATGGACTCCGTCGGCGATGCCACAACGGTTTGGTATCGCTCCAACGGCGCCAACAGCATCGTCCAGGCGGCCGGCTACGACGTCGACGCTCCCGTGTTGCGCAGCCTCTCCATCCCCGCCTCGGGGGTGGTCGGCGAGCCGGTCTCGTTCTCGGCCGACCCCTTCGACGTCTGGCCGATCGCCTCCACCGCCTTCAGCTTCGGCGATGGCACCATGGCCGATGGCACCGCCGTCACCCATACCTACACGGCGCCCGGCTCCTATCAGGTGACGGTCGCCGCCAAGGATTCGGCGGGCACACCGGTGACCGGCGGGGGAGCGATCTCGATCATCGCCCCCAACCGCTTCAGCCTCGGCAAGCTGAAGCGAAACAAGCGCACCGGAAGGGCGACTCTCTTCGGCAGGATCTCCGCGCCCGGCAGGCTGGTTTTGTTTGGCGGGGGCGTGCGGAAAGTACGTCGCTACTTTGGCCACAGTGGACGCGTCGAGCTTCAGATCAAGCCCAAGCGCAAGTTGCTGAAGCGCCTCAAGCGGCACCAGAGGGCCAGGTCCAGGATCAAGGTGGACTTTCTCCCGACGGGTGGCTACCGGGCCCGGAAGCACCGTTTGATCGTGCTGATCCGCAAGCCGGCAGGGGATCGCGTTCCGACCGCCCAACGTCGGCCGTAGCGGCCGGCCTGGCGACTGCTCGCGTAAATAGACTGCCGCGCCAGCAATGTTCGAGAAGGTGCTGATAGCCAATCGCGGGGAGATCGCGATCCGGGTCGCGAGGACCCTGAAGGAGATGGGGATCGGCTCGGTCGCCGTCTACTCGGAGATCGACCGTGACGCGCCCCATGTGCGTGAGGCGGATGAGGCATTTCTGATCGGCCCCGCTGTGCCGGCCGAGAGCTATCTGAACGTCCTCAAGATCATCGACACGGCGAAAGAGGCGGGCGCGGAGGCGATCCACCCCGGCTACGGGTTCCTGGCCGAGAACGCCGACTTCGCCCGTGCCTGTGCCGAGGCAGGGCTCGTCTTCATCGGACCCCCTCCCGAGGCGATCGAGGCGATGGGGTCGAAGACGCGGGCGCGCGAGATCATGGCCGAGGCGGGGGTGCCGATCGTGCCAGGCGCGACCGCTCCCGCCAAGGACGTCGCCGAGGCGGCCAAGCAGGCCGATGATGCCGGCTACCCGGTCGCCTGCAAGGCGGCGGGCGGCGGCGGCGGCAAGGGCTTCCGCGTGGCGCTGACCCCCGACGATCTGGGGGACGCCTTCGAGGGCGCCGCGCGCGAGGGTGAGAAGTTCTTCTCCGACTCGCGCGTGTACGTCGAGCGCTATCTGGAGGACCCGCGCCACGTCGAGGTTCAGGTGCTGGCCGACTCCCACGGCAACGTGATCCACCTCGGCGAGCGCGACTGCTCGGTCCAGCGCCGCCACCAGAAGGTGATCGAGGAGGCGCCCGGCCCTCGCGTCGACGAGGAGATGAGGGAGCGGATCGGCAAGATAGCGACCGATGCGGCAGCGGCGGTCGGCTACCGCGGCGCCGGCACGGTCGAGGGCCTGCAGGTCGGCGAGGAGTACTTCTTTCTCGAGATGAACACCCGGGTGCAGGTCGAGCACTGCGTGACCGAGATGGTCACAGGCATCGACATCGTCCGCGAGCAGATCCTGGTCGCCGCCGGCGAGCAGCTGTCGATCGGTCAGGGTGACGTCGAGTTGCGCGGCCACGCGATCGAGTGCCGGATCAACGCCGAGGCGGCGCATAAGAAATTCGCCCCGGCGCCGGGGGCGATCACCAGCTACCGTGAGCCCGCCGGCCCGGGCGTGCGGGTCGACTCCGGAGTCGAGGCGGGCTCCGAGGTGACGCCGATGTACGACCCGATGGTGGCGAAGCTGATCGTCTGGGACGTCGATCGCGAGCACGCGACCCGACGCATGCTGCGGGCGCTGGGCGAGTACGAGGTTGGCGGCCTCACCACGCTGATCCCCTTCCACAGCGCGCTCCTCGCCACTCAGCAGTGGGCAAACGGGGAGACATGCCGCGACCTGATGGAGGACCGCGACTGGCTGAAGTCGACCGCGCCGGAGGGGGTTGCGCCCCTCGCCGAGGCGCCGGAGGGTGTCGAGACCGTCGAGCGCGACTACAAGGTCGAGGTCTCGGGCAAGCTCTTCGACGTGAAGGTAATCGGAGAGGCGGGCGCAACCGGTCCCGCACCGGCGACCGGCGGCCGCAAACCGCCGAAGCGCGAGCGCAAGTCCGGGGGCGCCGCGGCGGCCTCCACCGAATCCCTCCCGTCCCCCCTTCAGGGCACGGTCCTGAAAGTCGCGGTCGAGCAGGGCACCGGCGTCGAGGAGGGCGACCTGATCTGCGTGATCGAGGCGATGAAGATGGAGAACGAAATCACCGCCCACCGCTCGGGCAAGGTCACCACCCTCAACGTTTCCGAGGGTGCAGCAGTCTCCAGCGGCGACATCCTCGCAGTGATCGAGTAGACCACCACCAGCTCTCTCGGCTGGCCCAAGCTCTGACAAACGGAACTCTGCGGGTTCGCGGGAGGTCGGGTATCCCTCTCTGCGGCTTGTACTTTTTCGGCGATCCGACCGCGGCCCAGCCACTCCCGCCCCACCGAAAAAGTTGAGCGGGGAGGGGTACCCGACCTCTCCCGCCGCTACCGGTTTTTGTTCTTGTCCCTCTGCTGCTTCTTCCGCTTCGCCCGCTCCCGCTGCTGCTCCTTTCGGGTAAGCGGAATCTTCGCCGTCGGCTCGCTACAGCTCCGGCCGATGCAGTCCTCGTACTTGCGCAGCTCACGATGGAGGTAATTGCGGATCGGGAAGAAGTTCGGCACCTTGACGATGTTGTTCAGCTCGTCGGGGTCCCGGTTGATGTCGTACAGCTCCTTCTCGCCGCTTGGCCAGGCGATGTACTTGTAGGGCCCGAGGCGGATTCCCTCGTAGTCCTTGGGGGGAGCCAGGATCGAGGCGGTCGCCCCGTTGGAGCGCGCCTGTTTGCGGGTGATCAGGCCATTGGCCTCCACGTCGGCGCTCTCGACGAAGGACTCGAAGATGATCGGCCGCCGCGTGCGCAGATCGGGGTCGCGCAGGTAGGGGACCATCGAGCGTCCGTCGATGCTCTTGTCCGCTGTCGCTCCGGCCAGCTCGAGGATGGTGGGGGCGACGTCGATGTTCGCCGCCAGCTCGCCTGTCGCGGAGCCGGGCTCGATGCCCGGGCCGCGCATCAGGAAGGGCATGTGGGTGGCCGGCTCGTAGGCGAGGAACTTGCCGCCGATCAGCCGGTGCTCGCCGAAGAAGAAGCCGTTGTCGGAGGTGAAGATGACGTAGGTGTTGCGCAGTCGGTGCAGGCTGCCGATCGTGTCGATCACCTGTTTGACGCCGTCGTCGATGTCGCGCAGGGACTCGAGCTGCTTCTGCCAGTAGGTGCGGTAGGTGTGCTTGTCCAACAGGGAGAGATGTGGTGCGTCGCGGATGAAGCGGGGCTTGTCCCGCACGTTGCCCTCGTCGAGGCCCTGTGAGCGGTTGTGCGGTAGCGGCGCCCCCAAGAAGGAGTCGTAGTGGCGCGGGGTCGGCTCCGGCCCTGCGGGACGGCGGAAGTCGCCGTGGGGGGCGGTGTAGTCGAGTTGCAGGTAGAAGGGCTTGTCGGGAGGCGTGCTCGTCAGCTCGCCGGAGGCGATGTTGGTGAGCGTGTCGGTCTCGTGCAGGCAGGGCAGGCCGTTGGCCGGCGCGAACGGGCAACCGAAATCGTCGCGGACGCCGTACTCGCGGGTGTCCCAGCTGCCGGAGTCGCCATAGGGCCCGTCGAGCGAGCCGTTGTTGTTCAGCGTGTAGCCGTAGAAGTAGTGATCGGTGTCGGCCTTCAGCACCGAGTGCCAAGCGCTCCAGCCGGGCGGGACGATCGTTCCGTTGTCGTAGGGCGCGTCGCCGTAGCCGTTGAGGAACTTGCCGACGTGGATAGTCCGGTAGCCGGCCTGCTGCAGCCAGATGGCGAGGTTGTGGGTCATCGCGCCGCGGAAGGAGAACCCCGTGAAGCCGCCGTTGGGCGGCACGTTGCCGCGCACGTTGTGGTTGTGCGCGTAGCGCCCGGTGAGCAGGCTGGTCCGCGAGGGGCAGCAGAGGGGATAAGGGATGTAGTAGCGATTGAAGGTGATGCCGCGATCGGCGATCAGCTTCAGCGTGTTCGGCATCGCGTAGATCGGCGCTCCGCCGAGCGGGGCGAAGGAGGCGTAGAGGCCATCCAGCGTCTGGTCGTCGGTCTGGATCACGACGAAGCTGGGAGGTGTGGCCGAGGCGGCAGAGGCCCGCTCTCCGCCTCCGGCCGGCGCAAGCGCCAGCGTGGCGAGCAACGCCAGCGCAAGCGAAAGGGATTGTGTACGTCGTTTACCCATGTCTATCTGGGGATGAATGGGATTCGCTACCCATGCGGGGTCAGACCCATTCACCCGTGGCCGAGGCGCCTACGGGCCGAAACCCGCGTCTACCCGTCTGAGTTGCGCCCCAACGCTAGAAGACGCTCAAGACGCGCCGAGCTTTTTCGCCGCTTCACGGAAATTCTTGACCGTGGCGGAGGGCGCTTTGCGGCCTTCGAGCTTCTCGTCGTGGCGGTTGACCCAGATGACCGGCACGTTCATCTTCAGCAGCGGCGCGACGTCGTTGGTGTAGTCGCTGCCGATGTGCAGCCAGCCTTTCTTGCCCCCGATCCGGCGCGCCGCCTCTTTGAAGTGGGTCGGGTCCGGCTTGTAGCTGCGGACCTGCTGCGCGGTGACGACGAGGTCCAACTCGGTGCGCAGGTGGCGGCGAGAGATTCCAAGCAGTTTGTCGTCGATGTTGGAGACGATGCCGATCTCATAGCGCTTGCCGAGCCGGTCCATCGCCGCGTTGGCTTCCCGGAAAGGGAGCCAGTAGGCGACGCTGTTGGGCAGGAATTGAGCGCGTGAGGGTTCGATCTCCCAGCCCAGCTCACCTGCGACCTTGACGATCGTGCGGCGCAGGACCTCTGCGTAGAGCTCGTAGGACCCGGCCATGATTTCGGCCTGGACCTCCATGAAACGAGCCAGGAAAGCGTCCTGCTCGAAGCTGAAGCCGTCCTTCTTCGCCTCTTTGTTGACGGCGTCGACGATCCCCTTCTCCCAGTCGATCAGGGTGCCGTAGCAATCGGTGGTAACCCATTTGATGTTTTTCAGAGCCGGGAGCGCCATAAATAAGGTGTTCGCTTCGCAAGTCCCGCAAACCATCAGACTGCGAGCGGGACTCGCTCGGGCTCACGGGGCCGCGGCATTATGCCAAGCGCCCCGCCGCGGGGCTTCGCCCTTGCAATCTCGGATAGGCTGCCGCCCGCGCCAGGGCGGTGCGTTCCGACATGGACCTACTCGAATACCAGGGCAAGCAGCTGTTCGCCAAGCACGGCGTTGCCGTGCCCAGCGGCGAAGTCGCCTCGACCGTCGATGAGGCGGTTGCCGCCGCCGAGGGGATCGGCTACCCCTGCGCGATCAAGGCCCAGGTGCTGATCGGCGGCCGTGGCAAGGCGGGTGGAATCAAGATCGCCGGCGATGCGGAGGAGGCGCGCGCCCACGCAGAGGCGATCATCGGCATGGACATCTTCGGCCCCCGCGGGGAGGGGCCGTTCCCTGTCCACCAGGTCTGGGTCGAGGGGGGCTCGGACATCGCCGCCGAGTACTACGCCTCGGTGATCCTCGACCGGGGAGAGAAGAAGCTTTTGGCGCTGGTTTCCAGCCAGGGAGGGATGGACATCGAGGCGGTGGCGGAGAAGAGCCCCGAGGCGCTCATAAAGCGCCACATAGACCCGACGCAGCCGTTCACCGCGGCCGCGGCGCGGCCGATCGTCGACGCCGCGGGCCTCGATGAGGACGTTCGCGAGGGGGCGGCCGAGGTGCTGGCGAAACTGGCCGAGGTGGCCGCCGGAGAGGACGCGACGCTGATCGAGGTCAACCCGTTGATCGTCACCGCCGACCGCGAGGTCGTCGCGCTTGACGCCAAGGTGACGATCGACAACAACGCGCTGTTCCGTCACGAGGACCTGGCCGAGATCGCCGAGTCCTCTGACGACGACCCGCAGGAGGCGATGGCGCGGGAGAAGGGGCTCACCTACGTCAAGCTCGACGGCAACGTCGGCATCCTCGCCAACGGCGCCGGCCTCTGCATGTCGACGCTGGACGTGGTCGCCCAGGCCGGCGGCGCCCCCGCCAACTTCCTCGACGCCGGCGGCGGCTCGAAAGCGGAGGCGATCGTCGACGCGTTGACCGTGATCACCTCCGATCGGAAGGTCACGGCAATCCTCTTCAACATCTTCGGCGGCATAACCCGCTGCGACGAGATCGCGAAGGGGATCGTCGAGGCCTCTCAGCAGATCGAGATCGCTGTGCCGCTGGTCGTCCGCCTCGACGGGACGAACTCCGAGGAGGGGCTGAAGATTCTCGCCGAGGCCGACCTCCCCAATCTGCACCAGGAGAAGACGATGCTCGACGCCGCCAGGTGCGTCGTAGAACTCGCCCACCCGCCCGCGGCGGACGCGGGAGCGAGCGAGTGAGATCGCCGGTGGCTATGAGCACGAGCGAGCGAGAGCAGAGCACGCGGGCGGAATTGATATGAGCATCATCGTCGGCGAGGAAACGAAGCTCGTCGTCTCCGGGCTGACCGGCCGTGAGGGCTCCTTCCACGGATTGCGCAACCGCGCCTACGGCACCGATTTGGTCGCCGGGGTCACTCCCGGCAAGGGCGGCCAGGATGTCGAGGGCGTGCCGGTCTTCGACTCGATCGCGGAGGCGGTCGAGAAGGCGGGCGCCAACACTTCGATGATCTTCGTCCCCGCCCGCTTCGCCGCCCCGGCGATCGACGAGGCGATCGAGTCCGGCGCCCAGACCGTGATCGCGATCACCGAGGGAATCCCGGTGCTTGACATGCTGAGCACCTACTGGAAGGCGCAGGAGGCCGGCGTACGGCTGATCGGGCCGAACTGCCCAGGCGTGCTCTCCCCGGGCAAGGCCAACGTGGGCATCATCCCCGCCCAGTTCTTCGATCCCGGCAAGATCGGCGTCGTCTCCAAGTCGGGCACGCTCACCTACCAGATCGGCAATGAGCTGAAGCAGGCCGGCGAGGGCAACTCCTCGATCGTCGGCATCGGCGGCGACCCCATCGTCGGCTCCGACTTCATCGACATCCTCACCCTCTTCGAGGCCGACCCGGAGACCGAACTGATCGTGATGGTCGGCGAGATCGGCGGCGACGCCGAGGAGCGGGCGGCCGAATTCATCGCCGCCGAGATCTCCAAGCCTGTGGTTGCCTACATCGCGGGCTTCACGGCGCCGCCCGGCAAGCAGATGGGCCACGCGGGGGCGATCATCTCCGGGTCCTCCGGCACGGCGCAGGCCAAGAAGGAGGCCTTGGAGGCAAAGGGCGTGCGGGTCGGGACCAGCCCGACCGAGACCGCGGCGATCGCGGTCGAGACGCTGCGGGGCTAACACGCAACTCTCCGCTGGGTAGCGTGTCTGCGGGTATAGGCGTATAGATGGCCTAAGCGACAGGAAAGGGGTGCCGTGTTCTCCGGTCGGTTCGGATGGGTGCTTTGCTGTGCCGCGTCGACGCTTCTCGTGGCCGCGCCTTCCGCCGCCGCGCGAAACGCCTATGTCGCCAATTCCGGCGATGGCACGGTGTCCGTGTTCGACACTGCCTCCAACGCGCCGACTGGCCTGATCGGGGTCGGCGGCAAACCGATCGACATCGCGATCACCCCCGACGGGCGCTTCGCCTACGTGGTCGACAACACCGGCAACTCCGTTTCGCCGATCGACACCGCCGCCAACGCTGTGGCCGCCGGGCCGATTGCGGTGGGCGCCGGTCCGCGCGGCGTCGCGATCGCCCCAAATGGGCAGTCCGTGTACGTCACCAACTTCGATGACGACACCGTCTCGGTGATCGCCACGGGAAGCAACGGGGTGGTGGCCACGATTCCCGTCGGCGACAAACCCGACGGTGTCGCGGTCTCACCTGATAGCACCCGCGTCTTCGTCGCCCAGCGGGGAGGCGACGTCTCGATCGTCGATACCACGACCAACGCGGTTATCGGCTCGGTGCCGGACGCGGCGGCGCCGTCGCGGATTGCGATTGGACCTCGCGGCGGTCGCGCCTTCGTCACCGACAGCGGCGCGAACTCGGTAACGGCCTTCAATCCCACGAACGGCGCCGTGGTGGGCGCGCCGATTCCGGTTGGCACGAATCCCACCGGGATCGCGATCGAGTCCGGCGGCACCTTCGCCTACGCCGCCAGCCCGGCCGACGGGACGCTGACTGCCCTCGACACCTCTCTCGATGCTCCGGTCGGCACGCTCAGCGGCTTTCCCGGCGCCACCGGCCTCGCGTTCACCCCGAGTGGCGCAACCGGCTATGTAAGCGACGGGGGCGGCAGCGCGGTCACGATTCTCAACCGAGATAGCGGTGGGGTGGCAGGCTCGATCTCGGCCGGCGCCGGCCCAACCGGCATCGCGGTCGTGCCCGATCAAGGGCCGCAGGCCTCGTTCCTCGTCACTCCCCAGAGGCATCTGGCCAAGCGCAGGCTCACCTTCCACGCCGGCGCCTCCGCCGATCCTGACGGCAAGGTCGCCGACTACGCCTGGGACTTCGGCGACGGAGGGCATGTCGCGGGTGTTTCGGCGACCAGGTTCCATCGCTACAAGCGCCCAGGCACATACACCGCGACGCTGGTCGTCACCGACGACGAGGGTTGCTCGACCGCCACGGTTTTCACCGGCCAGACGGCGTCCTGCAACGGTTCGTCTGGGGCAAGCGTGACTCAGTCGATTCTCGTCATCGACCCACACGGGCCGGAATTGAATCTGGCCGGCGGCCGGCGGCAGCGACTGCGAGGGAGGGTCAGCGTCTTCGCTCGCTGTCCACGGGAATCGTGCAGCGTCCGCGCCCGCGGAGTGCTGATCGCCAAGACGCAGCGCGGCAAGCGCGGCGTTCGGCGCGACAAGCGCCGGCTGATTCCATCTCGAATCGCCCAATCGAACGGGAACTGGCAAAAGCTGGGCGTCAAGGTTCCGCGCGGCGCCCGGCGTGCGGCACTGAGGGCGCTGCGCAGTCACGGAACGGCGACGGTCAACCTCATTGTCATCGCTCGCGATGTGGATGGGATCAAGACCCTGCGCAGGCGCACGGTGAAGCTGGTCGTCCCGCGCGACTAGGGCGTTGCTAGTGTCGGGGTTGATGGCCGCTGACTCGATTTCGTTTGCTCGTGGCGCTCCCAGCGCCGACATCCTGCCCCATGAGGCGGTGCGGGACGCCGCCGCGCGGGCGCTTGCCGAGGATTGGGAGCGGGCGCTCTCCTACGGGACCGGGATCGGGCATCCCGAGCTTTGTCAGTGGATCGCCGAGCGCCACGGGGGACTCGACGCGGGCAACGTGATGGTCGCCAACGGCTCGATGGAGGCCGCGGCGATGCTCTTCGACCATCTGCTGGAGCCCGGTGACCGGGTCATCGTCGAGCAGCCGACCTACGATCGCACCCTGCTCCTGCTGCAGCGGGCGGGAGTCGAATTGGTGACCGTGCCGCTGGAGGCGGACGGCCTCGACATCGGCGCCTTTGAAGCGGCGCTCGCCGCGGGGCCGGTAAAGCTCGCCCACGTGATCCCCAACTTCCACAACCCGGCCGGTTGCACGCTTTCCGCCGAGAAGCGCACGCGGCTGGTCGAGCTGGCTGCCGAGCACGGCTTCTGGCTGTTCGAGGACGACCCCTACCGCGAACTCCCCTTCGAGGGCGAGGCGCTGGCGACGATGCTCTCGATGGATCGGGCCGAGCGGGTCATCCACGCCTCCTCCTTCTCGAAGACGGTCAGCCCCGGGGTCCGGGTCGGATACCTGGCCGGACCGGCCGGGGAGATCGCGAAGATCGCGAAACGGGCCAATGAGACATACATCTCCCCCAACATGCTGGCCGAGTCGGTGGTGTTGGAGCTGTGTCGCTCCGGCGCCCTGGACAGCAACATCGACTTCGTCAAGGGGGCGCTGCGCGATCGGCGCGACGCGCTGGTCGCCGCGCTGCGCGAGCAGCTCCCAGAGGCCGAGTTCGTCGTGCCCGGCGGCGGCTACTTCCTCTGGCTGGATCTCGCCGAGGGAACCGATACGACTGCGCTGCTTGCCGAGGCCAAGGGTGAGGGCGTCGCCTTCGTCGCCGGCCCGGATTTCATGATCGACGGTGGCCGGAACAGCCTCCGCCTCTCTTTCGCGAGCGTTTCACCGGAGCGGATTCCGGAGGGCGTCTCCCGCATTTGCCGGGCGCTGGAAAGCATCCGCGCCGGCTCACCGGCGTAAGCAGTTAACGGCCGTAGCGGTCTGCGGAGAGGACCAGCTGCGCGGGGATCGCGGCGCGGGGGGGTGGCGCCGGGTCGGCGCGGACCGAAACTGTCTCGGCGACGCTGCGGCTGACGCGGTGGGGACCGTCCGTGGAGGCGATCGTGACGTACTCGTCGTCACTGGCTTCCAGCGTTCCCTCCAGACCCGGCGCCAGCCCGGCGTCCTTCAGGTAGTGCAGAAGCTCCTCGGCCTCGTTCTCGAAGCGCAGCACATGGACCTTGGCGCCGACCTCGACGTCGGCCAGCAGCGCACCCTGTTCGCGGATGCCCTCGACGATCGGGTGGCCGTGTGGGCAGGTCGTGGCGTCGCCGATCGCCGCCCGCATCCGCTCCTCCAGGACGGGCGACATCGCGTGCTCGATCCGCTCCGCCTCTTCGTGAACCTCGTCCCAGGGGATGCCGAGCACGTCGGTGAGGAAGCGCTCGATCATCCGGTGGCGGCGGACGATGTGGCTGGCGTGCTCCCGCCCGGAGGCGGTGAAGGCCAGCGATTTGTCGGAGTTGCGCTCGACGTAGCCGTCCCCGACCAAGCGGCCGATCATCTCGTGCACCGTCGGCGGCGAGAGCTGCATCGCGCGGGCGATGTTGGCGCCCGTCATCGGCAGCCCGGCCTCCTCCAGCCAGAACATGATCTCCAGGTATTCCTGCTCGGCGACGGTCGCGGTCTCTTCCATCGCTCCGATACTAGCCACCCCCCTCACCTCTCAGCGGCGCTCCATCAGGGTGGAGACGACTGCCTCGTAGAAGCCGTCGCCCATCGCGCCCTCGGTGACGGTGACGTTGTCCCAGGCCGGGAGCGCGGCGCGCAGGCCGGGGTCGCGCTGCGGCCCGTTGGCGACGACGAAGAAGCGCCCGACCGCGGCGGCCACCTCGAGGTCCTCGATCGAATCGCCGACGGCGATGCAGTCGGCGGGGTCATGGCCGCGGGCGCGGGCATGGGCGGCGACCGCGCCTGCCTTGCTGACCAGCTTGGGAACCAGGTGGTAGGCGTGGGTGGGCCCGTCGACAGCCGCCATCTCCCGGCCGATCGCGCCGTTGTCCAGCAACCGCAGGTCGTCGGCGCCACGCTCGGCCAGCACCGCGTTGGCTTCCTCGACGTCGACCTTGCCGCGGAACAGGTGGGAGAGGATGCGGCCGTGGTGCCAGGGCGCGTGGTACTCGAGCCGCCCCTCGAAGTGCTCGAACAGCGCCTTGGGGATGCCGCGCGCCTCGATCTGCTCGTAGACGGTGCCCTCCTCGGTGGGGACCAGGTCACCCGTCATCAGCGTCGTCTCGCCGTCGATCGCGAAGGCGCATCCGGCCTCGTAGATGTAGGAGGTCTGGCCCATCAGCCGGGCCGCCTCGTGGACCTGCGGCTCACGGCGGCCGGACATGATCACGACCTCGACCCCGGCCCGGTGGCAGGCCTCCAGCCCGCGGGACTGCGCCAGGGAGAAACCCCCGTCGGCGTCGCGGAAGAGGGAGCTGCCCTTGCCGAGCAGGGTCCCGTCGAGGTCGGTGTAGACGCACTTCGGTGCCATCTCGCGGTCGCTACGGTAGCCGGATGAGCGAAAGCATCCAGCTGCGGGTCCTGTCACGGAGGGAGGGGGGCCCTGCGGGCGGGCGAGTCCGTCCTCGACCCCCCTCCCCCCGTGCCACCCGCAGAGGACGCTCTCGATGATCTGGAAACTGTCGGACCGCGAGCTGAGTCTCAAGCAACCCGTGGCCGCCGGGATCGTCAACGTGACCGTCGACTCGATGTTCGAGGGCGCGCGGAGCGGGACTCCAGAGCAGGCGGTTCGCGACGGGTTGGAGCTGGTAGAGGCGGGGTTCGACATGCTGGATGTGGGGGCGGTGGCAGCAAAGGCCGGGCCTCCGGTGGAGGCGGAGGAGGAGGCCGCCGCGTTGGTGCCCGCGATCAAGGGGCTTGCCAAGTCGGGCATCCCGATCTCCGCCGACACGTTCTCGGTCGAGGTCGCGCGGCAGGCGCTGGCAGCGGGCGCGGGCGCCGTCAACGACATCTCCGGCGGCTCGGAGGAGATGTTCGGGTTGGTTGCGGAGACGGGCTGCGGCTACGTCTTGATGCACATCGAGGGACCGCCGCGGGTCGATCGCCCGCCGCGCGAGTACGACGATGTCGTCGATCACCTGAAGGCCTGGTTCGAGGGGAGAGTCGAGGCGGCCCGGCGGCTCGGTGTGTCCGAGGAGCAGATCGCGATTGACCCAGGGCTCGACTTCGACCTCACCACCGGCCAGGATCTGGAGATCCTGCGGCGGCTGGGAGAGCTGCGCTCGCTCGGCCTGCCGCTGTACGTGTCGCTCTCGCGCAAGGACTTCATCGGCGCGATCCTCGCCGGCTCCTGGGAGGAGCGACTGCCCGCCGGTGAGCGAGAGTGGGGGACGGTTGCTGCTGTCGCCTTGGCGATCCGCGAAGGTGCCGACATCCTCCGCATCCACGACCGTTCGTCATTGCAGGCAGTGAGGGTCTCAGGTGCGATCCGTGGCTAAGAGCTTGCTCGAGACTCCCTGGGCGATCGCCATCGATTCCGCCCGCCGCGACGGCCGCGTCGTCGCCGAGGGGCGGGAAGAAGAGCGCAAGGCGAGACGGGTCGCGCTCCCCAGATCCCTCGACCCCGGCTTCGCCGAGGCGTTGCGCGCGGCCGGAATCGACCGCCTCTATTCCCACCAGCGCGACGCGCTGGAGGCGGCGGCCCGCTCCAACCTCGTCATCACCAGCGGCACCGCTTCGGGCAAGTCGCTCGCCTTCAACCTGCCCGTGCTCGACGGCATCGCCCGCGACCACAAGCGCCGCGCCCTCTATCTCTATCCGACCAAGGCGCTTGCCCAAGACCAGGCGCGAAAGCTGGCGGCCCTGCGCCCCCCCGGCCTGCGCGAGGCGATCTACGACGGCGACACCCCCCGCGAGGAGCGCCCCGCGATCCGCTCTCGCAACAACCTCGTTCTCACCAACCCCGACATGCTCCACGTCGGCGTACTGCCCCATCACAAGCGTTGGGGCGACTTCCTCGCCAACCTCCGTTGGGTTGTCGTCGACGAGGCGCACACCTACCGCGGCGTCTTCGGCTCTCACGTGGCCAACGTGCTGCGGCGGCTGCGGCGGGTGGCGCGCGCCTACGGGTCGGAACCGCGCTTCCTGCTCACCTCGGCGACGATCGCCAACCCGGTCGAACTGGCCGAGGGCCTGGTCGGGACGCCGTTTGAGCTGCTCGACGACGACGGCGCGCCGCGGGCGGGGCGGGAGATCGCAATGTGGAACCCGCCGCTGATCGACGAGGCGAGCGGAACCCGGCGCTCGGCCCTCTCGGAAGCGGCGGAGCTGCTCGCCGACCTGGTCGTCGCCGACGTGCGGACGATCTGCTTCCTCAAGAGCCGCAAGGGGATCGAGCTGATCCAGCGCTTCGCCCGCGACAACCTGGAGGCGCGCGGCAAGCCGGAGCTGGCGGAGCGAATCGCCCCCTACCGCGGTGGCTACACACCGCAGCAGCGGCGCGAGATCGAGCAACGGCTGTCGTCCGGCGAGCTGCTGGCGGTGGTCGCCACCGACGCGCTGGAGCTGGGAATCGACGTCGGCGAGCTGGACGCGGCGATCTGCGTCACCTTTCCCGGCACCGTCGCCAGCCTTCGGCAGATGTGGGGACGGGCCGGTCGCCGCCGCCGTGGGCTTGCCGTCTACGTCGCCGGCCAGGATGCGCTCGACCAGTTCTTCTGCCGCCACCCGGACGAGTTCCTCGAGCGGCCGGTCGAGGCCGCGATCCTCGACTCCGCCAGCGAGCAGATCGCCTCCCGTCACCTCGTCGCCGCGGCGTACGAGCTGCCGCTCAGCGACGAGGACGACGACATCTTTGCGCCGGGCTGGCGCGAGCGGGCCGAGCGGCTGGCGGGAGTAGGGGAGCTGCGCCGCGCAGGTGGGCGGCTGCTGCCGCGCCGCAGCGAGTTCGTCGCCGGCAAAATCCCGCTGCGCTCGGCCTCGGCAGACTCGGTCGCGGTGATCGAGCGCGACTCGGGGGAGATGCTGGGCCTGGTCGAAGCCGAGCGCGCCTTCACCGTCGTCCACCCGGGCGCGATCTATCTGCACCTGGGCCGCTCCTACGAGGTCGAGGCACTGGACACCGACGCTCGCCGCGCGATCGTCTCCCGCTTCGACGGCGACTGGTACACCCGCCCCAAGAAGGAGACCGAGATTTACATCGAGCGGGTGCGCGAGCAGCGCCAGGTCGCCGGGGTCGAGCTGCACTTCGGCGAGGTTTCGGTGACCGAGCAGGTGATCGCCTTCCAGCGTGTCTCGATTGCCGATCAGGAGGCGATCGACGTCGTCGCCTTGGAGCTGCCCGAGCAGAGCTTCGCCACCCAGGCCCTCTGGTACGTGCTGCCGCAGGACATGAGCGGGGCCCTGCCGCCGGATGTGCTGCTCGGGGCCCTGCACGCCACCGAGCACGGCCAGATCGCGGTCCTGCCGCTGATCGCGATGTGCGACCGCTGGGATATCGGCGGCCTCTCCACCAACGTCCATTTCCAGACCGGCCGCTCGACGATCTTCATCTACGACGGCCACCCGGGCGGGGTGGGGATCACCCTGCGCGGCTATGAGCAGTTCGAGCGGCTGCTCGGCGACGCCGAGCGCCTGATCGCCGAGTGCCCCTGCGAGTCCGGCTGCCCCTCCTGCGTGCAGAGCCCAAAGTGCGGCAACCTCAACGAGCCGTTGCATAAGGCCGGCGCCCTGGAACTGATGGGTCAGATGAGAGGAGCGCAGTGAAGGGAGAGAGCGAGCCTCGCCGTCGCGAACAGCAGGGAGGCTCCGTCGAGGCCCACTCACTCCCTTCCGAGCGCGCGCGTCAGGTGGCCGTCATCGGCAGAGGCAATTGCGGGGAGGAGTCGGATGCTTGGCGTCTTGCCGAGGAGGTGGGGCGGCGGCTGGCCGAGGCGGGCGTCGTCCTCGTCTGCGGCGGGCTCAGTGGCGTGATGGAGGCGGCGTCGCGCGGCGCAGCGGAAGCGGGCGGGACTGTGATCGGCATCGTCCCCTGGGACTCTCCCGACGAGGCGAACCCGTACTGCACCCACGTCGTCTCGACCGGGATCGGCTTTGCCCGCAACCTGGCGGTCGTCGCCTCCGGCGAGGCGGTGATCGCGGTCGGCGGCGAGTGGGGGACGCTCTCGGAGATCGGCCACGCCCGCCAGCTCGATCGCACAGTCATAGCCCTGCGCAGCTGGACCCTCAGAGGGGAGGGGTCGATGGAGGGCGCGCCGGGAATAGTCCCGGCTGCCACGCCCGAGGAGGCCGTAGCCATCGCCCTGGCAGCGATCTAGCCCCCGCCGAGACGCAGGCTCATCGCGTGGTGTAACGCGTTTGACAGGTAATGCATGGCAAGCGCGTTACAGCTCCGGGCCAGAGTCGGTGAAGGGCGAGGATTGCGAAGGCGTGCGACCAGGCGAGCGGGGTGGTGGAGCGTGGCTCGCCGGTCTGGGCGTCGACCCGCTCCGGCAGCAGGCCGAGCGGTGTCGCCGCACGCCGCAGGTCGCTCATCAGTTCCAGGGCGGTAGCCCGGTCTCCAAGCGAGGCGAACGCCCACGCGGCCCAAGCCGTGGGGACGGTCCACGGATCGTCTTCAGGCCAGTCCTCGGATGGGACGATCCCGAACCGCCCTCCGCGCTCGTCTATCAGTCGCCGAAGGGAGCGCCGCACGGTCGGGAACAGAGCTGGGTAGGGAAAGGGCTGCACGGCCCAGGCGACCGCGGAGTCCACCCCGGACCCTGGATCACGCACCTTTCTCACCAGCACTCCGTCTGTCCCTCTAAACCGCTCGGCGATCTCCTTGACGGGGGCACCGGAGGCAATTGCGTTGCCGAGGTAGTCGCCTTCGCCTTTCTCCTGGTAGTCGGGGCGGTCGCGCCAGTCGAAGGGGGCGGTTGGGGACGGAATCCCCGCCGCACGTGCCGCCGCCTCCACCCAGCCCCGTGCATCTCCTTGCGCCTCACGTCCCCCGACCGGCGCCCCGTCTTCGTAGAACCGGGCCGCCGCGTCCAAGTCCAGCCCCAGCAGGAACCGCGCCACTCGCCGCGCCTCGGCGCGATATCCGGCGGCGGCAAAGGCCAGCGCAACAGCCCCCGCGTCCCGTGGCCACACGTAGGCCCATCCCTCCCGCGCTCCGGCGATGACAGCTCCGTTCCGATCCGTCAAGGCGCGCAGCACCAGCAGAGACTGCAGGTACATCCGCCGCGCCCATGGCGGGGCCCCCGCCCCCAGCGGCCGGACACGCCCCAACCAGCGCCGGTTCGCGAGCGCCTCGCCTCGCGCTCGCCTGCGGTCGATCACACTCCCGAAGGAGTCGACAGCCACCGTCGCTCCCGCGCTCCCGACCACCCCGATCTCGAGAAACCGCGGCGCCTGCGGATCTGTTCCCGAGCCGCCGGACACCAGCAGGGCCGCCACCGCCACGGCGACGCCGGCTCCCAACGCTGCACGCGACCATGCCACGCCCCCAACCTAGCCAGCCTGCCGCTAGCCTTCCGCTTGACGCGGCCCCGGTCGCGCATCACCGAGGCGAGGTAGCTCAGTTGGTAGAGCACACGACTGAAAATCGTGGTGTCGCCGGTTCGATTCCGGCCCTCGCCATTTGCAGGAGGTTCGGGTTTTCCCCGATGGCGCCGCCGACTTTCTGACGTAGATTCATAAGTTGTGAGCGGATTCGAGGTTGAAACCGAGACGCTGCACGGCCGCCAGGTGACCTACGCCGCGGCCGGCGAGGGCCCTGTCCTGCTGCTGGTCCACGGGATGGGTGGGAGCTTCGAGAACTGGGGGGAGGTGATCGAACCGCTGGCGCGGAAGCACACCGTGATCGCCCCGGATCTGCCCGGGCATGGAGAGTCGGCGCCGGGCGGCGGCGATTACTCCGTCGGCGGGCTCGCCGCCGGTCTGCGCGACCTGCTCATGGCGCTCGGCCACGAGCGCGCCACGCTCGTCGGGCATTCGCTCGGGGGCGGGATCGCGATGCAGTTTGCCTACCAGTTCCCCGAGATGGTGGAGCGGCTGGTCCTGGTCTCCAGCGGTGGCCTTGGCCCGGAGGTGAGTCCGGTCCTTCGCGCCGCGGCGCTGCCCGGCGCCGACCTCTTCATTGCGGCCACCGCCGGAGCGGGGCAGCGTGTCGGCTCGGCAGTCGGGCGCGGGCTTTCGGCAGTCGGCCTGCGGCCGAGCGCCGACGTCGCAGAGGTCCTGCGTGGCTACGCCACCCTTGCTGACCCGACCCGGCGCTCGGCTTTCCTGGCGACGGTGCGGGCGGTGATCGGCACCCGCGGCCAGCGCGTTCACGCCGGCGATCGCCTCTACCTGGCCGAGGCGGTGCCGGTACTGATCATCTGGGGCGATCGGGACCCGATCATTCCCACCCACCATGGCGAGGACGCGCATCGCCGCATTCCGGGCAGCCGCCTCGAGGTCTTCGAGGACGTCGGTCACCTGCCCCAGCTCGAGGCGCCATTGCGTTTTGTCGTCGCCCTGGAGGAGTTCCTTGCCGCAACGGAGCCGGCGCGCATCGACCGGGAGGACTGGCAGGCTCTGCTCCGGGCGCGCGACGCCGCCTGAAACCGGCGTCGCGCCAACCCACGCCGTGGGATCGACTACTTGGTGACGGTGACGGTTCCGTACATGCCCTGGGCGTAGTGGCCCGGCAGGTTGCAGAACATCACGTAATTCCCGGGGGTGAGCTTGAACGTGCCCGACTTGGTCTCGCCGGCCTCAACATCGGCGACCTCACCGATCTCCTGCGCTTGCTGGTCGAGCTTCTCCTCGTCGACGGAGCCGCTGGCGTCGGTGGGGAGCTTGGCGGGGTTCGCGTTCGTCTTGAAGAGCACCAGCTCGTGTTCGACCGAGCCGTCGTTGGGGGCCTCGATTGTCGTCTGCCCGGACTTCGCCATCGCGTTTTTCGGATCGAAGAAGAAGTCACCCATCTTGATCTCGACCGTCGCGCTCTTGCTGCCCCCCGCCGCCGCTCCGGCCGAGCCCTCGGGTTCGGTCACGGTCGTGGTGTTGTCGTCTCCGCCACCGCAACCCGCCAGCAGGACGCCGGCGATCGCCAACGATGTGGCCACTCCTGTCACTCCGCGCATCTGCCTCGTCATTTGGCTCCTCCCTCACGCATATCGTTGTTGTCGAGGCGAACCTATTGTGGCGCTTGACCCTGGCCATCAGGGAATTGCCGCAGAGACGATCAGTAGTTGGCCGGCTCGGAGCGTCGCTGGGGCTCGGCCCGGATGTGGCACGATTTCAGTGTTCCAAGAGCAAGCATCCATCCGAGCCCCCTGCTGCCGAAGAGTCGTGCCGCATGAGCGGCCAGGCGATGCCCGCAGCCGACGCGGCCTGGCTCCATATGGATCGGCCGACCAACCCGATGGTGGTCAACGGGCTGGTCAGGCTCGCCGCTACGCCGGACCCCGAGGCGGTGGCCGCTCGCCTCGAGCAGCGGCTGATCGCCCGCTACCCGCGATTCAGCCGGCGGGTCATCGACCCCTTTGGCCGATCGCCCTCCTTCGAGGACGATCCCTCGTTTGACCTCGACAACCACCTGCATCGCGTCCAGCTGTCGCCACCTGGCGATCGAACCGCCCTGCAGGCGCTGGTCGGGGAGCTGATCGAGCCGCAGTTGGATCCGTCGAAGCCTCTCTGGGACGTGCACCTGATCGAGGGCTACGAAGGCGGGGCGGCGATGCTCTGGCGCATCCACCACTGCATCGCCGACGGTATCGCGCTCGCCCGCGTCCTGTTCTCCCTCACCGACGAGGCGGGCGCCGATGAGACTTCATCCGAGCCGGCCCCGGCGCCGCCCGGCCCCGGTGCGCTCCGTCGCCTGGCCGGCGTCCCCGCCCGTCTCGCCTCTACGGCGTGGCGCTTTGGCGGGACGGTCGCGCATGAGGGGATGGAGACCGTCGCTCACCCCGACCACATTCGCGAGCTGGCCGGCTCTGCCCGCCGCGATGCGTCCACCGCGGCAAAGCTGCTCGCCTCTGCGGCCGACGCGCCGACGGCGCTGCGCGGGCCGCTCTCCGGATCACGCCGGGTCGCCTGGACGGAGCCCTTCCCGTTGGATCGGATCAAGGACGCCGCCCACCGCCGCCGGGTGACCGTCAACGATCTGCTGGTAACGGCGCTGGCGGCCGCCCTGGGAGAGCGACTCGGCGAGGACGATCCGCTTCCAGACGAGATCCACGCGATGGTGCCGTTCAACCTCCGCCCTCTGGACGAGCCGCTGCCGGCCGAGCTCGGCAACGACTTCGCCCTGATCCTGCTGGAGCTGCCGGTCGGCCCGGTGGCCCCCGCCGAGCGCCTGCGCGAGGTCAGCAGCCGCATGGACGCGATCAAGCGCTCACACGAGGCGCCGATCGCCTTCGGCCTGTTGACCGCGATGGGTCTGACGCCGCCCTGGGTGGAGGACCGCCTGATCGGCTTCTTCACCGACAAGGCCAGCCTCGTGGTCACCAACGTGCCGGGCCCGGCCGAGCGGCTCAGCTTCGCCGGGGCGCCGATCGAGGCCATCCTCGTCTGGGCGCCATGCTCGGGCAGCCTTGGGATGACGGTCAGCATTTTCAGCTACGCGGGGGAGGTGACGACGGGGCTTATGGTCGACACGGCGCTGATCCCCGACCCCGAACCCCTCGCCCGCGCCTATGAGCGTGAGTTGGTGCGCCTGTGCGGCGCCCGGCCGGCAGCTGACCGCTCCGGCGGCTAGGGAATCGAGGCGCGACCGAGCGCGGTGTCCAGCGCCTCGGCGATTCGCTCGGGGCGCTCGATCTGTGGGTAGTGGCCGAGCTCGGGGAGCTCGATCGTCGGCACCCCGGGGCGCAGCGCCCGCAGGCCGTCGAGGACCTCGGTGCGGGCCACGGGGTCGAGCAGGCCCCAGGCAAGTGTCAGCGGGCCCGGCCAGTCGCGGATCGCGCCGTGCCAGCGGTCGGTGAAGCGCTCGCGCTCGTCCATGTAATGGATCAGCCGGTGGGCGATGCGCTGCCCACCGTTGTGGGCGATCAGCGACCACTGGTCGGCTGCCTCGTCGGCGCTCAGCGGGTATTTCGCCGAGAAGATCCGTGAGAACTGGGCACGGAAGGTCCACTCCGTCGTCAGCCGGGCGAAGAGCGGCCCCGCCGGGCTGCGCAGCAGGCGCTGACCCACGGTCGGCTTGGCTAGGTGCAGCAGCATGCTGCCGTTGAAGAGCAGCGCGCCGACGATGTCCATCTCCAGCTCCCCCAGCAGGTCGCGCGCCATCAGCTCGGTGGCTACCGAGGTTCCCATGTCGTGGCCGACGACGAAGACCGGCGGCGACCCGACCCGTCGCACCAGCTCCTCGGCGGCGTCGGCCTGCCAGGAGAGGGAGTAGACGTGATCGCGCGGCTTGTCGGAGAGGCCGAAGCCGAGGAAGTCGAAGGCGAGAATGCCCGGCTCGGGGCGCAGCTCCAGCAGCTCCCGCCAGTCGTAGGAGCTCGAGGGAAATCCGTGCAGGAGGAGCAGCAGCGGCGACCGCGATCCCTCGCGTCGGTGCACGTACAGGCGCCGGCCGAGCACCTCTTCGAGATCACCGGCCTGCCGCCAAGCTTCGACTTGATCGGTCAGCATCGCCCGAGGCTATTCCTTGCGGTCGACCCGCGCGTGAGCCATAGGATTGCCAAGCAGTCAGCGTTGCCAGTGGAAGCTACAGCGGAGGTGGACCATGACCGTAGACCCCGAGTCCTACCGGGAGAAAAGCCTCGAGACCTGGGGCAAGATGGCAGCCGGCTGGGAGGCTCGCAACGAGTGGATGATCGTCGAGACCGGCAGGGTCAACGAGTGGATCGTCGCGAAGGCCGATCCTCAGCCCGGTCAGACAGTCCTCGACGTTGCCGCCGGACCCGGTGACCTGGGCTTCCGCGTGGCTGAACGAGTCAGCGACGGGGGCCGCCTGCTGTCGACCGACTTTTCGCCGGAGATGGTCGAGGTGGCGCGACGGCTCGGCGCCGAGCAGGGGCTCACCAACGTCGAGTTCAAAGTTCTCGACGCCGAGCGCATGGATCTGGACGACGACAGCGTCGACGCCGTCGTCTGTCGTTGGGGCTACATGCTGATGGCCGACCCCGCGGCGGCGCTGAAGGAGACACGGCGGGTGCTGCGCGATGGCGGTCGACTCGCCTTTGCCGTCTGGGCCGCGCCGGACCGCAATCCCTGGGCGGCGCTGCCAGCGATGACGCTGGTCGGGCGCGGGCATATGCCACCGCCTGAGCCGGGCGCGCCGGGGATCTTCGCGATGTCCGATCCCAACCTGATCCGCAGCCTGACGACCGGAGCCGGCTTCGGCGAGCCGGAGTTGGAGGAGATCTCCTTCGACTTCAGCTACGCGGACTTCGACGACTTCTGGGACGTGGTGATCCGCCTCGCCGGTCCGCTGGCGGCCGCGATCGAGGTGCTGCCCGAGGACGAGCGCCGGGCGACCCGGGAGGCGATCGAGGAGGCCGTGGCGCCGTACCGCGGGGACGACGGTTCTTACACGATCCCCGCTCTCTGTTGGGGCGCCTTCGCGCGCTGAGGGGTCAGTCGTTCAGCTCGTCGACCAGCTCGGTGACGCGGCGCTCGATCTCATCGCGGGTCGCGCGGACCTCGGCTGGAGGACGTCCCTTGGGGTCGGGCAGATCCCAGTCGAGATAGCGCTTGCCCGGGATGTAAGGGCACTCGTCGCCGCAGCCCATCGTCACCACGACGTCGGCCCACTCGGCGTCCTCGCGGGTGAGCCCGTGCGGCACGCGGGTCGAGAGATCGATTCCCAGCTCGGCCATCGCCTCGACCACCTCGGGGTGGACTCGGTCGCCGGGCGTCGTCCCCGCCGAGCGCGCTTCGTGCAGACCGGCCGCTGCTCGGGCGAACAGGGCCTCGCTCATCTGCGAGCGGCCGGCGTTGTGCAGGCAGACGAACAGGGTTCGGGTCATCGGGCGGCGGCCTCTTCATCCGTCGTCGGGCCGCGGACCAACTGGTAGGAGAGAGCGCCGAAGGCGGCGCCGGCGATTGGGGCGACTATGTAGATCCAGAGGTCGTGCGTGGTGCCGGAAACCAGCGCCGGGCCGATCGAGCGGGCCGGGTTCATCGAGGCGCCGGTGATCGGCCCGCCGAAGAGGGCGTCCAAGCCGACTGCGCCGCCGATCGCGATCGCCGCGCCGGCGCCGACCGCGCGGGTGTCGGTCGCCACGGCCATGATCGTGAACATCAGGAAGGCGGTGAGCACCACCTCGTAGACGACGGCGCTGCCCGCGCCCACCGAGGGCAGCGTGGTGCCGAGCGCTGCGGGTTCGCTGGGCCAGACCGCCAGCAGCAGGGCGGCGGCGGCGATCGCGCCGAGCAGCTGGGCGCTTATATAGGCGACGGCTTCGCGACGGGGGAAGTGGCGGGTGAGGGCGAAGGCGAGCGTTACCGCCGGGTTGAGGTGGGCGCCGGAGAGATGGCCGGTCGCGTAGACCATCGCCATGATCACGAGGCCGAAGACGAGGGAGACGCCGACCGCTCCCAGCACCCCTTCGTGAACCGTGTCGGTGACGATCGCTCCGCAGCCGGCGAAGACCAGCGCAAAGGCTCCGAACGCCTCGGCGGCGGCGCGGCGGGGGAGGTCGGGGCGCCCGTCCATCCCTCAGCAGCAAGCAGCCGCGCGTGAATTGGGCGCCGGTGAAGAAATGGCCACCCGGGCCGGCGTCGAGAACGCCTCCCGGACGGAGTCAAGTGCCCCCGGGACGAGGCTGAAGTAGCTGTAGGTGCCCCGCCTCTTGCGCTCGACCAGCCCCGCGGCGACCAGCTGCTTCAGGTGATAGCTGACGGTTCCCTGCGAGAGCCCCAGCAGCGGCTGCACCTCGCAGACGCAGACCGGCTCGCCCCCGGCGCGCAGCAGCAGGTTGACGATCTTCAGCCGGTGGCGGTCGGCGAGCGCTTTCAGCACAGCCTCCATCTCAACCGCTCGCTCCTCGGACAGCGACGATCCCGCCAGCGGCGTGCAGCACTCGATCACGGGGAGATCGTCTGGCATCGGCGGAAACCTACACAATTCATCGATGAATTTCAATGAATAGAAAGTTCAGTGAAACTAGGAAAAATTCTCAACATCGCTTACCCTGTGCGCGTGGCGGGAGTCAAAGAAACCGAGAGGCTGGTGGAGAACATCGTTCGGCTGCGCCGGGCGGAGCGGGTTCCCGCTGTGCGTCGAGACGTATCGCCGGTTCGGCGAGACTTGGAGGCGCGCCTCGGACCGACGCTCTCCCGTTCCCGCGCCGCTCGCCTCCTCGGGGTCAGCCAGACGGCGCTCGATCGCTGGGTGGCGGCGGGCGAGGTCCCGACGGTCGTCACGCCGACCGGTCGTCGCGCGGTCCCATGCCAGTTCGCGATCGAGGTTCGTGAGGCGATCGACGAGCTGAGAGGGGGAGGCCCCCGCCGGCACGCGCTCGCGTCGGCGCTGAAGGAGAGGCGGGCGGCCGCCGAGCGGAGTGTCGCCGCCGCTTTGCCGCCCGCCACCGTCTCGCCTTCGACAATGCCTCGAGGCCACGGCACCGCTGAGCGACGGAGCCTCGCCAACCACCGCCTGCTCGCCGAGCGGCTGAACGAGCGAATGGTCGACGAGGCGCGTGAGCGGGTCGAGCGGTTGGCGGCGGATCGACACATTCATCCGCGATACGCCGAGCGCTGGCGGGACCTCCTTTCTCGGTCGCCGACGGAAGTCGCCCGTGCGATCTCGGCCGACGACGAAGCTGGTCGGGACCTGCGGCAGAACAGCCCCTTCGCCGGCATGCTCAACGAGCAGGAGCGCCGCCGGATAATCGAAACGGTCCGCTAGCGGCCATGCGACGCGAGGAACTGGAGCACGTGATCCGCGCGGCGGCGGCCGTGGCCGAGGACGATGAGCTCGTGATCGTCGGCAGCCAGGCAATCCTTGGCCAGTTCCCGGAGGCGCCGGGATCGCTGCTTGCCTCGCGCGAGGCGGACATCTATCCGCGAAACCGACCGGAGCGCGGCGATGAGATCGAAGGCAGCCTCGGGGACGGCTCCTATTTCGACGCGACCTTCGGCTACTACGCGCACGCCGTCGGGCCGGAGACCGCGGTGGCGCCGGCGGGCTGGGAGGAGCGCTTGATCCCGATTCGCAGCGAGAACACGGGCGGCGCGACGGGCTGGTGCCTCGAGGTCCACGACCTGCTGCTTTCCAAGTGCGTCGCCGGGCGGGAGCGGGACTGGGAGTTCGTCGAGGAGGCGCTGCGCCATCGACTGGCAAGGCCCGACGAGTTGCGCGGGCGAGTCGACGAGCTCCCAATCGACGACTCGCGGCGCGAAGCGGTGCGGCAGATGCTGGGGGGCGTGATCGCGCGGGCTGATAAGAGGGCGTCCTGATGAGACTGCCGCGATTCGACCTTCGCCGGCTGGCCGCGATCTACGCCGGCGGCGTGCTGGGCGCACTGGCCCGGGTCGGCCTGGCCGAGGCGGCGCCGCACGGCCCCGGCGGTTGGCCCTGGGCGACTCTCGTCGTCAACATGGCCGGCGCGCTGGCGCTCGGGTACTTCTTCGCCCGCCTGCACGACCACCCCGAGGACAGCGTCGCCCATCCCTTTCTCACCACCGGGGTCTGCGGCACCCTGACCACCTTCTCCACCCTGCAGCTGGAGCTGTTCGAGATGATCGACGCCGGTCGGCTCGGGCTCGCCGCCGCCTATATCGGCCTCACCCTGGCGGCGGGTTACGTTTGCGTGCGGGTCGGCATCGCCCTGGAGCGCCGCCCCGAGGAGGCATCACCATGATCGGCTGTGTCGCCTTTCCGTTGTTATGTAGCGGTAAAGCGACACAGGGGGGTGGGGGGTGAGCGTGCCGGCCTGGGTCGCGGTCGGCCTGCTCGGCGGGGCCGCGGCAACAGCCCGCTTCCTGATCGACGCCGCCTTCGCCGAACGCCGCGACCATCCATTCCCGCTTGGCGTCCTGGCAATAAACCTGACCGGCACGCTCGCGCTCGGCCTGATTGCGGGCGCGGCGCTCGGTGGGGAGGCGCTGATCATCGTCGCCGGCGGTGGCATCGGCTCCTTCACCACCTTTTCCACATGGATGCTGGACTCCCACCGCCTCGCCGATGCCGGCCATGCGCATCTCGTCTGGCTCAACCTCGGGCTCTCTCTGGTTGCCGGCTTCGCCGCGGTCGCCCTCGGCCACTGGATCGGCTCGGCGCTGTAGCAACGCGAGAGAGCGCCGTCCTCGCCGTCCGCACCTCTCATTACTTTGAATATCGAGATGAGCGAGCAGACGCTGATCGACACTTCCCCCCCGGTGCGGGTCGCCCTGCGCGACCTCGAGGACGGCCAGCGGGTGAAGGGTGTGTACGCCGTGCGCGAGCGCGAGCTGCGCCGCAAGAAAAACGGCGAGCCCTGGCTGCGGCTGATGCTGGGCGACGCCGGCGGCACCGTCGAGGCGGTCTCCTGGGAGGACGCCGAGGAGCGCTATTCCGCGGCCGGCACAGGCTCCCCCGTCTTCATCGCCGGCATCTTCGAGGTAAGCGACCGCTGGGGCGCGAAGATCAAGGTCTCCGAGCTGCGCGAGGCCGCGTCCGAGGAGTACCGGGAGGAAGACCTCGCCCCAGAGTCTGGGGTCTCCTTCGATCGCTTGGAGAGCGACCTGCGCTCCCTTCTCGACACCGTCCAGAGCCCGCAGCTGCGCGAGCTGCTCGATGTCTTCTTCGGCGAGGAGACGGAGATCTGGGATCGCTTCCGCGACGCGCCGGCGGCCAAGGTCTACCACCAGGCCTACCGCCATGGCCTGCTCGAGCACACGATCTCCGTCGCGCAGGCGGTCAGCGCCGCCTCCGCCTTCTTTCCCGGTATCGATCGCGACGTCGCGATCGCCGGTGCCCTCCTGCACGACATCGGCAAGACCGAGGCCTACAACGACGACCCGCTGGCTATTGACCTCACCGACGCCGGCCGCCTGCAGGGCGAGATCCCGCTCGGCTACTACAAGGTGCGCCGCCGGATCGAGGAGATCCCCGGTTTCGACCCCGGCCTGGCGCAGGCAGTGCTCCACATCATCCTCAGCCACCACGGCTCGCTCGAGCACGGCTCCCCGGTCGTCCCCGCCACACGCGAGGCCGTCCTCGTCCACATGATCGACAATCTCGGTGGCCGCCTCGGCAGTTTCGACCGCCTCGAGCGTCAGCTTCCCGAGGGCGAGTCCTGGTCGGGCTTCGATCGCGCCCTCGCCGGCTCGGCCTTCTTCGGCCAGCGCGCGGCCTGACGGCGCTCAGTACTTGGCGGTGCAGCGCTTGATCCTGCGCGCATTGCCGTCCGCCCGCTCGACGCAGTGAATCAGCCGCTGTGGATTGCCGCCCCGGCGTTGGGTCGTCTTCAGCGAACGCTTGATCTGCCGCTGGACCTGCACGCTGACGTCCTCGAAGCTCTTGCTGATCTCGCCGATGCCGCTCTTCTCGATCGCGTTGTTGGTCGTCTCCAGCACCGGCTTGACGAGGAACAGGTAGACCAGCGCCAGCACCCCCGCGGTAACCGCCAGCCGGACGATCCCGGAAGTTACGCTGCCGAAGAGGTTGCGCAGGATGTCCATGGCGCCGGCCGCAGACTATCCTGCGACCCGTGGCCAAGGACACCGAGAAGCTGATCCGCCAGCTCTCGCTGATCTCCTTCCTGATGGCCCAGGGGAGGCCGGTTTCGGCACTGGAGATCAAGCGCGAGGTGGAGGGCTACAGCGATATGAACGACGACGCCTTCGCGCGTCGCTTCTATGCCGATCGCGCCGAGTTGGAGAGCCTTGGCATCCAGCTCGGGGTCGAGAAGCCGGGCGAGGGCTTCTTCGAGGCGGAGCTGTACTCGCTGCCGCCTGAGAACTTCTACCTCGACGCGATCGAGTTCGACGACAACGAGTTGGCGGCGCTCGCCACGGCGCTCTCGCTGCTGACCGACGGCGGCTTCGCCTACGCCGAGCCGCTGCGCCTCGCCCTGCAGCAGGTCGCCTGGGGGCATCCCAACCCGGTCACCGAGACCGACCGCGCCCCGGTCGAGATGGCGATGACCGCCTCCGCCGGCGGCCGTGAGCTCTCCCAGCGCCTCTCCAAGATCGAGACCGCGATCTCCCGCCGCAAGACGATCGAGTTCACCTACTACACGATGGAGCGCGACGAGACCGCCAAGCGCAAGGTCGACCCCTACCACCTGGTATTCCGGGGTGGCCAGTTCTATTTGATCGGCCACGCGCACGAGCGCGACGCGGTGCGCGTCTTCCGTCTCTCCCGCATCCAGGGCAAGGTCGGCTACGCCTCCAAGGCCGAGCACGACTTCTCCCCGCCCGAGGACTTCGACCGTCGCGACTATGGCCAGCGCGCCGACTGGCAGCTGGGCGAGCTGCGCGGCACCGCCAAGATATTCATCCGCGACCGCATCTCCTGGCTGATCGAGCGCGATTTCGGCGCCTACGGGAAGTTGCGCCCGGCGAAGAAGGCAGACGGCGCGTCCGGCAAGGGCGTCGTCTTCGAGACCGAGTACGCCTCGTCGCGGGAGTTGATCGCCTGGGTGCTGCGCTGGCGGCGCAACGCGCAGGTGCTGGCGCCCGATGAGCTGCGCGAGGAGGCTGAGGAGCGCCTCGGCCTGCTCCACGACCGCCACCACAACGGCTTCGAGCCGGCGAGCATCGTAGAGCGCCCGCTGCGCGAGGTTCCGCGCCGCCGCTCCAACGGCCGCGGTGAGGCGGCGATCCGCCCCGAGCGCTTCGCCCGCCTCGTCACCCTCGCCGGCATGCTGATCGAGTCCGCCAAGCAGGGGGAGCGGCTGAAGACCGCCGAGCTGCAGAACCGCCTCGAGCTGACCGCCGAGGAGCTGCAGGAGGACATCGAGCTCCTCAACGTCGTCAACTTCGGCGGCGGCACCTACGTCCTATATGCCGAGATCCAGGGCGACGAGATCGAGGTCGACTCCGAGCCCTACGGCGACAACTTCGCCCGCCCCGCCCGCCTGCTGCCACTGGAGGCGAAGGCGCTGGTCGCGGCGATCGACCTGTTTGGCGACCACCTGCCCCAGGGCGGCCTGCAGAGCGCCCGCACCAAGATCGTCGAGGCGCTCGGCCACGACCCCTCCGAGGAGGGGCTGGAGATCGCCTCCGGCGGCGGCAGCGACACCGAGGTGGCGCGCGTCGTCAACGAGGCGATCGCCGCCAGCCGCGTGCTCGAGTTGCAGTACTACAAGGAGAACGAGGACCAGTTCACCAAGCGCCGGGTCGAGCCCTACCGGCTGGAGAACGGCCGCGAGGGCTGGTACGTGGAGTGCTTCGACCTGGGGCGGGAGGCGATCCGCCACTTCAAGCTCGACCGTGTCAAAGAGGTGAAGCTCTCCGAGGAAACCTTCGAGCCGCGCCCCGAGGTCGAGGAGCTGGCCGGCGTCGAGGGCTGGATGACCCACGGCGAGGTGCCGACCGCCCAGGTGGCCCGGGTCTGGGTCTCGCCGGAGCGGGCGCGCTGGCTGCGCGAGGAGCGCACCGTGGTCGAGGAGTTGGAGGACGGCGCTGTCGTCGTCGAGCTTCCCTACGCGGGAACCTCCTGGCTGGTGCGGGAGATCCTGCGCGGCGCCGGCGACCTGGTCGTCCTCGAGCCCGAAGACGCCCGCGCCGCGATCGCCAGGGAAGTCGCCGGTTGATCGCCGCTGTCGACTTTGACCCCACTGGGGTGGGGTAAAAGTCGTCTGCGTGAATGAGAAGGCCCCGGGTCACCCGGAGATAGAGCGGATCGTCGCGCCCAACCCCGGGCCGTTGACCCATGAGGGGACGAACACCTACCTCTACGGGTCCGATCCATGCGTCGTAATCGATCCCGGTCCCGACCACGCAGGGCACCTCGAAGCCATCCGCGCCGCCGCCGATGAGCGTGGGGGGATCGGCCTGATCTTGCTGACCCACTCCCATGGCGACCACGCGGCGGGGGCGGAGCGACTCGGAGTGCCCGTGATCCTGCCCGCCGACGGTGAGGAGCACGGCGGGCTGCGCGCCCTCGCCACTCCCGGCCACGCCGCCGACCACGTTTGCTTCCTCAGCCCCGACGGCGTCTGCTTCAGCGGCGATCTGGTCCTCGGCGAGGGGTCGACCTTCGTCCCGCCGGACGGCGGCTCCCTCGCCGCCTACATGGACTCCCTGCATCTGCTCCAAGCAGAGGAGATCGAGCTGATCTGCCCCGGACACGGCCCCTGGATCGAGGACCCGCCGGCGAAGCTCGCCGAGTACATCGAGCACCGGCTGATGCGCGAGCGCAAGCTGTTGGACGCCCTCGAGCGCGGCGAGCGCTCGCGCGAGGCGCTCCTCACCGAGGCCTGGGACGACGTCCCCGCCGAGATCCGCCCGGTTGCGGCCATGGTCATGGAGGCCCACCTGCAGAAGCTCGACGCCGAAGGACGTTTGCCCGCCGACCTGCGCGACTGACCCGGTCCTGGCCAGCCGGCCAGTAGGGTGAGTTGGGATGAATCGCAGGCGAGCAGCGCGCGTGGGACTGTTGGCCGGGGCCGCCGGCACGGGGCTCGCCGCGGCGAGCACGGCAGCTGCCTGGCACTGGCTGGCACGCCGCCCACTGCCCAAGCAGGAGGGGACGATCGAGGTAGGCGGGCTGGAGGGGCCGGTGCGGGTGCGCCGTGACCGCTGGGGCGTGCCCCACATCGAGGCCGGCAGCTCCGCTGACCTCTGGTTCGGCGAGGGCTTTGCGCATGCGCAGGACCGCCTCTGGCAGATGGACTTCTACCGGCGGGTCGTCAGCGGCCGCCTCTCCGAGTTCGCCGGGGCCGAGGCCCTTCCGGTTGACCGCCTACTGCGTACTCTGGGGATCCGCCGTGTCGCCGAGCGCGAAGAAGCAGAGTTGGATCCGGAGTTGCGCGCCCTTCTGGAGACCTTCTGCGCCGGGGTCAACGCCGCGGCGGAGAGCGCCAAGGCGATGCCCTTCGAGATGCAATTGCTGCGCCTCGGCAGCTTCGAGCCCTGGCGCCCCGCTGACATCCTCGGCCTCGGAAAGCTGCTCACCTTCGGCCTGGCAACCAACTGGGAGCGGGAGCTGCTGCGCGCTGACATGGTGCGCGCCCTCGGCCCCGAGCGCGCCGCAAAGCTCGACTCCGTCTATCCCGCCGGCAGCCCGATCGTCACCCAGGAGCAGTGGAGCGGAGATGGCCTCGCGATCACCGAGCAGATCGACACTGTGCGCCGTGCGATGGGCCTCGCCGTCGAGGCCGGCGGCTCCAACAACTGGGCGATCAGCGGCACCCGCAGCGCCACCGGCTCGCCGCTGATCGCGGCTGATCCGCACCTGCCGCCGAGCATGCCGGGCATCTGGTATCAGGTCGGGCTCACCCTCGGCGACAGAGTCGTTCGCGGCGCCTCGATGCCGGGGATGCCGGGCGTCTACATGGGTCAGAACAACGACGTCTGCTGGACCTTCACCAATGTGCTGGCCGATATCCAGGATCTCTTCATCGAGCGGATCGAGGGCGAGCGATACCTGTTCGAGGAAGAGTGGCGACCGCTTGATGTCCGGCGCGAGGAGATCGCGGTGAAGGGGTGCGCCGAACCCGAGGTGCTCGAGGTCAAGTCCACTCACCACGGGCCGATCGTCAACGATGCGCTTGGCGCCGACGATGCCGAGCCGCTCGCCCTACGCTGGCTCACGCTCGACGAGCCGACCGCCTTCCAGGGAATGTTCGAGTTGCACTTGATCGAGTCCGGCCCCGAGCTGGTCGCCAAGCTGGAGGGCCACACAGCACCGGCCTCCAACCTGATCTGGGCCGATCGCCACGGCTCGATCGGCTACAAGCTGATCGGCCGCCTGCCGCTGCGCAAGGGGAACTGCCCGGATCTGCCGAAGCCGGGTTGGACGGGGGAGTTCGAGTGGACGGGGACGATTCCCTACGAGGAGTTGCCTGAGACGATCGACCCCGAGAGTGGCCTGCTGGTCAGCGCCAACAACCGGATCGTCGGCGACGACTATCCCCACCACATCACCAGCGAGTGGTATGACGGCGTGCGGGCGCAGCGGATCGAAGACCTGCTGCGGGAGTCCGACGAGCACGACATCGAGAGCTTCGAACGGATACAGATCGACCACGTCTCGATCCTCGGGCTGGAAGCGGCGCGGCGCCTGGGCCGGCTCAGCCCCTCCGGGCAGCGCGAGCGCAGCGCGATCGAACGGCTGCGCAGCTGGGACGGCAACCTCGATGCCGATTCGATCGCAGGAACGATCTACCAGGCCTTCCTGTTGCGGCTCGCCCGTGAGGTCGCCCGCGCGGCGATCGGGGATCGCGACCTCTGCGAGCGATGGCTCGACCGCGCCGACAACGGTTTCACTTCCCATGTCACCTCGCCATGGCGCTGGCACTCGCATCTGATGAAGCTCTGGGAAGAGGGCGATGAGGAGTTGATCGGCCGCCCCTGGGACGGCTTCGCGCTGGAGGCGCTGAGCGGGGCGCTCGACGACCTCAGCGACCGCTTTGGTCCCGATCCGGAGGGCTGGCGCTGGGGGCGCGTCCACGAGTTGGAGTTCCCCCACCCACTGGGCGAGGCCAACCCGCTGCTGCGCAAGCTGCTCAACCGCCGTCTCGAAGCGGGGGGCGCCCAGGAGACGGTGAGCCAGATCGCCTACGACCCCAACGACCCTTACAAGGCGGTCTGGGCGCCGAGCTGGCGGATGATCGCCGACCCCACCGCGCCCGAGCGCGCGCGCTGGCAGATGTTCACCGGTCAATCCGGCCACCCGGCCAGCCCCCACTACGACGACCTCCAGCCCGACTGGCTCGAGGGTCGCACCCAGCCGATGGCCGGCGAGGGACCCTGGCGCGAGCTGGACCTGGTCCCTCGCCCCGCATAACTGGTTTGTTTCAAGGCGAATCGACCACGAGGTAGAACGGTTGAGGCAGGTATGCGTCTGCTCCGCCCGGCAATAGTCGCAATCGCCCTGCTCGCAATCGCCGTGCCGACTGCCCACGGGGAGGCGAAGACGATCCATTTCCGCGGCAAGACGGTTCGCGTTCCCGCCTCCTCACCGGTGTACCGGCTCGCGCAGCAGCCCGGGATGTGCGTGCGGCTCGACCGCCGCGCCGTCTACCTGGGGACGCCGCGGGCCGGCCAGCGCTGCCCGGCGCGTGCGGTCGGGCGCCGCCGGGCGATCCTCATCGACCCCGCCGGGGAAACGCGCGCCGCGCGGGCGACGAGTTCCATCGCGCCGCTGCTGCCGGTGTCCGGGCCCGCCACCTTCACCGGCCTCGGCTTCGACGCCTGCTCGGCGCCCTCCTCGCGGGCGATGCGGGCCTGGGCCGACTCTCCTTACCGGGCGGTCGGCATCTATATCGGCGGGCTCAACCGCGGCTGCTCGCAGCCGAACCTGAACTCGAGCTGGATCGCCGAGCAGGTAAGCGCCGGCTGGCACCTGATCCCCACCTATGTCGGCCTTCAGGCGCCAACCAGCAGCTGCACCTCCTGCGCGACCCTCAGCTCCAGGGCCGCCGCCACTCAGGGGACCGACGCCGCCGACGACGCCGCGACCGATGCCCGCGAGGTCGGGATCGGGCCGGGCAGCCCAATCTACTTCGACATGGAGAGCTACACTCGGACCGCCGGCGCCAGCTCGGCGACACTCACCTTCCTGGCCGCCTGGACCGCCCGGCTGCACATCCTCGGCTACGCCTCCGGCGTCTACAGCAGCAGCGCCTCGGGGATCGCCGATCTGGTCAGCCGTATCGGGACCGGTTACACGCTTCCCGACGACATCTGGATCGCCAACTGGAACGGCCGGCAAAGCACCGTCGACCCCTTCGTGCCGGCAAGCGCCTGGAGCCTCCAGCAACGTCTGCATCAGTACCGCGGTGGGCACAACGAGACCTACGGCGGGGTGACGATCAATATCGACAACGACTACCTCGACGGGGCAACGGCCGGCCCGCCCGTTGCGCTCGGCGACAGCGGCCCGCCGCCACTCACCGTCGACCACGTCAAGGCCCATGGCTCCACAGTTCGCGTCTGGGTCCGCTGCGGCTGGGCTACCTCCACCTCCTGCCCGGGGCAGATCATCGTCCGCACCCACCTGAGGGTGAAGAGCCCGACCCAGGGCCGCAGCGCCAAGCCGCGCACCGTTCGCATCGCCCTCGCTCGCCGCAGCTTCAGCCTCGGGGGAGGACAAGGCCACGTCTTCCGCGTCCGCCTCAGCTCGCGCGGGCGCCTTCTGCTCCATCTCCACAAGCGGCTGGAGAGCCAGCTCTTGGTTGCGATCCCCGAGAGCCGCCACACCCAGGCGATGGTGCTGAGTCGGCTCCCCCGCACGAGGTAGAAAAGGCCCGGGGCAACGAATGTTCCCTAGACAATCGCTCCGCGGTGCATTTATAAACATCGCGTACCCGCGGCGCCCCAGCGCCTGGCAGGTTCCAAGACCATGGGCGCCGTCTCCGCACCAGCCTCGATCAAGCGTTTGCCGCAAGCAACCGCCGCAACCGCCGCAGTCGTCGGCTTGCCCGTCCTGGCTGTCTCGTTGCTGCGCTCCTTGGGGGGCGTCGACTCGGTTGTCCTCCTGGCCGGCGCCGCGATAGTCCTCTCGATCGCGGTTTCGTGTGTGGGCAGCGCCCTCTGGACGATCCGGTCCAAAGCCGGGGACACGGTGTTTGGCGACTTGATGCTGTGGGGCTGGGTGTGGCGGCGCCTGCAGGAGCGCCGGCTCGCCAGCGCGACCAGGATGCTCGAGCCGCGGGGCGCCCGGGTGTGGCGGCGGCAGACGGACCTCGGTCTGAGGGAGCGGGCGCGCCTGTTGGAGCGGCTCGCGAGGACGATGGAGGCACGCGACCCCTACACACAGGGGCACTCTCGTCGGGTCGCCCGCCACGCCGTCGCGATCGCCAAGCGGATGGGTCTGCCGCGCGAGGAGATCGCCAGGATCCGTACTGCCGCCGCCGTTCATGACGTCGGCAAGATCGAGACCCCGCGCGAGATCATGAACAAGCCGGGACGGCTTACCGGCGAGGAGTTCGCCGTGATCAAGCTGCATCCGGTGGCCGGGGCGCGGATGGTCGCCGGCCTCGGCGACGACGAGCTGACCCGGATTGTGCGCCATCACCACGAACGGCTCGACGGCGGGGGCTATCCGGACGGCCTCGGCGGCGACCGGATTCCGCTGGGCGCTCGCATCCTCGCGGTCGCCGACACCTTCGACGCAATCACCTCCACGCGGCCGTACCGTTCCGCCAGGCGACACAAGGAGGCGTTGGAGGTGCTGGCCGCCGAGGCGGGCAAGCAGCTCGACCCCGACGCCGTGCGGGCCTTTCGCGCCTACTATTCCGGCCTGCGACCCGTCGCCTTCTGGGCCTTCTTCGCCAACGGCCCGCGGCTGTTCGCCTTGCTCGTGGATGAGCTGAGGCTCGGTGGCCTTGGGGTGGCGGCGAAGGCGGCCGTCGCGACGGGGGCCACGGTGATCGCCGGGGCCGTCGCGAGCCATGCTCTGCGCGCGGGCCCGGAGTCTCCCGCTGCTCAGGCATCCGAGCCGATCGCGAGCCGGCTTGTCGACGCCGGTGGCGGGAGCGCCGTCCGGCGTCAGCCCGCCGACGGCTCGTCCCACACCAAGGGTTCTCGAGGCCAGGTGGGGGTGGATGCCCCCGACCATGGCGAGCTCGATCGCGGCGTGTCCGGGTCTCCCTCGTCCAGCACCGAGGGAGGCGGGGGATCGGCGCCCGGGGACAGGGCGGCCGGCGGCTCGGGTGAGGGCTCCGGTTCGACCGGCAAAGGCGGGAATGACTCCGGCGCCGGAGGCAGGGGAGGGGATTCGAACGACGACACGCCGGCGCTTCTCGACACGTCCGACGCGGTGGCGAAAGCAACCGAGCCGGTGGCGACCGTGGTGGACACGGTCGCCAAAACCGTCGAGCCGCTTCCGGTGAAAGTTCCGACCCCCGTCCCCGACGTGCGCGAAGTGGTGCCGAAACCGCCGCCGGTGGACCTGGGAGGAAACTAGAGCGCGTCGCCTAATCTCCCTGCGGATCGACGATGAGCCGCAGGGACCAGATCAAGCTGAGCGAGGAGGAGTTGCTGGAGCTGCTCGAGGGGGAGCGGATCGCGATCGTCTCTAGCCTGGGGCCGCGCGGCTGGCCGCACTCGATGCCGATGTGGTTCGTGCCTCGCGACAGCGAGATATGGATCTGGACCTACGCGAAGTCCCAGAAGGTGCGCAACCTGGAGCGCGACCCGCGTGCCACCGTGCTGGTCGAGACCGGCCACGAATACGGGGAGCTGCGAGGGGCGATGATCGAGGCCGAGGCGGAGATCCACCGCGACTTCGAGACGGTGATCGGGTTCGCTGAGGAACTGACGTTGCGCTACGCGGAAGGGATCTCCTCGGTAGAAGGGAATGCCAAAGCGGCGCTGGAGGCGCAGGCGCCAAAGCGCGTCGCGATCCACTTCAAGCCGGTGCGCACCGCCACCTGGGACCACCGCAAGCTCGAAGGCACCTACTGAGACGAACTCTGACAATCGCCCTGGCGCTGATCGCGCTGCTGTTGGCTCCCACCGCCGCCCAGGCGATTCCCCGCAGCTTCTTCGGTGTCGCTCCCCAGACGGCCCTGAGCGACACCGATGTCCAGTACATGCGCGTCGGGCGGATCGGCAGCGTCCGCTTGGCCGTGCCCTGGGATGGCGTGCAGCCGACCCCCCAGGGCGGCTACGGCTGGGGGGGCATCGACCAGGCCGTTGCGGCAGCCGCGCGCGGCGGGCTCCAGATCCTTCCCTTCCTCTATGGCACCCCTCGCTGGCTGTCGCACAAGCCGACGTCGCTGCCGATCGGCGGACGGGCGCGCCGCGCATGGATAGCCTTCGTGTGGGCGGCGATCGAGCGCTACGGGCCCAACGGCCAGTTCTGGTTGGAGCACGGGCCGGGCTCGGAGGACCCGGTTCCGAGGGACCCGATCCGCACCTGGCAGGTCTGGAACGAAGCGAACTTCTTCTACTTCGCCTTCCCCGTCTCCCCGGCTCGTTACGCGAGGCTGCTGAACTTCACCTCCACGGCGATCAAACGCGCCGACCCGGGTGCCAAAGTGGTGCTCTCCGGCCTCTTCGGCGATCCCGACGAGGACGGACCGCGCGGGATGGACGCGGTCGACTTCCTCGAGGAGCTCTACCGGGTGCCGGGCATCGAGTCCAAGTTCGACGGGATCGCCCTGCACCCGTACGCGATACATGCCGGCGACCTGAGTCAGATGACGGAGGACATGCGCTCCGTCGCGCTCGAGAATCACGATCCCGGCGCTGCCCTCTACATCACCGAGATGGGCTGGGGCTCGGAGGACAACTTCCAGCAAGACGCCTTCGAGCAGGGGATCTTCGGCCAGGTCGATCAGCTCCGCGACTCGTATCGCTACCTGATCGACAATCGCCGTCGCCTCAATCTCAAGGCCGCCTACTGGTTCACCTGGAAAGACGTCCAGGGCTCCTGTGACTTCTGCGACTCGACGGGCTTCTTCCACGAAGGCGACCGCTTCAGGGCCAAGCCCGCCTGGCATGCCTTCGTCCGCCTGACCGGCGGTCGCGCCCGGCCGTAAGTCCTGGTCATTCCCAGACAGATCGCAACTGGTCGAGCAGGACATCCAGGGACGGCAGCGCCGCGTCCCTCTGCGAGATCTGGGCTTCATGCTGGGGCCAGGGGATCTCCAGGTTGCGGTCATCCCAGCGGCAGCCCAGCTCATCGGCCGGATCCCAGTAGTGGGAGACGGCATAGATGTGGGTCGACGGCTGATGGAAGAAGAAGCCATGGGCAACCCCGTGAGGGATTGAGATCGCGGTGGGGCGCTCACCGCTGAGCTCGACACAGGCCGCGGCCCCCTCGCTGGGAGAGCCCTCGCGCAAATCGCGCACGCCAACGGTCGCGCGCCCGCGAACAATGGTCAGGTAATCGTCATGGCGCGGGTGGACGTGAACCCCCCGCAGCACACCCGTCTCCGTGTCGACCGCGTTCCACTGGACCGGATCGACACCCGTCTGCCATTCCTCGCGGTACAGCTCGAGAAACGTGCCCCGGTCGTCGCGGTGGGGCACGAGCGGAGAAAGGCGCAAGTCGTGAGGCAGCACGCCGCTCACGGGGGTGAGGGTGCTCAAGTCGGGGCCATTTCGCCGGCTTGAGCTTGGGAGATCATCGCGGCTACGCTCTCGACGATCGCGACGGCATCGGCAGCCGAGCTCTTCGCCGGCGGCCCCCCCTGCAGATGCTCCACAAAGGCACGCAGCTCGGCGAGCAGCGGCAACTCGCCTATGACTGGGCGCCGCTCGACCGCGTCCTCCTCGATCTTCCCGGCGCGCGCGATCACCACATCCTCGGCATACCCACCGTCGAGTTGCGCGACGCCCTGCTCGCAGACGAGGCGCAGCTCCCGCCGATGCCCGGGCGCGAGTGCCGAGACCTCGATTACCACCCAGGGCGATTCACCCAGGATCGCCGTGAGGCCCGCAAGCTCCCCGCCGACGAGCTCTGGGACGGCGTGCCGCGGCTCGGGCACTTCTCCCAGCACCTCGAGCGCGATCGCGAGGTCGTGGGGGGCATGAATCCAGACGGTGTTCACGTCCTTGTGTTTGTGGCCGAGGGCCACCCTGCGGGAGTGGATTCCGACGACGGGGCCGAGCTCTCCCGACTGCGCGATTCGCGCCAGCTCCCGCACCCCGGGGTGATAGCGCCACTTGTCCATCACGAAGAGCCGGTCCGGGGCGGCGGCTGCGAGCCTCCGCGCGGAGGTGACATCGGCGGTCAACGGCTTCTCGACGAATACCGGCACTCCCAGCTCGAGAGCCTCCGCGACCACGTCCGCATGCGTGGCGGTCGGCGTCGCGACAATCACCCCATCGATCGCTTCGAGCGCCCCGATCTCCGCGACGATCATTTGGGCGCCGCCTTTTCGAGCGCGCTCGCGACTCGCCTCTGAGCGCGCGACCACGGGAACGTCGCAACCGAGGGCGACCAGATCCCGCAGGATGAGGCGGCCCCAGCGCCCACATCCAACCAGTCCCACGCGCGTCGCCATCTCCGGCGATGATAGTTCGGCAACAAACCCCTGGATAGGCTCTCCGGCATGATTCGTCTGCCGTCAGCCGACGATCCTGCGGTGTCGCTGATCGTCCTCCTCGACGGCGCCGTGGAGATGGCGGAGCGTTGCCTTAAGGCGATCGCCGCCACCGACGATGCCGTCCCCTCCGAGACGGTGATTCTGCTCAACGATCCCGATCCTGCCCTCGAGGATCTGGTTCGCAAGGGCACAACGGGAGGACACGTGATCGTCTCCCGGGCAAACGCAGGCCCCGGAGTGGGCTGGAACCTCGGTGCCGCGGTGGCGAGGGCTCCGCGCCTTGCCACGCTCCACGAGGACAGTGAGCCCGATGCCGGATGGCTTGCGCCGCTCTACGAGACGATGACGGAATCCGGCGCCGGCGCGGTGGGGAGCCGCCTCTACAACCGCGACGGCACGGTGCAGAACTGTGGCTGGGTGCTGTTTTCCGATGCGAGCCATCAGCAGATCAGAGAAGCGTTTGCGCCTGAGGTCGTGGCGGCGTCGGAGCCCACGCCGGCGGACGTGCTCAGCGGCGCCGCGATGCTGTTGGACCGTGACGCCGTGCGTGCCGCCGGAGGGTGGGACGAGCGTTTCCACCCCGCTGTCTTCGTCGACATCGACATCTCAACCGCGATCTGGAACCAGGGTCGTCCGGTGCTGAGCGTGCCCGCCTCGACGGTTTGCCACCAAAGCGGCGCGTTCGATCGCCGCGAGAGCACGGCTCTTACGGGACCGCGGCTACGCGCGTTCCTGTTCGAGCGGCACCGTCACCTTTTCCTCGCGAAGTGGGGACCTGCTGTTCGCGATCTCGCCCCTCCGCCGCCCGATGCAGAGCCAGAAAGCGTCAAAGCGGCGGTTCAGGCGGCTCTTCCAAATACATGGGAGCGAGCCGAGCAGGTTCGCTCCGGAAGCTGGAAGCCGCCCGGTCCCACACAAAGCGCCGAACGACCGCACAGCGGGGTTTCGGACCCGGTGCGCGATCAGGGCGACGGCACCTATGCGATCGCCACCGAGGTGGAGGAGGGGCTGAATGTCGCCGAGCGGGAGCTGGTGGCTGACTACTGTGGCTGGGTCGTCCGCAGGGAGGAAGCGGTCTCCGATCAACTCGCCGAGACGCAGATGTGGCTCCATCAGAGCCAGGGGGCGCTGGCCGATCTGCAGGGCCGGCATCGAGAGCTTGAACGTCGACATCAAGAGCTTGCCGTCACGCTCGACCGCATCCTCCACGGGATCACATGGCGTCTGCGCACCCTGGTCCATCGGATGCTTCAGCGTGCGCGCCATCCTTCGCGGAGCTCTGGCGCTCGGTCGGAGTGAAGAGCCGCATCGAGGGGACCTCGTCCCCCGCGACAGCAAGGGCGGCGGCGTAGCCGGGGCCGACGTCGATGCTTTCGACGGCAATGGGGCCCGGTGGCAGCGGCGCCAACAGGCTCGTGCCGGCGCACTTGACGACCGCCTCGCGACGCGCCCAATCCGCGTAGAAGGAGGGCTCGTGCCGGGAGCCGACGAGCTGGACGTCGACTCCGATCTCCAGCCCGTGCGTCACGGCAACCAGAGCGAGATCGCCGGAGTGGCTGAGGTTGAAGCGCAGCGGATGGGAGGGGTCGGCGAGGAACGGCTTGCCGTGCTCGCCCGTTTGCAGCTCGATTTCCGTCGGGTCCTCATCCAGATAGAGGCTGAGCACCTCGCGCAGCGCCCCCTTTGCGGCGGCGCCCTCGCCCCGCCACACGTGCACCTCGCCGCCCGGCACCTGCAAATTCGGTTTCGCTCGCCGCCTCATCTCCGATGTCTCTCTATCGTTCTCGGCGAGGCGGGGGAGCGCTCCATGCCGCCCTCCGCGGTCGCATGGCTACCACACTTTCACTCGTCATACCCGCGTACAACGAGGAGCTGCGGATCCCGGCGCTGCTCGACGCGCTTTCGGATTCGGCCGAGGCCGCCGTCTCGCGCAGTGGCTTCGAGCTGTTGGAGGCGTTGATCGTCGACGACGGCAGCACGGATCGCACCCCCTCGATCCTGCGTGAAGCTGGGGCGGCCCACCCGAAGGTCCGACCCGTGCTCGGGTTTGGGCAGAACCGGGGAAAGGGGGCAGCCGTCGCCAGTGGTGTCAGCCAGGTCAAGGGTGACCTCGTGCTCCTGGCGGACGTCGACCTCTCGACCCCGTTGGAAGAGCTTCCCAAGCTCGCCGATGCGCTGGCCGGGGGAGCCGACGTCGCGATCGGATCGAGGGCTGTCGCCGGCGCCGTCGTCGAGCGCGGCCCGGCGCATCGCAAGCTGTTGGGCAAGGCCTTCAACGGCACCGTGCGGATGATGACCGGCCTCAGGGTTCGTGACACCCAGTGCGGCTTCAAGCTGATGGCCGCCGATACCGCTCGCCTGCTGCTGGCCGGCCAGACCTGCCCGGGCTTTGCTTTCGACGTCGAGTTGTTGATGCGCGCCGACGCGCTTGGGCTGCGCATCGCCGAAGTGCCGGTTCTCTATATCCACGACTCGCGCTCGCGGGTGCGAGTCGCCTCGGCCAGCCTGCAGATGCTGAAGGACGTCAGCGCCCTCAGCTACCGGCTCCGTCTGCGTGGCGACGGCCAGCCGCAGCACGGGCAGGCGGAACGCTCGCTAGCCGACCTTCCGGCAGACGATTCCTACTGAGACTCCTGCCGGCAGGCGGACGCCCGCCCGGATCAGGCGCGCCTCGAAGCGCATCGGCAGAGAGAGGACTCCGTCCAGGCTCGGAGGCGTGCGGTCGACTTCGGCCCCCGCGCTCGACCGGCGCGGTAGGCGCCGCGCCAGGGCGATGGGGGGGAGGAGCAGGGTGTTGAAGTAGGTCGCGATCTGCGGCTCCCAACCCGTTCGCTGCACCGCTTGGCGCAGCCGGGCTCTTGTGTATCGGCGCTGGTGGTGCAGGTTCTCGTCCTCTGCGCTCCACAGCCACATGTACGCGGGAACGGTCAGGAGCAGAGCCCCGTTGGGTGCGGCCACGCGCCACAGCTCTCGGAGCGCCGCCTCCTCGGCCTCGATGTGCTCCAGCACGTCAGTCGCGGCGATCAGGTCGAAACGGCCGTCCTCGAATGGGAGGTCCTCCAGGCCCGCCTGCTGGACCGAGTCGAAGCCGCGCTCGCGGCAGAACTCCACCGCTTCGGGAGCGGGATCGACGCCCTCTGCCTCGCCCAACTGGTCATAGCGCTGAAGGTTGCCGCCCGTCCCGCAACCCGCATCCAGGATCTTCGGCGACTGTGGCAGCGGCGTTCGCGAAAGCAGCGCCTCGATGACGGCCCAGCGGCCCCTGAACCACCAGTGGCGGTCCTCGACCTCGAAGTGCTCTCGGTAAGCCGCCTCTCTCAAAGCGCCGATCAAGATATCTTGCTGCCGCCCGTGGCCGAAGTCACTTCGCCCCCGCCCGATCTCGCCGACCCCTCGGGCCGAGGCCTTCGCGACTGGCTGGAAAGCCCCTACGTCGCGGTTGGGCTGTACGCGGCCGTCGCCCTTGGCGCCACCGTCGCCGCTTTCCTGACGCTCTTCACCCAGTTCGCGGTCTATGACGACGAGGGGACGCTGCTCGTTACGCTGAAGGCGTTCGCCAACGGGGGGACTCTCTACCGCGACATCTACTCGCCGTACGGGCCGTTCTACTTCGAGGTCTTCGGCGGCCTCTTCGCGCTCAGCGGCCACGCCGTCACCACAGATGCGAGCCGCTCGATCGTGATGGTGATCTGGGTCGGTACGAGCCTTCTCTTCGGGCTCGCCGCCCAACGCCTGACCGGAATGCTGATGCTCGGGCTGACGGGGATGATCGCCGCCTTCGGCTCGCTCTACGTCCTGACGTCGGAGCCGATGCACCCCCAGGTGCTGTGCGTGTTGCTGCTGGGGGCCTTCGTCCTGCTTGCGGTCAGTGGCCCGACTCGTCGCGTCCTCTGGGCGGGTGGGGGGGCGGGAGCCCTGCTGGCGGCGCTGGTCTTGACGAAGGTGAACCTCGGCGCCTATGCGATCGCAGCGGTCGCCCTGGCCGCGGTGATCGTCGCCGAGCCACTTCACCGCCGCCGTTGGTTGCGCACCTTGGTGATCGCCGCCTTCATCGCGATGCCCGTCGCGGTCGTGGGGCGCGACCTGAGCATCGACTGGGTCCGCTCGCTCGGAGCGATCGAGGTTCTCGCTGCGGTCGCGCTCATCGTCGCGGCCTGGCCTCTACGCCCGCGCGCCGGCGAGGATCACCGCGCTGTAGTCCGTTGGTTGCTTGCCGCCGCTATTGGTTTCGCCGCCGCCTTCGTCGCGATCGTGGCGGCGATTCTGCTCACCGGGCCGAGCCCCGCCGACGTCTACGACGGCGTCGTAACCCAGGCGGTCAGGGTCCGCGACGTTCTGCTGTCGCAATTTCCGTTCCCGGCGGCGGCGGTGGACTGGGGCGTTGCCGCGGTGGCCGCTGCGGTGCTGACGGTGCGGCTGCGTCCCGGGATCGGCGGAGTGTCGGTCTGGCCAGGTCTGCTGCGCGCCGTCGCCGGCTTGACGATCTGGTTCGCCGTCGCGCGCATAGTTCCCGTCGCGCTCAATCCCTCCGCCGGCAACCCGGACGTGCTGCCGATGCTGCTGGCCTGGGTCGCCGTGGTGCCCCCCGCCGGCGTTCGCGAGGCCCCTTACAAACGGTTCTTGCGGATCCTGCTGCCGGCTCTCGCCGTTGCCGAGACGCTCCAGGTATATCCGGTGGCCGGCAGCCAGATGGGGATCGCCGCGCTCACCTTCGTCCCGGTCGGCGCTCTGTGCCTTGCCGACGCCCTAACCGATCTCCGTGCCTGGAGCGCGACTCGCGGCGTGCGCGGAGTGGAGGTCTTCGGCGTCGCCGTGACGGTGGTGACAGTCGCTTTGGCGGGCCAATTCGCGCTCGACTCGATCGCCAGGCCGGCGGCCGACAGAGCGGTCCTCTACCGCGACCAGGAGTCCCTGCCTCTCGCCGGAGCGGGCACTCTCCGCCTTCCCGCCGCCGAGGTGGACACCTACGTCGGGGTGGTGGACCTTCTGCGCCGCTACCGCTGCACGACGTTCATCGGCTACCCGAACATCAACAGCATCTATCTGTGGTCGGGCATAGATCCCCCGGCGCCCGCGGCGCCCGGCGCCTGGATCAAGGCGCTCGATGACGAGCAGCAGCAGCGCATCGTCGATGAACTCAAGGCCTCTTCTCGCCCCTGCGCGATTCGCGACGATGGCAGGGCGGCGCTCTGGCTGAACGGCAGCACCGCCCCCAACAGCCCTCTCGTCCACTACATCTTCAACGACTTTAAGGCCGTTGACCAAGCGGGCAGCTTCCAGTTCCTCCTGCCGAAGGCGACCGACGAAGGGGCTCGCTAGGAATCAGCCGCGACGATGGTCGATCTTGATCGTCAGCTGCCGTGACGTCGGAGGGAGCTGGTCCGCGTCCTCGGGAACCAATGTCGCCGTGAAGGTTGTGCGACGGCGAATCCGCGGGTGAAAGTGCGCCGTGCACGCGCGGCTTAGGAACTTCGACCCGTTGAGTCGCCCATCGCGCAGCAGTCGCACGGCCAGAGTCCGGTCTTGGCGACAGGGGGAAATCCAGACGACGATGTATGCCGGCTTGTGCCGCCTCACGCGTCGCCGCTCTGCCTTGATCCCGATCAGCGGCGCCGGCGGCGCCGGCTCATACTGCACCGGGGCGTAGACGACCCCTCCTTGGCCGGAAGGATCTGGCGCTCCCAGCGCTCCTTCGTCGGCCGTGCCGAGCGCCGGCAGCAACAACCCAACGGCGGCAATCCACCAAAGCCTCCGCAAGAGCCCTCCAAAGATCGAGTTTGCCTGGCAAACGAATGTTAGCCCTGGGGCGTGCCCGACACCCCCTCTGCTATACGTGCTCATTCTTGGAATCGAGAACCTCAATGACCGTGTCGGCGGTGTCCAGCAAATCGGCGGACACGCATATTCGGAGCAGCTGGCCCGACCTGACGGCCGATCTGGGTCTGCTAGGCGAACCCGCGAGCCCGGCACGGCCGGCGCGCGTCGCGATTGCCAGTTATGAGTTCGTCGGTGTGGTTCGCAACGGCGGAATCGGAACCGCCTGCACCGAGCTGGCAAGGGCGCTGGCAAACGACGGGCATGAAGTGGACTTGTTCTTCACCGGCCACGGAGAAGACCCCAGCGAAGAAGGCTTCGATCGCTGGCGCACTCACTACCGCGACCTTGGGGTGAGCCTCGATCGACTCGACGCCGAGACGATTTCTCGATGCGACTCCGCAGTGACCAGTGCGCCTCGCTCATTTGCCCTGTATGAGCTGCTGAGGGCCCACGACGAGGACAAGCCGTATGACGTCATCCACTTCGTGGAATCGATGGGTCACGGATTTTATTCACTGTTGGCCAAGCAGCAGGGCCTGGCGTTTCAACAGGCAACCACCGTGGTGTGTACACACTCTCCTCGACGGTGGCTGGCCGAAGCTCACGGTACTCTTTTTGGACACCCGATCGAGCTTGGAGACGAATTTCTCGAGGTTCGCTCGCTGGAGATGGCGGATGTCGTCGTTTCGCCCAGCGCTCACATGCTGGACTGGCTCCGGGATCATGGTGTGCGGCTTCCGCAGCGCAGCTATGTACAACAGTACGTGACCAACTTCGATGCAGAGGCAGGTGCCTGGCGATCGGGGGGCAGCGCCGCTGGGAATGGCGCCTCAGCCGGCGAGGTGGTTTCCGCCGCGGCCCCGATCGAAGAGCTGGTCTTCTTCGGTCGCCTGGAGCCGCGCAAGGGGATCGTGACGTTTTGCGATGCGCTCGATCTGCTCGCAGAGCGGCCCGATGCCGGATTGAAGCGGATCACCTTCCTGGGCAAGGAGTCGGTGCCCCCAGGCTTCTTCGAGGCGCGAGCGGAGCGATGGCCGTGGGAGTGGAAGGTGATCTCGGACTTCGGCCGCGATGCGGCGCTCGACTATCTATGCGCTCCGGGGCGGATGGCTGTGATGGCTTCGACCATGGATAACTCCCCGAACGTGGTGTATGAAGCGATCGGGCTGGGCATCTCCTTCCTTGCTTCGCGTGGCGGCGGCACCCCCGAGCTGGTTCATCCAGACGATTTCGAGCGGGTCACATACGACCCCCGCGATCCGGAGTTGCGTGAGGTGGACCCGGGCGACCCGACGAATATGCGCGCGGTCCACAGTGGCCGGGTCCTGGCGGGAAGGCTGCTGGAGATGCTTGGATCGGCCCAGGAGCCTGCCCGGTTTGCGGTTCCGCCCGACGTCAATCGAGAGACGCATCTGGCATGGCATCGCGCAGCCGCAGGCGTTCACTCCGCCCCGCCGGTTCCGTCTTCCACGGCGCCGCTGCGGAAGCTGGCGATGGATGACATCGCATCCGCACGCGAGGTGTCCGGCGACCCGGTCCTCCTACTCGACCCCGATGTCGTGCTCGACCCCAGGCTGGAGGAGAGGCTCGCCGCCGCCGCCGAGGCCTGCCCCCGCGCCGGGTTCTTCACCACGCTGGGCAGCTTCGACGTCGAGGAGGATGTGGGCTTGGGCGAGCGCGTGTTCCTGCCGACCGGCGGGCCCGTCGCCCTGGGCCTGCGCGGCAACTGCATGGGCGCCGGTGCCGTCCTGGCGAGGCACGACGCTCTGCAGAGGCTCGGCCCCTTCGAAGGATCGGATCGGGGACCGATCTCGATCGTTGACCTCTTGACTCGCGCGGCCCTGACGGGGGAGAGAATCGAGGTGGTCCCCGAGGTCCTCTACCGGCTTCCGGCCTCAGCCAGCCGGAACGGCTGGCTGAGCTATGCCCAAGACCCCTTCGAGCTGGTGCGGCCGTATCTGTCGGCTCTGCAGCCCGAGGCACGCGACATCGCCGTCGCCGCGGCCCGCCTCTACCAGGAAGAGGCGGCTTTGCGCGCCGCCGCGGACGAGCTGTCGGCTCAGCTGGTCGCGCTCAGATCAAGCCGCAGCATGCGACTGACGGCGCCGCTTCGCATACCCGGTCTCCTCGTCCGCCGGCTGCGGCGGAGGCGAAGCGGGTAGGCAGCCAGGACCGGGGTCGCTATAGCCTTGCTGCCCGCATGGCCGGCGACCTGGACATAGGAGCGTTGTTTCCCCCCCTGGCCGAGGAGCTGGGGGAGCACGCGGGCAAGCTGAAGGGGGAGATACTCAACGCCGGGGCGGGAGATCGCGATTTGCGCTCACTTGTCCCTGGGCGCGTTCACAACCAGGACATCGAGGGCGGCCTGCACAACGCCGACATCGACATCTACTCGCCGCTGGACAAGATCCCGGTGGACGACGGTTTTTTCGACGCGGTGTTCTGCAATGCGGTTCTCGAGCATGTCGCCAACCCGGAAGAGGTGATGGCCGAGTTCGCAAGGGTCAGCAAGCCGGGCGCCGTTCTCTATCTCTGCGTCCCGTTCATGCAGCCCGAGCACCTCGATCCGACCGACTTCCAGCGCTATACGCTCGACGGGTTGAAACTGCTCGTCGAACGCCACGGGTTCGAGGTGCAGGACTCGGGAGGAATGCACAACGTGTACGTCACGCTGGGGTGGATCCTGCGGGAATGGCTGATGGCATCGGACAAGCTGCGTTTCCGGGTGGTGCGCCGCCTGCTCTTCCCATGGTTGGCGCGCAAGGCGCGGACCTCATCCCAGTACGTTCACTCTTTGGCGTCGGCGTATCGAGTGATCGCAACGAGGCGTGCCACCTCGTGACCAAACCTGTGTCGAGCCGGCGCGGCGATGTCGATCTGGAATCTTGACGGTCTGCGCCGGCGCATCAAGGCCACGTTCCGCCTCTGGGGACTGGGCGCGACGGGGATAGCGCCTGTTCTCGTCCCGGTCCCGGGCGGGACGATAGACGCTCCGGAGCGGGGCGATGTCGTGCGGCGGGGGCCGATCACGGTCGAGGGTTGGCTTCTGTTCGCCTCCGGGCCGGCGACACGAATCGAAGTGTGGCTCGGGGATGAGCTCTTGGGTCGCGCTCGTCTGGGATTGTCGCGCCCGGACCTCGCCGACGCCGCGAAGCAGGGTGCCGGCGCCGTGGCGGGTTTCTGTCTCACGGCCGACATCACCGAGTGGCCTGGTGAGGATGGCGACGCGACCCTCCGCGTCGTTGCCACCGGTGTGGCGGATGAGCATCTCGAGCTCGAGCCCCTACGGGTCAGAGTGGAGCCTTCCCCGCGACCGCCGGTGCTCGCACCCCACTCTCCACTTCCTCTCGAACCCGAGTCGGCCGGAGAGCCGCGCCGCCGAGTGCTCGTCTACGCGCATCAGCTCGAGCGAGGCGGGGCGGAGACGTTCATGGTCGAGTTGGCTTGCAGCCTGGTGAAGCGGGGGCTCGCCGAGGTCACCGTGCTGACTGCGATCAACGGCCCTCTCAAGAAGCGGCTGGAGGATGCCGGTGTGCCGGTCCACGCGTCGAGCCCGGCTCCGGTCGACGATCTGGGCTCCCATCTCGGCCGGATTGACGAGCTGACCGCCTGGGCTCAGGGGCGGGGCTTCGAGCTGGCCCTGGTCAACACGGCCAGCCCATTCGCCGTGCCCGGAGCGGAGCTCGCCTCGCGTCTCGGCATCCCGGCTGTGTGGTTCATCCACGAGAGCTTTGCCCTGCCGGTCCTGTGGAAGGACTTCGAGCCCGAGGTGCGCGTGTTGGCCGAGGCGGCGCTGGATGAGGCAGCCCTCGCCGTGTTCGAGGCTGAGGCCACGCAACGGCTCCATGAGCACAGGATCGGCAGCGAGCGCTGTGTGACGTTGCCCTACGCGCTCGATTTCGACGCGATCGAAGGGGAGCGTGGTGCCTTCAGTCGCGCGGCGGCGCGCGAGGCGACGGGGGTAGCGGCGGACGCCGAGATCGTCCTCTGCGTGGGAACGATCGAGCCCCGCAAGGCTCAGGTGCCGCTCGCTCAGGCCTTCGACCTGATCGCCGATCGCCATCCGGCGGCTCAGATCGTCTTCTTGGGGGGGCGCGAGAACCCGGACACGAAGCTGCTCGAAGAATGGATCGACTCCCTGGGCCGGGCGGACCGGATGAGGGTCGTCCCGGTCACGGCGGACGTGAATGCCTGGTACGGGCTTTCCGATCTGCTGGTATGCGCATCGGACATCGAGTCCCTGCCCCGCGCCGTGCTCGAGGCGATGGCGTGGGAGTTGCCGGTCGTCGCGACGAGCGTGTTCGGGTTGCCGGAGCTGGTCAAGGAGGGGGAGACGGGGTGGCTGTGCGAGCCCGGCGATACCCGGGCTCTGGCCGATGCGTTGGAGAGAGCGCTGAGCACGCCGAAGGAGGACCGGATCGGGATGGGCCGGGCGGCACGAGCGCTGGTCGAGCGCAACCACGCCCTCGACTCCTACGTGCCCGAGCTGATGGAGCTCCTCGACGGGCTCGAGCGCTAGCGGCGGCGCGGTCGCCTGGCTGCAAGCTGTCTCAGGCGCGGGGGGCGGCGAACCGCCCATTTGAACGGGGCGCTGAGCCTCGGCCCGCCGTGGCGAAGATTCGGGTTGGTGTACGGGTCGACGGCGGTAAGGGGGAGCCAGCGGTCGACGAGCAGCTCCATCTCCCAGTCCTCGACCTCCTTGGAGCGACTGGAGGACTCGAAGTGGAAGAGGACGGTGTCAGGGTCGTAGACGATCCGCAGGCCCTTGGAGCGAAGCTTCAGGCAGTAGTCCATGTCGTTGTAGTTGAGCGGGAGGGCGGTGGTGAAGCCCTCGACCTCCTCATAGGCATCCCGCGGCGTCATCAGGCAGGCGCCGGTGACCGCCATGTAGTTCTGGGCGATCACGGCGTTGTTGGAATAGCCCTTGAAGGCGCGGGAGAAACCGCGATAGATGTGGCCGGGCAGGCCGCCGTTCTCGAACAGCACGCCGGCATGCTGGAGGCGCCCGTCCTCCCAGAGCAGCCGGGCGCCGACGGCGCCGATCCCCTCCATCCCCGAGTACATGACCATGCGCTCGATCCAGTCGGGGGTGATCACCTCCATGTCGTCGTTGAGCAGCAGCAGGTGCTCGCCCTCGCTGCTTGCGGCGCCGAGGTTGACCTTGGCCGAGAAGTTGAACTCACGGTCGTAGCGAACCAGGCGAAGCCGCTCGCCGGCGATCTCGCGCAGCTCGTCGAGCACCGCCCGCTCGGTCGCGTCGTCATAGACGCAGACGATCTCGTAGTTCGGGTAGGTGGAGGTCTCGACGATGCTGCGCACGCAGTGGGCCACCAGTACCACCTGCTCGTAGCGAACCTCGCGCGTCTGTCCGGCGGTGGGAATGACGATGCTGACCGGGGGGTGCTCGGAGAGCGCCGGCTGCAGGTGGTAGAGGCCGGGGTCCTCCTCGTCGCGCTCGACCCGGGCCGACAAGCCGATGCGGTCGCAGTGCGCCTGCACCGCCCGCTTGCCCGCCTCATAGGCCCAGGGCTTGGCTGCCTCGCCGCCTCCCGCGGCCGAGGTCTCCAGCATGCGCCAGTGGTAGAGGATTCGCGGCACGTGCAGGACCGCCCGCGCCCGCTCGGTCACCTTCAGCACCAGGTCCCAGTCCTGGGAGCCTTCGAACTCCGCGTCGAATCCCCCCACCTCTTCGACCAGGGAGCGCCGCATGACGCTGAGGTGACAGGTGTACATCTGCGTGCGCATCCGCTCCGGCGACCAGTCCGGCTTGAAGAAAGGTCCCCTGTGAATGCCGAGCGAGTCGATCTTGTCCTCGTCGGTGTAGACGTAGTCGGCCTCCGGGCTGGCGGCTATCGCCTCATCGACCAGGGCGAGGGCGTCGGGATGGAGCTTGTCGTCGTGGTCGAGCATCGCGATGAACTCACCCCGAGCCATCGCCAGGGCGTCGTTCGAGGCGGCGACGATGCCACCGTTCTCCTCGCGCCGGCGGACGTGGATGCGCGGGTCGCTGCGCTGCGCTTCGTCGAGGATCCGGCGCACGTGGCTCTGCTTGGAGGCATCGTCCACCAGGCACAGTTCCCAGCCCGGGAAGGACTGCGCGCGCACCGACCGAAGCATCGCGCGCAGGACGCCGGCCGGCGTCTCATAGACCGGCGTGATGATCGAGAAGCGGGGCCCTCTCACCCAGTCAGCCCCGGCGGCCGCCCAGCCTGCGGACGGCGGAGCGCAGGCGTGGGGAGTGCTCGGTCAGCTCGGCCAGACGCCCCTTTGCGGCGCCAAGCTCGGCATCCCTGGCGATCAGCAGATCGCGGAGGCGCTGTATCTCCTCTTTTTGACGAGCGATCTCGTCGAGCAATGCCGCGCGGTCGTCGGGCTCGATGCTCTGGGCGTCGCGGTTGGACGATTTCGCCTGCCCCGGCATAGCGGGCGAGTCTACCCGGGCGCTGGCATACACTCGCCCGCTTGATATGGGGTGGCTGAGGCGCAACGCGGCGATCGTGCTCCTGGGCGTGGCGCTTCTGGCGTCGGCCGCGCTGCTGCTCGCCTTCTTCTCCGGCCTGACCTTCTTCCAGGACACGTGGGCCTTCTTCATGCACCGCCGCGGCACCTCCGCGTCCGACTTCCTCAATCCCCACAACGAGCACATCGTCCTCATCCCGGTGGCGATCGAGAAGGTCCTCATCGCCCTCTTCGGGATGAGCACCGCCAAGCCCGAGCAGGTGGTGCTGATCGTCTCGCTGCTGATCACCGCGGTGCTGCTCTTCGTCTACGTCCGCCGGCGGATCGGCGAGTGGCCGGCCCTCTTCGCCGCGGTGCTGCTGCTCTTCCTCGGCCCCGCCTGGCAGGTTCTGCTCTGGCCGTTTGAGGTCGGGTTCGTCGGCTCGGCGGCCGCCGGCATCGCGATGCTGCTCATGCTCGAGCGCGATGACGAGCGCGGCGACGTCTATGCCTGTGCCCTGTTGACGCTCTCCATCGCCTTCAACAGCCTCGGCATCCCGTTCGCGGTCGCGGCGGCGATCGACGTCCTGATGAAGTGGCGCAGCCGAGGCCTTCGTCGCGCCTACATCCCGGCGATCCCGCTGGCGCTCTTCGCCGTCTGGTACCTGGGCTGGGGCCATGCCGCCCAGAACAACCTCTCCCTGCACAACGTCCTCGCCTCGCCGCTGTTCGTGCTCAACGGCATTGCGGCCTCGGTCGACTCGCTGCTGGGCCTGAGCACGATCACGGTCGAGGGCGCCGGTCAGCCCGATTGGGGCCGGCCGATTCTGGTGGCGCTGATCCTGCTGGTGATCTACAAGCAGGTGCGAAAACCAGGCTTCTCTCCCCGATTGTGGCCGGTGCTCGGCGCCGCCCTCACCTTCTGGCTTCTCACCGCCTTCAACTACATCCCCGGCCGGGAGGCGGTTGCCAGCCGCTACATGCACACCGCCGGCCTGTTCGTCCTACTGGTGGCGGCGGACCTGCTCCAGGGGGCCAGATTCAGCCGCCGGGCGCTGGCGATAGGGGGCTTGGTCACCCTGCTCGCCATCGCCTCGAACCTGATTCCGCTCAGGGACGGCCGCGACTACCTGAGGGTCCAGACCCAGATCACGCGCGGCGACCTCGCCGCGATCGAGATCGCCCGCGAAACCGTAGACCCGTACTTCGCGCTCGCCCCCGACATCGCCGGCACCGGCTCCCTGATCGACATCTCGGCGGGGACCTATCTGCAGGCCGCCGCCGAGGACGGATCCCCCGCCTACTCGCCATCCGAGCTGGCCGTTGCGCCAAAGACGGCGCGCCTGCGAGCCGACGTCGTCCTCGCCCACGCGCTGCCGCTGACCACGGATACGAGGGCGGGAATCTCCGCCGTTGCGGGCGGGGACTGCGTCCGCTTCCCGGGCGCAGGCGCTCCCGCCGCAGAGCTCCGCCTCACTCCGGGGGTGACCAGGGTGGAGGTCGAGCCCGGGGCGCCGGCGGTCATTCACCTGCGCAGATTCGCCACCGGCGAGTATTCGCTCAACACCGATCCGATTCCCGGTGGGACGACGACGCTGATCGAATTCCCCCCCGATCGAGTCGAGTCCAGGTGGCCCTGGTACCTGCAGGTCGAGGCGGATCAGCCCGCGAGGGTCTGTCGGCGATAGTCGCCGCGGCTCAGCGTCATCTCCAGCCAGACGTAGAGCACGATGAACAGGTAGCGGCTGCCCATCTCTTTCATCGCCAGCTTGGCTTCGCCGCTCGTGCGGTTTGTCCACGAGATCGGGATCACCTGGTAGGTATGGCCGCGGACGATCGCCTTCAGCGGCATCTCGACGGTGAGGTTGAAGTGCTTGGAGAGCAGCGGCTGGATCGTCTCTATCACCTCGCGCCGGTAGCCCTTGAATGCGTTGGTGGTGTCGTTGTAGCGATGGCGGAAGAGAACGCGGATGAACCAGTTCGCCATCCGGTTGATGATCAGCTTGAGCCACGGGTAGTCGTGGATCTGCCCGCCGGGTACGAAGCGTGAGCCGAATGCGCAGTCCCAGCCCTCTTCCAGCAGCCGGTGGTAGCGCACCAGGTCCCGGGGGTCATCGGAGGCGTCGGCCATGGCGATCACCACCGCGTCTCCCTCGAAGAGGTCGAGGCCGGTCCTGATCGCCGTCCCGAAGCCCTTGTTGTCGAAGTGAGAGGGGCGGCAGCGCACGCGCGGGTTCCTCGTCGCGATCTCGTTCACGACCTCCTCGGTCCGATCCTCGCTGCCGTCGTCTATCACCAGAACCTCGTAGTCGATTTCCTCATGCTCCAAGGCGGCGACGATTCCCTCCACCGTCTTGCCGACCGAGCCCTCCTCGTTCTGGGCGGGAATGACGACGGAGAGCTTCACGCCGCGGTCGCCGTCCAACGTTCGACGTTCTGCTCATGCATCTCGCTGAGGATGTCCTCGATTCCGTAACGCAGCTCCCAGCCCGGATAGTCGGCTTTAAACGGAGCCAGGTCGGAGATCCACCAGCGGTGATCGCCGATCCGCGGTTCCTCGCCCATCTCCCAGCTCAGCTCGCGGCCGGCGATCCGCTCGCAGGCCTCGATCGCCTCCAGCATCGAGCAGTTGCTGAAGCGCCCGCCGCCGATGTTGTAGACGGCGGCCGGCCGCGGCGCCTTGTGGAAGGCCTCGAAGGCGGCGATCAGGTCGGCGCTGTGAATGTTGTCGCGGACCTGCTTGCCGCCGTAGCCGAAGACCGTGTAGGGCGTGCCGGTCGCCGTGCACTTCATCAGGTAGGCGAGGAAGCCGTGCAGCTTGGCGCCGGCGTGCTGGGGGCCGGTGAGGCAGCCGCCGCGAAAGCAGACCGTGGGCATCTCGAAGTAGCGACCGTATTCCTGCACCAGCAGGTCGGCCGCCGCCTTCGAGACCCCGAACAGCGAGTGGGTGGAGGAGTCGATCGACATCGAGGTGTCTATCCCCTTGAAGTAAGGGTGTGACTCCGGCAGCTCCAGTCGCTGCTCCAGCTCATCCAGGGGCAGGCGGTTCGGGGTGTCGCCGTAGACCTTGTTGGTCGAGCAGAAGATGAAGGTCGCTTCCAGCGCGTGGGCGCGGGCGGCCTCGAGCAGGTTGAGGGTTCCGTTGGCGTTGACCGAGAAGTCCGTCTGGGGATCGCTCGCGGCCCAATCGTGGGAAGGCTGGGCGGCCGCGTGGACGATCAGCTCGATCCGGCCGGCGTGCTCGCTGAAGATCCGCTCGACTGCGCCGGCATCGCGGATGTCGACGTTCTCGCTGCGGAACTCGGGGTGAGCCTCCAGCAGGCGCTCGGTCACGTGGGAGGTCGATGCCTCGGGCCCGAAGAAGCGCGCCCGCATGTCGTTTTCGAGCCCGACGACGTCGAATCCCCGCTCGATGAAGTGTCCGACCGCCTCGGAGCCGATCAGCCCTCCCGAGCCTGTGATGATCGCAACCGCCATCGCCCCCCTACTCCCTTCCCCCGACCGGGGCGTCGATGTCGAGCGCACTTGCGATGCGCTCCTCGTCGGAGGAGATCCACCGATGGATATCGGCGAGAACCTCCCTCGCCGTGCGACGAGGGCGCCAGTCGGTGTGCTCGAAGAGTCGCGCGCAATCGGAGAGATAGATCGGCACGTCGCCGGCGCGTGTTTCCTCGACGGGCCCGATCGGCACCTCCTTGCCGGTCAGCTCCCGGCAGATCTCGGTCGTCTCCAGCAGCGAGAGGCTGACCTCGCGCCCACCGCCTACGTTCGCCGTCACTCCGTCCCATGCTTCGGGGGCCAACAGCTGCCGCTCGACCAGGTCGACGAGGTCCTCGACATGGAGCAGGTCGCGGACCTGCTTGCCGGTCCCGCCGAAGCCGATGTAGGTGAGCGGGTTGCCGAAGTGGTGGGCGAGTATCCAGTGGGTGAACACGCCCTGATCGACCTTGCCCATCTGCCAGGGGCCCGCGATCACCCCGCAGCGGTTGATGACGGCGCGCAGGCCGAAGGCCGCACGGTACTCCTCGATCAGCAGCTCGGCGGCGAGCTTGGTGGTGCCGTAGAGAGTGCGCGCTCCGGTCAGGGGGAAGTCCTCCGAGATCCCGGCGGGGGAGGCGCCCGCCGCCGGCTGCTCGCTCGCCAGCTCGAAGCGGGTGGCCGCCTCCTCGAGGTTTAGAGCGAGCTGCGGCTCGACCGGGTAGACGCGGCTGGTCGAGAGGAAGGCCATGAAGGCGCCCTCGCGCCGCGCCAGCTCGAGGCAGTTGTAGGCGCCGGTCAGGTTTGTGTGCAGGAGGTAGGAGGTGTCGCCGTCGACGCCGCTCATTACCGATGGCTCGGCGGAGCACTCGACGATCGAATCCAGGCCGGAGAAGCGCTCCAGGTCCTCCGGCTCGCGCACGTCTCCCTTGACGAACTCGACCCCGGCGCGCTCCAGACGGGGCAGGTTCAGCTCCGAGCCCCGTCGATAGAGGTTGTCGAGCACCAGCACGTCCCAGTCGGGGTGTCGCTCGGCGAGCGAGACCGCGAGGTTCGAGCCGACGAAGCCGGCGCCGCCGGTGACGAGGACTCGCGCCACAGGGCCTACAGCTCCTCGGCGATCCGCGGTGCGGCGCGGCTGAAGATCAGAATGCCCAGGACGCAGGTGCCGACGAATATCGCGAATGCCGGCAGCAGGCCGAGGACGCCCCCGGCGGCGTCGACCGCGGTCGGCGCCGAGGGGTCGATCACCCAAACGCGCACCTGCTCGAAGATCGGTGCCAGGGGGTTGATCATCAGCAGGCTGCGGTACTGCTCCGGGACGATCTCGATCGGGTAGAGGATCGGCGTCGCGTAGAAGAGGACCGTGACCATCACCGACCAGATGATCATCGTGTCGCGGAAACGCACGAACAGGGCGGAGAGCATCATGCTGATGGCGGCGGCGAAGGCGAAGAAGAGGATCAGCGCCACAGGGAACAGCAGCCAGGTCCAGGTCGGGTCGACGCCCCAGGCGAGGATGAAGACCGTGACCACGAGCAGGTTGAGGGTGAGGTTGAAGATGCCGGTCAGAACCACGGCGAGGGGGATCACCAGGCGAGGGAACTGGGTCTTGCGGACTATGCCCTCCTGCGCGACGACCGCCGTCACTGAATTCGTGGACGTCTCCTGGAAAAACGAGTAGAGGACGATGCCGAGCAGCAGCAGGACCGGATAGTTGTCCACGCCGCTGCCGACCCGCAGGACTTGGGTGAAGACGAAGAGCAGGACGGCGAAGAGCATCAGCGGCCGCACCAGGGACCACAGGTAGCCGAGCACCGTTCCGAAGTAGGTGCGTTTGAACTCGGTCACAGACATCAGCAGCAGCAGGTCGAAGAAGCGTCGCCCGCCGCCCGCCAGCGCCGATGGGCCGCGCACCTCGCGGAGTTGCTCCCCCCTTGCCGCGACGGTGTTCACCGCTCTTCCTCCACATCTGCGGAGATCTCGTGCTCGAGCGAGACGACTCCCTGGGATGGGGTGCCGAAGACGACGAAGTCGAGGGCGCTGTGCACGAGCATGGCGGTTGTCGATCCAGGGTTGCGCTCCACCGCGCAGTGCACGAAGTAGCGGCCGGGGGCCAGCGGGTTCTCCATCTCCGCGGTCACCTGAATGCGCTGCCCCGCGCGAACGATGTGCGTCTTGCCACTGCCGGGGACACCCGCGCCAAGCTGGACGATGTTGATTCCGTCCGCGTTTCCGATCGTGAAGCCCACGCTCACCCCGGGCATTTCGCGCACCACCTCCAGCTCGGCGCGCAGCCGAATCCTCTCGCCGTGCTCGACGCTGGCGATCCGCTCGCCCTTCTCGCTCTCGAGCCAGATATCGACGAGGTTGACCCCATCGGTGATCTCTGTGACGGTCTCCCGGCCGGCATCGACGCCGGACTCGAAGTTGAGCCGCAGGTAGTGGCGGCCGATCTCGCTGGGGTCGCCGATCTGGCTGATCCGGCCGCCGTCGATCAGCATCGCGCGATGGCAGTACTCCTCCACGGTCCCCATCTCATGGGTGACCAGGACGATCGTCTTGCGCTGGCCTTTCATCTCGCGGAAAGCATCGGCGCATTTTTGCTGGAATGCGGCGTCGCCGACCGCGAGCACCTCGTCGATCAGCAGGATGTCGGCGTCGGCCTCCATCATCGTCGAGAAGGCGAGGCGGACCATCATCCCCGACGAGTAGTTCTTCAGCTTAAGGTCGACGAAGTCCCGCAGTTCGGCGAAATCGAGAACCGCGTCGAGGCGCTGCCGGGTCTCTCGGGGGGTGAGCCCCATCATCACCCCGTTGAGGATCACGTTTTCCCGCGCGGTCAGCTCGAGGTTGAAGCCGACCCCCAACTCGATGAAGGGGGCGAGTCGTCCGGCCATGCGGATCTTCCCTGCATCCGCCTTGTAGATGCTGGCGAGGAGTTTCAGCAGGGTGCTCTTGCCGGAGCCGTTGCGTCCGACGATTCCGAAGAACTCTCCCTTGCGCACTTCGAAGGAGACTCCGTCGAGCGCCCGCAGCTCCCGGTACTCGCGTGAGGAGAACGGGCGCACGACTCGCTCCTTGAACGAGTCGATCCGGTGAGTCGGGATGCGGAAGGCCTTGTGGAGATCGCTGACCTCGATCGCCACCTCCTCGGACGGCGCCGGGCTGTCGGCCATGGCGGACGGGGTCGGGATGGTTTTTTCGACGGGCATGGACGGTGGGCCTGGCTCGAGCTGCGGGTTTGCCGCGGCTATCGTTGCGCGGCGCGACGATGTCTCGCCCGCCGAAGCGCCGCGACCGCTCGACGCGGGATGGCTCGCAGGGGGCGCCGGGGCTCGGGCGGTGCCGTGGGAGCGTTTGGGATCTCGGGGATGGGCCCCTGCTTGCGCAGCACCACGACGAACTCCAGCGAGCGCCGTGCCGCAGCCTCGATGTCGAAGGCATCGCCGAAGCGGGCTCGGCAATGGAGGATCAGCTGCAGGAACTCAGCCTGGGTCCACACGTGCATGTGGATCGAGTACCTGTCCGCCTCCAGGCGGCGCGCGACGGCGATCGCCCTCTCCTCGGCCTCCGGGTCGTCGGGTTTCCAATCGGACTCCTCGGTCACAAGCCGGCTCCACTCCTCGTAGTGCTCCCGGCGAGACTCTTCGGCGCCGCCTTCGTGGTCGCCGATCATGTGATCGAGGGGGGTCAGCGGACGGCGGAAGTCGAAGGTGTAGCGCTTGTCCGGCACCGCGTAGAAGAGAATGCCGCCCGGCTTCAGCTTGCTCAGATGCGTGCCGATCGTGGCGATCGGGTCTTCGCAGTGCTCGAGGAAGTGGTTGGCGACGATGAAGTCCTGTGAGGCGTCGGGGATCGTCGTCAGGCGCTCGCCATCGTCGATCGCGTCGACAGAGGTGAGGTCCCAGTCGGCCAGTTCCGGATACTCGGCGTGAAGGCTCTCGGCAGACATTCGGTCCACGTAGCGGACATGCGCGTGCGGGGGCAGCGCCAGGGGCTGGTGAAGGGCCCCGATCTCCAGTCCCCGGCCGCTCAGGAAGCGAGACGCGAACTCGGCGCGAGCATCGAAGAGGACTCGAGGAGGATCGGCTGCGCTCTGCGCTTCCCGGGTGGCGTTTTGAGGGGTGGCGCTCATGCCAGGAGGCTACCCGCCGCCGCCGCTCTCGTGCGATCCCAGCCTGGCCTGTCAGGCTTCCGCAAGATGAGGACCAGATCCGTCGCAGCGATCGTCCCGAGCTGGAACTCGATGGCGTTCCTCCCACGCTGTCTCGGCTCGCTTGGGGAGCAGGAGCCTGAGGTCGGGCTGCTGGTCGTCGACAACGGTTCCTCCGACGGCTCGCTCGAGTATCTGAAGCGCGAAGGCTTCTCGCACCTGCCCCTACCGCGAAACGTCGGCTTCGCGGCGGCGGTCGATCTTGGCGCGGCGCGGGTGGCTGCGCCTTACGTCTTGGTCCTTAACTCCGACACGGTGCTCGAGCCGGGGTGCATCCGCTTGCTCGCTGAGGCTTTGGACGCCGATCCTTCGCTGGGTGGGGTCCAGCCGCGAATTCTGCAACTGGAAGAGGAGGACAAGCCGCCGTTTCCGATCGATTCTGCCCGCATCTACAGCGTTGGACAGTCTCTTACGAGGGATGGACGGGCCTTCGAGACGGGTGCCGGAGAGATTCAACGACAGGAACATCTGGCGCGCCGCGAGGTCTTCGGTGTCTGCGGCGCGGCTTGCCTCCTCCGTCGCGAGCTGTTCGACGACCTGGGCGGCTATGACGAGCGCTACTTCGCCTTCTACGAGGACGTCGATCTCAACGTGCGGGCGCAGATCGCCGGCTGGCGCTTCGAATGCGTTCCCGAGGCCGTGATCTGGCACGTTGGCAATGCCTCCTGGAAGCAGGGCTTCGAGCGCCCGAATAAAGAGAACGCCAGGCTTGTGGCTCGCAATCGGCTTGCCACCCAGGTCAAGTTCATGCCCCTCGGCATGATTCCCAGGATCGTCCTGGTGGAGGTCGGCTCGCTGCTCCGTGCCGCACGCGAACGGCGGTTTCTGTCGACGCTGCGGGGAAAGCTCAGCGTTCTGCGCTGGCTGCCGAATCTCATCGCCGAGCGTCGTTGCTTGAATCGCGAGGGCGACCTCGCGCGCGCACGTGCCTGGCTTGCTTGAGTCGACGCAGCGGAGCGGTGATTCGCCAGCTTGCCGACGCGCGGACCCCTTCCAGCTCGCGAGCAAAGCGGTCTGCTTTCGCTGCCTCCTGACGAGCCAGTTCGCCCATCTCCGCGAGGCGTCGCCCCACATCCGCGAGATCTCTCCCGAGTCCCATCGCCCTCTCCTGCGCCTTGGAGTGCTCTTCGGTCAGGGATGCATAAGCCTGGTGCAGCTGAATCCACTCGCTCTCCCTCCGCATCGACGTATGTGCCGCGCGCGAGTCGCCGAGTTGTTCGGGGGCCTTCAGCTGCACGTCGCCGACGGACAGCGAGCTCAGATAGTCCCAAAGGACAGCCTGCCGCCCGGTCAGGTACTCGGCATAGTCGACGTCCACGGCACGCTGTTGATGCAGGGCGGGCTCCAACGCCGACCCCGCATTCGCTGGGCGTATCCGACCCGCCCGCCCGGGATCGAGATGCTTTGCCGCGTTGCCCACGATTTCTTTCGCCAGCTCGGGTCGGGCGATGAGCTGGGCGTAGGGGGCAATGGTCACGGTCTGCCCGTCCAGCCAGTGGAGGACCAGAGCCATTTGGGCCTCCCAGGCGGCCAGCGCATGGCTTATCGGGGTCTCGTCGCGATGCGCGTGGGAAAGTGCGACCTCGACAGGGTCGCGGATCGCCAGAACCGGATGTAGAACCCCCCCGATCACCGGCCCCCAGAGGGGTAGTAGGCCGTTTATCCGTGGTTCCTTGACGACGATCGGAGCCCCGTCGGCAGAGGCGATCAGGTCGTCCAGGATCGACTTTAGGCGCGGCGCCACGTCGGCTTGTTGGGAGAGCTGCTCCTCTGAAGGGGGGAAGTCGGCCCACCAGGTGCACCCGAACTTCTCCAACAGCTCTTCATTGACTTCGAGCACCGAAAGGGGTTCGAAGTGACCCAGGGGGTTGCCGCGATTGGCCGGATAGAGATCTTCGTCTCGCCCGGCAAAAAAACCGCTCTTGAGGAAAGAGCGGGTGATTGCGCTCGTTCCGCTTCTCCCCGCGCCGAGCACGATGACCCCCATGGCCTCTCGATGCCCTGTGGCCTCCGCATCTTTGCGGTCCTTGTCAGTGAAAGCCGTCATCGGCAGGGATGCTCGGACGGCATATTCGCAGGCGGTTCCCCCAATCGCATACCCTTCGCGCGCGTTGGCCGCCCTCCCCGACTCAGTCACCGCCTTCCGGCGTCGCCTTCCGGCGTGGGCGGGGTGGACTTCACCGAGTTGGGCGCTGTACGCGCTCGTGACGCTCGTACTCGCCGGCGCGATGCTGCGGGTGCTGGCCAGCGAGGCCGCTTGGCCCTCGTTGCCGGTCCTGGGCGACTCGTGGCCATACTCCTATTACGCGGAGTACGACGTGCTCGGCAATCCCCAGCATCCTCCCGGCTACTCGATGTTCCTCGCCTCGATCGGCTTCGTCACCCGTTCGGTCGGCGCCTTCGTCGTTCTCCAGCATCTGATGGGCATCGCCTCGGCGCTGATCCTCTTCGCTGCTGTGCGTCGGCTATGCGGCTCCCCCTGGCCCGGAGTCGTCGCGGCGGCGGTGATCCTGCTGGGCGCCGATCAGCTCTATCTCGAGGGCCTGATCATGTCGGAGACGCTGTTCACGCTGCTGCTGGCGGGTCTCCTCTATGCCACCGCTCGCGCCCTGGAGGAGCCACAGCGGTGGTGGCCCTGGCCGGTCATCGCCGGCGTCCTGATCGCCTTGGTGGGAATCGCCAGGACCGCTGGCCTGTTCCTGATCCCGGTGCTCCTCCTGGCCCTGCTGCTGGCACGGCCTCGCCCCTGGCTGCCACGCTGGCGGCCTCTGGTCGCATTCCTCGGAGTCGCATGCGTCCTGCTGTTGGGGTACGGCGCCGCAAATGCGATAGACGGCCACCGATTTGGCATCACACCGTCCCCGGGGTGGCACCTCTATGCCCGCGTGGCGCCTTTTGCCGACTGCACACAGTTCACTCCGCCTCCGGGCACTCGGAGGCTGTGTGAGACAAGCGCGGCCGAGGACCGGTTCGGCCCCGATTGGTACCTATACGATCCAGGGTCTCCGGCCTTGAGGAAGATCGGCTTCTTCGGCACCGACGACGACAAGCTCAACGCGTTCGGCTGGCAGGCGGTCCTGCACCAGCCACGTGCCTATATCGAGTCTGTCTGGCCGGACATAAGGGCCTATTTCTTCCCCGGGTCCTATGGGGCTTGGAGGTCCGGCCGAGGGACGGACATCGACGGTCAGCTCAGTTGGGCGTTGGCCGGCACCACTCCGGACAAAACACAGGCGGACACACAGAAGGGCATGGAGACCTTTTTCTCGCCCTTCTCAGTGCATCGCAGGTACAGGGTGTTGAACTTCTTCTATGACTATCAGCGGATCGTCCGCTTCGGGGGGACGTTGTTGACGATCGCCACGCTGCTCATCCTCATCGGCCTGTTCGTCGGGCCTCGTCGCAGTCGGATCGCCGTGTTGGTGCTGGGCATCGGCGGCCTGGCGATCATCGTCTTGCCACCCTTCTCCGCCAACTACATCGGGCGGTACATGGTTCCCCCGGCGGGCCCACTGGCCGCCGCCGCCGTCATCTCCGCCATGTCGATTGCCCTGTGGCTCAGGAACAAAGCCGGGGGCTCTCGCGTTGCGCCGATCGGCGACGCTTCCGCCTAACGTCGGCTTAGCTGACGCGGCAGCGGATCAGGGTGCGGAGCACTCGCAGGCCGTCGGTTGCGGTCAGCTTCTTCCCCGCTTCGTGGCTGCGGGCCTGGTAGGCGACCGGAACCTCATAGATCGAGATATGGCGGCGAAGAAGCCGAGCGGTGATCTCCGCCTCGATGGCGAAGCCGTTCTCGCGCAGGTCGAGTGAGCGAAACAACTCGGTTGGGATCAGCTTGTGGCAGGTCATCATGTCGGACAACCAGCAGTTGAACAGCAGGTTCCCAAAGTGGGTAACGGTTCGATTTCCGATCACGTACCAGAAGCTGTGAGCCGAGTGTGCCTCGAACGCTCTGGTGCCAAAGACGACCTCGTGCCCTTCGGACGCTGCTGCGACGAGCTTGCCGAGGTCCTCAGGCCGGTACTCGAGATCCGCGTCCATTATCGCGGTGTGGGTGCCGGTGGCCGCCGTTAAGCCGGTTTGGATTGCACCCCCCTTGCCACGGTTGCTCGGGTGTGAGATGAACCGAACGTTGTCGGGCCAGCTTTCGGCAGCCAGAGCGGCCGCGGTGCCGTCCGTTGAACCATCGTCGACGACAATGATCTCGCGCTCGGCCCCAATGTCCGCGTCGAGGATCTCGCGGAGCGCTTTGACCGCGGTTCCCTCCTCGTTGTAGACGGGAACCAGAATCGATAGAGAGAGGCCGGGGCGCACCGGCGCGCGATTCTACAGGCAGCCTCTAGTCGTGCCGTCGACGTCGCATTTGCAGCGCTTCGCGCAGCGAGATGTCGAGGAGCGCTCCCTCGTTGACCTCCCGGCGCTTCAGGCCGGCGCCGTCGCGCCAGCCGCGCAGACGGCCGCCGAGGCCCTTCGCTGTGCGGTCCATCAGCAGCTGCCCCGCGCAGATCGCGCCCTCGGTCGCCAACACCCGCATCGCATCGCGGGGGTTCGACATCGCGCCGTAGCGGCGCAGCATGTAGCCCCGGCTCCAGCCCGTCCGGCCGAACTTCTCTCCGCTCTTCGCGCCGAGGCTCGCCGAGTAGGCGTGCAGGGCGCGGGCATCGGGGGCGAGGCGGCACCGCCCGCCCGCGGCGCTGATTCGCAGGGCGAGGTCGAGGTCTTCGTAGTAGAGGAAGATCCGCTCGTCGAAGCCGTCGACCGCCTCAAACGCGGCGCGCCGGTAGAGCGCCGCCCCGCCGGTCGGGCCAAGGGGGGCGGGCGCGCGGCGCGCGGCCTCGGCCGGTTCCCCGTGCAGGTAGTCGAAGCCCATCAGGGTGCGGTCGGCAACGACGCCGGCGGAGTCGATCAGCTCCGGCCGGCGCTCCTGCAGCAGCACTCCGGCGACCATCTGGGTGTTCTCGTCGTCGGCGTCGAGCAGCGCCTCGACGAACCGCGGCTCGCACTCGGCATCGTTGTTGAGCAGGATCAGCGGGTCGGCGGGATGCTCGGCGATCGCTCTGTTGAGAGCCGGGCCGAAGCCGATGTTTCGCCCAAGCTCCACCAGCGACACCTCGGGGAACACCCCGCGGATCAGCTCCGCAGAGCCGTCCGCCGACCCGTTGTCGGCGACCACCACGTCGACCGGTCGGGTCTGCTCTCTCAGGCTCCGCAGCGCTCGGTCCAGGCGTTGGGAGCCATTGTGATTCGGGATGTAGACGGTGGGCCGCATGGTTTTTGCGCTCAGTAGGGTTGCAGGCTCGATGGAGCCCTTGAAAGGCCTGATCCTCTCCGGTGGCGCCGGCACCCGGCTGCGGCCGATCACCCACACTTCGGCGAAGCAGCTGGTGCCCGTCGCCAACAAGCCCGTGCTCTTCTACGGGATCGAGGCGCTGGTCGACGCCGGAGTGAAGGAGATCGGGATCATCATCGCGCCGGAGACCGGCGATGAGATTCGCGAGGCGGCCGGCGACGGCTCCGCCTTCGGGGCTGAGATCACCTACATCGTCCAGGACGAGCCCGCGGGTCTCGCCCACGCCGTGCTCACCGCCGAGGAGTTCCTCGGCGACTCCCCCTTCGTCATGTACCTGGGCGACAATCTGCTCGCCGACGGCTTGCGCGGGCTCGTCGCCAGCTTTCGCGAGGACGGTCCCGATGCGTTGATCCTGCTCACACCGGTCGACGACCCGGAGTCCTACGGCGTCGCCGAGCTTGACGGCGAGCGCATCGTCCGCCTGATCGAGAAGCCAAAAGATCCGCCCTCCAACCTCGCCCTGGTCGGCGTCTACCTGTTCAGCCCGGCGATCTTCGACGCCGCCCGCGCCTTGAAGCCCTCCTGGCGCGGGGAGCTGGAGATCACCGAGGCGATCCAGGCGCTGATCGACGACGGCCGGCGCGTCCAGTCCGAGGTCGTCCGCGGTTGGTGGAAGGACACCGGCCAGCTCGCCGACATGCTCGAGGCCAACCGCCTCGTCCTCGAGGAGATCGAGACCCGCCTCGACGGCGAGGTCTACGAAGACTCCCGAATCGAGGGCCACGTCGTCATCGAGGCCGGCGCCACGATCCGCGGCTCGGTCGTTCGCGGCCCCGCCGTGATCGGCGCCGGCGCTTGCATCGAGGACGCCTACATCGGCCCCTACACCTCGATCGGCGACGAGGTCCACATCCGCCGCTCAGAGGTCGAGCACTCGATCATCCTCGAGGGCTCCGTCGTCGAGGACCTCGGCACCCGCATGGAGGCCAGCCTTCTCGGCCGCAACGTCAAGCTCACCCGCAGCGAAGGAATGCCGAAGACGCTTCGCCTGCTGGTCGGCGACAACTCGGAGATCAAGCTGATCTGAGCACGTCGTCGTGTTGCGCAGCCTGTCGCAGTCAGTGCTACTGTTGTGCACATGACACGCCAAGTCTCGATCCGCGAGCTTCGAAACTCAACTTCCGCTGTCGTCTCTCAGATTGAAGCCGGGGAGCGGTTGACCCTCACCGTCAACCGCCGCCCGGTGGCCGACATCCTTCCCCACTCTGAGGCCCGCGACCCGTGGGTTCCCGCCGCCGAGCTGCGCCGCATAGTGCACGAGGCGCCGGCCGACCCGGGTCTGCTCATCGATCTGGCTGACGTTCGCGATGCTGAGCTCGACGGCGATTGAGCCGAGCGATTGCCGACACCTCGGTATTTGTGGCTCAGGAGTCGGGTCGCTCGCTGGGCGAGCTTCCGGAGGAGATCGCCGTCTCCGTCATCACCGCGGCGGAGCTCGAGCTGGGGGTGCTAAGGGCGGCTGAAGCCGATGCTCGCGGTCTGCGACTCGCCACACTTTCACGAGTCCAGGCCACCTACTCGCTGCTCCCGGTCGATCCTGCGGTGGCGAGCTGCTTTGCCCGCATCGCCGCGGCAGAGCTGGCTCGAGGCCGTCGCTTGCGTCGCCACGACACTTGGATCGCCGCGACCGCTTTGCGCCACGACGCCGCTGTAGTGACCCAAGACTCCGACTTCTCCTCCTTTGAGCAGGTGACGGTGATCCGGGTTTGAGCCAACGGCAGCTTCACCGGATGACTAGCCTGTTCCAGCTCGTGCAAGACCTCGCAGCGAAACCCTCCCGATGAAGGTGCTGGTCACAGGCGCCGGTGGGATGCTGGGCCGCGACGTGGTGCTCGCCGCCGGCAACGCCGGCCATGACGTGGTCGGCTTCGGCCACGCCGAGCTGGACGTCGCCGACGCCGCCTCGGTTGCCGGAAAGTTCGAGCTGGAGCGGCCCGACGTGGTCGTCAACTGCGCCGCCTGGACCGACGTCGACGGCGCAGAGGAGAGCGAGGAGGCAGCGATGGCCGTCAACGGCGCCGGCGCCGGCAAGGTCGCCGGCGCAGCGGCGGCGCTCGGCGCCTCGGTCGTCTACGTCTCCAGCGACTATGTCTTCGACGGCGCCAAGGGCGCTCCGTATGTCGAGTCCGACCAGCCCGCGCCGCTCTCCGCCTACGGACGCACCAAGCTGGCCGGCGAGGAGGCGACCGCCGCCGCCAACCGCCGCCACTTCATCGTCCGCTCCTCGTGGCTGTTCGGGATTGGCGGCAGCAACTTCGTCGAGACGATGCTGCGCCTCGCAGACGGCCAGAACGAGGTGCTGGTCGTACGCGACCAGGTCGGCTCTCCGACCTATACCTGGCACCTCGCCCACGGCCTCGTCCGCCTGCTCGAGGGCGTCGAGTTCGGCATCCACCACATGTCCGCGACCGGGCATTGCTCCTGGTATGACTTCGCCAGGGAGATCTTCGAGCAGGCCGGAGTCGAATGCAAAGTGCTTTCGAGCACGACGGAGATGATGGGGCGCCCGGCGCCCCGCCCGGCCTTCTCAGCCCTGGTCAGCCAGCGCCGGCACGCGATCGAGCTGCCGACCTGGCAGGACGGGCTCGCCGGTTATCTCGCCCAGCGACAGAGTGAAAGGGAAGCGGCGTGAAGCTCCTCGTCACCGGCGCCGCCGGTTTCATCGGGTCCACCTACGTCCGCCTCGTCGGCGACGAGCACGAGGTCGTCGTGCTGGACAAACTCACCTACGCCGGCCGCCGCGAGAACCTGCCCAAGGGCGTCGAGTTGATCGTCGGCGCGATCGAGGACCCGGCAATCGTCCGCGAGGCGATGCAGGGCGCCGACGCTGTCGTCAACTTCGCCGCAGAGTCCCATGTCGATCGCTCGATCGAGGACCAGGATGCTTTCGCCCGCACCCACGTGATCGGCACCGGCATCCTGCTCGACGCAGCCCGCGAGTTGGGTGTGGACCGCTACCTGCAGGTCTCCACCGACGAGGTCTACGGCTCGATCGAGTCCGGTTCCTTCACCGAGGTCTCGCCCCTCGATCCCTCCTCGCCCTATTCGGCGACCAAGGCCGCCGGTGATCTGCTCGTCTCCGCCCACGTTCACACCTACGGGATCGAGGCCTCGATCGTGCGTGGCTCCAACAATTACGGCCCGCGCCAGTACCCCGAGAAGCTGATCCCGCTGATGGTGCTGAACGCGTTGCACGGCGACTCGCTTCCCGTCTACGGCGACGGCCGCCAGGTTCGCAACTGGCTCTACGTCGAGGATTTCTGCCGCGGCATCCACGCGGTTCTGCTCGACGGCCGCCCCGGCGAGGCATACAACGTCGGCGGTCCGGACGAGTGCGAGAACATCGAGGTCGTCAAGCGGGTAATCGAGTTGACCGGCGCCGAGGAGTCGTTGATCGAGTACGTCGCCGACCGTCCCGGCCACGATCGCCGCTACTCGCTCGCCTCCGACAAGCTGCGCGACCAGCTGGGCTGGGAGGCGCAGGTCAACTTCGCCGAGGGTCTGGAACGCACGGTCCAGTGGTACCGAGACAACGAAGAGTGGTGGGGGCCGATCCGCTCCGGCGAGTACCGCGAGTACTACGAGAAGCAGTACGGCAAGAGCCTGGCCTGATGCCGCGGCGGCTGGAGACGAAGTTGGAGGGCGTCGTCCTGCTCGAGCCGCAGGTTCACGGCGACGAGCGCGGCTTCATGGTCGAGACATTCAGCCGTGACAGCTGGGCCGAGCTGGGGGTCGAGGAGGAGTTCGTTCAGCACAACCACTCGCGCTCGGCGAAGAACACACTGCGCGGCCTGCACTTCCAGACCGAGCCCGGTCAGGCGAAGCTGGTCCGTTGCCCGCGCGGCGCGATCTTCGACGTCGCGGTCGACCTCCGCCGCGACTCCCCCACCTATAGCCAGTGGGAGGGACACATCCTCGACGACGAGACCCATCGCCAGCTCTTCGTCCCGGTCGGTTTCGGCCACGGCTTCGCCGTGCTCAGCGACGTCGCCGATGTCGCCTACCTCCTCTCCAGCACCTACGATCCGGCAACCGAGTCCGGCATCGCCTGGAACGACCCCGATGTCGGGGTCGAGTGGCCAGTGCCGGATCCCCTACTCAGCGAGCGCGACAAGTCAGCTCCGCGCCTCGCCGAAGTCGCCGAAACGCTGCCCTTTTAGCCGCCGCGACCCTTCGCCGCTGTGATCGCGAGGCTGGTCGCGAGCTTGGCGCCGATCCCGGCGTAGACGGCGGCGTTCAAGAGCGGGTTGTGCGCGGGGGCGTCGTGGCGGCGGTAGAAACGGCCCATGCCGCGGTGGAAGGCGATCTCCTGCCTGGGTGCGCGTCGCGCGCCGCTGGAGCCGCCCTTTACGTGCAGGGCGACTCCGGCCGGCTCGTAGAAGACCTTCCAGCCGGCGTTCCAGAAGCGCCGGCACCAGTCGAGGTCCTCCATGTAGAGCCAGTAGCCCTCGTCCAGCAGGCCGACCTCGCGGATCGCCTCGGCGCGACAGAGCATGAAGGCGCCGTTGACGGCGTCCACCTCTCCCGGCTCGTCATCGTCGAGATGCGTCGCCCGATACTGGCTGAAGGCGGGCGAGGCGCCGTCGGCACGGCCGATCCCGGTGAAGTGGGCGAGGGCGCCGAGCGGGGTCGGGAAGGATCGCTTGCAGGCGTGGTCCAGCTCGCCCGACTCGGTGACCAGCTTGCAACCGACCATTCCGATCCGCTCGTCGGCGTGAAGGCGCGCGAGCGTCGCCTCCAGCGTCCCCTCGTACACCTCGGTATCGGGATTGAGCAGCAGCACCGCTTCGGCCTCGCTTTCCCGCAACGCCAGATTGTTCGCGGCCGAGAAGCCGATGTTCGCCTCGCGTAAGAGCCGCACCTGCGGGAATTCCCGCTCGACCATCTCCGGCGCGCCGTCCCGACTGCCGCTGTCGACGACCGTCACGCGCATAGCCCCTGATGCCGGATGCCTCTCCAGCGAGCGTAGGCAGCGCCGCAGCAGCTCTTTGGCGTCGTGGCTGACGATCACGACTTCGAGGTCCGCGGGCACCGCCATCCCGCTACCTAGTGCCGTGTCAGGCACTAGTAGGCGCCGTCGCCACGAACGATCGCTCCCGGCGTGCGCAGCAGGATCGCCAGGTCGCCGGTCAGCGAGAGGTTGTCGAGGTAGTCGCGCTCCATCGCGAGGCGCTCCTCGAAGGTCAGGTCGCTGCGGCCGTAGACCTGCATCGGCCCGGTCATCCCCGGCTTCACACCGAGCCGCGCTCGCTGGCGCTCGTCGTAGAGCGCGACAACCGCCTCCTCTTCCGGCCGCGGCCCCACCAGCGACATGTGCCCGCGCAGGACGTTGGTCAGTTGCGGCAGCTCGTCGAGGCTGAAGCGGCGAAGTCGGCGTCCCGCCCTGGTCACCCGTGGGTCGTCGGGGATCTTGAAGGCGGGTTGCTCCAGCTTCTCCAGGTCGATCACCTCGCCCAGCCGCTCCTCGGCATCCACGTCCATCGTGCGGAACTTGACCATCGTGAACGGCTTGCCTTCCATGCCGATCCGCCTTTGACGGAAGAACACCGGCCGGCCGGAGTCGAGCAGGATGAAGATCGTGATCGCCAGCAGCAGAGGGGAGAGCAGCGCCAACAGCAGGGCCGAAACCGTCAGGTCCAGGGCGCGCTTCATCGCCAGCGTCGAGCGCGGCGGGTCGGAGAAGCGGAAATCGAGGACGGGCAGCTCCGCCAGTCGATTCAGCTCGATTCCCGGCCCGAGCAACCCGTAGTGCTGGGGCAGGAAGGTCAGCCCCAGCCCGACCGCCTTGCACTCCTCGATCAGGTGCTCGGCTGTCGGTTCGCTCATCTCCTGCTCGGTGACGACGACCCATTCGACCTCGTGGTCGCTCGCCACTCCGGCGATGTCGCCGATCGTGCCCAGCCGCGGCAGCTCTGTGGCGGTGGTTTTCTCCCCCGGCGGAGAGAGGTAGCCGACCAGCTTCAGGCGCGCCTCCGGATGTGTGCTGACGCGCCTGGCGACCATGTCGACGGCGGCGGCCGGGCCGACCACCAAACCCGTCGCGAAGCCGGTCAGCCGATGCCAGAAGAAGCGCAGCACCGCTCGCATCGCGAAGCTGCCGACAAACGCTCCGACGCCGACCACGATCGCGCTTCCCGCCGAGAGCGGCCCGACCGGGCTGAGCGCCAGCAGGCCGTCCAGGGTGATAGTGCCGAGCGCGCTTGCCGAGATCAACGACGGCAACTCGTCCAGGGTGCTGTGGCGAATCCGGCGGTGGTCGTTGTCGTAGAGGCCGTGCAGCTTCAGCACCACGATCCAGGCGGGACTGAACATCACCGCCCAGAACAGGGTCGCGATGCTGGTGGTGCCGGTCGCCGCGGTGGCGACGCACAGCGCGCCCACCAGGGCGACCCAGTCGCCGGTTGCGAGCAGGCGCCTCAGCGCCGCGCTGCGGCGCGCGACCCCTTCGGTCCCGGTCAGCCCCCATCGCCTGGCAGCGCGCGTCCTCCCCGGCTGGGGCCGCAGGCTGGGCGGTGCGGGGGACGGCGTCGGGGGGGTTTCCTGGGCTCTCTGGGTCATTCTGCGCTCGCCTGCAGTTCTGGAGCTCGTGGGTTCAGCTCGCGGGCCCGCTCCAGGTCCGCGCGGGCGGCGGCTTTCTCGCCCGCGCCCCGCTCGGCTTGGGAGCGCAGCCAGTAGAGCTGCCAGTTGTGGTCCTCGCGCTCGATCGCGTGGTTCAGGTAGTAGATCGCCCCCGTGTAGTCGCCCTGGAGCTGAAGCGCGATCAGGCCCAGTTGCGTGTAGGGCGAGGCGGCCCAGGGCTCAATCGCGCGGGCGTTGCGGGCGTGGTCGATCGCGCTCGCCAAGTCTCCCTTCGCAGCCTCGTCCCTGCTGGCATTCAGCTCATGGTCGACCAGCAGCGGGCCGATCAGGGCCACCGCGGCGAGCCAGGCGACGGCCAGCCCGCTGATCGCCAGCCCATAGCCTCGCCCGCCCGCCGGCTCCGCCTGCGGCTCAGAGATGGAGGCGAGCTGTGCGCACCTGGCGCTGACCAGGACACCGGCGGCGAGGAAGAAGACGCCGGCCAGGGCGGGGATCTCCCAGAGCCAGTCGATCCCTGCGCAAACCGCGAAGGCCAGCAGCGCCGCCAGCAATGCCGCGTTTCGCTCACGCTCGGAATCGCCGCGGGCGGCGCGCCAGGCGGAGGCCCCGAACCACAGCAGCATCCCCACAAGCGCCAGGACCAACAGCCCGCCGACCGCCCCCAGCTCGGCAAAGGCCTGCAGGTAGAGCGAGTGGGCGACCTGCGAAGGCTGGTCGATCGAGCGGTGTTCATCCCAGATGAACCGGTACGTGCCGGCGCCTTGGCCGAGCACCGGCTTCTCGCCGAAGGCGTCCAGCGCGACCCTCCAGAAATCCTGGCGTCCGGCGCCGGAGAGTTGGCCGAAGTGCTGCTCAGGCTGGGTTGGGAACTGCAGGTCGGGGCTCGAGAACTGGTCCCAGGCGCGGCCGCCCACGGCGATCGTCGCCGCAATGCCCAGCACCGCGCCGATCAGCGCTGCTCGTCGCAACAGCACAGGATTGCGCGACAGCTCCACCGCCCGTCCGGTCAGCCCGCCTCCTCGGCTCTCCAGGCGCCGCAGCCCCGCGAAGAGCGCCAGCGCCAGCGCCGTTCCGGCCAGCAGGATCAGCAGCACCGTCACCCCTTGGTCGACGGCAGCGGCGTTGTCGATGTTCTCGGCGAGACTGCGGCGCGCCTGCACGGCGAGCACCGCCGGCAGCGCTCCGAGCCCACCGATCGCCAGCGTCCCCAACAGCCAGAGGCGGTCGCGGGAAAGCGCCAGCACGACCCCGGCCCCGACGGCCAGCGCCAGCAGGCCGCCGCGCGAGTAGGTGAAGTAGAGGGTGAGCAGGACCGCGGGCATCGCCGCCACCGAGAGCCAGCGCAGCAGAGCCCAGCTCGCCCGGCGGCTGCTCCACAGCAGCATCGCGATGGCTATCCCGCAGAGCGCTCCGTTCGCGTTCCAGTAGCCGAGCGGATAGCGGAGTCGCGGGCCGCTTCCGAGCGAGTTGCTCACTTCGAGGACGTGTGGCAGGAGGCGGCTCCCAAGGCCGAGAAACGCCACCAACGCCAATGCAATCGCAATCCCCTCAGCGAAACGTTGGCGCCTTTCGTCGGTTTGGGCGATGAGGAATGCGGCTAGGAAGCAGCTGAGGTAGGCAAGGACGCGATCCGCCTCGATCGCGCTCAGCTCGGCCGACCCTGACCAAAAGGACGAAAGTGCAGACAAGAGCGCCAGACCGCCGATCAGACCGCTTACCCAGTAGAGGGGCCTTCCCAGCGTCGCCCGCGAGGCTGCGCCCAGCACCAGCAGGCCGACCACTACGAGCCATACCGCGAGCCCGGCTATGTGACGCGCGGTCACCTCGAAACCGCCCCCGGCCAGGGCCAATCCGACGATCAGCGCCACTGGTGCGAGCAGCGCCGCGGTTTGGTCTAACCTTGCGCTCGATGCACGGGAAGCGCCATTTCCACCCTGCCCGGGGATCGGGCGGAGCCGCCTTCGGACTCCTGTCAGTGTTTGCTCTGCTGGCATTGGCTTGCTTTCCCGTTTTTGCTCAAGCTGATTCGAGTGGCGTCGTTTACGGAGAGGCTCCGCTCAGCGCCACGGGCGGGGGAACGCCTCCGACCGTCGATGGCAGCCCTCCCGCAAGCGCCTCCGGCGCTCCCGCCGGCTCGCGCGCGGACGGCGGCTCGACCGCGGACTCAAATTCGGGAACGGATTCTTCGAAGGGGAATTCATCTGACGGTGGCGCGACAACCGGCAATGGGAGCGGCAACGGGCAGGGTAGCCCAGGCCAACTCTCATCCGGAGCTCCAGTGAGCAGCATGCAGGAGGGCGGTCAGAACGGGTCTTCGTCGGATGGCTCTTCGCCGCTGGTCCCGATCTTGGCAGCCATTGCCATTCTCGCTGCGATCTCGCTTGGCGCAGTGGCGATGAAGCAGCGCCGCCAGCGCCGCGCCGGCGCCGGTGGTGGAGCACCTGTCTCGCCAAGGGCGAGCTGACGCGTGGCGAGAGACGGGAAGGCGAGAGCTGGGCGGGCGCGTGCCTGTGCGGCCGTCCTCGCAGTAGCAGCGGTTTGCTCGGGAGCATCGGCCTCGGTGGCAGAGGCGCTGCCGGGCAATTTCTGGGGCGTCGTTCCCCAGACCAGACTCAGCGCCGACCAGTACGCGCGGCTCAAGCAGGGTGGCGTCGACAGCGTCCGCATCCCGATCCTCTGGGAGTCGATCCAGCCGACGAAGGATGGGGCACCCGTCTGGTCGGGAGTCGATGAGCTGGTAGGGGCCGCCGCATCCGCCGGCATCGACGTCTTCCCCTTCCTCTACGGCGCTCCCTCATGGGCGGTGGTGCCGGTGCCGGTGCCGGGCTCAGGCGGAGCGGTCAGGGCGCCGAAGACACTGCCGGTTCACACCGGCGTGCAGCGCGCTGGCTGGCAGCGCTTCCTCAAGCTCGCAGTCTGGCGCTACGGGCCGCAGGGCAGCTTCTGGCTCGAACACCCGGCTATTCCCCGGCGCCCGATCCGCACCTGGCAGATCTGGAACGAGGAGAACTTCAAGTACTTCGTAGTCAGGCCCAACCCGGCCGAGTACGGGCAGCTGGTGAAGCTCTCCTACACGGCGCTCAAAGGCGCGGATCCGGGTGCGAAGCTCGTGCTCGGCGGCCTCTTCGCGCATCCCATCGAGGCCACTCGCAAGCGCAGGCCCCCGCAGGCCTACTTCGCCGGCGACTATCTCGAGCAGATGTATCGCTCGACGCCGGGCATCAAGAGCAAGTTCAACGGCATCGCTCTGCACCCCTACACGGGCAGCTATCAGCGTCTCACCCCCTACATCGAGGAGGTGCGCGCGGTGCTGGCAGCCAACCACGACGCCGGCAAGGGAATCTGGATCACCGAGCTGGGCTGGAGCTCATCGCCGCCCCGGCGGGGCAACTCCTTCGCCAAAGGCATTGGCGGCCAGAGGCAGCAGCTCCAGGGGGCCTTGGGGCTGCTCAAGCAGCAGCAGAGGAAATGGCGGGTCCAGCGCGTCTACTGGTTCTCGGTCGATGATCTGCCGGGTTCCTGCAACTTCTGCGACGGCAGCGGCCTGTTCGGCGCCGGCTTCGTACCGAAGCCCGCCTGGTACTCCTTCGTTAGGTTCGCCGGCGGCCGTCCCGGCTGATTCTCAGGCGCCGCCAGGCAAGCGGGCGATGTAGGTGTCCTGCATCAGCGACTGCTCGGAGGACCCGAACTCGAGGACTTGGATGTCGGTGAAGTCATCGAGCAGGTGATCGGTGACGTAGGCACGAGGGTGATAGGCGGTGCACAGGTTGCTGCCCACCATCCGTGGCCGCTCGACCACCAGCTCGCCGCGGTCGTAACGGCGGCGCTCCTCATCGGTCAACCGGTCGCGGCACGCGTTGCCGAGCATGCTGACGATCAGCAGTCCGCCGGGTTTCAGGAGACGGCGGAACTCGGCGACCCAGGCGTGCTGGAGGGGCTCGCTGAGGTGGCTGAGGACGGAGAGGGCATAGATCAGGTCGAAGCTCTCCGTCTCGTATGACGTCGGCGGCGCCAGCTCGTTGCGGATCGCCCGCACGAAGGGGAGGTTGTCCTCGCACCAGGCGACGAGATCCTCGTTGTAGTCGCAGCCGTGGACCTCCACCCCCTCGAGGTTTGCCCAGTGCCTGGCGACGCGGCCGCTTCCACAGCCGAAGTCGAGGATCGCCGCCATATTCTCGATTGGCGTTCCCGAGTCGGCCGCGGCGGCGCGCAGCGAGCCGGCGGCCTGCGCGCCGACCCAGAGAAACCGCTCGGCATCGCCGCTGCGGCCGTCGACCAGCAGGCGCAGGCGCGAAGGAGGGAGTGGAAGGCCGTCGGGATCGGCATCGGGGCCGCCTCGAGCCTGCATGGTCAGCCAGCCCGCCCGCAGGCGTTCCACGGCCCCCAACAGTCTCGCCCGATCGAGGCCGCTGGCGATTCTGCTGCGGGTTTGCTGCTTCATCCGCCGATCCTATTGACGGCATGAGCGATGCGTTGGGCGTAGGATCGGTGGGTTGACCACTGACGCGGAGAAGAGTGTGGAATCCGATCCGCTGGCGCCCTTCAGCGCACCTGTGCGGCGCTGGTTCGAGGCCTCGTTTGAAGGGCCGACGCCGGCCCAGTCGGGGGGCTGGGAGGCGATCTCCGGCGGCGCCAACGCGCTGATCTGCGCGCCGACCGGCTCCGGCAAGACGCTCGCCGCCTTTCTCTGGGGGATCGATCGGCTCTCACGCCGGAAAGACCTCACCCCTGGGGTGCGGATCGTCTACGTCTCGCCGCTCAAGGCTCTCTCCTACGACATCGAGCGCAACCTGCGGGCGCCGCTGCGGGGAATCGGCACCGATATATCGGTGGGGCTGCGCACCGGCGACACCAGCCAGTCCGAGCGCCGGGCAATGCGCAAAGACCCGCCGGACATCCTGATCACGACGCCCGAGTCCCTCTACCTGATGCTCTCCTCGGGCGCGCGCGAGATTCTCACCGGCGTCGAGGCGGTGATCGTCGATGAGATCCACGCCGTCGCTCAGTCCAAGAGGGGCTCTCACCTCGCGTTGACTCTGGAGCGACTCGACCATCTGGTGAGGGACAATGCCCGTGGCGCGGCGGGTGGCGTCGTAGGGGGTACCGACCCCGAGGAAGCTTTAGCTACCGCAGGGGGCGGTGGGTCCCCTGCGGCGACAGGACCCGCCGCGAGCGATGGGTATGGCCTCCAGCGGATAGGCCTATCTGCAACGCAACGCCCGTTGGAGCGGATAGCGAAGTTCCTCGTGGGGCCGAAACGGGAGTGCCGGATCGTGGATGCGGGGAGGACCAAGGCGCTGGACCTGCAGATCGTCGTCCCGGTCGAGGACATGGCCGACCCTGGCGCGCCCGCCTTCCCCAGCGAGGACGGGACCCCCGCCGAGGGGGAGCCCCTGGCCCACGTCCGCTCGATCTGGCCCGCGATCTACCCCGAGCTCCTCCGCCTGGTCAAGCAGCACACCTCCACGATCATCTTCGTCAACGCCCGTAGGGCAGCAGAACGCTTAGCTAAACGACTGAACGAGCTCGCGGCCGAGGAGGCTTGGCAGGAGCTGCCGGCCTCGGAGCAGCTGGGGAACAGCGAGCGGGTAGAGGGTGAGGCGTCTGCCGGAGACGCTGGCGCGGCGGGTGGCGTCGAAGGGGGTACCGACCCCGAGGAAGCTTTAGCTACCGCAGGGGGTGGTGGGTCCCCTGCGGCGACAGGACCCGCCGAGGCGGATCCGCCCGAGATCGCCCGGGCCCACCACGGGTCCCTGTCCCACGAGGAGCGCACGGTCGTCGAGGAGATGCTCAAGTCGGGCCAGCTCCCTTGCCTGGTGGCGACGTCGTCCCTGGAGCTGGGGATCGACATGGGCGCCGTCGATCTGGTGATCCAGGTCGAGTCGCCGAAGTCGGTCAGCCGCGGCCTGCAGCGGGTCGGCCGCGCCGGCCACGGCCTCGGCGAGGTCTCCAAGGGCCGCATCTTCCCCAAGTTCCGCGCCGACCTGCTCGAGTGCGCCGTCGTCGCCCGCCGCATGCGCGACGGCGAGATCGAGGAGACGGTGATCCCGCAGAACCCACTCGACGTGCTCGCCCAGCACCTGGTCTCGATGGCGGCCCTCGACGAGTGGGAGGTCGACGAGGTCGAGCGCCTCGTCACCGCCGCCGAACCCTTCGGCGAGCTCTCCCGCGAGCAACTGGAGAACGTCCTCGACATGCTCGACGGGCGCTACCCCTCCGACCGCTTCGCCGAGCTGCGCCCGCGCATCGTCTGGGACCGCACCAAGGGAACGATGCACGGCCGAAAAGGCGCCCTCCAGCTGGTCGTCACCAATGCCGGCACGATTCCCGACCGCGGCCTCTACGGCGTCCACCTGCCCGACGGCCGCCGCGTCGGCGAGTTGGACGAGGAGATGGTCTACGAGGCGCGCGCCGGCCAGACCTTCCTGCTCGGCGCCACCACCTGGCGGATCGAGGAGATCACCCGCGACCGCGTCATCGTCACCCCCGCGCCGGGCGCTCCCGGTGCCGTCCCCTTCTGGAAGGGGGACGGGATCGGCCGCCCCGCCGAGCTGGGCCGGGCGATCGGCGCCTTCGCGCGCGAGGCGGTCAACAGCGATCCGGCCGAGTTGGCCGTTTCCCACGACCTCGACCGCCGCGCCGCCGAGAACCTCGTCGCCTACCTGCGTGAGCAGCAGGCCGCGACCCGCGTCGTCCCCTCCGACGAGACGATCGTCGTCGAGCGCTTCCGCGATGAGATCGGCGACTGGCGCCTCTGCGTCCTCTCTCCCTACGGGGGCCGCGTCCACGCCGCCTGGGGCCTGGCGCTGGGCCAGAAGATCCGCGAGGAGCGCCAGCTGGAGGCGGACGCGATCTGGTCCGACGACGGCATCGTCATCCACCTGCCCGACGCCGACGAGCCGCCGCCCGCCGATCTGGTCATGGTCGAGCCCGACGAGCTGGAGGACCTGGTCGTCCGCGAGCTGTCGGGCAGTGCCCTGTTCGGCGCCCGCTTCCGCGAGAACGCCTCCCGCTCGCTGCTCATCCCCCGCGCCTACCCGGGCAAGCGCACGCCGCTGTGGCAGCAGCGGCTGAAGTCGCAGAGCCTGCTTGAGGTCGCCCGCGACTTTCCCCGCTTCCCGGTCATCCTCGAGACCTACCGCGAGTGCCTGCGCGACGTGCTCGACCTTCCCTCCCTGGCGCAGCTGCTGCGGGATCTGCACTCGCGCCGACTCAGCCTGGTCGAGGTCGAGACGCCGACCGCGTCGCCGTTCGCCTCCTCGCTGCTCTTCGACTACGTCGCCACCTACATGTACGAGGGGGACACGCCGAACGCGGAGCGGCGCGCGGCCGCCCTGGCGCTGGACCGCGACCTGCTGCGCGAGCTGCTCGGCCAGGAGGAGCTACGCGAGCTGATCGACCCCGAGGCGCTGGAGGAGGTCGAGGCCCAACTCCAGCACCGCACCGAGGCCGGCCGGGCGGGCGACCGCGACGCGCTGCAGCAGATCCTCCGCAACATCGGCGACCTCAGCGCCGAGGAGTGCGCCGAGCGGGTCGCCGAGGGTTACTCGGCCGCCTCGATGCTGGAGAAGCTGGTCGCCGAGCGCCGGGCGGCGGCGGTGCGGATCGGCGGCGAGGAGCGCTACATCGCCGCCGAGGACGCCGGCCTCTACCGCGACGCGCTCGGCGTGCCGCCCCCGCCCGGCCTTCCCGAGGCCTTCCTCGAAGACCATCCCGACGCGCTGCGCGCCGTCGTCCGCCGCTACGCCCGCAGCCACGGCCCCTTCCCGACCGCCCAGCTCGCCGCCCGCTACGGCGTCGACCCCACCCCGGCGCTGCGCGAGCTGGAGCGCGAGGGCGCGCTTGTCCGCGGCGAGTTGCTTCCCGGCGGCAGCGAGCGCGAGTGGTGCGACGCCGACTCCCTGCGCCGCGTCCGCCGCGCCAGCCTCGCCCACCTGCGTCGCGAGGTCGAGCCCGCCGCTCGCGAGCGTCTCGCCCGCTTCCTGCCCAGCTGGCAGAACGTCGACGCCCACCGCCCGGCGGGCGCCGGCCCCGACCGCCTGCGCGAGGCGCTGGTCCCCATGCAGGGCGTCTCCCTCACCCCCAAGGTCTGGGAGAACGACGTGCTGCCGCGCCGCCTTGGCGCTTACAGTCCCACCTGGCTGGACGAGCTCTGCACCAGCGGCGAGGTGGTCTGGATCGGCGCCGGCCCGCTCGGTCGCAGCGACGGCCGCGTCGCCCTCTACTTCCGCGAGGACGTGCGCCTCGCCGGCCCGCCGCCCGCCAACTCCAAGCTGGAGCGCCCCGAGGGCGCGCCCCACGACGCGATCCGCGAGCGCCTCGCCGCCGGTCCCGACTTCTGGCTTGACCTGATGGCCGACCTCGACTTCCCCGCAGAGGAGCTGCACGCCGCGCTCTGGGACCTGGCGTGGACCGGAGAGGTCACGAACGACGCGTTCTCCCCGTTGCGCGCTCCCCGGCTTCGTGCGGTGGCGGGAAACGATGGGTCCCTGGCGACTTCCTCGCGCATAGCGCGAGGAAGTCGCCAGGGCGGGCGCCGCTTCGCCCGCCGCCGCTCCACGACCGGCGCCGCCGTGCAGGGGCGCTGGTCGCTGACCGCGCCGCTGTTCGAGAACGCCCCGGCCACCGGCCCGCGCCTGCGCGCCCAGGCCGAGCTGATGCTGGAGCGCCATGGCATCGTCACCCGTGAGACCGTCCTCGCCGAGGGGATCCCAGGCGGTTTCTCCACTCTCTATGCGGAGCTGGGCAACCTCGAGCTGCTGGGCACCGCCCGCCGCGGCTACTTCGTCGAGGGCCTCGGCGGCGCCCAGTTCGCCCTGGCCGGCGCTGTCGAGCGGCTCCGCTCCCTGCCGATCGAGGACGGCTCCTACCTGGTGCTTGCCGCCACCGACCCGGCCAACCCCTACGGCGCCACTCTGCCCTGGCCGAAACCGCCCAACGGTCGCCGCCCGGCTCGCGCCCCCGGCGCTCACCTGCTGCTGCGCGACGGCGAGCCCCTCATCTATGTGGAGCGGGGCGGTCGCGGCATCCTCCGTCTCGTCGAGCTCGACGGCGCCGCCCTGGCCGAGGCCGCAGCAGCTTTGGCCGAGGCCGTTTCCGCCGGTCGCCTGCCAAGGCTCGGCATCGAGAAGGTCGACGGCGACCCCGTGATCGGCTCCGGCCACGAGGAGTCCCTGCTCAGCGCCGGCTTCAGCCGTGGTCCCCGCAAGCTCACCTTCTCGGCATAGCTATGCCTTATAAGGCATAATCTACCCCGTGAGCGCTGCGGAAATTGTCAAGCGGACCCGGAAACGGCACGGGATCAGCCAGCGAAGTCTCGCTTTGCGGGCGGGAACGGATCAGGCAGCGATCAGCCGCATCGAGCGCGGCGAAGTCTCGCCCAGTGTCGAGACCGTTGAGCGCCTGCTCGCCGCGATGGGCGAGTGCCTGCTGCTTGACGCGGAGCCCCTGGAACACCACCACGACCGATTCCACCTGCGCTCCAGCCTGGATCGAACGCCGTCGGAGCGGCTGCAGCTGGCAATCTCCTGGAATCGGCTGGCGGGACGCTTGACCGAGGCGGGGCGGCAGGCCGATGTCCGCTGACCGCCCCGCTGAGCCCCTCGACGCCCAGCGGATCCTCGAAGAGCTCGCCCGGCACCGAGTCGACTTTGTGCTGGTCGGCGGGATGGCGGCCCAGACGCATGGAAACACGCGGATGACCAATGACGTCGACGTCATCCCCGGTCCCGATCCGCAGAACCTCGAGCGCCTGGCCGAGGCGCTGCGCGCGCTCGAGGCACGCGTGCTCAACCCCGGCTACGAGAGCCTCTCAATCGATGCCGCGATGTTGCCACGCGCGACGATCTGGCAGTTCGCCACCCCTCACGGCGACATCGACGTTCTTCACGACGCCCCGGGTGCCGCTCCATATGAACAGCTGCGAGAGCGGGCTCTTGTCGTCGCCCTTGACGACATCCGGGTTCCAGTTGCCGGCCGCGACGACCTGATCCGGATGAAGCTGGCCCGCGGACGCCCGGTCGACCGCGCCGACGTCGCCGCTCTCACCGATCCCGAAACAGGCAACTGAGGCTTGCCGCGGCTCAACGATTGTGGCCGAGGCCGATTTCTCCCCTCCTCAACGTCGGTAGATCCCACTGTCGGGATAATCGAAAGATGAGCGAGTCGGGGGAGAGCCTGCAGAGCCCGGTCGAGCTGCTGCGCAGCGTGCCGCTCTTCTCCGACCTCGAGGAAGACGAGCTGGAGAACTTCTCCCGCGTCGCCGTGCCCCGCTCCTTTCCGGTCGGCACCCGCGTCTTTCACGAGGGGGACGAATCGGACGCTTGCTACATCGTTCGCGAGGGCAGCTTCCGCGTCACCCGAGAGCACTCCGACGGGCGCGCCATTACCCTCGCCACACTCGGCCCCGGGGACATCTTCGGCGAGCTGGCGATGCTCGACGGCGAGGTCCGCTCGGCCAGCGTGGAGGCGCTCGACGACGGTGAGCTGCTGGCCCTGCCGGCAGGGGACGTGCGCGGCCTGCTCGCCCGCCACCCGGAGATCGCCGCGAAGCTGGTCGCCGCCCTGGTCCGCCGCCTTCGCGCCGCCAACGAGCGCATCGCCCGCCAGTCCTTCCAAACCGTTCCCAGCCGCGTCGCCGGCGTCCTCTCCCAGCTGGTGGCAGAGGAGCCGCCGCGATCCCGGGAAGGGGGAGAGGTGACGATCCACATGAACCAGGCGGACCTCGCCCAACTCGCCGGCACCTCACGCGAGAGCGTCAGCCGCTTCCTTGCCGATCTCGAGCGCTCCGGGGTCGTTCGCGCCGGCCGTGGCCGCGTAACCATCCTCGCCCCCGACAAGCTCCAGAACTACATCTTCTGAGTCGGGCGGCTCAATTCGGTTACTGGTGCTCTGAGTCGTGACCCGGACCGCCGAGGAGGCGGTCGTTGCCGGGCCCGCCCACCAAGCGATCGTCGCCGGCACGACCGAGCAGGACGTCGTCGCCGTTCTTGCCGATCAGCGAGTCGCTGCTGTTGGAGCCGATCAGCCGGTCGGGGCCCGGGGAGCCCTCCAGCGCCTCGACTGATTGCGATACCCGGCCCGCGTCGCAGGAGCCGCCGCTGCGGGTCACCGCACCGCCGATCTGCGCGGTCACGCCCGGCGTGAAGCGGAAGAAGTTCGCGTTGTCGGTGCCCTCGCCGCCGACAAGGAGATCGCCGTCGCATGGGTCGCCGCCGACCAGGACGTCGCTTCCCGCTCCACCGATCAGCACGCTGCGGCCGCTGTTCACCGGGACGTGGAAGTCGGTGCGGGCGCCGATCAGCGCGTCGTCGCCGGGCCCCCCGGAGAGGGTGTCGGGATCGCTGTCGTCACCGGCCTCGATCACATCGTCCCCGCTGCCGCCGTTCAGCTCGTCCGCTCCCGGCCCGCCGTCGATCCGCAGCTCAATGAAGGAGGGCAGGCTCGGATCGATGGTCACTCGGTCGTTGCCACCGTCCGGGTCGATGAGGACGAAATTGACGTCGGCCGGGCAGATCGCGGCCGAGCCGGTCGCCGTGCAGCCTTCGACGTTGGCGGCCGGCGGCGGCGCCGCGGCGTCGGTGACGACGAGGTTGCCGTCGCTGTAGTCGATGCGGATGTCGTTCGCCTCCCCGCCGCCCTCCACCGCCAGGGTCGCCGTTCCGTCGATGCTGCTGTTGCGCACGACCCGGGTTCCAGCTCCAGCGCTCAGCGGCAGCCCGCAGCCTTCCATCGCGCCGCCGCTGCTGCAGTCGGCGCCGTCGGGACCGCCGAACAGCTCGTCGCCCCCGCCGCGCCCGTCCAGCTCGTCGTAGCCGGCGCCCCCGTCGATTCGGTTCGGCCCCCCGTCGCCGAGCAGCGTGTCGGCGTAAGCCGATCCGACCAGGTCCTCGGTGCCGGCCTCGATGCGGTCGCGGCCATCGCCGTAGGCAGAGCCTCCCGCAAGGTCGGCGGTCACCGCCTCGGAGGCGGTTGAAAAAGAGGCAATGTCGCGCGCCCCCGGCCCGCCGTCGAGCTTGTCGAAGCCGATGTCGCCGCGGAGGATGTCGCCGTCGCCTGCCCCTCCCGACATGTCGTCGCGGCCGTGATTGCCGATCAGCCTGTCGCTGCCGTCGCCGCCCTCGATCGCGTCGTCTCCCAGCCCGCCGTCAACCGTGTCGTCACCCGCTTCGCCGGAGAGAAGATCGTTGCCGCGGCCGCCATAGACCCGGTCATTGCCGCTGCCGCCTTCGACCACGCGGTCGGAGGCCCTGCCGGCATAGATCGTGTCGTCGCCGGCGTCGCCCTTCAGCCTGTCCGGCCCGCGGCCCCCGAACAGGCTGTCGCCGTCCTCGCCGCCGAAGGCGCGGTCCGGCCCCTTGGCGCCGAACAGCAGGTCGTCGCCCGGCCCGCCGTAGAGACCGTCGCCGCCACGATCGCCCAGCAGCCGATCGTGGTCCGCTCCGCCATCCAGCCGGTCGCTCCCGGCGGCACCGTGCAGGGTGTCGTTGCCGCTCCCCCCATATAGAGAGTCGTAGCCGCCCTCGCCGAAGAGCTTGTCGTCGCCGGGTCCGCCGCAGATCGTGTCGTTGCCGTTCGCCCCGCCGTAGACCTTGTCGTTTCCGCCCCCGCCGTAGATCACGTCGCTCGCCCTCTTGCCGACGATCACGTCGTTTCCGGCTGTTCCCACGATCGTTGCGTGCTTGCCGGCGCAGCTCGCCGCCGAGGCCCAGCCGGGCGCCGCGAGCAGCAGGATCGCCACCATGCCGGCCAGGACGCCGATCGCGCGCAGCGAGCTCTTGTGTGTCCAAGCGGGCATCAATGAGATTCATCGGCGTTTGAACGCCATCCCTGAACCTTCTTCGGATACGCTCGCTCCGCTATGAAGGGTGGCGTCTACGTTCTCAACTTTTATTCGGCTGTCTTCGTCGACCAGCTGAAGCGGGGTCGCAAGACGGCGACCATCCGTCTCGGCGACAAGAGCGGCAAGTACGAGCGTGGTCAGGTCGTCTGGGTCACCGTCGGCTTCCGCCACAGCCCGCGGGAGAAGATCTTCGCCGCGGTGATCGACGACGTCGAGGTGAAGCGCGTCTCCGAGCTCTCACCGCGGGACATCGAGCACGACAACCCTGAGTTCCGCCGCCTCGAGGAGACCGTCAACTTCCTCGAGCAGATCTACGGCCGCTCGATCTCCAACGAGGATCTCGTCACCGTGATCCGCTTCTCCCAAATCGTAGAGCCGCCCGGCGCCCACTTCGGCAACGGCGAGACTCCCCGCCACAATTGACGGAGTACTCGTTCCTCACCACCTGGCTGCTCGACTCTCCCCGAGAGCCGGTCTGGGAGGCGATCTACGACCAGGAGCGCTGGCCCGAGTGGTGGCAAGGGGTCGAGGAGGCGGAGGAGGTGCGCCCCGGCTCCGGTGACGACAACGGGGTCGGCACGATTTCGCGCATGGTCTGGAAGAGCCTGCTCCCCTACCGGGTCGAGTTCGAGGTGACCACCAGCCGAGTCGAGCGCCCCCATCTGATGGAGGGCCACGCCGTCGGCGAGCTGACCGGAACCGGCCGCTGGCGCCTCTTCGAGCGCGACGGTGTCACCGCAGTCCTCTATGAGTGGAACGTCGCCACCACCAAGGCCTGGATGAACCTGTTCGCCCCGGTCGCCCGCCCGTTCTTCGAGTGGAATCACGACTGGGTGATGGCGCGCGGCGGCGAGGGGATCTCCCGGCTGCTCGGCTGCGATCTCCTCGCCAGCCACTGAATCGCTATCTTTCAGCTCCGTTGGCACTCTCGTGCTGAGAGTGCCAACGCCAGTTTGAGAACTTCTGACCGATAACGGAGGTACACGGATGAAGCTGAAGCCCCTCGGGGACCGGCTGATCGTCAAGCCGATTGAGGAGGAGGAGACGACCGCGAGCGGCATCGTCCTCCCCGACACGGCGAAAGAGAAGCCGCAGAAGGGCAAGGTCGTCGCCGTCGGCGACGGCGCGATCCAGGAGGACGGCAGCCGCCGCCCGCTCGACGTCGCGGAGGGGGACGAGGTCCTCTATTCCAAATACGGCGGTACCGAGGTCACCGTCGAGGGAGATGACCTGCTCGTGATGAAAGAGTCGGACATCCTCGCCAAGCTCGGCTAGACCCGCCTACAAGGACTGAGAAGAACCAAGGAGGACTGAATCCAGATGGCTCACAAGGAGCTGAAGTTCAAAGAGGAGGCCCGGGGGGCCCTGCAGGCGGGTGTCGACGCTGTTGCCGACGCCGTCAAGGTCACCCTTGGCCCCAAAGGCCGCTACGTCGTGCTCGACAAGAAGTTCGGCGCGCCGACGATCACCAACGACGGAGTCACCATCGCCCGCGAGGTCGAGGTCGAGGACGTCTTCGAGAACCAGGGCGCCCAGCTCGTCCGCGAGGTCGCCACGGCGACCAACGACGTCGCCGGCGACGGCACCACCACGGCGACCCTGCTGGCGCAGATCATCGTCCGCCAGGGGCTGAAGAACGTGGCCGCCGGCGCCAACCCGCTGGCCCTGCGCCGCGGCATCGAGAAGGCCGTCGACGAGGTCGTCGACAACCTCCGCGAGAAGCAGTCCAAGGAGGTCGCGGGCAAGGAGCAGATCGCCCGCGTCGCCGCCATCTCCGCCGCCGATGATGAGATCGGCAACGTGATCGCCGACGCGATCGAGAAGGTCGGCAAAGACGGCGTGGTCAACGTCGAGGAAGGCCAGACCTTCGGCATGGAGCTGGAGTTCACCGAGGGGATGCAGTTCGACAAGGGCTACATCTCTCCGTACATGGTCACCGACCAGGACCGCATGGAGGCGGTGCTGGAGGATCCCTACATCCTCATCGCCAACCAGAAAATCGGCTCCGTGCGGGATATCCTGCCGGTGCTGGAGCAGGTGATGCAGGGTGGCAAGCCGCTGCTGATCGTCGCCGAGGACGTCGAGGGCGAGTGCCTCGCGACGCTCGTCGTCAACAAGCTGCGGGGCACCTTCACCGGCGTTGCGGTCAAGGCGCCGGGCTTCGGCGACCGCCGCAAGCGGATGCTGGAGGACATCAGCATCCTCACCGGCGGTGAGGTGATCACCGAGGAGATGGGCCTCAAGCTCGAGAACACCCAGCTCTCACAGCTCGGCAAGGCCCGCCGCGTCGTCGTCTCCAAGGACACGACGACGATCATCGACGGAGCCGGCGAGGCCGGCGACATCAAAGGCCGTATCAACCAGATCAAGCAGGAGATCGAGAACACCGACTCCGACTTCGATCGCGAGAAGCTCCAGGAGCGTCTCGCGAAGCTCGCCGGAGGTGTCGCCGTGGTCAAGGTCGGCGCCGCCACCGAGACCGAGATGAAGGAGAAAAAGCACCGCGTCGAGGACGCCCTGCAGGCGACCCGGGCGGCGCTGGAAGAGGGTGTCGTGCCGGGCGGCGGTGTCGCGCTGCTGAACGCGCAGGACGGCCTGGATCCCGACAAGCTCGAGGATCCCGACGAGCAGACGGGTGCGAGGATCATCCATCGCGCTCTCGAGGAGCCGGTCCGCCAGATCGCCGAGAACTCCGGCCTGGAGGGCTCGGTCGTCGTCAACAAGGTCCGCGACCTGAAGCCGGGCGAGGGCCTCAACGCCGCCAACGGCGAGTACGGTGACCTGATCAAGGCCGGCGTCATCGACCCGACCATGGTCACGCGCTCGGCGCTGCAGAATGCAGCTTCGATCGCGAAGAACATCCTCGTCACCGAGGTCGTCATTGCCGAGCCGCCCGAGGAGCCGGGCGCCGGCGGCGGCATGCCCGGCGGCATGCCTGACATGGGCGGGATGATGTAACCCACGCCGCCCAGGCGTATCCTCGCCCTAACAGGCGAGTGGTTTCGAGAGGCCCGGCAGACGCCGGGCCTCTTTTATTGCGCTGGGACCGGAGTGGGCGCCGGTACCGGCTCCGGCTCGACGACCGGCGGCGCGAAGTATGGGGCGTAGGGCAGGATCGCGCGGCGGCGGATCTTGTGGCGAATCAGAGCCTCGGTCTGGGGATAGAGGCCCAGCGCGTAGAGATTGCCGGTTGTTCCGAAGCCCTGGTAATAGGTGAGCATCCGCACCCGCGGGCGCTTGAAGGTCCAGGCGAACAGCTGCCGGGTGAATCTCGTGTCGTCGCTGCCTGAGGCCGCCCACTCGGTCAGCGCGATCGGCTTGCCCCGCCACTGTTTGCCGGCGACGAAGTGGTTGAGGTCCACCCAGACCGGATACTGGGAGTAGATGTCGGTTCCCACCCAATCGACCCAGCGCGAGCCCGGCCAGTAATTGCCCGGCCAGTTGCCCTTCACCCGCGGTGAGCCGGCCGGCAGCGGGCTCCAGACAACAGCGACGGGCGCCAGGGGAAGGCTGGCCGGCGGCGGCCCTTTGGTTCGCCGCACGGGTGGCAGCCCGATCTCCGCAAGGGTCGCGTTCACCTGGTCGATCGTGCCGCCGCCGCGCACGATCGCCACGATCCGGCGGAAGGCCTGCTTGTACCAGTAGGGGTAATGCTCGCCTCGCTTCGGGGTGCCGTCGCAGTTGAAGCCCGAGTAGACGTTGCGGCAGCGGTTGGGCTCCCCCAGCGGTCGGATGTAGGCGCGCAGGCCGCGTTTGGCGAAGCCCTGGTTCAGTTGCAGCAGGTAGTCGTCGCCCTCCCCTTGGGCTATCTGCTGCGGGGTGATGATCTCGGCCAGGGTCTGGTCGTCGGCGGTGGAGATGTGCAGCATCGGCCGCACCGCCGTTTCTCCCCAGCGCTCGACCGCGGCGTTCAGCGAGTTGCCCCAGGGGTGGAAGGTCTGCATCACCGCCGGGTGCTTGCCGACCAGCCCGGCGAACTCATTGAACTCCGCGGCGGTCCCCTTGTCGCTGACGCCGAAGAAGAGGTTGCCCTTGGGCGGCACCAGGGTTGTGGCTGTGGCCGGGCCGACGCAGAGCGCCAGCGCCGCCAGTGAGCCGAGGACGATTCCCGCCGCGCGCCTACGAATCGGCGAGCACATCGGCCATCGCCTTCGGCTCGATTCCCAGCTCCTGCGCGTCTGCTGTCCCGCGTTCGCTCGTCATCGGCACCTCCATCAGTTCGGCTTCCTCCCAAGTAGCGAACACGGACTCGCCGAAAACGGAGCGGATCGCCATCAGCCCGGAGCGGACCAGGGGGAGGGGGAGATGGACCAGCGGCCGCGGCCTCCCGGCCACGCGGCTGACCAGATCGGACATCTCGTCATAGGTCAGCGTCTGGGGGCCGGCCAGCTCGTAGCGCGCCTTGCTCTCCCGATCCAGCGCGGCGATCACGCAGCGGGCCACATCGTCGGCCCAGATCGGCTGGAAGCGCGCCTGTCCCTCGCCGGAGACCGGCATCACCGGCAGGAAGGAGAAGCGCCGCAGCAGCGTCACCCATGGATCGCTGTGGTCGTAGACGATCGAGGGAGCGAAGACCGTCGTCTCCAGTCGCGAGGAGGTGACCGCCCGCTCGGCCAGCCACTTGGCGCGGAAGAAGCGGGTGCGTTGCGCGGCTGAGGCATTGAGCGCGCTGAAGAAGACGAAGCGCCGCACGCCGCTGCGCTCGGCGGCCCGCAGCAGCCGCACCGTCGCCAGTCCGTTCAGCTCCTCGATCCGGCGCGGCGGCTGGTCGCGGATCGTCGCCGCCAGGTGGATGACGGTGTCGACGCCGCGCAGCGCCTGGCGCACCAGGTATGGGTCCGACATCTCGCCGAGGTCTCCCAGAGCGATCTGCACGTCGACCCGGCGCTCGCCCAGTCGTCGCGGCTCCCGCACCAGGCAGCGCACGTCCTCGCCCCCCTCCAGCAGTCGCGGCAGCAGCCGCGAGCCGATGCTCCCGGTTGCCCCGGTCAGCAGCAGCATCGATGACAGGCGGTCGCGTCTCCCATTAGGCTCAACCCTAAAGGCCACGCCACGCCGCCCCCGCGGCCCCGCATCCCTAAAATGTCCGCTCGCGCTTGGCCGGGACTCGGCCGGCCACTCGAAAACGACTTCAGGAGAAAAGCCTCGAATGACCTATGTCATCGCGGAACCATGTATCGGCACCAAGGACAACTCGTGTGTCGAAGTCTGCCCGGTCGATTGCATCCATCCCACTCCGGACGAGCCCGATTACGACTCGGCGGAGATGCTCTACATCGATCCGGACGAGTGCATCGACTGCGACGCCTGCGTCGAGGCCTGCCCGGTCGACGCCTGCTTCGCCGAGGACCAGCTCCCGACCGAGTGGGCGAAATACGCCGAGATCAACGCCGACTACTACAAGTCCAAGGCCAGCGCCTGAGCCGCTTTGGCTGTCAGCTCGATGGCAGCGGCTGAGGTGACCGGCACCTACGAGATCCCGCAGGAATCCCGCGATCTGCGGGACATGGTGCGCCGGTTGGCGCAGGAGAAGATCGCACCCCGGGCAGCGGAGATCGACCGCACCGGTGAGTACCCATGGGATGTGCGAGAGCTTCTCGCCGAGCACGACATCCTCGGGCTGCCCTTCTCGGAGGCCCACGGGGGAACGGGCACCGGCACGCTGGTCTTGCAGATGGCGGTCGAGGAGATTGCCAAGGCGTGCGCGTCCTCGGCTCTGATCCTGATGATCCAGGAGCTGGGCACGCTGCCGATTCAGCTCTTTGGCTCCAACGAGCTGAAGGAGCGTTTCCTGCCCAGGTGCGCCGCCGGCGAGTGGTCGCCGGCCTTTGCCCTCTCCGAGCCTGAAGCGGGTAGCGACCCCGCTTCGATGCGCACCACCGCCATCCGCGATGGCGACGAATGGGTGATCAACGGCCAGAAGAACTGGATTACCAATGCCTCGATAGCCGACTTCTACGTCGTCTTCGCGGTCACCGACCGCGAGAACAAGCGGATCAGCGCCTTCGTCGTCGAGAAGGAGCGCGAGGGCTTTGACCCCGGCAAGCTCGAGCATAAGCTCGGCATCAAGGGCTCGCCTACCGGCTCACCGACCTTCACCGACGTACGCGTTCCGCAGGAGAACATGGTTGGCGCCGAGGGCAAAGGTCTGAGCGTGGCCCTCGGCACCCTCGAGCGGACCCGGCTCGGAGCTGCGGCCCAGGCTGTCGGCATCGCCCAGGGGGCGACCGATTTCGCCAATCAATACTCGAAGGAGCGGATCGCCTTCGGCAAGCCGATCAACAACCTGCAGGCGATCCAATTCAAGCTCGCCGACATGGAAACCGGCACGGCGGCGGCGCGTGAGCTGCTCTACAAAGCCTGCTCGATGGCCGACATGCCGGAGCGTCCGGCCGACCTCGGCAAGTGGACCTCGATGGCAAAGCTGTTCGCCTCCGACAACGCGATGCGAGTTACGGTCGAGGCGATTCAGGTGTTGGGTGGTTACGGCTACGTCAACGAGTACCCCGTCGAGCGCATGTTGCGCGACGCCAAGATCACCCAGATCTACGAGGGTACGAACGAGATTCAGCGGGTCGTGATCGCCCGTGCCATGGGCGCCTAGGCCATCGGCAACGGCGTGCCGCTGACCGGCTACGACGTCTGCGTCGAGGCCGGCGAGGCACACCCCGGTCAGACGCCGCGTAACAACTGGCATGGTGGGGGACATCTATCCCCTGATGCCCTCCGGTGGCGAACAGACCATATTCACGCCGGCCGTCGAGCATCGCTTCGAGGGCTGTTTCCGGGACCACTATGCGGCGATCCTCGCCTTTGCGGTCCGTCGTCTCCCAGACCGGGCGACGGCCGAGGACGTCGTATCCGAGACCTTCGCCGTTGCCTGGCGCCGCCGGGATGTCATCCCCGAGGAGCCCCTGCCGTGGCTCTACGGGATCGCGCTGAGGGTCGTGGCCAACCAGCGGCGGTCGTCGCAGCGCCGCAACCGGCTCGGCGACCGACTTGAACATGAGGCGGGCCTTCAGCCGCACTCGCTGGAGCCCGCAGACCAACTCCATCGTCGCGACGCCTTCTCACGCGCCTTCGAGCACCTGAGCGAGGATGAGCGCGAAGTCCTGCGCCTGGTTGCCTGGGACGGCCTCGACACGCGCGAGGCGGCTGCCGTTCTCGGCTGCACAGGGGCGGCGTTCAGGGTTCGTCTGTATCGCGCACGACGACGGTTCGCGAAACATCTCGAAGCTGCCGGACATTCAGAGCATGAGCACACCGCCAGAAGCTCCGACATCGCGGAGGGGGTAAGTTGATTCTCAAGCGCCAGAAGATCGATCCAATAGCCGCAATGGCAGCGGCCAATCCAGCCTCGACCGCCGAGTTGGCAGCGGAGATTGGAGAGGTATCCATCGAGCGGGAACTGGCGCGCGCGGTGGCACTCGGGCGCGCACCGTCAAAGCCAATCCCGGCGGGGGACTGTTTTGCCACCGAAGTGGGAGAGACTCACGGGGGAAGGTCTCGAGCCGCTCTCGGCTTTGGCCTCGGCCTCACTGCGGCCGTGGCGCTCGCCGCGTTGCTCGTCTTCGGTGGCCGGCTCGGCGGTTTCGGGGAGAGCCACCCGGAGTTCGCCGGCGCGGCAATCCGGGTGGCGGAAGCCAATCCTCGTCTGCTCATCACCGCGCCGGGCTGGAAGATCGTCCGCGCCGACGAGTTCGAACCCGACAGTGGTGAGCTGGACTTCAGGGATGGCAGCCACGATTTCGCCATCCATTGGTATCCGGCAGCCCAGTACGGTGGCTACCTGCGCGATCGCGCCGACGTCAGCACTCCGGAACACGGAACTCTGCTCGGCCAGCGCGCGACCACGGTCGAATACTCGAGCGAGGACTACGCGACGATGCTCTCACCGCAGGGCAGGGTCTTCATTGAGGTTCGGGGCCGGGTCGGCGGCAGAAGCGCCTACGACGAGGTCCTGCGCTCGCTGCGCCCGGTCGATGTCAAGACCTGGCTCAGTGCGATGCCGCCCAGCACGGTGCGTCCAGCGGCGCGAGCCAAGGCCGTGGAGCAGATGCTGCGCGGCATCCCCCTGCCTCCGGGCTTCGACGCAGCCGCCTTGCAAGGCGAAAACTCGATCTCCGACGAGTCCTCGCTTGCCGTCAAGGTCGGCAACGCGGTCGCCTGCGGCTGGGTCGGAAGCTGGATCGTCGCGCGGGACGCCGGCGACCAGTCCGCCGCCGAGCGAGCGGTCGCGGCGATGGCAGGCTACATCGACTGGCCGATCGTGCGAGAGAACAAGGTCCCATGGTTCTCGAACTACGCGATCGTCGCCAAGCAGCTGCGAGCGAACCGGCTCGATCGGGGTCCCACGTCCTATGAGGTAACAGCGGACGGCAGAAGCTTCATCTACGGACCCGCTTGGAAGATGATCCTCGGCTGCGGCGGGACCTACCGCCGCCAGGTCGCAAGCGAGTCCCGAGCCCAAGCCCTGGCCTTAGGCCAGGGCGGGCGCTGATTGCGAAGCGCGCTGGGCGTGCCGGCTGTTACTGAGCCATCGGCAACGGCGTGCCGCTGACCGGGGGCGGCTCGGCGGCGGCAGGAGTCGCTTGAAGTACCGGCAGCTCCTGCGGAGTCGCGGCGACGATGCCGCGGGCAGCTTGGCGGATCGCCTGCGAGGCGGGTGAGTCGGGGTCTTCGGTGACCAGCGGCGTGCCCGAGTCGGCGTGCTCGCGCAGCGGCTCCGACAGCGGCACCTTGCCCAGCAGCGGCACGTCAAGCTCGTCGGCGAGCAGCTGCCCACCTCCCTCGCCGAAGATCGTGAAGCGCTCTCCATCGGGGGTGGTGAAGCCGGACATGTTCTCGATCACACCCAGCATCTCGAGGTCGAATTTGGACGCCATCTCGGCGCCGCGCCGCGCCACCGACTGCGCCGCCGGCTGCGGCGTGGTGACGATCACGAACTTGGCCTGCGGCAGCAGCTGCGCCAGCGTCATCGAGACGTCGCCCGTGCCCGGCGGCAGGTCGAGCAGCAGGTACTCCAGCTCCCCCCAGGCGACGTCCTCGAGGAACTGCTGGATCGCTTTGTGCAGCATCGGCCCGCGCCAGACGACCGCCGCGTTCTCCTCGACGAAGAAGCCGATCGACATCACCTTGACGCCGCCGGGTGTCTCCAGCGGCAGGATCTTGCGCTCGGCGTTGACGTCCGGTTTACGGTTGACGCCCAGCATGCGCGGGATCGAGTAGCCGTAGACATCGCAGTCCAGGGCGCCGGCCGGGTGACCCTCGGCGCTGAGCGCCGCGGCCAGGTTGGCGGTCATCGTCGACTTGCCCACGCCGCCCTTGCCCGAGGCGACGCAGATCACGTTTTTCACCTGGGCCAGCGCGCCTTCCGGCAGCTTGCCGCGCCCCAGCGCTTTCTGCAGGCTTCCTTTCTCCTCGTCGGAGAGCACGTCGAAGGCGACGCCGACTGAGGTCACCCCGTCCAACTCGGAGACCTGCTTGGCGACCGCTTGCTCGAAGTGGGAGCGGATTGGACAGCCTGCCGTCGTCAGGGAGACGACGACGTCGACACGGCCGTCGTCCTTAACCTCGATCGAGCGCACCATCCCAAGCTCGACGATCGAGCGGCGCAACTCCGGGTCGATCACCGCCCGCAGCTTCTCGGTTATCTGCTCCTGCGTCGGAAGTGGCATCCCGGCCATTCTCGCAAAGCGGCGTCGCCGTGGTGCGGGGGAGGGGGAGAGAACGCGCCCGCCGGCTCCTTGGTCCCCCGTGGACGCAATCGAAGCAGGAGGGCACATGTCTGGTACGCGTGGCGGCATCGGCCGCATCGTCGGGATCGGGATTGGGTTGGCGGTGGCGCTGTTGCTGCTGGCGGCCGGGGAGGCGAAGGCGGGGAAGTACGCGGTCGCCCAGTGCGGCTGGTACGTCGGCGCCGACGCCAATTGGGCCGACACGACCGGCGGGGTCAAGTTTCGACCCGACAGCTGGTGCGTGCCCCCGCCCGGTCAGGACCCCTTCGACGGAGCCCACCTGAAGAGCTTCACTCGTGAGGGCCAGTCGACTGTCTCCGGCACCCGCTTCGCGCGCTGGCGCTGGGACGCGCCGGCGGGCACCGGCATCTCCCAGGTGCGCGGCACCTGGTGGCACGCGCTGCACGACGAGATGGAGCAGCGGATCGGGGTCGTCACCTGGGATGGGGGCTTCGACTACTTCGCCCGGGCGACTGCCACCGACACCACCCCGCGCGAGTTCGTCGCCGGCTTCAATCCCGCTCAACCGGCGCTGGAGGACCGCCTGCTCTGCGCCAAAGCGCAGGACAAGTGGTGCAGCCTCAGCTCGCAGTCGTGGAGCGCTCTTCGCGCCCTGACGATCACGATCCAGGACGATCTGGCGCCGGCGGCAGGATTCGGCGGCTCGATTACCGACGGCGGCTGGCGCCGCGGCGTCCAGGGCATCCACTTCTGGGGCGGCGAAACCGGCGGCGGCATCCGCTACAGCGAGACCTACATGGACGGCAACCGGGTCAACCTGACCGAGTATGACTGCGCCAAGGCATACATCGGCGGCGAGTGGCGGGCGACCCGGATGCAGCCCTGCAGCCTCGGCGTTGTTGGCGACGCCGCGATCGCCACCACCAGCTTCAGCGACGGTCCCCACAGCATCCACAACTGCGCCATCGATTTCGCCGCCAACGTCGGTTGCACTCCCGACCGTATCGTCTACATAGACAACAACCCGCCCGCTCACCCGCGCAACCTGACCTTGGCCGGGGGAGATGGGTGGAGGCGCATCAACGACTTCGACTTCTCTTGGGCCAACCCGGATCAGGGCGCGGCCAGCGCGATAGGCGGCGCCTTCTGGCGGATCACGGGACCGGCTGGCCTCGACACCGGGGTGAAGTGGGCCGGCGGCCACGACCTGACCGCGATCCCTGACCGTGCCGTCTCCGGCCCCGGCCTCTACACGTTCCACATCTGGCTGCGCGACGAGGCCGGCAACGATGCCCCGGGCTCCGCTGTCGAGGTGCCGCTGCGCTTCGACAACGTCGCCCCCGGCGTCGCCTTCGCGGTCGACCAGGGACTCGACAGCGTCGTCGAGCTGCCCGAGGCGGTGCGCGCCGACGTCACCGACATTCACTCCCACCCCGCCGGTGGGACGATCTCCTACCGGCGCTTGGAGGGCCAGGAGTGGATCGAGCTGCCAACCAGATTTCAGCCCGGCGGGGGCGCTGAGCAGGCGAGTCTCGTCGCGCCCCTGCCGGAGAGCCTCGGCCCCGGCACCTACCTGTTCCGCGCCGAGGCCCTCGACGGGGCGGGAAACACGGCAACCACCAACCGCCGCGCCGACGGAACCGAGATGGCACTGCGCAAGGTTGCGCCTCCCCAACCGGCCGTGACGGAGGCCACGCCGGCGCGCAGCGGCGGAACGTCCAAAAGTGAGAGCGTCAAGGCAAAGAGCCGCATCTTTGCCCGCCTGCGCTGGGGTCGCCGGGCCGGCTCCGATCTGACCGTTCCCTTCGGCACCGCGGCGATGCTCAGCGGTCGCCTCGTCGATGCAGACGGCGCCGGTCTCGCCGGGCGCCATCTGCGGGTGGTCGCTCGCCCCTCACGCGGCGCCCTCGCGTGCCGCCGGGTGGAGATAGTCGGCACCGGGCATCGCGGCGGCTTTCGCCTGCACCTCGGCGCCGGCCCCTCTCGGCGGATTACCGTCACCTTCGCCGGCGATGCCCGACTGGACGGCGCGACGCGCCCCTCGATGGCGTTGCGAGTGCGCGGTGGCCTCCTCTTCCACGCGGCGCCGAGCGCCCTGCGGACCGGCCAGGCGCTGCGCCTGCGCGGACGCGTCCGCACCCGTGGCGCTCCGATTCCGCGTCGCGGCAAGCTGGTCGCGATCCAGTATCGCGAGGCGGCGACCCGCCGCTGGCGCCCTGTCCTCGTCACCCGCACCGACCACAGCGGTCGCTTCCGCGCTCACTATCGGTTCCGCTACGTAACCGGTGTGGCGAAGATCCGCCTGCGCGCCATTGCCCTCGCCGAAGAGCGCTGGCCCTATGCACCCGGCGCCTCGCCCCCGGTCAGCGTCCGCGTAACCGGCTGACCCAGCCCGGGTGTAACGCGTTCTACGGGCAATGCCTGTAGAACGCGTTACACCCGGAGCCGATCGGTATGGTGCCGACCATGTCCCAAGTCACGCTGAACACCAATGCCGGGCCGATCTCTATCGAGCTGCACGACAACGACGCGCCGAAGACGGTCGAGAACTTCCGCAAGCTTGCCGCCGACGGCTTCTATGACGGGCTCGTCTTCCACCGCGTGATCGCCGACTTCATGATTCAGGGGGGCTGTCCGGAGGGAACCGGGCGCGGCGGCCCCGGCTACACCTTCGAGGATGAGTTCAACGACAACAAGATCGTCCGCGGCGCCCTGGCCATGGCCAACGCCGGCCCCAACACCAACGGCTCCCAGTTCTTCATCGTCACCACCGAGGCCGCCCCCTGGCTGGACGGCAAGCACACCGTCTTCGGTCGCGTCGTCGACGGCATGGACGCTGTCGACGCGATCGAGTCGACCGAGACCGACGCCTCCGACCGACCGCTCGAGCCGCAGGTTATCGAGAGCGTCGAGCTCTCCGAGTAGCCCTCACAGAGAGAGATTCCACTTTTGGACCCCCGTCGTGGTACGTTCGGGGGGCAAGCAATCTGGAGAGTCAAGGCCAGGTTGTTACGGCAGTGACAGGGGAGAGGCGCATGTGACCTGGGGTGTGAACACCGAGTCCGTTACGCGGCCGGGGTATCTAGCTGGCTTCGACACCCTTGACTCCGAGATTGCGCTTGATGCGCTGCCGGTCGAGGGGACGATTCCGGAGTGGCTCGACGGTCTGCTGATACGCAACGGCCCGGGGATGTTCGAGGCGGGCGACATTCCCTTGCGTCACTGGTTCGACGGCCTCGCCATGCTGCATCGGTTCTCCTTCGATAGCGGCAGGGTCTCCTACGCAAACCGCTTTCTGCGGACCGAGGCCTACCGCGCAGCCCGGCGCGGCGATCTCTCCTTCTGCGAATTCGCCACCGAGCCGCGCCGCTCTCTCCTCAGGCGAGCCGTGGCGATGATCAGGCCCCAGTTCAGCGACAACTGCAGCTTCGGGGTCGCCCGGCTCGGCGATGAGCTGATCGCGGTCACCGAGACTCCCGTGGCGATCGCTTTCGATCCGCAGACCCTGGAGACCGGCGAGCGGGTCGGCTCGCCTCGCGGCCAGCACGTCACCGCTCACTCCCATCAGGACCGCGAGACCGGTGAGCTGCTGCGCCTCGCCACCCAGTTTGGCCCGCGGCCCAAGTACCGCGTCTGTGCCCAGAGCGACCGGGCGACCCAACGCGTGCTCGCCGAGATCCCGGTCCGAGAGCCCTCCTATATGCACAGCTTCGGCCTCAGTGAGCGCCACTTCGTGATCACCGCCTCCCCTTTCGTCGTCAACCCGCTCCAACTCGGTCTCAGCGCCCTGCCCTTCATCGAGAACTTCCGTTGGGAGCCCGAGCGCGGCACCTCCTTCTTCGTCATCGACCGCAAGGGCGGCGCGGCCCGCACCTTCGAGACGGATGCCTTCTTCGCCTTTCATCACGTCAACGCATTCGAGCGGGGGCATGAGCTGGTTGTCGACCTGATCGTCTACGAGGACCCGGGCATGATCGATGCCCTCTATCTCGACCGGCTGCGTAACAACCCCCCGCCCGAGGCCGCGCATGGCCGCCTCGCCCGGTTCCATATCGACCTCGTGCACGGCAACGTCGTCGAGCAGGAGCTCTGCCCGAAGATGTTCGAGCTGCCGCAGATCGACTACCGCGCCCGCAACGGGCGGCCCTACCGCTACGTCTACGGCGCCGCCATCGACACAGACACCGGCGGGGAGCCATCCGACTTTCCCGACCAGGTGGTCAAGGTCGATATCGACACGGGCGAGACAACGACCTGGCAAGAGCCGGCCTGCTATCCGGGCGAGCCGGTCTTCGTCCCCTACCCGCGCGCCGATCGCGAAGAGGACGAAGGGGTGCTGCTGTCACTTGTGCTCGATGTTCGCGGCCCCGGCTCCTATCTGCTCGTCCTCGACGCGCGGACGCTTGCGGAGCTGGGTCGCGCCCGCATCCCGCATCCCGTCCCCTTCGGCTTCCACGGCCAGTACTTCGACTGAGTCGCCGTGGCCGAAGCGCACGTCGGGCAGGATGCGGTCGATCCAGGCCGGCAGATACCACGCGGCTCGCCCGGTCAGCCGTAGGAATACAGGCAGCAACAGCAGTCGAACGAGGAAGGCGTCGAGCAACACGGCGATGCCGAGAATCGCTCCCATCTCCTTCGGTGGCAGCGGTCCCGACAGCGCGAAGGTGAAGAAGACCGCGACCATCACCGCCCCGGCGGCGAGGATCACTCGCCCGGAGTGCGCCATGCCGCCGACCATTGCCGCCTTCGGATCGCCCGTTTCCTCCCAGTGCTCGCGAGCGGAGGAGAGCAGGAAGACGGTGTAATCCATCGCGATCGCGAAGATCATCGCGAAGAAGAAGATCGGCCCCCAGGCGTCGAGGTAGCCCTGCGACTCGAAGCCGAGCAGCCCGGAGAGGTGGCCGTCCTGGAAGATCAGCTTCGCCACTCCAAAGGCGGCGCCGGTTGCGAGCAGGTTGGTCAACACCCCGATCGCCGCCACCAGCGGTGCCTGGAAGGCGACCAGCAGCAGGAGGAAGCCGAGCGCCAGGATCACGCCGATCGCCAGCGGCGTCTTGCCGGCGAGCGCCGCCTCGAGGTCATGGTTCTCGGTCGCGGGCCCGCCGACCAGCGCGGCCGTGGGAAGCTCCGCTCGGAGGCGGCTGACGGTGCTGTCGAAGGCGTCGGTCGAAGGCCCCGCCGCAGGGATCGCCTGGATCAGCGCCTCACCGCCGCCGCCCGGCTGCGATGGGCCGACGAAGGCGATACTGGGGTCTGCGCGCAGCTCGGTGGCGACCGTCCGCGCCTGGCCGGCCGGCGCCACGACCTGCAGCGCCCCAGGGGCGCCCGGCCCGAAGGCCGCCGTCATCTGGTCGTAGCCGATCCGAGACTGATCTTCCTTCGGCACCACCTTGATCGAGGGCATCCCCGTCTTCAGACTCAGCACAGGCAGCGCCAGGACGAGCAGAGCCCCCAGCGCCAGGCCACCGAACAGCAGCGGCCGCCGCCAAAGCAGCTCCCCCCAGCGGGCGAAGCGGGCCGAGCGGTGATCGCCGCTGTGAGCCCAGGGCAGAGCGAGCTTGTCGACGCGTGGTCCGAGCTTGGCCAGAACCGCCGGCAGCAGGGTCAGCGTCGCCGCGAGGACGAACAGCACCGCGATCATGATTCCGAGGGAGACCGAGCGGAACGCCGGGCTCGGCACCAGCATCACCGCCGAGAGGGAGATCACCACCGTCAGGGCGGAGAAGAGAACCGCCTTGCCGGCGGTGTCCATCGTCGTCGCCACCGCGTCGACAGGGTCGAGATCCTGGCCGAACAGGGCGTTGCGGAAGCGCATCACGACGAACAGGGCGTAGTCGACTCCCAGGGCCAGCGCGAACATCAGCGCGAAGTTCATCGCCCAGATCGAGATCGGCGCGATCTTCGTCCCGAGGTAGAGGACGCCGGCCGAGGCGACCAGCCCGAGGATCGTCAGCATCAGCGGTAACCCGGCGGCGACCAGCGAGCCGAAGGCCAGGACCAGGATGGCCAGCGTCACAGGCCAGGAGAGCAGCTCGGAGCGCAGCATCGCGTCTTTGTTGGCCTTGTTGAAGTCCGACCACATGCCGGATGCGCCGGTCAGGTTGATCTCGACTCCGGCTGCGGCCGTCGCCGCCAGCGGCCCCTTCAGGTCCTCGGCTGCGGCGACCATCCCGTTCGGGTCCTTGGCGGCGCCGGCGACGATCACCGCGGTGTGGCCGTCGCGTGAGATCGAGGCACCTGGGCGGGGCGGGACTACGGCGCGCACCGCGGGGTCGGCGGCCAGCAGCCGCTCTGCCCGTGCCACGCTGCGGCGGAACGCGGGATCGGAGGCGGTCAGGCGCTGCGAATGGACTGCGACCTGCAGCGCATAGGAGCCGTTGCCGCCGAAGGCGCGGTCCACCTGCTCGCGCACCGTGACGGACTCCGAGCCGTTCGCCTGCCAGCCGGCGCCCGAGAGCGCGGTCTCCACTCGGGGCGCGAGCACTCCGAGCCCGATCGCGATCAGCGCCCAGCCGGCGAATATCCAGCGCCGCCGGGTCGCCGCGAAGCGACCCAGGTGTCCGATCGGCCCCAATCGCTGCTCCCCGCCGGCGGGGGGGTGAGAGCCGGAGTGGCGGATGTCCGGGCTTGGCTCGGCGGCAATCGGCGGCATCGATATCCTTTGCTCAGATATTCACAAGTTAACAACTTAACAGTTGTGGATCGGTACGATAGCAGAGATGGCACAGATGCAGAGTCCCCTCCAACCCGACGCCGCCGAGCTGATTTCCGGCCGCTTCCGCGCCCTGGCGGATCCGACCCGGCTGCGAATCCTCGATCAGCTGCGCAGCCGCGAGGAAGCCTCCGTGGGGGAGTTGACCGAGGCGCTCGGCTCCTCCCAGCAAAACGTCTCCAAGCACCTTGCCGCCCTGCGCGAGGAGGGCTTCGTCTCCCGTCGCAAGGTGGGGACCAGCTCCATCTACCGGATCGCGGATCCCGCGGTGCTGGACCTCTGCGACAGCGTCTGCGCTCTGATCGAGTCGCAACTCGCCGAGCTGGGCTCGGTGCTGGCGGGCTAGCTTCAGCCTTCGGCGCGCCCGGCGCGGCGGCGGCGCAACCCCTCGCCCGGCTGCCAGAGGCTGACCAGGCCGGCGACCAGGGTGACGAGGAAGATCTGGCCGATCATCATCTCCAGGCCGGCCACCATTCGCCCGGGCTGGCCGGCGGGGACGAGATTGCCGTAGCCGGTTGTGGTCAGCGTCGTGTAGCTGAAGAAGAGGAAGTCGGAGCCCGCCGGGTCCGGAACCCCCTGGAAGAAGGCGCCGGACTGGACCCGGTCGATCGCCCCGTAGGCGAAGGTGAAGAGGATGCCGAGCACGGCGTAGACGCTGATCGCACCGAGGATCGCGCGTGCGCCGACCTCTTCGGAGGTGACCACGCGGCGCAGCACCGCCAGCATCGCCACGGCCAGCAACGAGACCTGGATCACTGAGGCGAGGCTGAGCCAGCCGCGCCCGCCGGCAATCGCCGAGATAGTCGCAAGCGCGATCGTCAGCACCGAGAGCCGGATCGCGAGGCGGACGAACCGGGGCCGGGCATGGGAGCTGCTCAGGGCGACCACGGAGGTGGCGCTGGTGGCAACGGTCAGTAGCACCGCCGACCAGCCCTCGTTGTCGAGCAGCGAGGCCAGCACATAGGTCGCCAGCACCAACGCCAGCACCAGGCCGAACGCGTCACTGACCTGCTGCCCACGCCGCATCCACCGCTCGCGGTCCATTTCCTCACGTTCGGCCGACTAAATGCGATTCCTGCCAGTAGGGCGAGGATGCCGCTCCACGGGGCAGGAGCGGAGGGGGTGGGATTCGAACCCACGAGCCCCCTTACGAGGGCTACCGGTTTTCAAGACCGGCGCATTCAACCGCTCTGCCACCCCTCCGGGTAACCCGATGCTAGCCGTGGTTGGATGGAGCGATGAGGCGGCTGGTCTTTCTCGCGTCGACGATGGTCTTCTTCGACGTCGCCTTCTTTGCGGCGATCGCGCCGCTGCTCCCCGACTACGTCTCCGATTTCGGCCTCAGCAAGGCGCAGGCGGGGATCCTCTCCGCCTCCTATGCGGCCGGGACGCTGCTCGCCTCGCTTCCCGCCGGGCTGCTCGCCTCCAGGATCGGCCCGCGCCGCACCGTGATCGGCGGCCTGTTGCTGCTCGGCTGCGCCAGCGTCGTCTTCGGCTTCGCCCACGGAATTGCCCTGCTCGACGGCGCCCGCTTCGTCCAGGGCATCGCCGGAGCGCTGATCTGGTCCGGCGCGCTCACCTGGCTGATCGTCGCCTCGCCCGATGAGCGCCGCGGCTCGGTGATCGGCACGGCGCTGGGCACGGCGGTCGCCGGCGCCCTGCTCGGCCCCGTCCTGGGCGCCATCGCCGCCGAGGTCGGAACCGAGCCTGTCTTCGGCGCTGTGCTCGGGATCGCGATTCTGCTCGCCTTCCTCGCCGCCGGCACGCCCGACGCCCGCGCCCCCGAGGAGCAGGGGCTGAACGAGGTGGCGGAGACGATCGTCAGTCGCCCGGTCCTCACCGCCACCGCCTTCGTCGCCGTGCCCTCGACCATGTTCGGCGCGGTCGAGGTTCTGGTGCCGCTGCGGATCGACGAGCTGGGCGGTGGCCACGCGCTGATCGCGGCCGGCTTCATCGCCGGCGCCGCGCTGGAGGCGGTCCTTGCCCCGCTGGCCGGCCGCTACTCCGATCGGGTTGGCCGCCGCGCCCCGTTCACGGTCGGCCTCGGCATCTGCGCCGTCGCGATGGTCGCGATCGCCGTGGTCGCGACGCTCGGGTTGGTGATCGGCGCGCTGATTCTCACCTCGCTCGGGGCGGGGATCTGTTTCGCCCCGGCACTGACCATGCTCTCCGAGGCGGCCGAGTCGACCGGCCTGCACCAGGGCTTCGCCGCCGGCCTCTCCAACATGGCCTGGGCGGCGGGCCAGGTGCTCGGCGGCCTCGCCGGCGGCGGAGTCGCGAGTGTCACGGGCAACGCTGCCCCCAGCCTCGCGGTCGCCGCTCTTCTCCTCGTCACCGTCGCCTACGCACACCGCGCCCTGGCCCCCTCTGCACCCGTGTCCACCCCGGCATAGCCGCCCACCCCTTTCACCCGATTAGGGTTCTGTCCATGGCTGGGTGGACCAACTGGGCAGGGGATCAGCGCTGCGCTCCGGCCGAGGTCGTCCATCCCCGCGACCGTGAGGAGTTGGCCGCGGCGGTGACGCGGGCCGCTGCGGCGGGGCGCAAAGTCGGCGTCGCCGGATCCGGGCACTCCTTCACCGAGGCGCCGATGACCGAGGGGACGATGATCCGCCTCGAGGCGCTCAGCGGCGTCCTCGACGCCGACTCCTCATCGGGCTTGGTCAAGGTTGGGGCGGGAACCGTGCTCGCCGATCTCAACGAGGAGCTGGCGCGCCGCGGGCTGGCAATGGAGAACCTCGGCGACATCGATCGCCAGACGATCGCCGGTGCGATCTCCACCGGCACTCACGGAACCGGCGCGCGCTTGCGCAACATCTCCTCCCAGGTCGAGGGGGTGGAGCTGGTCCTCGCCGACGGCAGCGCCCGCGAGCTGACGGTTGCCGGCGACCCCGACCTGCTGCGCGCGGCCCGTGTCGGGCTCGGCGCCCTCGGCGCGATCGCCGCCGTCACCCTGCGCTGCGTTCCGGCTTTCACCCTGCACCGCGTCGATACGCGCCTGCCGCGCGATGAGGTGCTCGACACCTTTGCCGAGCGAGCTGACGCCCACGAGCACTTCGAGCTGTTCACCTTCCCCTATGCCGACAGCGCCCTGGTGCTCGAGCGCAACCGCACCGACGCCCCTCCCCGCCCGCGTGGACGCCTTGCCGCCTGGCTCAACGACATCGTTTTGGAGAACTGGGCATTGGAGGCGCTCTCAGCGACCGGCAAGGCTCTTCCCCGCGCGATTCCGGCACTCTCGCGCCTCGCCGCCACCCTCGCCTCGGGCAGCAAGGCGACCGACCGCAGCGACCGGATCTTCGCCAACGAGCGCCGCGTTCGCTTCACCGAGATGGAGTACGGCGTCCCGCGCGAGAACGGCCCAAAGGCGGCGCGTCGTGTGATCGAGTGGGTTCGCGCCAACCGTTACCCGGTCTTCTTTCCGATCGAGATGCGGGTGACCGCGGGCGACGACGCCCTGCTCAGCCCTTCGCATGAGCGCGATACCGCCTATATCGCCGTCCACCAGTACCGCGGGATGCAGTGGCGCCCCTACTTCGAGGCGGTCGAGGAGATCATGAACGACTACGGGGGCCGCCCCCACTGGGGCAAGCGCCACTTCCAGACGGCGGAGACGCTGGCGCCCCGCTTCCCGCGCTGGGACAAGTTTCAGGCCGCGCGCGACGAGCTCGACCCGGGGCGCGTCTTCACCAACGTCTACGCCGCCCGCGTCCTCGGCCCCTAGGAGGACCGGGTGTAACGCGTTCTACAGCTAATACCTGTCAAACGCGTTACACCTCAGAATGGCCGCTGTCCTCAGAGGAAAGCCCGGCCGTCGCCCCGATAGGTGGGCACCTCGTCGACGATCCGGCCGCCCTCGACCAGATGGAGGGAGTCGAAGCGCTCGCAAAGCTCGCCGGCCTTTGCGTGCCGCATGTAGACGCGGTCGCCGATCTCCAGCTCGCGCGCCGCGGTGCCGAGCAGTGGCGTCTGCACCTCGCCGGCGCCCTCCTCGGGATCGAGTCGCAGGCCCTTCGGCAGCCAGGGGACCGGCAGGCGTGCCGGATCGCCGCCGCCCGAGGCCAGGTAGCCGCCGCCCAGCGCCGTCGCCACGCCGTTCGCCGGCTTTCGAACGATGGGCAACGCGAATCCGGCGGCCGGGGTGAGGCTGAAGCGGCTGTAGTGGTCGAAGAGGGCGGGGGCGTAAAAGCCCGAGCCGGCCGTCACCTCGGTCACCGCCTCTTCGGCGGCGGTCAGCTCGAGGCTGCCGGTGCCGCCGCCGTTGACGATCTCCAGTTCGGCGATCTCGCCGACCGCGGCGGCGATCGCCGCTCGCCGCTCCGCCAGCTCCGCCACCGAGCGCCGCTGCATGAAGCGGATCGCGGCGCCGCGCAGGCGCCGCCCCGGCGGCCGGTCGCCGACCCCGGCGATCTGCCCCTCGTAGGCCATCAGCGCCACCAGCCGGATCTGCGGCCGCCGCTCGATCTCCCGCGCCAGCGCCACGGCGTCTTCTACCGTGTGCACGGGTGAGCGCTTCGGTCCCACCTTCAGCCGCCCGCCCAGCGCCCACCAGCCCGCGTCGATGTCGATGCAGACCCGCACCGGCGCCGCCCCGGCGCCCAGCACCGACTCGATCGCGTCCAGGTGCCGGGTGCAGTCGACCATCACGATCGGCGCCCCTTCCGGGTTCGCCACCGAGCGCAGCGCAAGCTCCTCCAGCGCGCCGGCGTCGGCGGTCGGGTAGGCGAGCAGCAGGTTCTCGAAGCCGCGCTCGGCCAGCCACAGCGTCTCCGGCAGGGTGAAGGTCATCAGCCCCGCGAAGCGCTCGTCGCGACCGAGGATCGCCGCCAGCAGCGCTCGGCAGCGCACAGACTTGGAGGCGACCCGCACCGGCTTGTCCGCCGCCCGTCCCAGCATCTCGGCCGCATTGCCCCACATCGCGTCGAGATCGACGAACGCGAACGGCGCCTCGACCTCGGCGAAGATCTCCTCGTAGCGCTCGTGCGTCTGCTCCGGCACGAGTACGACCCTAACCGGGGGAGCGGAGAGGGAGGGATTCGAACCCTCGAGAGAGCTTGCGCCCCCTACTCGCTTAGCAGGCGAGTGCCTTCAGCCGCTCGGCCACCTCTCCGGGGGTCGTATCGCGGGCGCCGGGCCCGCGAACCGCGTCGATTCTAGAGGCAGGCGGCGGGGCGGGCGCGTCTGTGGCGATCGGGCGGGCGGCGGCCGAGGGGGCATCGGCTAGGCTCGCGCGGCGATGAGCCCGGCCGTCGACGACCCGCTCCACGACCGCTACGAGGCGATCTTCGAGGGGATCGAGGCACCGTTCGCGTTCGTCGACCTCGACGCGCTCGGCGGCAACGCCGACGCGATGCTGGCGCGTGCCGCCGGCAAGCCGATCCGGGTCGCGAGCAAGTCGGTCCGCTGCCGCGAGGTGCTGAAGCGGATCGACGGGCGCGACGAGCGCTTCCGGGGCCTGCTCTGCTTCACGCTGCCGGAGGCGCTGATGCACGCCGAGGCCGGCCGCCGCGACCTCGTCGTCGCTTATCCGACCGTCGATCGGCACGCGATCTCGCGCCTCGCCGAGCTCGCCCACGCCGATCCCGCCGCGGCGCCGGTGCTGATGGTCGACGAGGCGGCGCAGCTCGACCTGATCGAGGGCGCGGTCGGCGGCGGTCCGGCGCCGGTCCCGGTCGCGATCGACATCGACGTCGGCTACCGGGCGCTGCGCGGGGCGATCCAGGCGGGGCCGAAGCGCTCGCCGCTTCGGACCGCGGCGCAGGCGCGCGCGTTCGCCGAGGAGATCGCGGCGCGGCCGGGGCTCGAGCTGGTCGGACTGATGGCCTACGAGGGTCAGGTCGCCGGGGTCGGCGACGCCGCTCCCGGCCGGACCCTGCGGAACCTCGGAATCCGCCGGATGCAGCGGGCGTCGATGGCCGAGATCGCCGAGCGCCGGGCCGCGATCGTCGCCGCGGTCACGGCGGTGGCGCCGCTTCGGTTCGTCAACGGCGGCGGCACCGGCAGCCTCGAGCTGACCAGCCGCGAGGACGCCGTCACCGAGCTCGCCGCCGGCTCGGGCTTCTACGCGCCGGCTCTGTTCGACGACTACAGCCGTTTCTCGCTGCAGCCGGCTGCCGGCTTCGCTCTGCCGATCGTTCGCCGCCCCGCGCCGGGCTGCGTGACCGCGCTCGGCGGCGGTTACGTCGCCTCCGGCGCGGCCGGCGCCGACCGCCTGCCGGAGCCGTGGCTGCCGCCCGGACTGCACCTCGACCGCTTCGAGGGCGCCGGCGAGGTGCAGACGCCGCTGCTCGGCGAGGTTGCCGTCCGCCTCCGCGTCGGCGACCGCGTCTAC